>CABXOW010000007.1 GCA_902513955.1 uncultured Pelagibacteraceae bacterium
CTCTGTAACTGCAACTTCAGGAAAAAATAAATTTAAATTTGATATCAAGGAACAGGGTTTTGCATGGATCGCTGATACCAAAATTGAATTTAGAATGATAAAGAGAATGAAAAAAGGATCTAGAATTATGATAACTGGTTATAATCAAAAAGGATCACAAACAATCGACCATTATTCTTTGTTAGGCTTTACAAAAGCTTACAATGCTGCAAATAAAGCTTGTAGTTAATTTAATGAAATCAAAAAAGAAAATTGTTCTCGCCTACTCTGGAGGGCTTGATACTTCTATAATTTTAAAATGGCTTCAAGAAAATTACGATGCAGAAGTAATTTGTTATACCGCAAATATTGGTCAAGAAATTGATAGAAAAAAAATCATAACCAATGCAAAAAAATTTGGTGTTAAAAATATTATTATCAAAGATTTAAAAGACAATTTTGTTAAAGATTTTGTTTATCCAATGATTAGAGGTCATGCAATCTATGAAGGTGTTTATTTGTTAGGAACATCAATAGCAAGACCACTTATTGCAAAAGATCAAATTAGAGTTGCAAAAAAATATAAAGCATATGCAGTTTCACACGGTGCAACAGGAAAAGGAAATGACCAAGTTAGATTTGAATTGGGCTACCACTATTTTGGACCAAAAATAAAAATAATTGCGCCTTGGAGAATTTGGAAATTAAAATCAAGAACAGATCTTATTAATTATGCAAAAAAACATGGAATTGCTATTCCAAAAGATAAAAAAGGAGCACCACCTTTTTCAGTTGATGATAATTTATTTCACACATCAACAGAGGGAAAAGTTTTAGAAAACCCAAAAAACTCTGCACCTGAATTTATATTCCAAAGAACTACTTCTCCTGAAAAAGCACCAAACAAACCAAGCTTTGTAACTATCAATTTTAAGAAAGGAGTTGTGGTTGGTAGATCTAATTTGGAAAAAAACTATCTCCATCAAAATTATTAGAAAGACTTAATCAGCTTGCTGGTAAAAACGGAATTGGAAGAGTTGATTTAGTTGAGAACAGATTTATCGGAATTAAATCGAGAGGAGTATACGAAACACCGGGAGGAACATTATTAATTCAAGCACATAGAGCAATTGAATCTGTAACGCTTGATAAAAAAACTATGCATAAAAAAGATCAGATAATGCCTAGATATGCTGAGTTAATTTATAATGGTTACTGGTATTCAAAAGAAAGATTTAAACTTCAAAAAATTGTAGATATGAAAAAGAATAAAGTTAATGGATCAGTCAAACTTAAACTTTATAAAGGAAACGTAATTATAGAGTCTAGACAAACCAAAAGTTCTGCCTACTCAATGAAAAAAGTTTCATTTGAAGAAAATAAAACATTTAATAAATCAAATGTTGAAAAATTTATTAATTTTCACAAAAAAAAATTAAGATCTTAATTAAAACCATCTAATCATTCCTATAATTCCAGCCGTTGCATAAAAAAATTGCAATAATAGTATTCCCTTATGATCTCCTCTGTAGGCCCAAATTCCTATTAAAATTGCTGATAAAAGTAATAAACAGAAACCAAAAAATTCTATTCCAATATTTAGTGCAACAAACAACGAATATAGAATTGCTGCAATTACCCCCGCCCATTCAAAAAATTTGTTATTCATAATCTTTGATTAAAGCTAGTTATTTGTTTAAAAGTTTTTTAAAATTTTCATAAAGTGTCTTAGAATAATTATTCATATCTGAAATATTATCTTTAGCAGCATTATTAAATTTTTCTAATGCTCCATCTCCTAGTTGATCTTCAAGAGCTTTTTTGTATTCTGGAACACATCCCCACTCATTGACTGTTGTATCTTTAATCTCAATATGAAATTGGATTCCATAAGCATGGTTTTGATATTTAAAAATTTGGTATTTAGTTATAGGGGATGAGGCTAATAGAGTTACATCTTTGCTATTTTCTATTCCTTGTACCTCATAAGAATGCCACTGCAAACTTTTAATCTGGTTTGGAAATTTTGAAAATAAATTATCCTCATTTTTTTCTTTAGAAAAATTAATATCCATTATACCAATTTCTGATGGATTTGATTTAACTACCTTGCCACCTATAACTTCACCTAATAACTGACAGCCTAAACAAAAACCTAGATAGGGTTTTTTTAAATTAACAACAAATTCTTTAATTGCTTTTTTTTCTTCTATTAACCAAGAATATTCTTGCTCCATAAAAGTATCCATAGGACCTCCCATACAAAACATCCCATCAAATTTACTTAAATCATTTGGAATTTTTTCACCTTCATCCAGCTCTATGGTAGTTAATTTAACTCCATCAGCTAACATTAAATCTTTAATGTAACCAGGATCTTCAATTTTAATATGCTGTAATACAATAATATTCATTATTATCTTAATAATTTAAAAAAAAATTTTTTAATTGTTTTATCACTTCTTTAGGATTCTGTTCAGGAATAAAATGACCGGAATCAATAGCCTTTCCAATAATTTTTTTATTTGAATATTTTTGCCAAACTTTAATTGAGTTAAACTGTTTACCTATTACTCCCTTTTTTCCCCACAATACCTGAATTGGAATATTAAGTTTTTTTTTTCTATCTTTTTTATCATGCTCTAAATCTATTGTGGCTGAAGCTCTATAATCTTCACACGAAGCATGAATTCTTTTCTTTTGTTTAAATGATTTAAGATAAGCTTCCTCAACTTTGCCAAATTTATGATTTCCTGACCATTTATCTAAGCAACTTTTCATCCATTTTCTTGGGTTACTCAATATCATTCTTTCTGGCAACCAAGCAGGTTGAATTAAAAAAAACCAATGAAAGTAAGCTTTTGCAAAATCTCTATTAGTAGTTTCATACATATCTAGTGTTGGACAAATATCTAAAACACTTAAAGCCAAAATTTTTTTTCTAAAATCTCTTGCCATTCTATGAGCAACTCTCCCACCTCGATCATGACCTGCAATAAAAAACTTTTTAAAATTTAATTTATTCATTAATTGAATCATATCTTTAGCCATTTCTCTTTTTGAATAATTAATATGATTTCTTCCACCTGACAAAACCAAACTATCTCCGTATCCTCTCAGGTCAACAACTACTACAGTAAAATATTTGCTTAATTCTGGAGCAGTTTTGTTCCACATCATATGGGTTTGGGGATAACCATGAAGCAAAAGTAATGGCGGACCATTACCTTTAAATCTACAAAAAACTTTTCCTTTATTTACTTTGATAAATTTTTTTTCAAACCCTTTAAACATGATTGAAAATTTTAATCATTTAGCAGTTTATTTTTTGCTTTTTCAAATTCTTCTTCGGTCAAAGCACCACTTTGATGTAGTTCATTTAGCTTATTAAGTTCATCACTTAATTTATTATTTTCGGTAGATAAATTAATATTTTCACTTTCTTCTTTATTTTGAGATCTGTTAGCCTCTTTTGCGCTAAATCCTTTCATAATTGCAGTAACACCTAAATACAAAACAAAAGCCATAATCGGGATTACTAAACCAAAAAAAATTATTTTTTCCATTTCTTACATTATCAATAGGAATTGTTTATTGAAAAGATTAATTTTGAGATCTTTTAAAACACTCTATAGTATTTTTCAGTAAACATGCAATTGTCATGGGTCCAACACCACCAGGAACTGGTGTTAAAGCTTTTGCATTTTTTGAAACCTCATCAAAATCAACATCACCAACAATACCTTTGTCAGTTTTATTAATACCAACATCAATAACTATTGTATCTTTTTTAACCCAATCTCCTTTAACAAGCTCGGGTATACCGACAGCAGCTATAATTATATCTGCTTCTAAACATTCAGCTTTTAAATCTTTTGTTTTTGAATGCGTAATTGTTACTGTACAATTTTCTTTTAAAAGAAGTTGTGTCATTGGTTTACCATTTAAATTAGATCTACCAACCACAACTGCTTTCTTACCACTTAAGTTTGGTTCAATTTTTTTAATTAATAGATAACATCCAAGCGGAGTACATGGAACTGAGCTTTCATAACCGGAAGATAAATTACCAACGTTCATTGGATGAAAACCATCCACATCTTTTAAAGGTGTAATGGTTTCTATAACTTTTTGTTTATCAATATGTTTTGGAAGTGGTAGTTGAACTAAAATTCCTGACACAGTTTCATCTCTATTTAATTCTTCTATTTTTTCTAAAACAGTTTTTTCTTCTACCGTATCTGGATATTTAATAACTTCGGATTTTAAACCAACTTCATTAGCTGATTTTTCTTTGTTTCGAACATAAATTTGACTTGGAGTCATATCCCCAATTAAAATTACCGTAAGACCAGGTACTTTGTTATATTTTGACTTTAATTCAGCAACCTCTTGTTTTAATTCTTCTCTAAGTTCTGCTGCTGCTTTTTTACCGTCTATTAAAATCATAATACTTTCTTAAAAAATCATTGGTGCAATGTACAGCTTCATACACATTTCAATAAACCAAATCAATAGCAGAAGAATTATTGGTGATATATCAAGTGAACCTAAATTGGGTAAAAAACGTCTAATTTTATTCAATATTGGGTCCGTTAGTCGATAACTTAACTCTAAAAAGGAATAAACAAATCTATTTTGGGTATTTAATATATTAAAAGCAATCAGCCAACTTATTATAACATTAGCTATAACAACATAAGAATAAAGCTTCAGAATTTGTAAAGCTAAATAAAAAATTGCTATCATTTTTTTTCAACATAAATCGACTGACTTGGAAAAGCAAAAGATGCATCATTTTTTTCTACAATCTGTTTTATTTCAATTGCTAATTTTTCTTTAACAGTAAGCCAATCGTTCCAACTATTTGTTTTAGTAAAACAACGTACATACATATCTATTGAACTATCAGAAAATTTATCAACTCTTACAGCTACACCTATCTCAGTATTGTAGTCATCACTTGAATTAATATGATTTTCAATTTCATTTCTAATTATCTTTAATTGATCAACTGTAGTGTCATATTGGAGTGTTATAATCCAACTAATTAACCAATTAGAAGTTTCACTTACATTCACGACTGCATTTTCAGCAAATTGAAAATTAGGAATAATTGCAAGTGACTTATCAAATTTTCTTATAGTAGTAGATCTAAAACCAATTTTTTCAACTATACCCTCGATAATTCCATCAACTAAAATCCAATCATCTATTTTAAATCTTTTTTCAACAAGAACCAAAATACCAGAAATCAAATTCTTAAATAAGTCTTGTGCACCTAAAGCAACAGCAACTCCAAATAATCCCAGTCCTGCAATAATTGGACCAATTTTAATTCCCCATAGTTCTAGTACTGCCGCTAAACCTAAAATAAATATTAAAATTTTAAGTGATTTAATAATCCAACCAATCAGCTCTCTAGTTAAAAGTTTATCCAATCCACTCAAAATATAAGAAATTGGTTCAATAATTTGATGAATAACCCAGAAGATTAAAATGGTAATTAATGTTCTGTTAATTGTATCTGCCACTTCTCTGCCTTCACTTGAAAATGTCATATAATAACTTGCAATAAAAAAACCCAAAACAATTGGTAAAAATCTTGCTGGTCCTTCTAAAGCATGAACAAAAGTATCATCTAATTTGTTAGTTGTTCTTTTTGATATTATTTCAAGTTTTTTAATAATAAGTTTACTAATTAGACCTCTAAAAATTAAAAAAATTAAAAATATTCCAATTCCTATTAGAATTTGAAAAATATCAACTCCAAGAATTCCTTTATTCCAAACTGATAAAAATATTTCAGAAAAATTATTTATTATTTCCATGGCTAAATTTTATATAACAAAAACTCCTCTTCGCCAGGGTTAAAAAGAAATATCTTTTTCCATTTGATTTCATTCAATATTGACGAGGTTTTTTCACCAATACACATTAAATTAGTATTCATCCATAAGCTTTCCAATTGATAAATCTTAATAAATTTCAAAAAACTTGATGCACTATTTTGAGAGTAAACATAGACCATATCAGGCATATTTGATTTCAATTCTTCAACAAAATTTTCATCAAATATTTCATTATGATTAGTTCGATAATTTACAATTCTTTTAATATTATATCCTTCTTTTAATAACTGCTGATCAAGATCAATGGAGATTGTTTCGCCACTTACATAAATTAATTTTCCATCTTTTCGATCAAAATTTTGTAAAATTAACTCTTTTAAATTTGTAACTTTTCCTTCAGCAGCAATTACATTTTGAAAACCGACACTTCTAGCTTTTTTTTCAGTAGCATTACCCACACAAAAACATAGAGGTTTTTTATCAATTTGTTTTAAATCTAAAAATTTAACAGCATTAGCACTGGTAAAAATAATTGCTTTATAATCTAAAAAATTAATCTCTTCATAGCTTACTTTATCTATACTTAACAATGGAAGATGTGAAACTTGGTGTCCCAAAGATTTAAACTTTAAAATCATTTCTGAACAATCTTCTAATGGTCTAGTTAATAAAATATGCATATTATTTTTTGTAAGAATTTTTTGATTTTGTTTTTAATATTTGACCTACTTCTTTACCAAGTTTTTTTGCATTTTCAATTTTAGAAGATTTTTTTTCATAAAACCTTTGAATACCATCCAAAGAAAAAAGCTCAGCCTCTAAAGTAATTTTGTCTCCTTCTATATTGGCATGAGCACCAACAGCAGTTTCACAATCTCCTTCTAAAACTTTTAAAATATTTCTCTCTGCATAAGCTTGTTGATAAGTTTTTTTATGATTTATTTTTTCTAATAAAGAAATTGTCTTACTGTCATCTTGACGGCATTGAAGTGCAATAATTCCTTGTCCAGCACTTGGAATTATATCTTCTACCGAAAAAATTTCAGAAATCTGATCATCTATTTTTAAAGATTTCATTCCAGCATAAGACAAAATTATAGCATCATATAAACCTTCTTTTAGTTTTTTAATTCTTGTATCAACATTTCCCCGAATAAGTTTGCAATTAACATCTGGTCTAATATTTTTAATTTGAAATTCTCTTCGATATGAAGAGGTTCCAATTATTGCATTCGGTTTTAATTCCTTAAGTTTTTTTTTATCAGTTGTTATTAAAATTTCTCTTGGGTCATTTCTCTCTAAAAAAATATCTACCAATAATCCTTCTGTCTCTATAGCTGGCAAATCTTTTAGAGCATGGACTGCTATATCAATTTTTTTATCTTGAAGTTCTTTTTCTATATTTGTTGAAAATAAACCTTTTCCTCCTACTTCAGATAATCTTACGTCCTGAACCTGATCACCTTTTGTGATAATTTTTTTAATTAAAATATCCTCATCATTTAAATTTGTATTTTGAATAATTTTATCTTTAGCAATTTGAGCATATATTAAAGCCAATTTACTTCCTCTAGATCCAATAGTTATTTTCTTATTCATAAATAATTTATTTCTTACTTGTATTGGGATTGTACAATTAATAAAAACTATTTGAATGAGTAAAAAACCTTTAATTCTTGGAATAGAGTCTAGTTGTGATGAAACAGCTGCATCCTTAATAACTGAAAATGAACAAGGAATCCCTGTCGTTTTATCCAATATTATTTCAAGCCAAGTTGATGTGCATAAGGAATTTGGAGGGGTAGTTCCAGAGCTAGCAGCACGATCACACATGGAAAAAATAGATTGGATAGTTCAAAAAGCAATTGATGATAGTGGAAGAAAGATAGAAGAAATTGATGCTGTTGCTTCAACAGCTGGTCCAGGTTTAATAGTTTGTTTATCTGTGGGTTTAAGTTTTGGAAAGGCTTTTGCTAGTGCACTAAATAAACCTTTCATCGCAGTTAATCATTTAGAAGGTCATGCATTGAGTCCAAAACTTAATTCAAAATTAAACTATCCTTACCTACTTTTACTAATTTCTGGTGGTCATTCACAATTTTTAAATGTTCAAAGTCTTGGAAAATATAAAAGATTAGGCACAACTATTGATGATGCTTTAGGTGAAGCTTTTGATAAAACGGCAAAACTTTTAGGAATTGAGTTTCCAGGTGGACCTCAAATTGAAGTTTTAGCAAAAAAAGGTGATCCAAACAAATATGATTTGCCAAAACCAATTTTTAATAAAGGTGGATGCAACTTATCCTTTGCAGGACTTAAAACTGCAATTTTAAGAATAGCTAAAAATATTAAGACAGAACAAGAAAAATTTGATCTTGCGGCTTCTTTTCAAAAAACAGTTGAGGAAATATTATACAAAAAAACAAAAATTGCATTTAGAGAATTTGAAAAACAAAATAAACCAAAAGAAAAAATATTTGTAGTTGCAGGTGGTGTAGCTGCTAATAAAAATATTAGATCAATGTTAAAAGATTTATGTAATGAAGAAAATTATAAAAGTATGTTTCCACCGATAGAACTATGTGGTGATAATGCTGCAATGATTGCAATGGTCGGATTAGAGAGATTCAAATTAAAACAATTTAACGATTTGGATCATCCAGCAAAACCAAGATGGCCTTTGGATGAAAATGCTGCTTTTCTTAAAGGAGCAGGAGTACAATTATAATGCAGTACTGGTTATTAAAATCTGAACCTAATGTTTGGTCTATTGATCAACAAAAAAAAGCTGGTTTTAAAGGAACACCTTGGGATGGAGTTAGAAATTATCAAGCAGCTAAAAATCTAAAGAATATGAAAAAAGGTGATCTTTGTTTTTTTTATCATTCAAACATTGGAAAAGAAATTGTTGGTATTGTTGAGGTCATAAAAGAATCTTATTTAGATAAAACAGATAAAAGTGGTCGCTTCGTTGCCGTTACAGTTAAATTTAAAAGCTATTTGCCAAAGCCAATAACGCTTGAAAACATCAAAAATAATAAGAAATTAAGCCATTTAGCTCTAATAAAACAAAGTAGACTGTCTGTCATGCCGATTGACTCTAGAAGCTGGAAAATTATAAATAATATGAGTAAAATTTAAAAATAAAATTATCTCATGCCTATAAAAAAAAAGAAAAAAAATAAAGTTAAAAAAAAAACTAAGGTAAGAAAAAAAGTTTCTAAAAAAGTTAAAAAGAGAACTAAAACAAAAAAAGAGAATGGAAATTCTGCTCCAGAAATTGTTATCAAAACAAAACCTGAATGGATAAAAAACAGCTCAGCTAATAAAAGCAAGTATCAACTAAAATATTCTCAATCTATAAAAAATAATGATGAGTTTTGGAGAAAAGAAGGAAAAAGAATTACTTGGATAAAACCATATAAAAAGATTAAAGACGTCAAATACAGCGCTAAAGAAGTAAAGATTAAATGGTTTGAAGATGGAACTTTAAATGCTTCTACAAATTGTATTGATAGACATTTAAAAGATAAAAAAGATAAAACTGCAATAATATGGGTTGGGGATGATCCTAAAGATAGTCAAAAAATATCTTACAAACAACTTCATGAAAAAGTTTCAAAAGCAGCTAATGGCTTAAAAAAACTAGGAATTAAAAAAGGAGACAGGGTTACTATTTATTTAACTATGATCCCCGAACTTGCTATTTTAATGCTTGCTTGTGTTCGAATTGGTGCCGTTCACTCAATTATTTTTGGTGGATTTTCAGCAGACTCTATTTCTGGAAGAGTAAATGATTGTGAGTCTGAATACATAATTACAGCAGACGAAGGTGTTAGGGGAGGAAAAACTATCCCTCTTAAATATACAACAGATGAAGCATTAGAGAGTTGTCCAAATGTTAAAAAGTGCATTGTTGTTAAACGAACAGGAAATTATATCAATTGGGATAAAACAAGAGATGTTTGGTATCATGATTTAATTAATAATGTTTCAAAACATTGTGAACCTGAAGAAATGAATGCTGAAGATCCTTTGTTTATATTATACACCTCTGGTTCAACAGGTAAGCCTAAAGGAGTTCTGCATACAACAGGTGGTTACATGGTGTATGCTTCAATGACTCATCAATACATTTTTAATTATAAACCAAAAGATATTTACTGGTGTACTGCTGACATTGGTTGGGTTACAGGACATAGCTATATAATTTATGGGCCTCTAGCAAATGGTGCAACAACCATAATGTTCGAAGGTATTCCAAACTATCCAAGCACCTCAAGATGGTGGCAAATTATCGATAAGTATAAAGTAAATACCTTTTATACTGCTCCAACAGCGATTAGAGCTTTGATGCGTGAAGGAGATAAACCTGTTAAAAAAACTTCAAGAAAATCATTAAAATTATTAGGTACAGTTGGCGAACCAATTAATCCAGAAGCTTGGATGTGGTATTACAAAACTGTTGGAAATTCTATATGCCCAATTGTTGATACGTGGTGGCAAACAGAAACAGGTGGAATAATGATTGCCCCTCAAACTGGTGCGATTGATTTAAAGCCTGGCTCGGCTACTAAACCATTTTATGGTATAAAGCCTGTACTTGTTAATAAAAAAGGTTTGGAAATAAAAGGTCCAGGGGAAGGTAGACTTTGCATTGCTCAATCTTGGCCTGGACAAATGAGAACTGTCTACGGAGATCATCAAAGATTTATAGAGACATATTTTTCACAGTTTGATGGAAAATACTTTACTGGTGATGGATGTAGAAGAGATAAAGATGGTTATTATTGGATCACAGGTCGAGTGGATGATGTAATTATTGTTTCTGGACATAACCTTGGTACTGCTGAAATAGAAAGTGCATTTGTTGCTCATCCAAAAGTTGCTGAAGCAGCTGTTGTTGGATATCCACATGATATAAAAGGTAATGGGCTTTACTGCTATGTAACTTTGAATGTGGGTGAGAGAGAAACAGGTGATCTTGAGAGAGATTTAAAACTTTGGGTTAGAAAACAAATTGGACCCTTAGCTACACCAGACTTAATTCATTTTACATCAAGCCTTCCAAAGACTAGATCAGGAAAAATTATGAGAAGAATTTTAAGAAAAATTGCAGCTAATGAACATGATCAATTAGGTGATACAACTACTTTAGCTGATCCAAGCGTTGTTAATAGTTTAGTTGATAATAGAAAAAATATTTAAAATTCGATTAAATCCTTAAATTCCCCTTTTATAATATCCCATTTTAAAATCATAGAATTTAACACAATTTTTCGATCTAAATTTTTAAGCTCTTCAGCTATTGGAGCCCACTTATACAACGATAATGCACTTGGATTAAATGGAAGATCTTTATAATAAACTTCCCAATCCAAACTCTGAAATCTTTCATTAAAACTTTTTTTTGCTTCATCAATTATATCAAGTGGCATCTTATTAGAAATTTCATCATCTAAAATTTTTGCAAAAATTTCTCTAGCCTGATCAATATTTTGATAATTTGAACTAACTTTTAAATATGAAAAAGTAAAAAAAGTTAAATCTTGCAATGCCACAGAATAAATATTCCATTTTGCAAGATTAACTGATGACATAAAAACATCGTTATCAAAATGAAGAACATATTTTGTTCCCATTCTTGTTTTTAAATAACTATACAATGTAACCTGCGTTACCCAGGCTGACTTTGTTTGAATGAAGTGCTCTAAATCATCTAAATTTTTAATTTTTTTTTTAGGGATAAAAGCTTTAAACAATGCGAATAAATAAACTTTAAAATCATTAAACTTTATATCTCTCCAAGAAAGTTTATATTTTTGCATAAAATTCTACGTATGAGTCCTTTATACCTAAAAAAACACCTAATATGATCAATTTTTATTCTTTCAAAAACCTTCATAATGGTTATGTTTTCGTCAGTTATAACTAAAATAAGAGAGGTATAAATGTCAAATGCGACAAAACACTGGGAAAAAACCAGGTCACTGTTATTCATAACACTGGCAATCTGGTTTGTATTCTCAATTGGCATCTTCCTTTTTGGAGCTGAAATGAACGAGGTCACTGGACCTTTCGGTTATCCTTGGACATACTGGTTTACTTGTCAAGGTTCTCTTGGAATTTTCGTAATCCTAATTTTCTGGTTTGCGAATAGACAAGAAAAAATCGATGAAGAGTTTGGCTTTAACGAAAGAGGAGATGACTAATGATTAAAGGTAAATTTATAGACAATTTGCCAAAAGTTTACGGAATCTATACTGGAGGTTTTATAGGTTTCATAATCTTAATGGCAATTGGTGAGCAGATGGGTATGACTGCTAAAGCAATAGGTATTGCTTTTGTAGCCTTTACAATATTCATCTATGCATTAATCGGTTATCTATCAAGAACGGCACAAGCAGATGCTTATTACGTAGCAGGAAGGCAAGTACCAACTGTATTCAACGGTATGGCGACAGCAGCAGACTGGATGTCTGGTGCTTCATTCGTTGCAATGGCAGGAGGTATTTACTTTAAAGGTTATGGTTATATGGCTCTACTTGTTGGTTGGACTGGTGGTTACATATTAGTTGCAACTTTATTAGCACCATACTTGAGAAAATTTGGATGTTACACGGTTCCAGATTTTATAGGTACAAGATACGGTGGTAATTTAGCGAGACTACTTGCGGTAATAGTTTTAACTGTTGCTTCATTCACTTATGTGACTGCTCAAATTAACGCTACAGGTACTATTGCATCTGTTGCTCTAGATATCGACTTTAAATACGCTGTATATGTTGGACTAATAAGTATTTTACTTTGTTCAATGTTAGGGGGTATGAGAGCGGTAACTTGGACACAGGTTGCACAATATATCGTACTAATTATAGCTTACTTACTTCCAATTTTTTGGATCAGTAACAAAATGGGTGCGGGTTTCTTCCCTCACTTTATGTTAGCTGATGAAGTAGCTAGAATTGGTGAATTAGAAGCGCAATTTGGGTTTGTTAAAAACTCTGCTGCTGATCTAGCAACGGTACCTAAAGGGTTAGCTGGAATAACTAAAGCTCACTCTGCGGTTAATGCTACACCTTGGGCATTTATTTCGTTAGCATTAGCGATGATGATGGGAACAGCTTCATTACCACATGTAATGATGAGATATTTCACTACTCCAAGTGTAAAAGCAGCTAGAAAATCAGTTGGTTGGTCATTATTCTTTATCTTCCTTCTGTATTCTTCTGCGCCAATGTTAGCAACACTATCTAAACTATCGTTGATCGACCCAACTTTATCGACAGGTATTATTGGTAAATCATTTGCTGAAGTTCAATCAATAGATTGGTATCAAAACTGGAACCAAGCAAACTTGATGTTCATTAGCGACTTTAACGGCAATGGAACTCTTGAATTAAATGAGTTTTTCATGGGCGGTAAAGCGGTTGTTTTAGCAACACCAGAAATTGCTGGATTACCTTATGTGATCTCAGGTCTGGTTGCTGCTGGAGGTATGGCTGCTGCCATGTCAACAGCTGATGGTTTGATTCTAGCAATTGCTAATGCGATCTCTCATGATATTTACTACAAAATGATTGATCCAAGAGCAGAGACTGCAAAAAGACTACTTGTTGCAAGGATACTACTTGTAGTTATTGGTTTTGCTGGAGCAACTATTGCTGCAATGAAGATCCAAGGAATCTTAGGTTCAGTTATTTGGGCTTTTGACTTTGCGATGTCTGGATTGTTCTTCCCACTTGTACTAGGTGTATGGTGGAAGAGAGCTAACAGACAAGGTGCTATAGCTGGTATGGCTTTAGGTCTTGCATCTTCAATTTGGTACCTTGTTTGGGTAAGAACTGGTGGAAGTGGTTTCCTTGGTATTACTCAATTAACATTTGGTATCTTTGGAGCAGCAGTTAGTTTTGTTGCTATGGTTGTTGTTAGTTTAATGACTGCAGAACCAGATAAAGCTACTCAAAAAATGGTTGATGAAGTTCGTATACCAAGTGGTAGAAGCGTTACTGGTAAATAGAACTAATAAAACTTAATTATATATATAGGGGCGATTAATTTCGCCCCTTTTAATTTAATCCTTTTTCAAATATAAATTTCTTAATGTCAGCAAACTTTCACCCTTTAGTCTATTTTATTGATTATCTACTTGGAATTATCATGTGGACCTTAATAGGAAGAGTTGCAATGAACATTTTTCAAAAAGAAGACTCGGAATTCTTTTTTATGAAAATATTTGTAAAATATACAAACCCATTGATAAAAGTTTTCAAGCCCGTAACTCCATCATTCATTATAGCACCACTAGTTCCTTTATATGTTGCTTGGTTCTTTTATATGATTAGATTTTACTTTATGCCCTGGGTATTAGGTTATTCTGTAATGGGTATGTTATCCTTTCCTCTAGAAAGTGAAATTTCAAGGCAAATTTATCAATTATTTAATTCAATTAAATTTTAAAAATTGATACTAGTAAATCTAGCAATCAATGAAAAAAATACAAATTTCTCCTTCAATCTTGTCTGCAGATTTTAGTCAATTAGGTAACGAAATTAAGAGGCTTGAAGAAGGTGGTGCAGACATGATTCATGTGGATGTAATGGATGGTCATTTTGTACCAAATCTGACTATTGGACCACCAGTGATTAAAGCATTAAAAAAACATTGTTCAATTAAATTTGATGTTCATCTAATGATATCTCCAGTTCACAAATATATTGAAGCTTATTCAGATGCCGGTGCTGATATTATTACAATTCATCCTGAGGCAACGGATAATTTAGAAGAGTCTATTTTAAAAATTAAAAGTTTAAATAAAAAAGTTGGTGTTTCACTTAATCCTGAGTCAAAAATTGATATAATTATCAACTATCTTAATAAAATAGATTTAGTTTTAATAATGAGTGTAAATCCAGGTTTTGGAGGTCAAAAATTTATGCCTGAAGTTCTGGATAAAGTTAAACAACTTAAGGAAATTCAATCTCAAAATAAAATGAATTTTGATATTGAAATTGATGGAGGAATAAATTTTGATAATTGTAAAACAGTTATAGAAGCTGGTGCCAATATACTTGTTTCAGGCACAACTATATTTAAAAGTAATAATGGAGATATAAAAAAAAATATTAATTTATTAAAATTAAAATAAGTTAATGATCATAAAAAATTTTACAGCGAATTTAAGCCAATTTTATTTTGGTTTAAAATTTAGTATAAAACAATTTTATCAAAACTCTAACTTTTACGAAAAAAAAATATCTAAAACTAAAAATATTACTTTTGATTATAAACCAAGTCCCTACTTGTTATCTTCAATAGTAAAATATCAAAAAAAAAAATATAAAATTGAAGACTTTGCCTTAGAAACTATTTGGCAAAATAACTTAAATTACGAAGAATTTGAAAAATTAAATAATTTTTTTTGGTTTTTTAGTTTAGATCTAAGATCTTCAAAAAAAACAACTCAAACAGTCATCAATAATTGGATTAACAAGAACGATCGATTTAATAAAAAAAGTTGGGATTTTGATATCACCGCTAAAAGAATAATTTCCTGGTTATCTAATCATCAATTGACTTATGAAGATTATGAAGAAGAATATAAAAAAAAATTCAATCAAAGTATTCTAAAACAAGCAAATCATCTCTTGAATGAAATAAAAAATTTATCAGAATTTGAAAATAAAATTGTAGGATGTGCTGCAATTATTTTAACAGGGCTAGCATATAAAGACGATAATAAATATCTTATTAGTGGGTTAAATCTTTTAAGAAAGATAATAAAATCATCAATTAATAATGATGGTTTTCCTAAATCTAGAAACATAAAACAGCTTATACTTTACTTAAAATATTTTATTATTATTAGAGAGTGGTTTAAAGAATCTCAAAATACAATTCCTGAATACATTGATGAAACAATATATTATCTTGGCCAAAGTTATGCTTTTATTTGGCAAAATATTAATCAAGATATTTTATTTAATGGTAACTATATTTCAAATAATGATGAGTTTGATCAATATCTAAAAAGATTTGGATATACATTTAAAAATGAAAATAAAGAGATCGCAGGTTATGCAATTCTTAAAAATAAGCGAATTATATTAACAATGGATATAGGAGATAGTCCTAGCAATAATTTTTCAAAATCTTATCAATCTGGAGCTCTTTCATTTGAAATTATTTCTAATGGAAAGAAACTAATAACTAATTCTGGATACTTTACTAGTAAACAAAATAAGTTAAATAAGTTATCAAAAAGTACAGCATTACAAAGTACATTATCAATTGAAGATCATTCTTCTTGTGACTATAAAAAATTTGATAAATCAAATCTAATTGTTGATAAAGGCATTCGTATAATCAAGAAAAACGTTATTTTTGAAGATAATTATTGGAAAATATCAGGCTCACATGATGGTTACCTAAAAAAATTTAAAACAATTCATGAGAGAGAAATTGAATTTTACCCAGAACAAATGAAATTTATTGGTTTTGATAAATTATTAAAGAAAGATAAGTTAAAAGATATTAAGTTTGATATTAGATTTCATCTAAACCCAAATACTAAAGTAATGAAAACACAGGATAATAAATCAATTCTTATAGAATTAGAAGATGAGGGCTGGAAATTTAGTTGTGATAATTTTGATATAAATATTGATAATGGATTATATTTAGGTATTAAAAATTTATACAAAGAAAATCAAAACATATGTATATCAGGAATATGTAAGGATGAAAATCAGACTATAAAATGGGAAATTAGTAAAATATAATGAAAAAAATAAAAACAGCTCTCATTTCTGTATCAGATAAAAAAAATTTAAAACCACTCTTAAATTCTTTAAAAAATAATAAAATAAAAATTATTAGTTCAGGTGGTACCTATAAAGAAATTAAAAAATTAAGATTTAAATGCTTAGATGTTTCAGAATTTACAAATTCACCTGAAATTTTAGAAGGAAGAGTAAAAACTCTTCACCCAAAGATTCATGCGGGGATTTTAAACAAAAGAAAAAGTAAAATTCACTTAAAAGATCTTAAAAATAATAATTTTGAAAATATAGATTTAGTCATCGTAAATTTTTATCCATTTGAAGAAACATTAAAAAATACGAAAAATCACAACAAAATAATTGAAAATATTGACGTGGGTGGTCCAACAATGGTCAGATCAGCGGCTAAAAATTATCAAGATGTAACGGTTATTACCTCATCAGATCAATATGAAGAACTTATTCAAGAATTAAAAAAAAATAAAGGTTCTACATCATTAGATTTCAGAGAAAAATTATCTAGAATTGCATTTACTGAAACTGCCTATTATGACTCAGTTATTTCTGATTATTTTAATAAAAAAAATAATGTAATTTTTCCTAAAAAAAGAGTTTTCCATACCAATCTTATTGAAACTCCACGTTATGGAGAAAATCCACATCAGAAAAGTGCTATTTATTCAAAAAATAGCTCTATGAAAATAAATCAAATTCATGGAAAACAACTAAGTTATAATAATTACAATGACATATTTTCAGCTTTAACTATTTCAAAATCGCTTCCAAAAAACAGAGGAACTGTCATAGTTAAACATGCTAATCCATGTGGGGTTTCGATAAATAGTGATCATCTTAAAAGTTATAAATTAGCACTAGCATGTGATCCTATTAGTGCATTTGGAGGAATAGTATCATGTAATTTCAAAATTAATAAAAATTTAGTATCAGAATTAAATAAATTATTTCTTGAAGTCATTATTGCAAATGGCTTTGATAAAGACGCACTAAAATTATTGAAAATGAAGCAAAATTTAAGATTAATTGATGCTACCAATTATTCTTTCAAAGAAATATTAAGATTTATATCTTCAAACGAAGAATTATTAATTCAAACAGAAGATTTGAAGAAATTTAGAAATAAAGATTTTAAAGTTGTTTCCAAAAAAAAACCAAGTTCAAAACAAATGAAAAATTTGATTTTTGCATTTAATATTTGTCGATACGTAAAATCTAATGCAATAGTACTTGCATCTAATGAGACAACAGTTGGAATCGGATCGGGTCAGCCAAGTCGTTTGGGCAGCTGCCAGATTGCAATAAATAAAATGAAAAAATTTATGGCCACAAATAATAATGTGGTGGCTGCATCTGATGCTTTTTTCCCGTTCGTTGATGGAATTCAAAAATTGGTTCAATCAGGTGTTTCTGCAGTTATACAACCCTCTGGATCTGTTAGAGACAAAGAAATAATTAATTTTGCAAACGAAACTGATACAATTTTAGTTTTTTCTAAAACCAGACATTTTAGACATTGATTAATTGATCTATTTTTGCTGCTAAAATAAAGTCATTTTCAGATAAACCTTCAATAGCGTGTGTTGTAATTTTTATTTCTGCATAACCCCAACCAAATGATATATCTGGGTGATGTCCCTCATTTTCTGAAATTTCTCCAACTTTATTAATAAAGTTTTGACTATCTAAGAATTTTTTAAACTTAAATTTTTTACTTAAAAAGAAATTTTTTTTTTCATCCTTAGAAATGTCCCAACCATCAATTTTTTTTTGGTATTTATGAATTTCAGATATATCAAAGGGTAAAACACCTCCTTCACAAGGAACACATTTTTTATTCAAAAGATCATTCATACATAAATTTGGAGCGGGCAAAGGGGGTCGAACCCTCGACCTTCTCGTTGGCAACGAGACGCTCTACCACTGAGCTATGCCCGCACTTAAAATTAACGTTGAAAATAGTGGCTTTTTTACAATTAAGCAATAAGAAAATTGATTTTGATCAATAATTGAATTCTTTGTTCCATCTTTCAAAAATTTTACTTGTATTAATAAATTTATCTTCATAATTTTTCCATCTTCCTATCGATTGATTATATAGCGGTTTATTAACCTGATCATAGCTAGGAGTTGAAATAATTCTTTTATTTTCAGCTGTTTTATAAAACTCGTTTAAATTATCTATCCATTCAATTTTAAGGAATTTCAATAATTCTTTTATTGTGTGTTCAAAATTATTTATTACATCTTCATATTTAACCACGTGAAGTTTTAAATTTAAAATTTTCTCATATGTCTTAAATAAATGCATAGTGCGGTCATATAAATTTGACGCGTCATTTATACTAAGCATATTTGACATTGCATCATTAGGGGTAAAAGATTGCATAAAACAACTCAATACTGAGTCACGAGGATTTCTTAAAGCTAAAATATACTTAGCATTAGGAAAAACTTTATTAATTTCAGCTAAATAAACTATATTTAGAGGAAATTTATCCACATATATTTTTTCTTCATTAAAGTTTATATAATTTTGTCTCTCGCTAATATACAAATCCTTTAACTTTTTTATGCTAGGCTCATCAATCTCTTCTAAGTTAGAAAAACTACAGCCTGTATTTTTTTCCATTTCTTTTAACAATTTATCTACTATTGGCTTCTCTTCTAAAACTTCGATTAAATTATGAGTTCTAAGAATAGTATCTAATAAAGTCGTACCCGATCTTGGAAAACCAATTAGAAAAACTGGATCTAAATTATTATATTTGTTAAATTTTTTTTGAACTATTTTATTAGAGGTATTAGAAAAATAATTTATTCTTTCTAATATTGAGTTCATAAATTTTTTTTTATCCGAATTATTTGTAGGTAATTCTTCTGAAATTTTATTTGAAATTTCAAAAAATTTGTAAGCCTCCTGATACAGACCTAATTGATCATAACTCTTTGCTATATAATTTGACTTTAACATTTTTCTTGAGATGTCTCTTTTATCTAAATCTGCTTTTGAAAGAATATCTATAGCACTTTTAAAATTTTTATTCCTGTATTCCACAATTCCTTCAAAAAATTTAATCAGTGAGTTTTCAGGGAAAAAATTTTTTGCTTTTTTTAAAATTTCTCCTAATTTTTTATAATTATTTGATCTGTCATATAAAAGGAATAAGCTATTATATGGGTAGATGTGATTTGGAGTAATATTTACTGCTAAGTTTAAATATCTTTCTGCATTTTCAAGTTCATCTATCTTATAATAATAACTTCCTAGATTGTAATTTGCATTAAAATTTTTTGGATCTATTTCAATTGCCCTAAAATAATTCTTAAGAGCTAAATTTTTGTTACCAAGTTCAGCATAAATATTGCCTAAGTTACAAAAAATCGGTGACGAATTTGAGTTAATCGATGCTCCTTTTTCAAAATAGACAATTGCTTCTTTTAACTTACCAAGGCTACTGCTTGCCAATCCTAGTCTAAGGTAGATTTCATACCTATCAGGTTGCAAAACAATTACTTTTTTTAATAAATCAATAACTCTTTGAAAATTTTTTTCCTGAAAAGCTTTGTTTGATAAATCTATTAATTCTTTTAATTCCATAGTTTCATAACTTAATTTATTATTAATACGATAATTCTTTTAAATCTTTTTCAAAAATACTTTCTAGTTTAACTTTTAAATCATCACTAATATTTTCCCTCCAGTCATTCTTTGGACCAAGATTAAAAAAAGGAATTTTTTTATTTTTATCTTCTTTAGAAGTAACTGCTTCAGAAAAACCATGATCAATTTCATCTTTTTTAAGTTTTTCAAAAGATGTGGTTTTTAAGACAATTTTAATTTTTTCCACATTTACTTTTTCTCTATTTTTTGTAATTTCATTTATAAACTCAACAACTTCCTTGAAAACAAAATAAGTTTGATTTTGTAAGTCTTCATATTTAATAAATTTTATTGGTATTTTTTTTTGTATTTTCCATGACTTATAATGAACATTCCATGAGCTTATAAATTGAAAATCGCTAAATCCATTTTCTTCAAATTTTTGAAAATAATAAATAAAATTTTTATCATTTGTCATCCATTTTATTGCCTGGTCATCGTTTAATTGATAATGATTTTTTAGTGATGTAAATACATTTCTTGGATCTCTAACAACGTAAAGACATCCAATTGAATTTTGTCTATCGGTAAAATCATAATTATTTAATTTACCAAAAATGTTGTGAGTTTTGAAAAATTTTAATTCTTTGAAATTTGCATTAATCTTTTCCTGTGCTTTAATCCAAAATTTACAAGTATCGGTAGCGACTTTTTTATTATAATCAAACTCATTAAAGTATTTTTTTGTTGGAAATTGATCAATTTTTTTAAGTAAATTTTGATTAAAAACTCCATCATTAGAATAATAATAAGAACTAATTAATGCTCTGAGCCAAGTATTTCCACTTTTCGGGTATGATGCAATCCAAAATATCATTTATTCAAGTATATATGATTAAAAAATATAATGTAATTAATTAAATTGATAAATTTTTTTTAGTTTATATAAATTTTTTTTATTCTATATTAAAATTTAAAATGCAAAAAATAGACTTACCAAAAAAAATATCTATTTTTCCATTAAGTAACTTCATTATATTTCCCAAAACAACTGTGCCTTTAAATATTTTTGAACCTAGATACATAGATATGATTAATGATAGTATGAAGACAAATAAGTTGGTGGGAATGATACAGCCCAAGAGCTCAAATCATAATCAAAAACTACCTATTTTACACGATATTGGCTGCCTTGGAAAAATTACAAGTTTTAAAGAAACAGATGATGGAAGATACTTAATCGAAATTAAAGGTCTTATAAGATTTCAAGTTTTAAAAGAATTAACCTCAAGGAATAAATATAGAGAATTTGAGGTAGATTATGAAAATTTTTACCATGATCTTAAAAATGAAAAAGAAGAACTTAAATTTTCAGACCTTGAATTAATTTTTAAAGACTTCAAATCTTTATTTAAAAAAAGAGGTTTTATTATAAATTGGAAAGAGCTTGAAAAGCAGAGTTTAGATGAAACAATAAATGCTTTAGCGATGGCTTCTCCATTTTCTCTAGAGGAGAAACAAGTTTTATTAGAGGCAAAAAATCTTAATACAAGAAAAAATAAAATAGCAGAAATTTTAAGTACTTATTCTTACGATGTTTTTGATAATACAACTATACAGTAATTTAAAGTAGAACGCCTCTATCAGCTATTTTGGTAAACATTTTATTAATAAACGGATAATTACTAATTTGTTTAACAGACTTACTTAATAGACTAGTATTAATTTTTCTCTCAATATTAAAGAACTCGTGTATTAAATCTATTCCATTTGAGAAAATAAAATTTTTATGTTTTAATTTTTTTTGAAATTCTAAATTCACGGAACTATCTAGTGGTAGACCAAAATCTAATCTTTTTTTTATAATTTCTAAAAGAATTTTAATATCTCTTATTGTCATATTAAAACCTTGCCCTGCTAGTGGGTGAATTTTATGCAGCAAATCTCCAAATGCTAATATATTATTATGGTAATAAGATCTTAAGTTTAATAATTTTAACTCGAAACTATTGATTTTTTCCATACTTCTTATTGTGTATTTAAAATTTTTATCTTTAATTAATTGTTCAATATTTTCATCCTTTTTGTTATTTAAATTATGAACTGAATATACAACAGAGGTTTCTTTGCTCGAAATTGGTAAAAAAGCTAATGGTCCTTTTTTTGTAAAAATTTGAAAAGCTGTATTATTTAAAATTTGATCGTGTGAAATTACAGTAGTATGAGCATAACTGTTATATTTTTTAATGATCTTTTTGCTAAAATATCGTTTTGTAATAATATTAGATGTTTCGCAATTTATTATAAGTTCATATTTATTTAAAAAAGAAAGATTTCTTTCATTAATATATGTTGATTTAAAATATTTATTTTTAGATAAATCTTTTTTTAATAGTCTTAATAATTTGTAATTCCTAATAATTGAAAAAAGATAATTCTTATCAGTTTCAAAATTTATAAGTCTTTCTCTGTTAAGATTTTCTGAAAAAATTTCAATTCTCTTTAATTTCCAAATAAGTTTATTAATATTAATTATATTACTGTTAAAAAAATCTATATTATTCTTTGTAATTCCAATAGTTCTAGTTTCGCTTATTTTATAATTTTTTTTATTGTGAAGTACATCAACATCTATTTCACAATTAGTGAGAGCCTTTGCTAAAGTTAATGCTGTTAAATTATTACCAAGTATACAAACTGTCATATTATTTTTAATTTTAACAATAAAATTTAGATGATACAAAGTGATTAAATTGATTCATTTATATGAATATTAAAAATACAGCTAATTTATTGTTTAATTTCGCCATTAAAAGATTGGCAGAGATATTTGGTATTATAATTTTCATAATGGGTGCAACTCTACTTATAGCGCTTATGACATATTCACCCAGTGATCCAAATTTCATTTTTCCTGAAAATACGAAAATTGAAAATTTGATGGGTTTTAAAGGTAGTTTTATATCTGACTTACTTTTTCAATCAGCCGGATTAACAGCTCATTTAATTCCTTTTACACTTATAATTACCGGTATCAATATTTTAAAATCAAAAGATTTTTTTTTATTTATCGAAAACATTTTTTTTACAATTTTATATTTAATATTTGGTTCGCTATTTTTCTCTCACTACTACTCTGATACATATGCTCTATATATAAATGGAAATGGTGGTTTTGTTGGGCAATATTTAAATGACACATTTCTTAAATCATTAATATTAATTAATAAAGATATTGGTTTTTATATTCTTATTTTATTTATTTTGATGCCTTTTTTACTCAGTATTAATTTTAATCTAAGAAATTTTATAACATCTATTAAAAAAAAATTGAATTTATTTAGTAATAAAGAAAACAAAAATTATACAGATAAAAGTGAAATAATTAGTAAATACATTCCACAAGATGAAATTAAAAATTTTATTCAAGAAGATCTACCTTTTATAAAAAATGAAAATCAATCTGAAACAAAAATTAAATTTAAATTACCAAATCTTGATTTGCTTAAAATTCCTACAAAAAAAGAAAGGGAAATTTTCGAAAAAAATGAAACTCATAATCCAAAATTTTTAGAAAAAATATTGATGGATTTCGGTGTTAACGGAAATATAAAAAAAGTGAGTCATGGCCCAGTAGTAACTTTAAATGAGTTTGAGCCTGCAGCAGGAGTGAAAGTTTCTAAGATAATTAATTTGTCTGATGATATAGCAAGAAATACTAGCTCTGAATCTGCAAGAATATCAACCATACCTGGAAGCAATACTGTTGGGATAGAACTTCCAAATAATACAAGAGAAAATGTTTATTTAAGTGAAATTTTAAATAATTCAGATTTCAAAAAGAAAGATATTAAATTACCAATAGCACTTGGTAAAAATATTTCAGGTAAACCAGTTGTTGGTGATTTAGCTTCTATGCCGCATCTTCTTATTGCTGGGACTACAGGATCTGGAAAGTCAGTTTGTATTAATACGATTATTTTATCTCTTCTTTATCGACACACACCAGATAAATGTAAATTTATTTTAATAGACCCAAAAATGCTTGAACTATCAACGTATGAAGGAATTCCACATTTGCTTTGTCCGGTGATTACAGAAGCTAAAAAAGCAGCTTCTGTTTTAGGATGGGTAGTTAAGGAGATGGAAAGTAGATATAGATTAATGACTAAGGAAGGTGTCAGAAATATTGATGGATATAACACTAAACATAAACTTCCTATGCCATACATAGTTGTTGTAGTTGATGAAATGTCAGATTTAATGTTGGTTGCAAGTAAAGAAATCGAAAATTACATTCAAAAATTATCTCAGATGGCTCGAGCTGCTGGAATTCACATAATAATGGCTACTCAAAGGCCAAGTGTAGACGTCATTACTGGTACTATTAAAGCTAATTTCCCTACACGAATATCTTTTCAAGTTACATCAAAAATAGACAGTAGAACTATTCTGGGAGAACAGGGTGCAGAGCAACTTCTAGGTAAAGGAGATATGCTTTATATGTCTTCAGCAAACAGAATAGTAAGAATACACGCCCCATTTGTGTCTGATAATGAAATTGAAAAGATTAATAATTCTTTAAGAACTCAAGCAGAACCTGACTATATAGATGAAATTTTAAATTTTGCTGACGAAAAAGAAATTGGAGATAATCAAAATCAAGGAGATAAGGATGAGCTTTATCAATCTGCTCTGGGTATAATCAGATCTGAAGGAAAAGCATCAACTTCTTTTTTACAAAGAAAACTTCAAATTGGATACAATAGAGCAGCAAGAATTATTGACATGATGGAAGCTGAAGGAATAGTCAGTAAAGCAAACCATGTTGGCAAACGAGACGTGCTTTAATGTTTAAATATATTTTTATATTTATTTTTTTAATTTTATTTTCAAACTCTTACGCAAGTAATAAGGAAAAAATAATAGAAAAGTTGCAAAATACTGAAAATTTAAATTTTAATTTTGAACAAAATATTAATGGTAAAATAGAAAATGGAAATTGTACCATTCAATATCCAAAAAAAATTTATTGTAAATATATTAATAATAATAAAATTTTAGTTTCAAACGGTAAATCATTTGTAATTAAAACTGAATCTAGTTTTTATAGATACCCCTTAGAAAAAACACCATTAAATTTGATACTAGATAAAGATTTTTTAATAAAGAAAATATATGATCTAAAAGAAAAAATATTAGATGAGTCTTATATAAATTTTGTAATAATTGAAGATGACAATGAAATTCATGTTTTTTTTGATAATGAAACATTTAATTTAATTGGCTGGCAAACTAAAGATATGTATCAAAATATTAATGTTACTTATCTATCTTCTATTGAAGTAAATCAACAAATTAAAAAAAATTTGTTTAAACTACCTGCTCAAAACTAAATTGTTACAGTTTCAGATTTAAAAATTTTCATCCCTCTTGCAATATAGTTACTAAGAGCATTTTTATGATCTAAAGAACATGTGTGAACCCAAACTCTATCGGTACTACTTTTAAAAGATTTTTTAATTGCTTCTGATAACAAATATGAACCAAGCTTTTTATTTTGAAATTCTTCTAATAATCCAAAATAAGCAATTTCAACCTCTTTTTTTTCTGTACGAGATATTAATTCAAAAAAACCTGCAAGATTATCTTTATATTTAAAAATGTACGTTTCAACTTTAGAATTAGAAACATAATCTATCCATTGTGTTTCTGTCCAAACTAATCGATCAATCCATTTATGTTTTTTACCAATATTTTTATAAAAAAATTTGTTTAATTGAAAATTAATTGGATTTAATAAATCTAAAGAATAATCCTCAGTTGGTTTAGTAACTTCATTCAAATCTTGAATTGAATTTATTTCTAAATAATTTCTTTGGACTTCTTGTGTCACTCAACCATTTTTCCAACTTTTTCACCTCCAAATAAATGAAAGTGTAAATGTGGAACCTCTTGACCACCGTCATCACTTATATTGGTGAGTGCTCTATATCCTTTGCCTACTTCTGTTGAAATACCTAACTTTTTAGCTACTATATTTATACCCTTAATCAAACCAACCATTTCTTCTTTGGACGCATTTAAACTAAAATCATCCAGATCAACATATTTTCCTTTTGGGATTACTAAAGCGTGAATTTTTTTTTGAGGATTAATATCATGAAAAGATAAAACAAAGTCATCTTCGTAAATTTTGTTACAAGGTATCTCTCCTCTTAAAATTTTTTCAAAGATATTACTATCATCATAACTCATTTTTTTCTTTTTTCTAATTCCTGCATCACTTCTTCAATTTTCACATCATTAGCTTCCAGGTACATCAATAAATGATAAAATACATCTGCTGCTTCATGTATTTTATTTGTATCTTCTTCTATGGCTTCAATTAATTCATCAACCTCCTCTAAAACTTTTGCTTTGCTTAAGGATTTATCTGTAAGTAGCTTATTTGTGTAAGACCCTTGTACAGGTGATGACTTTCTTTCTCGTGCGAGTTTTATTAAATTTTCTAATGTACTAAGCATATTAAATTCTAACAGGTATTCCTTTTGAATCCAGATATTCCTTAGCCTCTTTTATAGAATGTTTTCCATAATGAAATATGGATGCAGCCAAAACAGCACTTGCTTTTCCCAATTTAATTCCATCAACAAGATGGTCTAAATTACCTACTCCACCAGAGGCTATAACAGGAATATTTACCTTTGATGATATCTTAGACATTAATTCAATATCATAACCTACTTGGGTGCCATCTCTGTCCATTGAAGTTACTAACAGCTCACCTGCCCCACTATCTTCCATTTTTTTTGCAAACTCTATTGCATTGATACCTGTATTGTTTCTCCCACCATGAGTAAAAATTTCCCATTTATCAGCATTCTTTTTTGCATCAATTGCTACAACTATACATTGAGATCCAAATTTTTTTGAGCTTTCTAAAACAACTTCTGAATTTTGAACTGCCGCTGTATTAATTGATACTTTATCAGCCCCACAATTTAACAATTTATTTATATCCTCTACACTTCTAACACCACCTCCAACTGTTAACGGAACAAAACATTTCTTTGAAGTTTTCTCTACTACATCGTAGATAGTATCTCTGTTTTCATTTGAAGCAGTAATATCTAAAAAGCAAATTTCATCTGCCCCACCATCACTATAAATTTTAGCTTGTTCAACAGGATCACCTGCATCTTGTAAATCAACAAAGTTTATACCTTTTACAACTCTTCCATTTTTAACGTCTAAGCAAGGTATTATTCTATTTTTAAGCATCTAATTCCTTAACAAGTTCATCTAATTTGATATCACCATCATAGATAGCTTTTCCAACTATTATACCCTCAATATTATTATTGTTTAATTCCTTTGCTTTTTTAATGTCTTCAATTGAAGAAACTCCACCAGATATTATTACAGGACAGTTAGAAGTATCAGCAACTTTTGATGTTTCATCAAAATTGGGGCTTTGCTTCATACCATCTCTATTAATATCAGTATAAATCAATCTACTTGCTCCATAATCATTAACTTTTTTCAAATAATCTAAAGTTAATTGATTAGAATTTTCCTTCCAACCTGAAACAGATAAATAACCATCTTTAGCATCTAAACCCAAAGCAATTTTATCTGGAAATTTTTCACAAGCTTCTTTTAAAAAATTTTTATTTTTTATGGCAGCACTTCCTAAAATTACTTTCTCGACTCCAGCCTCAGTGTATTTCTTTATACTTTCAAAGTTTCTTACTCCTCCACCAATTTCAATTTTAAGATTAAATTTGGCAACTATCTCTTGGATAATATTTAAATTAACTGTTTCTCCAGTTAAAGCTCCGTCTAAATCAACTATGTGTAAATTTTTAAAACCATGATCCTTAAATTTACCAGCTTGCTCAACTGGAGACATTTCATATTCAGTTTTATTATCAAAGTCCCCTTTGACTAATCTCACACACTTTTTATCTTTAATATCTATTGCTGGGAATATCTTCATATAAAATCATCTAATTGTTATAAAATTTAAAAGTTTGTGTAAACATAGTCTGTTCTGTATTTTGATTTAAAAATTTTCCTAAAACTATTTTTAATTAGAAATTCATTAACTTCACTAAATTTTTCATTACTAATTTCAATCATAATTAAACATTTATTCTTTAATAAGTTTTTAATTAGTCCTTTTAAAGTATGAATTTCATGTCCTTCAACGTCTATTTTGAGTGCTAATTTTTTTTCAGAAAAATTGAATAAATTATCTCCAACCTTTAAAGTTGCCTCCGAAATTTTTATATTTTTACCACCCACTTCATCAAAGTTTTCTATTATAATTGAATTTGAATGAATATAATTATGGGTTATCATTGATCTCATTCTTACTTTTTTTTCTTCATCTGATAATCCAAAATTAAAAACTTCGATATTTTTAAAAGAGTTCTTGTTAAGAGTTTTTTGAAATTTATTAAATGGTTCCAAATTAGGCTCAAAAGCCCTGATTTTTAAATTTTTAAATTTATCAGCAAAATAAAATGAATAATAACCAGAATTTGACCCTATATCTAAAAAATAATCAAATGAAGTTTTGTCCATTTGGTCTCTAAAAAACAAAACTTGATCATCCTCATATTTTTTATGAATTATAATCTGTCTATCTATAGGATCCATAAAATCTAAATAAAAATTAATTTTTCCAATTTTAAAATAACCTCTATTTTTTTTGAACAATCTCAAAATTCTGATTCCAATTGAGGGAATCAATCTTTTAAGGATTGGAAATTTTGCTAAGAATTCAATCATTTGATACAAATAAAATATTTAAACGTTTATAAATTTATAAAATTTTTAATAATTTTTAAACCAACCTTATCACTTTTTTCAGGATGAAATTGGGTTCCAAAGATATTTTCTTTTTCAATAGAACAAACAATATTTGTAGAATAATCTGTTGTAGTTGAAATGACATTTTTATCTTCCGGGATAAACTCATAACTATGTACAAAATACATATGAGGGTTATTTTCTATTCCATTTAAAATTTTACTATCTTTAACAATTTTTATTTCATTCCAACCTATATGGGGAAGTTTAAATTTACCATTTTGATTATCTATTTTTGATACTTTACCCGCTATCCAAGCTAAGCCTTTGGTTTCTGTTTCCTCATAACCAATATCTGCAAACATTTGCAATCCAACACAAATTCCAAGAAGAGGTTTTTTATTATTAATTGCAAATTCATTTAAAGTATCAACTAAACCACTGATATTATTCAAAGCATCAACACAACTTTTAAACGAACCTTGGCCAGGTAAAACAACTTTATCGGAAGATTTAATTTTATTTAAGTCTGAAGTTACTTCGATATTCACTTTATCTTTCGCAACTTCCTGAAAGGAGTTTACGACTGAACTTATATTCCCCGAATTATAATCAACAATTATGACGTTCATTAAACTTAAAATTTATAATGAGCCTTTAGTAGAAGGTATACTTTTCTTACTTCTAGGGTCCATCTCTAATGCTTCTCTCAATGATCTTGCTAATGCTTTATAGCAAGACTCGATGATGTGGTGACTATTATCTCCATAAATATTTTCAACATGCATGGTGATCCCAGCAGATTGAGAAAATGCTTGGAACCACTCCTTGAATAATTCTGTATCCATCTCGCCAAGTTTCTCTACTTTTAATTTTACTTTCCAAATCAAATAAGGTCTATTTGAAACATCTATTGCAACCCGAGTTAAAGTTTCATCCATAGGTATAACTCTATGTGCATAACGTTTAATCCCAACAAATTTTTTAGCAGCTTTTTTTAAAGCTTCACCAATAGCAATACCCGTATCTTCTGTTGTGTGATGAAGATCAATGTGAGTATCTCCTTTAGCTTTAACTTTTAAATCAATTAATGAATGTTTTGATAATTGTTCAAGCATGTGATCTAAAAAACCAACACCAGTGTCAATTTGGTATTTTCCTTTTCCATCAATATTAACTTCAACATTGATGCTAGTTTCTTTAGTTTTTCTAGATACTTTTCCTTTTCTAGCCATATATTTCAAAGGTATACATACATAATCATCCTATATCAATATTAGTATGGAGACTTGAAGTATCAAAAATAGTTACCATTTATTAAGCATGACAACAATTGTACTGGTTAGAAAAAATAATGAAGTAGTAGTTGCTGGCGACGGACAGGTCAGTATGGGAAATACTGTGGTAAAAAGCACTGCTTCAAAAATTAGAAAAATTGAAAAAAGAGATGTTGTAGCAGGTTTTGCTGGATCAACTGCAGATGCACTCACACTATTTGAACGATTAGAAGCAAAAATTGAAAAACATGCGGGAAACTTATCAAGAGCCGCTGTTGAGTTAGCAAAAGATTGGAGAACTGATAAATACTTAAGAAGATTAGAAGCTTTAATGGCTATAGGTGATAAAGAGAATAGTTATATAATCTCAGGAACAGGTGATGTTTTAGAGCCTGAAGGAGATGTAATTGGGATAGGTTCAGGTGGTAATTACGCATTAGCTGCTGGAAAAGTTTTAATGGAAACAGATAAAAGTGCAGAAGAAGTTGCAAAAAAGGCAATTAAAGTTGCTTCAGAAATTTGTGTATTTACAAATGATAATATTAAGGTTTTGAAAATATAATGGAAAAATCAAACGTAACTCCTTTGGTTCCTATAGATAAAAACACTAAAGAAGAAAGTTCATTAGTTAGTTCACTTTCTCCTAGAGAAATAGTTTCTGAATTAGATAGATTTGTAGTGGGTCAGAGCAAAGCTAAAAAAGCTGTTGCTGTTGCGCTAAGAAATAGATGGCGAAGACAAGCACTTAAAGGTGAAATGAAAAATGAAGTTTTACCAAAAAATATTTTAATGATTGGGCCAACTGGTGTTGGTAAAACTGAAATTTCTCGAAGATTATCAAAACTAGCTGAAGCACCATTTGTAAAAGTTGAGGCAACAAGATTTACTGAAGTTGGATATGTTGGAAGAGATGTTGAACAAATAGTAAGAGATTTAATTGAAATTGCAATCGGTATGGAAAAAGTAAAAATGAGAAAAGAGGTTCATGCCCAGGCTCAAAAATCTGCTGAAGAAAAAGTTTTAGATGCTTTAGTTGGTAAAAAAGCAAGCCTTGCAACTAGAGAAAGTTTTAGAAAAAGACTAAGAAATGGTGATCTTGATGATAATGAAATAGAAATCGCTGTAAGCGACAGTGGATCAAGTAATACCTCTTTTGAAATACCTGGAATGCCTGGAGCTAATGTTGGGATGATCAACATTGGTGAAATGATTGGCAAATCTATGGGCAATAAGGAAAAAAAGAAAAAAATGACTGTTAAAGAGTCACATGAAATTTTAATCAATGATGAGTCTGATAAATTAATAGAACAAGATAAAATTATTAAAGCTGCAAAGTTATCAACAGAAAATAATGGAATTGTCTTTTTAGATGAAATCGATAAAATTTCTGCAAGGACAGATCGGGTTGGCGGTGATGTTTCTAGAGAAGGTGTACAAAGAGATTTATTACCCTTAATCGAAGGAACCACTGTAAATACTAAACATGGTCCAATCAAAACAGATCACATATTATTTATTGCTTCAGGTGCATTTCAACTTGCAAAACCATCTGATCTACTTCCAGAACTTCAGGGTAGGCTACCTATAAGAGTTGAACTAGAAGCATTAACTAGTGAAGATTTTAAAAGAATTCTAAGAGAACCAGATTTCAGTTTAATCAAACAATATATAGCTTTATTAAAAACTGAAAATGTTGAGCTAGAATTTTCAGATGACGGGATTGATGCAATTGCAAACATTGCATCTGAGGTTAATGCTACTGTCGAAAATATTGGTGCCAGAAGATTACACACAATTATTGAAAAAATTTTAGATGAGATAAGTTTTACAGCAACTGATAGGTCTGGTGAAAAAATTATAATCAACAAACAATATATTAATAAAAACTTGGATAATTTAGTTAAAGATACCGATCTTTCAAAGTTTATATTATAAAATAATTACAAATATTCAAGTTCAGACATTTCCTTTTCAAAAGCTTTTTCTAACTTAATTTTAATCTTGTCGTCTAATAATCTTCTCCAATCATTATTCGGCCCTAAATTAAAAAAAGTTTTTCTTTTACCAGTTTTGATATCTAATACACCCTCATAAAAAGTTTCATTTTGCTCTAAATTTTTTACTTTTTTAAAATCTGTTGACTTAATAGCTCTATTTAACTTCACAATATCCAATTTTGATTTCATTCCTAATTTATCAAGAAACTTTAACACTCTAAGCATAGTAGTTTTCTTTTTATTTATTAAATCCTCATATTTAATTAATAAATATTTTTTTTTAATTTTAAGATACTTCCAAGAGTCATAATTATAATTCCATGAACCTAGAAAAACCCTGCAATTTTTAACTGACTTTACTAAAAATTTTGAATTATCAATCATTGTATCAGCTGCTTCATTGATGCTTATACCATTGTGATAAGCCAAAGAATTTACAACATTTCTTGGATCACGCACAATATAAATTACTCCAAGAGTATTATTTAAATCTGTAAAGTTAGATTCATGCATTTTACATAACGCGCTGTGAGTTTTTAAAAATTTTACTTTTCCTTTCTCTTGATTAAGAAAATTTTGAACATTTATAAAATTTTTAAATATTTCTTCATCATTATCAATATTTATACCAGCTGACATAAATTGGCTCGTTAATGGAAATTGAGAAATATAATTTAGATTATTAAATGAAAACTCTCCATCTTTTGAATAAAAATATGATGATAGGATAGATCTTAAAAGTGTATTTCCACTTTTGGGATATGAAGCTAGCCAGATAATCATTATAAATAATGCAATTCCTTCATTTCTTTTTCAAACGAAGTTTCAATTTTTATTCTTATTTTTTTATCTACAAGTTTCTTCCAATCATTTTGAGGTCCAAGATTGAAAAATGGAATTTTTTTACCTGTTGTTTTATTTATGTTGTTTTCAAAAAAACTATTTTCTTTTTCTAAATTTTTCATCTTATCAAAGCTTGTTGTGTTAATAATGTTTTTAAGCTTATTTTGGTCTAGATTGAATTTAAGTCCTCTTAATTGATATATAAAATTTAATATTTTTATTAATGTTGCCTCTTTATTATTCAACAAATCTTCATATTTAATTAATAAATATTTTTCACTTAATTTGAAAGATTTCCAACTATTGTAATTACTATTCCATGAACCTAAATAAACTTTAGTTCTATCTGGTTTATGTTTGCTATTAAAATTACCGCCATATATTATGGAACTAACCAATCTATCTGCAGCCTTTTCCATTGAAATATTAAAATGATGAGCATAGGATGTAACTACATTTCTAGGATCTCTTACAATATAAATTGCTCCTAAAGAATTATTTAAATCTGTAAATGGATTATTATCAATATTAAAAAGATAGCTATGTGTTTTTAAAAAATGAATTGAATTTTTTTGATTTATAGACTCTTGTGCTCTAATATAATTTTTCATAACCTCTTTTTCATTTTTTGTATCTATTCCTAATTTATGAAAAATGTCATAATTCGGAAACTGTGTAATATTTTTAATTAAATTAAAGTTAAACTCACCATTTTTAGAATAAAAATATGAAGCAAGTAATGCTCGTACTAAGGTATTTCCACTTTTAGGATATGAAGCTAGCCATATGATCATATCCCTTTTAAATATCAAAATTAAAAACAAATCAATATAAATTAAACCCAAAAAGAGTCATTAAAACTTATAATACTTTTTTTATTTTAAATGATTTAATAAAATTTAATTATTTTTTTTTTTTAAGAAATATATAAAAAGCTCCTGCTCCACCATCTTCTATTTTTGCATCTTTTATTTCATATATAATATTCATCAAACCTTTGTTGTTAGATATAAATTCAGGGACCGAGTATTTTAAAATACTTAAATCTTTAGAAACATAAGGATCTTTTTCGTTTTGAGAGTGAAGACCTTTACCTGTCACAACTATTAATTTATTTATTCTTTCTAAGTAAGACTCTTTTATAAAAGACTCTATAGCCTTATTAGCGTGCTCAAGAGTATATCCATGTAGATCAATTGACCTTGTTTTTAAGAATATTTTTTTATTTAATTTTATATCTTTGTTTGGTAATTTTTCATTACTTGAAATAAAATTTTCCCAATCTTTTTTATCTTTCTTTGAAATATTATCTGTCAATTAAGTTAATGTATTAACCAATTGCCAATTAGGATTGGAAGAAGTTGTATCTCTTGAGAATACCCACGTATCATAGATTTTTTTAATTTTTTCTGGATCACCTGATATAATTTTTTTTTCTTTATCTTTAATACATGTTATAATTTCAGCTATAAAGTCTACAGTAACATTTAAAATTTTATCTAACTTTTTGTGTTCTTTAATAACTGCAGAATTTATTCCTATAAAAGTAATTTCAGCGTAATGCCCTCTTTCATTTCTCTCTTTAAGTGCTTCATTGAATTGATTATAAATTTCCTCGTTTAATAAAGTCTTACTAGTTGTTAGTTTATTGTCGTTATCACTAAAATCGGTAATTATGGTCTCATATGCAATTTTTGCACCTTTTAAAAATTCTTTTTGAGCATCATCATCAAAAACCTCATTATTTTTAGGTCCTTTATTAACCGCTGCTTCTTTTAAAATTTTATCAAATTGTGTTGGTGCTTTTCCTTCAAATCCACTTCTCTTTCCAAGTATGCCTCTTAGCCTTAAAAAAATAAACCCAGCAATCATTGCCAGAAGGATTATATCTATGTACTCAAAACTGTAATTCATAGAGGTTATAGTAATTACTATGTTGATTAATTTCAACTAGCAATTTAGATTACGAACAAATGAACTCAATTCTATTATTAATAATTATAATCCCTGCAATAGAAATATTTCTTTTTATCAAAATTGGATCCCAAATTGGTGCTATTACTACGGTTTTATTAATATTCACCACTGCTGTTGTGGGTGTTTACTATGCAAAATATGAAGGATTGAATACTCTTAAAGCTGGATTTACCCAACTGAGCAAAAATGAAACTCCTACCTATGAAATGATATCTGGCGCCGCAATTGCTTTTGCTGCACTACTTTTAATTATCCCTGGATTTGCAACTGACATTTTAGGTTTTTTAATAATATTTCCAATAACAAGAAAATTTATTTTTAATAAATTTGCTAAAAAATTTAAAAACTCAACAGCTGAAAAAAACAATTTCATTGATGGAGACTTTGAGGATATAGAGGATGAGAATGACAAAAAATTATAAAATTTTAGGAAAATATATAAAAGATATGTCAGGAGAGACACCTGATGTCGAAACTTATATTTTTGTAAAAGACCAAATTTCAAAATATCAGCTTAACATAGACATTACTTCAAAACCCTTAAAAAATAAGACGATAGAAATTGAAACCTTATTAAAGTTTGCAGATAAAGAAGAAAGTAAAAAAAAATCATACTTTGAAATAAATTTTGCAACAGTTATAAAAGTTGATGATAAAATCAAAGAAAAGAAAGAATTAGAAAAAATTATTTTATGTGATGTTCAAATAGAAATTTATCCTGATTTAGAAAAATCTTTGTTAGATCTACTTCATAATTCGGGATATCCTAGTATTAAATTTGAAAAAAAAATAAATTTTGAAGAGCTTTACAACAAAAGATTAAATTAATAAAAATTTTTTTTTAAATTATTTTTCAAATATTCCTTATGATTTTTTAACTCTTGGGATGTTGGAGTTATTATTTTTTTAAAATAAGCAACACTAAATTGTTGTTTTTCTGCGATATCGTTATCTTGATTTTGAAAATCTAAAGTGGGTTCTTTCTGATCAATTAGATTAATATAAACTTTTGCTAATAAATCGCAGTCAACTAATGCTGTATGTTGAGTTCTTTTTGAATTATCAACCCTATATCTTTTACAAAGAGCATCCAAACTAACTGGAGATCCTGGAAATTTATCTCTAGCTAAAGTTAAAGTATCTATTACTTCATTATCAATTTTGTTTTTTCCAAGCAAAGACAATTCATTATTTAAATGCCCCAAATCAAATTCTGCATTATGAATTATAAGTCTTTTATCTTTAATAAATTCTAAAAATTGATCACCAATATCACTAAATTTTTTTTGAGAAGCCAAAAAATCATCTGTGTATCCATGAACTTTAAGGGCTTTTTCTGATACTTTTCTTTCTGGGTTCAAGTAACAATGAAATTTATTTTTTGTTGGGATTAAGTTATCCAATTCGATACAACCTATCTCAACAATTCTGTGTCCTTCTTTGATTAAAATTCCAGTTGTTTCTGTATCTAATACTATTTCTTTCATCTATCCAATTTCTTTTAAAATCCTTTTTATACCATCATTAACCGATTTTTTTGTAAAGTTATTTTTAACAATAAAATGAGATCTTTTCTTTTTATAACTAATCGGTAGTTGTATCGCTTTAAATTTTTTAAAAAGTTTTTGATTAAAGTTTTTTCTTTTTTTTAAATTTTTTAAAATCGTTGATTTTTTGGATTGTACAAAAACTAATACATCTTCTTTTTTATTGATTTTATTTTCTAACAAAAGTGGAATGTCTAAAATTACAAATTTTTTATTTTTATTTTTTTTCAAAAAATTATCCAATTTTTTTCTTATTTCAGCATGAATAATTTTAACTAATTTATTTAAATTATTTTTATTAGCTAAAATTGCATTAGAAATTTCTGTTTTTTCTATTGGAAATGAATGAATATATTTTGGTAATTTTATTTTTAACTTATTAAAAATTTTTTTATTTTTTTGGTATAATTTAACAACCTCATAATCAGCATTAAAGACTGGGTAGCCAAAGTTTTGGGCCACATAACTTTTGCCTGATCCTATATCACCTAAAATTCCAATTTTAATCATTAATCCAAAAGCTTGATAACGTTTTCATTAACATCAGGTTCAAATCCATGCCAAATATTAAATGCTGAAAGAGCTTGATAAATAAACATTAATTTCCCATTTAAAGTTATATTACCCAAGCTTTGTCCTGTTTTTAAAAAATTTGTCTCTCTAGGATTATAAATAACATCATAAAAAAATTTATTTTTAGAAATTAATGAGAAATCGAGATTTATCTTGTCCCCTATTTTTAAACCTATACTTGTAGCATTAATAATCATATCAAAATTCGGAACCTCGCCCCATTCTATTATTTCTATATTTTTAAAAATCGTTTTTAAATTTTCTGCCTTCTCTTTTGTTCTATTGCTTATTTTAATTTTTGAAATTTTCATTTTATTTAAGGCAAAAATTATTGACGGAACCACTCCTCCGGCCCCCAATATTAAAACTTCTTTATTGGAAAGATTATATCTTGATTTTTTAATACTAGTTTCGAAGCCAAAAATATCTGTATTGTGCCCTATTACTCTATTATCTTTTAAATAAATGGTATTAACTGATTGAGTGCTCTCAGCTTCAGTGCTTAATTTATCTAAAAAAGGAATAATGGCTTTTTTGAATGGTACAGTAACATTAATACCATTAATTTTTTTTTCTTTAACTTGTAAAATAAGTTGCTCTAATTCATCTTCATTTAATTTTTGCTTTTTATAAATCGCATTAATACCATTATTTTTAATCCAATGATTGTGCAATATTGGGGATAATGAATGTTCAATAGGATTCCCTATCACTAAAAATTTTTTCATTGATAATTTTTTAAATATTCCTTAATTTTAAAAATGGGTAATCCCATTATGGTGTCTTCATCTCCTTTGATGTTTAAAAATAAATTTCTTCCTTCACCTTCTATTTGATAAACGTTATAAGCATATAGAGCTTCGTCTGGTATTTTTGATAGATAAAGTTTTAAGTCCTCATCTGTAAAATTTTTCATTGTTAATTCAGCTTTATCTGTATAATTCCAAATCATAGACCCATTTCTTGAGATGCACACAGAACTTATTAATTGGTGTTTTTTTCCATTAAGTTTCTTTAAGATAATTAAAGCTTCTTCTCTACTTTCGGGTTTTGATATTAATTCGCCATTTAAGTCAATTACACTGTCAGCACCTAAAACTAATTCATCTTTTTGACTTAAACTAACTTTATTAGCTTTTAGTTCTGCTAAATTTTTTGAAATGATTTCTGATGAAGCCAACTCATTGATAAGATTTTCTTTGATTATTTCTTCATCAACATTTGATGGTTTGACTTCGCAAAATATATTGTGTTTGTCTAATATTTCTTTTCTTACTTTGCTTTTGGAAGCAAGAATAATTTTATTTGACATTGTTTGAATATATTTCGTATATTTTTATAATGGATGCAGCCGTTTCTTCAACTGATTTTCTTGTGACATCAATTGATGGCCATTTATATTTATGAAAAGTTTTTTTTGCGTTAATAATTTCTTTTTTAATATTTTCTATCTTTGTGTATTTTATATTTTTGGTCTCTTTTAAAGAGTTCATTCTGTTTTTTCTTAGGTCAACTAAGCGCTCTGGTTCAGTATTTAAACCCACAACACAAGTTAATTGTGGATTATCTCTAAGCTTTTTTGGTAAAGAGTTTTCGTGTACAAGAGGTATATTTGAAGTTTTAAATCCTTTGTTTGCAAGATAAATTGATGTGGGTGTTTTGCTTGTTCTGCTAACACCTATTAAAATAATATCTGACTTTTCTATATCATTCACTAAATTTCCATCATCATGGTTCATCGTAAATTGTATTGCTTCAATTCTGTCATAATATTCGTCATTAAGCGCATGTTGGCCGCTAGGTTCATGAGATGCTTTTTGATTAAGAATTTTTGAAAAATTTAAAATTAAGTTTCCAAGTACACCAAAACAAGGGATTTTTTTTTCATTACTTACATTAGCCAAATATTTAGCTAAATTGTTGTCCACAATTGTATATAAAATTACTGCATTTTCATTTTTTTTTGCATCTTCTAAAATTTTAAGAATTTGATTTTCAGTTCTAGTAAAAGAATAAGGATGAACATTATATTCAATATTTTTAAATTGAGCCTTCAATGCTAAAAATATTCTATCAAGAGTTTCACCAGTTGAATCTGATATAAGATAAATTTGATGTGTATTATTCATGAATAAGTTGATAATAAATTTGTATTATTTTAATAAAATTACTCAATTTAAATATTGGTTAATTATTATTGTAAAATAAGGGTTTTATTAACATTAATAAACATATGAACAAAATTATACAATATATTGAATAAAAGTTTAAAAAGCTTGAATTTAAACAATTTTATTCATTTATAATTGTTATTAAGCTGTTAATAAAATGTTAAAAAATACTTATCATCAATATCCACATTACATAATACTAATACAATAAATAATATATTAATTTAATATGACTCCCCTTCATCAAGTAATCTTAAATAAAGATACTAAGATAAATCCAATTTGGATAATGAGACAAGCAGGAAGATATTTGCCAGAGTTTAGAGAAATAAGAAAATCAAATCCAGATTTTATTAATTTATGCTTGAATGAAAGTTTATCATCGGAAATAACTTTACAGCCTTTAAAGAGATTTGATTTAGATGCCGCTATAATTTTCTCAGATATTTTAATGTTACCATATGGCTTAACTCAAAAAGTTGAGTTTGAAAAAGGTTTTGGACCAAAACTTGGAGAAGTAAATATAGATGAATTATCAAAGAAAGGTGAAATTGATTTTGTTGAAAAATTATATCCAATTTACAAATTAATTAAAAAAGTAAGCAATGATGATATTACTAAAAATAAAAATACAATTGGGTTTGTTGGTGCTCCTTGGACGTTATTAGTTTATATGATTAATCAACAGTCACCTAAAAAAAATTTAAAAAAAGATTTTTTTAAAAATGAATTTTTAATTAATAGAATTTTATTAATTTTGGATAAATTTTTAAAAATACATATTAAAAACCAGATTGATAATGGTGCAGATGTAATACAAATATTTGATAGTTGGGCAGGTTTATTAGAAGAAAAAGACCTACCAAACTATGTTTATTCACCTACTCTTAATTTGGTTAATTATGTTAAATCTTTAAATACTCCTGTTATATGTTTTCCTAGAGAAATTAAAAACTATAAAGAGTTTTGTGATATTGTAAAACCAGATGCGGTGAGCATTGATTATAATGTTGACCCAAAAAAAATTTTGAATGATATAAAAATTCCAATCCAAGGCGGACTTGATCCCAAAATATTACTATCAGACAAAGAAACAATAAAAAAAGAAGCAACAAGATATCTAGATATTTTTAAAGATCACCCATACATTTTTAATTTAGGACACGGAGTTTTACCTGAAACAGATCCTAATATGTTTGAATATATGGTAAACACAGTAAAAAACTATTAATGAAAAAAGCTGTAATTCTTTTTAATCTAGGTGGTCCCGACAAACTAGAAAGTATTGAGCCTTTTTTATTTAATTTATTTAATGACCCAGCAATATTAAATTTACCATCTTTTTTTAGATATCCTTTGGCTAAATTAATTTCTAATAGAAGAGCACCAACAGCCAAAAAAATATATCAAGAACTAGGTGGGTCATCACCTATTTTAAAATTAACAGAAGAACAATCAAAAGCTCTTGAATTAAAGCTTAATAATAATGATCAAACTTCAGAATACAAATGTTTTATTGTTATGAGATGCTGGCACCCAAGAGCAGATGAGGTTGTGAACCAAGTAAGAAATTTTAACCCAGATGAAATTATATTAATGCCTTTATACCCACAATATTCTGCAGCAACATCAGGATCATCAATAAAAGAATGGAAAGATATTTGCAAAAAAAATAATCTTAATATTAAAACTAGTACAATCTGTTGCTATCCTACAGACGGGAATTTTATTTTAGCACATAAAGAAAAAATAATTAAAAAAATTATTAATTTAGAAAATTTTAAATTAATATTTTCTGCTCACGGATTACCAGAGAAAAATATAAAAAAAGGCGATCCCTATCAGTGGCAAGTTGAACAATCGGTTGATAAAATTGTTAAGTCTCTAAATATTCAAAATCTAGATTGGATTTTAAGTTATCAAAGTCGAGTTGGACCATTAAAGTGGATTGGCCCATCCACAGAGGATATAATTGTAGAAAATTCAAAATTAGGGAAACATATTATTTTGGTTCCTATAGCATTTGTTTCAGAACACTCAGAAACTTTGGTTGAATTAGATATAGAATATAAAAAATTAGCTGATAAAAATGGATGTAAAAATTATACGAGGGTGTCAGCTCTTGGTACAAACGAAAATTATATAAAGGCCATGTCTAATTTAATAATTAACAAACAAGAATATAATTTTAATGGAGAACTTTTTCCTCCAAAATTACAATGCCCAAATCAATTTATTAAATGTCCTTGTTTAAGTTATGAATAGTTATTTGCTGTTTAAAAGTCTACATTTGATAGTAGTTGTTTCCTGGATGGCTGGTCTTTTGTATCTTCCAAGAATTTTTGTTTATCATGTTGAGAATAAAGAAAAAAAAGAAGCCACAGATATATTTGAAGTAATGGAAAAAAAACTTTTCTATTACATCATGCGTCCCGCAATGATTTTTACTTGGATTTTTGGTATAATTTTAATTTATCTAAATGGAATAGAGATATTTTCTCAATTGTGGATGCAAATAAAAATAGTTTTAGTCATTATATTATCTGCCTATAATGACTATCTTGGAAAATGCCTTATATCTCTAAAAAATAATTCAAACACCAAATCCTCAAAATTTTTCAGAATAATCAACGAAATTCCAATCATAATTCTGATTTTTATTGTTTTTTTAATTATTTTTAAGCCAATCTAGGGTTGAAATTATAACTGTAGTATATATATTAAAATTATCTTTATAGTCCTTAAAAATTTAAACCATGAACATCCAAGAGTTAAAATTAAAATCATCAGAGCAACTGATCACGCAAGCTGAAGAGCTTGGGATTGAAAATGCTAGCACTTTAAGAAAACAGGAAATCCTTTTTGCTATTCTGAAAAAAGTTGCTGAAAAAGAAGAAATCACAGGCGCTGGAGTATTACAATTATTACAAGATGGTTTTGGTTTCCTTAGAGCAATGGAGTCTAATTATTTACCTGGACCTGATGATATTTATGTTAGCCCTAGCCAAATAAGAAAGTTTGGATTAAGAACGGGTGATACGGTCGAAGGACCAGTTAGAGCACCAAAAGAAGGTGAAAGATATTTTGCATTACTTCAAGTTAGTAAAATTAATTTTGAAGAACCAGAAAAAGCAAGACATAAAATTGCATTTGATAACTTAACTCCACTTTATCCAGATCAACAAATGGTTATGGAAGTTGAGACAACTAAAGTAGAAAAAAAACCTGATTTAACCCCAAGATTAATTGATCTAGTTAGTCCTATTGGAAAAGGCCAAAGATCGATAATAATTTCACCACCAAAAGCTGGTAAGACAATGATTTTACAAAGTATTGCAAACTCCATTGCTAAAAATTATCCAAAGAGTTATTTGATGGTTTTGCTGATTGATGAACGACCAGAAGAAGTAACTGATATGCAAAGAACTGTTAAAGGCGAGGTGATTAGCTCAACTTTTGATGAACCAGCGCAAAGGCACGTTGCTGTTGCAGAAATGGTTATAGAAAAAGCAAAAAGATTAACGGAACATAAAAAAGATGTAGTTATATTATTGGATTCAATCACAAGATTAGGAAGAGCATATAACGCTGTTATACCAAGTTCAGGTAAAGTGTTAACTGGCGGTGTAGATGCAAACGCTCTTCAAAGACCAAAAAGATTTTTTGGTGCAGCAAGAAATATCGAAGAAGGTGGATCTTTAACGATCATCTCTACTGCTTTGATTGATACAGGAAGCAGAATGGACGAAGTCATTTTCGAAGAATTTAAAGGAACAGGAAATAGTGAAACAGTTCTAGATAGAAAAATTGCTGATAAAAGAATTTATCCAGCAATTGATATAACAAAATCAGGAACAAGAAGAGAAGAATTGCTGTTTGATAAAAATGATCTTCAAAAAATGAATGTTCTGAGAAGAATAATTGCTCCGATGGGAACAATGGATGCCATTGAATTTATTAATTCAAAATTAAAAGATACAAAAAATAATGCTGAGTTTTTTAACTCAATGAATAAACCAGCTTAAGTTACAATAATTTTACTATAAATATTCTAATTCAGTCATTTCTTTATAGAAATCTTTTTCTATTTTATTTTTTACATCCTCATTAAGATCATCTCTCCAATCATTTGCTGGTCCAAGATGAAAAAAATTAACTGTACCATCATCTCTTTTATTTAATACATTCTCTTTAAATAAACCTTTTTGTTCCATTTCTTTCAAATTTTCAAAGGATGTTGTTTCTAAAATTTTTTTGTTTTTATTGTTATCCGTTTCAAAATTTAAATATTTTTTCAAAAAATTGATGATTTTTTTAAGCTCATTTTCTGGATTCTGAATTAAATTCTCATACTTAATTAGTAAAAGATTATTTTTATTTTTTGTCCAGGAACGATAATGATCATTCCATTTGCCTAATAAACATTGCATGCCCGTCTCTTTCTCTTCCCATCTTTTACTATTTCCAATAATTTGAGGTGTCATTAAAAAATCGGATGCCTTGTCTACAGTCAAAGTATAATGATTTGATAAAGAGGAGATTAATGTTCTGGGGTCTCTCACTACGTATATTGTAGCAAGTGTATTTTGGTCATTTGTAAAGCTATCTGTGCCAACGGTATATTTGCCATGGTGAGTTTTGAGAATTTTGATTTCATTATCTAAATTAATTGTATCTTGTGCCAATATCCAACTTTCTTTTATTTTGTTAAAATTACCAAAATCATTAATGAAATCTTTAAAATATTTTTTTTCTGGAAATTGACTTATTTTTTTAATTAGCTCAAAATTAAAATTTCCATCATTAGAGTATAATAGTGATGAAATTATTGATCTGACCCAGGTGTTCCCACTTTTTGGATAAGATGCGAGCCAAATAATCATAATTAAATTTTACACAAATATAAATTAGAAGCTATAATCTTCAAATGACAATATACGCTTTATCAAGTGGACCAGGGATTTCTGGAATTGCTGTTATCAGAATTTCAGGAGAAAAAACCTCCAAAGTTATTAAATTATTAACTGGGAAAAGTGTTCCAAAACCAAGGGTGGCAACGTTTAGAAAAATCAACAAAATCAACACTTCTGAGCTTATAGATGAGGGAATAATATTGTGGTTTCCGGGGCCTGAGAGCTACACAGGAGAGGATATGGCTGAAATACAGGTGCATGGAAGCAAAGCAGTAGTAGACGCTCTGCACTTCTCTATTTCAAATATTGAAAACTGTCGTTTAGCAGAACCCGGTGAGTTTACAAAACTTGCATTTCAAAATGGAAAAATAAATTTACTTAAAGCTGAGAGCGTAGCAGATTTAATTTCTTCGGAAACTGAAATTCAAAGACAGCAAGCGATAAAAATTATGAATGGAAAATCTGCTGCTCAATTTAATTTTTTAAGAGAAAAACTTTTAAAAATATTATCTTATGTTGAAGCTAAAATAGACTTTCCCGATGAAGATTTGCCAAATGATGTTTTAGAAGAAATTAAAAAAAGCTCAAATGAAGTTATAATAAATATTGAAAAAATTTTAGATGATCAAAAAGTCGGAGAAAGAATCAGAGAAGGTTTTAAGATTGCAATTCTTGGTCCTACTAATGCTGGTAAATCTAGTCTCTTAAATCATTTATCAAACAGAGATGTTGCAATAGTTTCAGAAATTGCAGGCACCACAAGAGATGTAATTGAAACGCATCTTAATATAGATGGCTATCCAGTAATTGTTTCTGATACCGCAGGAATAAGAGATTCTAAAAATGAAATTGAAAAAAAAGGTATTAAATTATCTTTAAATAGAGCAGAGGAAGCTGATTTGAAGTTGGTAGTTGTCGAAGCCAAAAACCTTGATTTTACTGATGTTTTGAAGGGATTGTTAGATCAAAATGCGATTTTAGTAATAAATAAAGTAGATCTTTTAGAGACAGATATTGATCCAGAGATCAAAAAATTAAATCATGTATTAATTTCAATTAAAGAAAATTTAAATGTTGATGAATTGATTTCAAAAATAAAAAGCAACTTAAAAAATAAATTTATAACAAGTGATGATATTTTAATTACCAGGGAACGACATAGACAACATCTTGAACAATGTTTGGGGCATCTTAAAAATTTTAATAATAAAAATGAAGTTGAAGATTTTGATAAAGCTGCTGAAGATTTAAGATTAGCTACAAGACATCTTGGAATGATTGTTGGTAAAGTCGATGTTGAAGAGATATTAGGCAGTATTTTCAACGATTTCTGTATAGGTAAATAATACCCTATTTCCCTTGTTTTTAAGATCTTTTTTACTAAAAAACGTTGATAATTAAAGCTTATTTAGGCGAAACTATACGTGTCTTGTAAATATAATAATCAGTTATAAATTTAGCTTATGAAAAACGATTTATCATTTCATGTTGTAGTAATAGGTGGTGGCCATGCAGGGTGTGAGGCCGCTGCAGCTTCTGCACGACTAGGTGTTAACACTGCTTTATTTACTCACAAGATAGAAACAATTGGAGAGATGTCATGTAACCCAGCAATAGGTGGTTTGGGCAAAGGTCATTTAGTAAGAGAAATAGATGCTCTTGACGGTGTCATGGGTGAGGTTGCAGATAAATCAGGCATTCAATTTAGATTATTAAACAGAAGTAGAGGCCCAGCCGTAAGAGGACCAAGAACTCAATCAGATAGATCATTATATCGTAAATATATGCAAGAAAAACTTGCAAACTACTGTAATTTAAGCATTTTTTCTGATCCAGTAATAAAATTTATTTTTAGTAAAAATACAATAAATGGTTTTAAAACTAAAGAAGGTAAAAAAGTTTTATGTTCTAAGTTAATACTAACAACGGGCACTTTTTTAAATGGTTTGATACACATAGGTGATGAAAGAACACCAGCTGGAAGGTATGATGAGAAACCTTCAACAGGACTAAGTGAACAATTAGAAAAATATAATTTTAAGATAGGAAGGTTAAAAACAGGAACCCCTCCCCGACTTGACTCAAGAACAATTAATTATGAAAATTTAGAAGAACAGTTCGCAGATGATGATCCTTATTTTTTTTCTTTCTTAACTAAAAAAAATATTAATAAACAAGTTTCTTGTCGTATGACTTATACAAACGACAAGGTTCATAAAATTATTGAAAAAAATTTATCTAAGAGTGCCATGTACTCTGGCAGCATACAAGGAGTTGGACCTAGATACTGTCCATCTATAGAAGATAAAATAGTAAAATTTGCTGATAAAGGTCGACATCAGATATTTTTAGAACCAGAAGGACTAAATGACCATACAATTTACCCAAATGGCATCTCCACATCGCTTCCAGCAGATATTCAACAAGAAATATGTAATAATATCAATGGTTTAGAGAATGTATCTATTATACGACCAGGATATGCTATAGAATATGACTATATAGATCCAAGAGAGCTATTTTTAACACTTGAAACCAAGAAGATTAGTAATCTTTACCTTGCTGGGCAGATTAACGGAACAACAGGATATGAAGAAGCGGCAGCTCAAGGTCTTATAGCTGGGATAAATGCCGCTCTATCTATTAAAAAATTAGAGCCTTTCATACTTGATAGATCTGATGCTTACATAGGAGTAATGATTGATGATTTAGTGACAAAAGGTGTGGCCGAACCATATCGGATGTTTACATCAAGAGCAGAATATCGATTAAGCCTTAGATCTGATAATGCGGATCAAAGATTAACTGCCAAAGGAATAGAGATAGGATTAATTGGTGATGTAAGAAAAGCTCTTTATTTAGATAAATTCGACAAAATTAATCAAATTAATATAAAAATGATTCAATCTTCCATTTCACCTAATAAAGCTGAGAAATTTGGTGTTAAAATAGCAAAAGATGGAATTTTAAGATCTTCTAATGAAATATTAACTCAAAAAGGAGTAGATATGAGTAAAATTAGGGAAATATGGTCTGATATACCCTTTTTTAGCAATGAAATAGATGAACAAGTCGAAATCAATGCTCATTATAGAGGTTATTTAAAAAAACAAAAAGCTGATATTTTAGCCTTTAAAAGAGATGAAAACCTTATAATACCAGATAAAATTAATTATGATGGCCTTTCAGGGTTATCAAATGAGGTAAAAGCTAAATTTAAAGAAATAAGACCAAAAACAATGGGTCAAGCCCTGAGAATTGATGGAATTACTCCAGCTGCTGTATATATTTTGTTGTCACACGTTAAAAGAAAGTCTATTAAGCATATAGCTTAATGGATCAAGAAATTTTAAATTCATACTCTAGACTCAATGACTTAAATGTTTCACGTGAAACATTTTTAGACTTTGAAAACTATATATCTATGATTCTTGAAAAAAATAAAAAAATTAACATAATTAGCCAAAATACATCATCTAAAAAGACTATAATTGACCGTCATATTATTGATTCCGCACAAATCATTGATTTTATTAACTTTAATTGTAATACAACCACAGATTTAGGATCAGGAGGGGGTATGCCAGGAATTGTAGTGGCAATTATGCTTAAAAACATGAAAAATAATATGAATGTGCATCTTTATGAAAAAAGCTACCATAAAAGCCGTTTTTTAAAAGAAGTTTCAGAAAAACTAAATTTAAATACAAAAGTTTTTCAAAAAAATATTTTTGAAATAAAAAATTTAGAAACAGGTACGATTATGTCGAGAGCTTTCAAGCCAATGCCGGTAGTTTTAGATTTAGTTTATAAAAATTTTTCTAAATATAACAATTTAATTTTTTTTATGGGAAAGAATGGAGAAAAAATATTTGAAAAATCTAAAAATGATTGGGACTTAGAGTACATAGAAAAAAAAAGTTTAACAAATGAGGATTCATTTTTATTAAACATAAAAAAAATTAGTAAGAAAAATAAAAAAAGGTATAAGAAAAATTAAATGCAAATTATTTCAGTAATAAATCAAAAGGGTGGGGTTGGAAAAACAACAACTGTTATAAACTTAGCAGCCGGATTAACTCAACTTAATAAAAAAATTTTAGTTATTGATTTAGATCCTCAAGGAAATGCAACAACAGGTCTAGGATTATCTAATATAGATAGCTCAAGTGACACAATTTATGGTGTACTGAATGGAACTAGAGAGATGAACGAGGTAATCAAGAAAACAAAGTTTGAAAATTTAGATATCATTACCTCTAATGTAGACCTATCAGGACTTGAAGTCGAAACGGCTGACGATAGTAATAGAGCCTTTATATTAAATGCTAAATTAAGCGCTTATTTGAACAATTCTAGAGGGTCATACGATTATGTTCTGATTGATTGTCCACCTTCCTTAAGTCTTCTTACAGTTATGGCGCTTGTCAGTTCCAATTCACTTTTGGTTCCATTACAAACAGAATTCTTTGCACTTGAGGGTCTAACCCAGTTAATGAAAACAATTGAGAGGATAAAAGTAAGTTTAAATCCTGATTTAAAAATCCGAGGGATCCTTTTGACCATGTATGACAAACGAAATAAGCTTTCCTCACAAGTCGAAAAGGAAGCTAGAGATTATTTTAGTGAAAAAGTTTATTCAACAGTAATACCAAGGAATGTGAGATTGTCAGAAGCACCTTCACATGGAATGCCAGTTTTAATTTATGACAAATCCTGTCCTGGCAGCAAATCCTATTTTAGTTTTACTGATGAATTTATAAATCAAGAGTCAACAATAGGAAGTGCTGCATAATGGATAAAATTAAAAAGGGTCTAGGAAGAGGTTTGTCATCACTAATTGGCGAAACTAAAGTAGAGGTTCAAAAAAATCAGTTATCAATAAGTGATTTAATACCAAATAAATACCAACCAAGAAAAAATTTTGATGAGACAAACTTAGAGGATTTAACAAATTCTATAAAAGAAAGGGGGATGATACAGCCGATCATAGTTAGAAAATCAAATAACGAAGATTCAAAATTTGAAATAATTGCAGGGGAGAGAAGGTGGCTAGCAGCACAGAGAGCAGGCATGCATAATGTTCCTGTGGTAATCACAGAAGCAGATGATTTAAAATCTTTAGAGTTTTCGATAGTTGAAAATGTTCAAAGACATGATTTAAATCCTCTTGAAGAAGCTCAAGGTTATAAACGCTTAATAGACGAATTTTCCTATGATCAAGAAAAGGTTTCAAAATTTATAGGTAAAAGTAGAAGCTATATAACGAACTCTTTGAGAATACTAACCTTACCAGACGAAGTTATAAAATTAATAGAATCTAAAAAACTATCGACAGGGCATGCTAAGATTTTAGTAGGCCTGAACAATGCAAGTTTTGTAGCTAATAAAATTATAGAAAATAAACTTTCAGTAAGACAAGCAGAAAATTTTGTTCAATTATTTAAAAAGAAAAGACAAAAGTCGAAGATCACAAAAGACACTAATATTATAGCTCTTGAACTTTCAGTATCAAATAAAATAGGATTAAATGTGGAAATACAAAATAACAAGAGGAATAAAGGAAAAATTTCGTTTGAGTATAAAGACCTAGATCAGCTAAATAAAATTATAGATATAATTAAATCTAATTATTAGATTCTTTAGAAGATTGATCTAAAACAAAATCTGTAACTACATTAACAGAATTATTAATATTTTTTTTAATTAACAATTCAATCTCGTTAAGTTTAAAAATGAGTCCTTTGATATTTTTTGCTTTCCATTTGTAGATTTGCTGTTTAGTAATTTCTTTATCTTTCCAAAAAATTGGTGGTTTTGCAGAGGATATTGTTAAATCTATATTATTATTAGCCTCAAATGTAGTTGAAAGTACTAGTATTTTTTTAGCTTTAATTATGAATGATCTAATAATCATTATGCAGTCTTCACTAGTAAAAATATTTTCATTCAAAATACTAATAATTTTCTTTTTATTTTTAACTAGACAGTTATCTACAAGCTCTGAAATACTATGATTTTCATTTAAATTAATTAGTTTTGATAGAACTTCACTGGTAATTGTTTTTCCATTTTTATTAAAATATTCTATTTTTTTTAGTTCATTTATAAGAGCTTCTCTATCTCCACCGCATTTACTCACTATTAAGTTAATATTTGCTGATGAAATTGAAATTTTTTTTTCTCTTAAAAAATTATAAGATAGTTTATATAAAGTTTGATCAGTATCAGGATAAAAAGGTATGCAAATACATTTTTTATCTTTTTCAAAAAAAGACCTTAATTTTGATTTTTTTTCTAAATTGTCAGAATTAGTAATAATAGTTATATCTTCAAGATTTTTTGAATTTAAAATTTCGATTACCTTTAAAATTTTATCAGTTGCTCTTCTAATTATAATAATTTTTTCTTGCTCAAAAAGAGATTTAGATAAAATATTTTCAATAAAATTATCCTCATTATCTAAAATTTCTTTTTCTTCATAATTTAAAATTTTGTTTTTATCCTTAATTAATATTTTAATAGTTTCATTTTTTAAACCTTCATTCTTTCCATAAAATAAAAATAAATGATTAATATTTTGATCTATTTTTTGTGTCTCAAAAAATTTTAAAATCATTAATTAATAATTAATTCTGATATAAGTTTATAAGTTATAGAAGAAGCAAAACTTTGTTTAATAGATTTTTCATATTCAGTTTCTTCAAATTTATCAGTCATACTTTCCATAATTTTTTTTTCAGATATTTTTATCTCTTTATTACTAGATTTTACTAAAAATATTACTTCAGCCACGAGCTCATAATTTGTAATCTCACCAGCCCCATCTTTGCTCAAAACAATTTTATTATATTCACTTTTTGCTTCTATATAAATTTTGTTATCAACATCTTTATTTTTATATTGATTTAAATTTGTTTTTAAAAAATTATTTAACTCTCTATCTCCTGTAAAATTAACTTGTTCAATTGAAAAATTAACATTATTATTTTTTAAATAAATTGGTGTAAACCCACAATTTGTTAAAACAAATATCAAAGAAATAATTAAAATATTTTTTTTTATCATTTTAGGCTGTTATTATATTAATTAGTTTGTTTGGTATAAATATTTTTTTTTTAATTTCTTTATTAACCAAATATCCATTTAATTTATTATCTTTTTTTATTTCTGTTAACAGCATATCTTCACTTGTATCTTTTTTAGAAACTATAATCTTTCTAGTTTTGCCATTAAACTGAATAATAAATTTAATATTATCCTCCAATAAAATCTTTTTATCTATTATTGGCCATAATATTTTTTCATTTATATTTATCATTTCCATACATTCGCTAGAAAAATGAGGTAATACGGGGCTAATAGTTATTAAAATTTTTTTATAATTTTCAACTAATTTTTCTTTTTCAATTTTATTCAATACTATTTTATTTAAGGCAGTATGAATCTCATGAAAATTAGCGACTATTTTATTATAAGAAAAATTTTCAATGTTATGAGTAATTTCTTTTATAAATTTATTAGTTAATTTTTCTAAATCATTATCTGAGTTAGATGGATGATTAGCTTCTATTTCTTGAATTATTTTTTGATTTAAAACCCACAATCTTTGAATAAATTTATATGCTGATTTTATACCTTCTTCTGACCATTGAACATCTTTTTCAGGAGGACTATCAGATAAAATAAATAATCTGACAGAGTCAGCACCATAATCTTTTATTATTTTTTCAGGATCTATAGTGTTTTTTTTTGATTTTGACATTGATTCAGAAGGGCCGACTTTTACAAGTTCTTCATTATCTTTTAGAAATTTTTGTCCATTTATAGTAACTATTTCATCTGGACTAACCCAATTATTATTTTTATCTTTATATGTTTCATGACAAACCATACCTTGTGTAAACAAACCTCTAAAAGGCTCTTTGATACTAAAGGAATTATTTTCATATGATAAAGCATGCATAAAAAATCTTGAATACAATAGATGAAGAATGGCGTGTTCTACACCTCCAATATATTGATCTACAGGCATCCAGTATTTTACTTCCTCAGAATTAAAACCATAATTGGTGTTATTAGGTGAGCAGAACCTTAGAAAATACCAAGAAGAGTCGACAAATGTATCAAGTGTGTCTGTTTCTCTGGTGCATCTTTTGCCATCAATAATGATATTTTTCCATTCGGTTATTTCATCAAGTGGATTTCCGGTTGAACTTAATTCTTCTATTTTTGGTAACTGTACAGGAAGCATATCTTTTGGAATCTTAACTGGATTATTATCCTCATCATATGCTATTGGAATAGGACATCCCCAGTATCTTTGACGAGAGATACCCCAGTCTTTTAGCCTGTAATTAGTTTTTTTTTGACCTATATTATTTTTTTCTACGTAACTAATTGTTTTAGGAATTGATTCGTCAGGAACTTTTAAATTATCTAAAAATTTGGAATTAAATAAATAACCAGGTTCTGTGAAAGCTTTATCTTTAATTGAAAAATTTTCATCTTTTTTAGGCCTTACTACAGGTGTAACTTTTAAATTGTATTTTTTTGCAAAATCTAAATCTCTTTGGTCGTGTGCAGGACATCCAAATACAGCACCCAATCCATAGTCCATTAAAACAAAATTAGCAAAATAAACTGGTACTTTTATATTTTCATCTAAAGGATTGATTGCTAACAAATCAGTTTTGAAACCAAGTTTATCAGCCGCTGCAATTGACTCCTCTGTTGTTCCAGTTTTAGAGCATTCTTTTTTAAATTTAATAAATTCAGGATCATTCGCATAAAATTTTGCAATTGGATGGTCTACTGAAACTGCTAAAAAAGACATACCAAATAAGGTGTCTGGTCTTGTTGTATAGCATTCAATTTCATTAATTTTTTTTTCTGAATGAATCTTAAATTTTATTTCACAGCCATAAGATTTTCCAATCCAATTTTTTTGCATTACTTTAACTTTATTTGGCCAATCTTTAAGAGTATCTAAACTCTCGAGAAGCTCTTTAGAAAACTTTGTAATTTTAAAAAACCATTGATTCAGCTTTTTTCTCTCAACAATTGCCCCTGATCGCCATCCTTTACCATCAATTACTTGCTCATTAGCTAAAACTGTGTTGTCTACTGGATCCCAATTAACATAGCTTTCCTTTCTGTAAACCAATTCTTTGTCATAAAGCTCTAAAAAAAATTCTTGTTGGTGTTTATAATAATCGGGTGAACAGGTAGAAATTTCTTTATCCCAATCTATCGATAAACCAAGTTTTTTTAGTTGAGCTTTCATTACTGAAATATTTTTTTCAGTCCACGTTTTTGGATCTAATTTGTTTTGTCTTGCAGCATTTTCAGCCGGCATTCCAAAAGAGTCCCACCCCATTGGATGAAGCACATTATAATCTTGTAAAGTTTTATATCTTGCTAATACATCTCCAATTGTATAATTCCTAACATGGCCCATGTGAATTTTTCCTGATGGATATGGAAACATTTCCAGACAATAAAATTTTTTTTTATTTTTATCTACTTCGGTAGAAAAAGTTTTATTGTCTTTCCAAACTTTTTGCCATTTTAATTCTATTTCTTTAAAATTATATCTTTCCACGAAATCTAATATTATCTAAAATATATTTTTAACCAAACTTATTTAGCCTCTGGGTTGCTAGACCACATATTATTTTTTGGTTTTTCTAAGTTTTGTTTTTTATATATAGTTGCCTTCTTCAAAATTTCTTTTTTAAGCTCACTAACCAAAACATCATTTGACTCTAAATATTTACAATCTATTAAACTCGTTTCACATCTTCTAGTAAAAACTTTTATATTTAATGCATCAGATCTAATTTCATTTGTAAGAAATCTGATAGTTATTTTTATACTTTCATTTGAATTTTGATCATTTGAATACCAGTCTGTAATAATTATTCCCCCGCTATAATTAACTGAAGTAAGGGGCATAAAATCAATTATGTCTAGAGAGGCTCTCCAAAGTTCGTTAGAGCTTGCAAATTCAAAAACACCACCTTTTTGTTTTCCAAGGTCCATTATTTTGAAACCACGGCCCTCTTCAAGATTCTTTTTCACACGTTCAGCTGGATCTGGTGAGTTTTTTCTGGCATCACCACCTGGAAGCTTTCCATTACAACCAATTAACAAAAAAGAAAAAATTGTAATAAAACTTAGTATTTTAAGGTTTTTTGTTTTATTCATATTGGTAATTTTCGAAATCTTATACAATAATTAGTTAATTTTACCTAAATTTATCAATAAATCATGAATATGTTGCAAATTTGCAACACATTGTATTTTTCTCATGATAGCTTGAAAATTAAGGAAAATATCAAGCAATTATTAGATATAAAACCAATGTTTATTATTAATAATAACAAATAAATATAAAGGAGTAATTAATATGAACAATTTTAAAAAAATAGGTTTAACTGCTTTAGCAGCTTCACTTGTTTCTGTATCAGCAAATGCTGGTGCATTATCAATGTCAGGTGCAGCGTCAATGAATGTTGGCGGTTACAGCGGTGCCGAACATGATGGAGGAACTACTTTCTCTATGGGTAACCAGTTTACTGTAACTGGTGGTGGAGAATTAGATAACGGTTTGACTGTTGCTATATCTTATCAATTAGATGATAATTATGGTAAAACTGGTCCTTTCGATGATCATTCAGTAACTGTTAGTTCTGATGCAATGGGATCTTTAACACTACACGGACACGGTGGTGGTTCAGCTACTTCAGGTATGGACGCTACTGCAGCCGGTAACGTATGGGATACGTTCGATGGTGCAAGAGGTCAAGTAACAGCTGTTGGGCACTCTAACTCAGCACCTGGAAACAACTCATTGAATTACACAATGCCAACTATTATGGATGGTGTTGCTGTAGCTCTATCATACCAACCGCAACAATCTGGAAACACTATTGATTCTGGAACTGGTTATGCAATAACTTACACTGGTGTTGAAGGATTAACATTAGTTTACAGTAACTCTGATATAGTAGGAACAACTTCTGATTTATCAGGTGATCAAACTGCATGGAAAGCATCTTATGCATATGGTCCAGTAACTGCTACTATGACTTCAAGTGAGTACGATGTAACAACTACTACTTCTGACCAAGATGTGTCATCTTATGCTGTGTCTTACACAATATCTGATGAAATGTCAGTTACTTACGGTACAGAAACTATCGAGAGTACAAACTCTGGACACGTTGATGCTGAGTACACTGTAGTTAAAGGTTCTTACACTTCAGGCGGTATGACTGTTACAGCTCAATTGAAAGAAGCTGAAAACATTGACCACAGCACAAATGCTAACGCAGACTTCGAATACTGGGGTCTTGGTCTTGCATTTGCATTCTAATTTAATTTAGATACAAATTATATTAAAGGGCCCCTTTTAAGGGGCCTTTTTTTATTTAAAATAAGATATTCCAGCAAAACCAAAACAATCTAATAGTTTTAGTTTTTTTAGGTTTTTATTAGAAATACCACCAAGTGCTACGACTTTTATATTTGTTAATTTGGCAAGTAATTTAAATTTATTAATTCCTAAATAGTTTTTATTTTTTTTAAATATTGAGGATAAAAATATAATCTTAACCAATTGTTTTTCTTTTATTTTTATCTCCTTATTATTGTGAGCAGACCCAAGTAGTAAAAATTTCTTTGTTAAAGAGAAAGAAAGATGTTTCGTATCTTTACTAAAAGATGGAATATAAGCTCCATCCAAGTTAAGGTTTAAAGCTAACCTAACATTATTTGATAAAAAAAATTTATAACCTTTTTTTTTACAAAATTTTTTAAGACTGATGATTGTATTTAAATTATTTTCCGAACCATAATTTCTAAGTATTATGCCCGTATTTTTATCAAGTTTACCTATATTATTTGTATCAAATTTATTAATAAAGTAATATTTACTTGGTAAATTTACATGCATAATTCTATTCAAAAATATAAAGATATTATTAGTGCAATTGATAGAAAAATAGAAGAACAAAAAATTAATTTAACTCCAAAAGTTATTGCGGTATCTAAAACTTTCAAATTAGAAAAAATTATTCCATTAATAGAATATGGTCATTTAGATTATGGGGAAAATAAAGTTCAAGAAGCTATAGATAAGTGGTCAGATATAAAGCTAAAAAACCAAAATATTAAACTTCATTTAATTGGCAAACTTCAAACAAATAAAGTAAAGCATGCTATAAAAATATTTGACTATATACATTCGGTTGACAGTACGAAACTTGCAAAAAAAATTGCAGATGAGCAATATAAACAAAATAAAAATGTTAAGTTATTTATTCAAGTAAATATTGGGAAAGAAGATCAGAAATCTGGTGTTGATGTTGATGAAATTGGTGATTTAATAAGTTTTTCAAATCAAATGAATTTAAATATTATTGGATTAATGTGTATTCCTCCTGCAAATGAGAAACCTGATAAATATTTTAAACAAATTAAGCTGTTAAATAAAAAATTTAATTTATCAGAAATAAGTATGGGTATGTCATCAGATTATTTAAAAGCAGTTGAAAATTCTTCTACATATTTAAGAATTGGTTCGAGTATTTTTGGTTCAAGAAATCAGTAGATACTTATTCTTGTATTTTTATTTATCAACTTTATCATGATTAAAAAATCTTTTTTTTGCACAGCAATACATCCTGCAGTAGCATGATAATTATTAGTAAGATGAATAAATATACAACTTCCTTTTCCAAGAATGCTTTTTTTAAAATTATATTTGATGGGTATTAATAGGTCGTATTTATAATCATTTCTAAAAAGCTTTTCATGATGAATATTCTTATTAATTTTAATCAACTTATTATATTTACTAGGAAAATTTATATCATCAGACCAGCCCATATCAGGCTTGATTTCAATAGTTTTTAAATATGTTTTAGGTAATTTAATTCTATCTTTTCTATAGTACAAATGTTCAATTCTAAAAGTCCCTTTTGGTGTTTTTTTATCTCCTTCAACTTTTTTCTTACTTAGTCCATTTTTACCTATGCTACACCTAAAATAAAAGTTGTCTATTTGAAGAGTATGTTTATTTTTTAAAAAAATTGTCATATTCTCACTATATATGAATAATCAAAATTTAATAATTTTCAATTTAAAATCTTTATATTCAATTTTAAAAGAATTAGAAGAGCATTTAAATTTTAAAATTTTTGAGTCATTTAGTATTAAAAATTTAAATGATAAAATTAAAAGTTCAAAAAATTATTTAGTTATTACTCAAAAAAAAGTGAATGATATTAATAATCAATTAATTTTAGATAACGTTCCTATAAAAATTTCTAAATTAATAGAAAAAATTAATATCCAATCTTTAAAGTTTCAATTTAATGAAAAATCAGAATTTAGAATAGCCCAATACAAAATTGATTTAAATTCTAGAGAATTGATAGCAGAAAATAATACATTAAAATTAACAGAAAAAGAGACAAATATTATAATATATTTATCACAATCTAAGGATCCTGTGAGTGTTGATCAATTGCAATTTGATGTCTGGGGCTATCGATCAAAACTTGAAACCCATACTGTTGAAACTCACATATATAGATTACGAAAAAAAATTTTAAAAAAGTTTAATGATAACAATTTTATTTTAAGTCATAAAAATGGTTACCAAATTAATTAAAAAAAAAAATATTATTGCTAAAGATCTGTTTACAATAAAGTACAAACCAAGAATAGTGAAACCTAAAAAAGGTAAGGGGAGCTTTAAAAGAAAGAAAAGTTAAGTCTAAAGTCTTGCACCAATTTGTTGTATTACTTTAGACGACATTTCGGTACCTTTTTCTAAACTCTCTTTGATTGATAATTTATTAACATAACCGTGAAGAAAACCAGCGGCAAAAAGATCCCCAGCGCCTGTAAGATCTAAAATTTTAAGATTTTGGAGTATGCCAGATTCAATAACATCTTCACCTTGAATTGCAACTGCTCCTTTCTCACCTCTTGTAACAACTACCAACTTGTTCAGTTGCTTTGAAAAGTTAATTACTTCATTGAAAGCTTTTGCTTCAATTAATGATGTAATTTCTTGCTCATTTGCAAAAGTTATATCCAATTTATTTTTTACTAATTCTAAGAAATGAGGTTTATGTCTATCTACACAAAATTGATCAGAAAGTGACATGGCTACTTTATTTGCATTATTAATTGCTTTATCAAATGCTTTTTTTGGTTCGCCTTCATCCCATAAGTAGCCTTCTAAAAATATTATCTCACTTTTTTTAATTGCATCAGAGCTAACATCATTTTCGTTAATTTTTCCAGCCGTCCCTAAGAATGTACACATTGTTCTCTCAGAGTCTGGGGTAACTAATATTAAACAAGTTCCTGTTGGTAATTTCTCTTTTTTTTTAGAATAAAAATATTCTACATTTTCTTTTTTTAATCCCTCTTCGTATTTGCTACCAAATTCGTCATCAGAAACCTTTCCTATAAAAGCAGCTTTATCACCAAGTTGAGATATACCAACTATAGAGTTTGCAACAGATCCTCCAGAGACAGTTTTCTCAATTTTAAGATTTGTTAACAATTTTTTAAATTCATTTTCATCAAAAAATAATTTCATTGTACTTTTTGTAAGATTATTTTGAATAATAAAATCATCATTAACTTTGCAAATGACATCAACTATTGCGTTTCCTATTCCTAAAATTTTCATATTAAGCCTTTTTTGTAATAACAGGTTTTCTTCTATTTGGATAACAAGAAGAACATATTTTGCAAGTTAAACCGTAACATTCTCTTGCCTTACAATATTCTCGCCCATAAAAAATTATTTGTAGGTGAAGTTTAGACCAGATTTTTTTAGGAAAAATTCTTTTCAAATCTTTTTCGGTTTGAACTACATTTTTTCCATTTGTTAATCCCCATCTTTGTCCAAGTCTATGAATGTGTGTATCAACTGCAAAGGCTGGATATCCAAAACCTTGGGACATCACTACACTAGCTGTTTTATGGCCGACACCAGGCAGTTTTTCAAGCTCTTCAAAAGTTCTAGGTATTTTTCCATTGTGTTTTTCTAAAACTTGTTTTGACATCAAATAAATACTTTTTGCTTTTATTCTAAAAATTCCTATTTTTTTGATTAATTTTTCAATTTTTTTTCTTCCTAATTTTACGAAATGTTCAGGTTTATAATATTTTAGATAAATATTTTTTGTAACATTATTTACATTTACATCTGTACATTGTGCTGAAAGAAGCACTGAAATTAAAAGAGTAAAAGTATTTTTGCTTTTAAGGGGAACTGAAGCTTTAGGGTAAATTTTATTTAATATTTTTATTATTAATTTTGCCTTCTGTTTTTCATTCATTATGAAAAGTTAAGCAAATCTCTCATAGAATATAAACCAGGTTTTTTTTTCATCAACCATTTGGAAGCAGTCAATGCTCCGTCAGAGTATAATGTTCTATCAAAAGCTTCATGGTTTAGTGTTATTATCTCTTTTCCGCTTGAGAATTTTACTTCATGTTCTCCTATAATTTCACCTTTTCTGATAGAGTTAAAATTAATTTTTTTTCCATAAGGAAAAGATTTTTTATTTAAAAATTTTTTACCAATTAAATTATATAAATTTTTATTTTTTCCATCTGCAATTCCTTTTCCTAACATTAATGCTGTACCTGATGGATAGTCTTTTTTATGCCTGTGGTGTACTTCAAATATTTTACTTAAATATTCATCGTTCAGTGATTTGGATGCAATCTGAGTTAAATACATCAATAAATTTACACCTAAGCTCATATTGCCAGCTTTCAGAATAGGTATCTTTGTTGAATATTTTTTGATTAGATTTTCTTGGCTTCTGTTAAAACCAGTTGTACCAATAACGACCTTTTTTTTTAGTTTTGCTGCAATTTTGAGTATTTCAAGTGTACAATTAGGGATAGTAAAATCAATAATTACGTCAGTTTTTTTAAAAGCTTTTTCAGAATTTAATTCTGGTTTAATTCCATTAAATTTTTTATTTATCAATCTATTTTCTGTAAGTGCAATTAGTTTAAAATTTTTATTTTTTTTTGATGACTTAATTAGTTGCTGACCCATTCTTCCTACACAACCTGAAATCGCTAAATTAATTTTTTTCATTTAGCCAAATATTAACCTTTTTTGATAGATTAGTCTTTTAGTTTTTCCAGAAATCTTTTGCCTTTTGAAAAAACTTTTTAATACTTGGATTTGACTTATCGTTTTCAATTTCTCTAAATTGCTCTAGTAATTCTTTTTGCTTTTTATTTAAATATACTGGCACTTCTGTTTTTACCTGTACATATAGGTCTCCAAAGTCACCTCTTCTCATAAATGGCATTCCTTTACCTTTTAGTCTGAATTGTTTGCCATTTTGAGTCCCATCAGGAATTTTTATTTTGGCTTTTCCTCCATCGATAGTAGGAATTTCAATGGTAGTTCCTAATGCAGCATCAGCAAGAGAAAGTGGAAATTCAAAAAATAAATTTTCGTCTGATCTTTTAAATAATTCATGAGAGTGAACGTTAATAAATAGATATAGATCACCTGCTGTTCCACCTCTGCTACCAGCCTCACCTTTACCAGCTAATCTAATTCTTGTTCCATCATCAACACCTTTAGGAATTGTAACTGATATTTTTTTAGATGCTTGTTTTTTTCCTTGGCCATTACAGTCATTACATGGATTTGTAATTTCTTCACCATTACCATTACATTGAGGACATGTTTGTTGGACTGTGAAAAAACCTTGATTAGATCTTATTTTACCATTTCCTCCACAATAAGTACATCTGTCTGGAGAGTGACCAGGTTTTGAGCCATTTCCTTTACAAGTGTTGCATTTTTCTGTCGTTGAAAATTTAATATCCTGCTTTTTTCCTTGGTACGCTTCTTCAAGTGTAATTGATAAATCATATCTTAGATCTGAGCCTCTGTTATTAGAACTTCTATTTCTAGATCTTCCTCC
>CABXOW010000008.1 GCA_902513955.1 uncultured Pelagibacteraceae bacterium
TTTATTTTAAACAGCTTTTATCAAAAAATAAAATATAATAAAGAACATTTAAATTCAGTTTCTAATAAAGAAATTTTAAAACATGGGGCTAATTTTTATGAAAAACAGATTAAAGAAAGAACAGAATTAAACTTTGATAATAGTTTAAATTTGAAAATTGATAAATTAGTTTTAGATAACTCATTAAGTTTGTGTGATCCTATCAATCCTTTAGTAATGACTGCCAAGGAATTATTATTAGATCCTAAAATTAAATTAGAAGAAACATCTTTGTTTAAATTTTTTCAAATTTTTAAACCTAAAAATTTAATGGAAGTTTTTTTATTAAACACAGAGGATAATCATATTAGAGATTTTTCAAGGTTGAGTAACTTAAATCAATATACTTTATTTTATCCATGGTTTCATAAATATCCTCAAAGATTTCTTGTACCAGGAATGTTTGGACCTAAAGATATTTCATTTCCTAAATTAAGATACATTAGATTAAAAAACCTAATTTTTTTAATTCAAAAATACGATTACATTCCTAGTAAAGATGATCAAATTTGTGGATATAAATTAGTTAATGATAATGATTACAGATTTATAATTACAGCTGGATCACATCGATCAGCTGTATTAAAAGCCCTGAATAAAAAAACACATATCGCAGTTAAATTTGATGATTTAAGAGTTAACAGAAATTTTTTTGAAATAAGAATACAGGATATTAAAAGTTGGCCAGGAGTTTATAGTGGGTATATAAGCAAGAATGAAGCAGAGAGAATGTTTTTAGGTTTTTTTGAGTTTAAAACAATCAAATAAAATTAAAATTTGAAATTATGCGTGTAGTAAGAGATACTTGGGAAATACTAGACAAAAGAAGTAAATTAACAATTTTACTTTTACAGTTTTTTTTAATTGGTTCATCATTATTGGAAACGCTTAGTATTGTTGTGCTTGCACCATTTATGGGTTTGCTATCGGGTGAATTTAAAATTCAGGACAACCAATATATAAATTTTATCTTTGAAACAAGTAACGTTACTTATGATGAATTCATATTCTATTTTGGAATTTTTGTATTGGTTTTTTTTGTAATTTCTAATTTGATAAATATCTTCTCTGTTTATTTTATAAATTTTTTTTCAGAAAGAATCGGTGCAAAAATAAGTTCTAGATTATATAATGTGTATATTCAGAAACCATACACGTTTCATATTGAAAATACTTCATCAGAGATTGTTAGCAAAATTTCATATGATGCAGATAGATTGTATACTTTAATTAAAAGAATCCTCCAATCTAATGCTGATATTTTAAAATGTATTTTTATTATAAGTGCCTTAATTGTTTATAATGTTAAGGTTGCAATTTTCTTAACTCTAATTTTTTTACTTATATACATAATTATATTTTTATTTTTACAAAAAATTTTAGTTAAAAATAGTAGAATTCTTTCTGATAATAACTCTTTTATTTTAAGACTTATTCTAGAAGGTTTGGGTGCTATTAAAGATATAATTATACTAAAAAGATATAATTTTTTTTCTAAAAGTTTTTTTAAATATAGATTAAGTGTTTCGAAAATAAGTGCCTTTAATCAAACATCGGCAATTATACCCAGAAATATTATAGAAATGGTGGCATTTTCTACGCTCATTTCATTAATATTGATCAACCTAAAAGGAAATTTTATGCTAAACAATTCTTTATCACTCTTAGCAGTTTTTGGTTTGGCAAGTTATAAATTATTGCCAGCTTTTCAAAATATTTATTTTGGCTTAACAATAATTAAATCAAGCCAAGAATCATTTTACAAAATTAGGGACGACCTTAAAGAAAAAATAACTACAATAATTAATGATGATAGCTCAATCAAGTTACCGTTGAATAAAGTTTTGGAATTAAAAAATGTTTACTGGAATTATAAGCAATCAGAAAAAAAAGTACTAGATAATGTCAATATAACAATTAAATCAAATGAAATTGTGGGTATAGTTGGTAAAAGTGGTTCGGGCAAAACTACATTAGGAAATATTATTTTAGGACTTTTAAAACCTCAAAAAGGTAAATTTACCGCTGACGGAATTGAAATTGAAAAATCTAATGTAGATAAGTGGCAAAATAATATAAGTTTTGTACCACAAAACATATTTTTATTGGAGGGAAGTTTAAAGGAAAATATTACTTTTGGTGAAGAGCCTCATCTTTTTTCTCAAGAAAAGTTTGATAAAGCTATAAAAATGGCAGACTTAGAGGAATATGTTAACAAATCTAAGCACGGAATTGATACAATAGTTGGAGAGAGAGGAATTGCTTTATCGGGTGGTCAATCACAAAGAGTCGGAATAGCCAGAGCATTTTATACAGATAGAGATATTTTATTTTTCGATGAAGCTACTAGTTCTTTAGATGGTTTGACCGAGAGCAATGTAATAAATTCTGTAAGAAGATTAAAAAATAAAACATTGTTTTTAATATCTCATAATTTTAGTACCATCAAAAATTGTGATAAAATAATTTTTTTAGAAGATGGAAAAGTTGAGGATGTTGGAAATTATACCGAATTAGTTAAAAAAAATAAAAAATTTGCAAGATTAGCAGAGGTAAGTTGATCAAAAGAAATAAAAATTAGAAATTAATTTTATGAAGATATTAGTTACAGGTGGAGCTGGTTACATTGGAAGTCATGTATGTAAAGCGTTACAAAAAAAAAATTTTCAAGTAATAGTTTTTGATAATTTAAGCAGTGGAAAAAAAAACTTTATTAAATGGGGAAAATTTATAAAAGGTGACCTTACAAATTTTAATCAAATAAAAAATGTAATAAGCAAAACAAAACCTGACGCTGTAATTCATCTTGCGGGTAAAATAAGTGTGGAAGAGTCAGAAAAAGAGATATTTAGCTACTATAAAAATAATTTTTTTAGTACCTTAAACTTGCTTGAGGCAATGAAAATTAATGGAGTAAAAAAAATTGTATTTTCAAGCACAGCAAGTGTTTACGGTAATCAAAAAAAAATGCCAATTTCTGAGAAAGCTTCTACAAATCCATTAAATATTTATTCAAAAACTAAGTTTTTTTCAGAACAGTTGATAAAAGATTATAATCGTATTCATGGTATTAATTTTTTTATATTAAGATACTTTAATGCTGCTGGAGCAGATTTTGATTGTGAAATTGGGGAGATTCATGACCCAGAAACACATTTAATACCATTAGCCATTGAAGCTTTATTAAATAATAAAAAATTTACTGTATTTGGGAGAAATTATAACACTCACGATAAGACAGCCGTAAGAGACTATATTCATGTCAATGATTTAGCATCAGCACATATTTTAGCGTTAAAAAAAAATAATAAAAGAAATAAGAGTAATGTTCTAAATCTTGGATCTGAAAAAGGTATGAGCGTTTTAGAGGTCTTAAATTTACTTGAAAAATCAAAAAATATTAAAATTAAGAAAAAATTTTATAAAAAGAGAAAAGGTGATATGCCGAAATTAATATCAAGTTCGAAACTTGCCAACAAAGTTTTGGGTTGGAAAGCAAAGATTAGTAAAGAGGATATTTTAAATTCAGCTTACAGTTGGCATTATAAGATTTTAAAAAAATATGAAAAAAAAAATACTTAATTTAATATCAAAAATTAAAAATAAAAACATAACCATAGGAATTGTGGGTCTTGGATATGTGGGACTCCCTCTAGCATTAAGGTTTTCGGAAGTTGGTTTTAATGTTGTTGGTTATGATAAAGATGATAAAAAAATTATAAAATTAAAAAAATATAAGAGTTATATAAAGTCAATATCTGATCAAGAGTTAATTAAAAAAAATTTTATACCTACATCAAATTTAAAAATTCTATCAAAATCTGATGCAATAATAATTTGTTTGCCAACACCTCTTAAAAAAAATTCTAAGGTTCCTGATATGACTTATATAAAAAACTTTGCTTCATCGATAAAAAGTTTTTTAAGAGAAAATCACATATTAATTTTGGAAAGCACAACTTATCCAGGGACTACAAGAGAATTTTTTTTACCAGTATTAAAAAATTGTGGCTTTATACCAGGTAAGAATGCGTTTTTAATTTACTCACCAGAAAGAGAAGACCCTGGTAATAAAAAGTATCGGATAAAAGATATACCAAAAATTGTCTCTGGATATAGTGATAACTGCAAGAAAATTGGTAATTTAATATATGGAAAAGTGGCCAAAAAAACAGTTGAAGTAAAATCATTAGAACATGCAGAAATGGTTAAGCTTTATGAAAACATTTACAGATCAATAAATATTGGGTTAGCAAATGAAATGAAAATAGTGTGTCACAAGATGGGTTTAAATATTTATGAAGTAATTAAAGCCGCATCAACTAAACCATTTGGGTTTAGTCCTTTTTATCCTGGCCCTGGTTATGGTGGTCATTGTATACCAATTGATCCATTTTACTTATCTTGGAAGAGTAAGCAGTTTGGATATAGTCCAAAATTTATTGAGCTATCAGCAAAAATTAATAATTCAATGCCAACATATATTAAAAAAAACATAAAAAAAATTTTAAAAAAAGATAAGAAAAAATTATTTAAAATTTTAATTCTAGGAATTGCATATAAAAAAAATGTTGATGATTTAAGAGAGTCCCCAGCAGTTCAATTGATAAATATTTTACAAAAAGAAAATAATTTTCAAATTAATTTTTATGATCCATTTATCAAAAAAATTGACAGCAGAAATAAGAAATTTAAAGATATTAATTATTTCAATTTAAAATATAATAAATTAAATAAATTTGATTTAGTGGCAATATTGACTGATCACGATAAACTAGATTATAAAAAGATATTAAAATATTCTAAAATAGTTGTGGATTGTAGAGGTAGGTTTTTTAACATTAAGGATAAAAAAGTAACTCAATCATGAAAAAAATTTTAGTAACTGGTGCTGCTGGTTTTATTGGCTTTCATACTTCCTTAAAATTATTGAAATTAGGAAAAAAAGTCATAGGACTTGACAATCTTAATAACTATTACGATCCTAATTTAAAGCTTTCTAGATTAAAAATTTTACAAAAGAGTAAAAACTTTACTTTTAAGAAGATCGATTTAAAGGATGAAAAAAAACTCAAAAAAATATTTCAAACAAATAAAATTGAAAAAGTTCTAAATCTTGCTGCCCAAGCCGGTGTAAGATATTCATTGATAAATCCTAAATCTTACATAGATACTAATCTTGTTGGATTTTTTAACTTAATAGATTTATCCAGAAAATATAAAGTAAAACATTTTGTTTATGCAAGTACGAGTAGTGTTTATGGTTTGACAACAAAAATGCCTTTTAAGGAGAGTTCTACAACTGATCACCCTATACAGCTTTATGCAGCAACAAAAAAATCAAATGAACTTATAGCTCACTCTTACAGTTATATTTATAAACTGCCAACAACAGGATTAAGATTTTTCACTGTTTATGGGCCATGGGGTAGACCGGATATGGCATTATTTAAGTTTACTAAAAATATTTTATCTAATAAAAAAATTGAAATATTTAACTTTGGAGATCACAGTAGAGATTTTACATATATAGACGATATAGTTCAAGGAATTGTAAAGTCGATTAATAAAATACCAAAAAGAAATAAAAATTTTAATTTTTCACATCCAAAACTTGCTGAGAGTAGTGCACCATTTACTGTTTATAATATTGGAAATGGTAAAAAAGTAAAATTAATGAAATATATATCTGAAATTGAAAAGTATTTAAATAAGGAAGCTAAAAAAAATTATAAGCAATTACAAAAAGGTGACATAAAAGATACTCATTCAAATTTACAAAAAATTAAAAAAAATTTAGGCTATAAGTCTAAAACATCAGTTAAAAAAGGGGTTAAAAATTTTTTAAATTGGTATTTAGAATATTATAAAATAAAAAGATGAAAAAAATAATTATTTTAATTATTCTTAGAATTAATACTTTTAAAGATTTACATGTATTTGCCTTTGCAAAAAATAAAAAAAAATTTTTTGATAATAATTTTAAGAATGCTTTAGACGTCAATATTTACTTTAGTCAATTTAACTAATTAGATTAAAAAATTTAATGAAAATTTTATATTTTTCTGTGAATATGAGTGGATATACTTCCGCAAGCTATCAGCAAGATTTAATTGATAGTTTAAAAAAAAAATGTGATATAATTTTCTGGGGACCTGGATACGAAAAATTTGATATAGATTTAGATTTAAATTCAATAAAAAAAAAATTATTTATATCTGATAATGACTGTATAATCGTAGGCCATTCTTGGCTTTCAGATATTCCCTTAAAAGATGAAGTTAATTATGATAATTATTATACCTGGATAAATGAAAGATTAATTAAAAACTCTATTGAATATTGTGGAAAGATTAATTTTTTTGAACATAAGGGACCTAAGCTTTTTTTGCTTAATAAAGAATACGTTTCGCTTGGTGAAAAATTAAATTTTGCAAAACGTAATAATTTTGACTACGTATTGACATCAAATTTAAATTTTAATGATTATGAAAAAAAAACAAATTTAAAATTTATATTTTTACCATATGCAATTAGTAAAGATTTTATTTTAAAGAAAAATTTAAATAAAAAATATGATTTATTTTTTTCGGGATTGATAGAAAATCAATATTTTTTTAATCTTAATAAAATTAAATCTCAAAGAATTTTAATTCAAAAAAAACTTTTCTATAATTTTTTTGATATGCCTATTTTGAGAAAGAGCTCAAAATTTAAAATATTCTGGAATACTTATACTGGAACAAAAGTAAAAGATATTATTTTAAAGATTTTAAGAAAGTATAAAAGAATGCCAAGATACGAGTACATTGAAAAACTACATGAAAGCAAAGTAGTATTAAATACACTTTCTCCAGATAATTTAATCGGCCCAAGATTTTATGAAACTATGGCGTCTAGGGCCATTTGTTTATGCGAAGAGTCTGATTTGATTAATACTGTTTTTAAACCAATGGAACATTATGTGCCCTTTCGTTCAACTGATGAAATTTTAGAAAAATTATCTTTTTGTCTTTCTGATAGTATTGAAATTGAAAAAATTCGTAAAAACTCATATGATTATGTGGTATCCAATCACACTTATGATATAAGAGCTGACAAAATTCTGAATTTAATGCAGCAAATCTAATAAAAAAATAAAATAACATGTTGTTTAAATCTAAAATAACCAAAAGACCTCTTTTTTTAATCAAAAAATATCATAAAAAAAAAAGGATAAAAAGTAGAGAAGATTTGACTGATGCGAATAAGTTTTTACAGGTTAGTTTTTTAAATCTTAAAAAACAATACAAGGTTACACCTCACAATCATTTAAAAAATTTAAAAAAAACCAATATATCAAGTGAAGCTTGGATAGTAATGTCGGGAAAATTAAAAGTAACATTTTACGATATAGACAATTCAAAAGTTTTTGATGACATATTAAAAAGTGGTGATATATCTATATTGTTTGAGGGAGGACATTCCTTTAAACCTTTATTGAAAAATACTAAAATTTTTGAAATTAAAAATGGACCATATATGGGGCCAATTAAAGAAAAAGTGAATTTTAATGTTTAATATGAAAAAAGCATTTATTACAGGTATTGGGGGTCAGGATGGAAGTTATTTATCCGAGTATTTAATAAATAAAAATTATAAAGTTTATGGAATAATTAGAAGAAATTCTGTAGTTGAACATCAAAAAAATAGATTAGAGAATTTAAATATTAATAAAAAAATTGAACTTTCTTATGGTGATGTAGAGGATAGAACATCTCTTGATAATTTATTAAAAAAAATAAAACCTGATGAAATATACAACTTAGCTGCCCAATCTCACGTGAGAATAAGTTTTGATGTACCGGAGTATACAATTAAAACAAATGCACTTGGTGTATTTAATATGCTTGAGTCATTAAGATTTAATTCTCCAAAATCAAAATTTTATCAAGCTTCCTCATCTGAAATGTTTGGTAGATCGGTTGATAAAAATGGTTATCAAAGAGAGACTACAAAATTTGAACCAACAAGCCCTTATGGGTGTGCTAAAGTTTTTGCATTTAATTTAGTGAAACATTATAGGCACGCTTATAAATTGTTCTGCGCAAATGGAATTCTTTTTAATCATGAGTCTTCGCGTAGAGGATCAAATTTTGTAACAAATAAAGTAATAAAAAGTGCTGTAGAGATTAAACTAGGAATAAAAAAAAAATTATATCTTGGAAATCTCGATTCATTTAGAGATTGGGGTCATTCAAAAGATTATATTAGAGCAATGCATTTAATTTTAAAACATAACAAACCAGATGATTTTGTGATTGCTACAGGTCAAACAAGATCGATTAGACAGTTATGTAAAATTGTATTTGATAATTTAAATTTAGATTACAAAAAATATGTAAAGCAACAAAAAAAATTCCTCAGACCAGAAGAACTCAAGTATCTTAAAGGAGATTCATCTAAAGCAAGAAAGGTTTTAAATTGGAAACCAGAAATTTCATTTGAGCAGATGATAAATGAAATGACCGATTTTTGGATAAAATATTACAATAAAAAAACATAATAATGCTACTCATTTCATAGGAGGTTGATGTTAAATTTGATCACATGATGATCAATATTAAAAATTTTATGATAAAAAAAATTGTAAACAAAATTAATTACATATTAAAAATTAATTTTAGAAAGATCTTTTATTATTTAAGATTTTTTAAAAATAAAAAAAAAAGTCACTGGAATGTTAAAAATTTTGATAACTATCAAGAATATATAAACTTCCAAAAAGAAAAAACTTTAGATCAAAACAGAAGATCAAAATGGTTGAATGATGAATGGGATGAAAAAGTAAATTATTTTGATAGTATTTTCAAAAAGTTATTTAAAGAAATTAATTTAGACATTAAAAGTAAATGTTTGTGTATTGGGGCTAGGACCGGTCAAGAAGTTCACGCACTTCAAAAATTAGGTTTTTCTGCAATAGGAATTGATATTGTTGAATGTAAACCTTTGGTTGAAATTGGTGATATGCATAATTTAAAATATTCTGATAATTCATTTGATTTCGTTTTTACTAATATTTTAGATCACTCTTTATATCCTGACAAATCAATTGCTGAAATAGAAAGAGTTTTAAAAAAAAATGGCCATGTATTTCTACAAATTACAGTAGGTGAGGCCACTGATAAGTATGGTGTAACAGAGATTAAATCTGAAAAAGGTATTATAAAATTATTCAAAAAATCTGAAATTATATTTAGTAAAAGTATTAAACATTATTCCATTGCTCAGAACTGGGAAATATTATCTAAAAAAAATTATTAATTTCATATTAATAAAAAGATATGTATAAATTATAAGAAATAACTAGAAGTTTAAAACTTTTACAAACACCCAAAATAATATGAAAAAATTTTATCTTAAAAAAAAATCTAATATAAAAATTTTTGATTTAGGCAATCATCCTTTCGCAGATACATTTATTGCTAAAAATGATTTAAAAAAAAAAGAACCCATTTATCCTTTGAGATGTGTTCTGGATAAAAAATCTGGATGCATATTCAATGAAGTAATTACCTCTGATAAAAAAAGGTATAATCTTTATGATTACTCTTACACATCCTCAAATTCAAACTATTCAAAAAATTACTGGAGGGAATATGCTATTGAATTTAAGAAAAAATATAACTTTCAGGGAAAAATATTAGAAGTAGGATGTAATGACGGTTTTTTGTTGGAACATTTAAATAAAAAAGGATTTGAGTCGTACGGATGTGATGCATCTAAATTTATTAGCAACTTATCTAAAAATAAAAAGATAAAAGTAATGAATTACATTTTTGATTTTAAAAATAGTAATAAAATCCAAAAAAAAATTGGTAAAGTAGATTACGTAATTGCAAATAATGTTGTTAATCACTCAAACAATCCTGATGATTTTGTTAAAGGTGTTAAGAATATACTGAACGATGATGGTTATTTTATTTTTGAACAACCTTATTGGTTAGAGATGATGAAAACATCTAGAATAGATCAAATATATCATGAACATATAACTTATTTCACTATAAAGTTTTCAAAGTGGCTTCTAGAAAGACACGGTATGTTTTTATACGATTTTGAAATAACACCATATCATGGAGGATCTTTAAGACTTGTTGCTAAAAAAGATATTAAGTTTGATAATAAAAATCAAAAAAAAATTAATTTTGGGATAAATCGAGAGATAAAATTTGGTTTATTTAATAAAAGTATTTATCAAAATATTAATACAAAATTACAAAATAAAAAAAAAATACTTTACAAAAAAATAGATTATTTTAAAAAAAAAAATTACAAGATAATAGGTATTGGTGCAGCAGCAAAAGCAAATACCTTTTTATGTTATTTTGGATTAGATAACAAAATTATAGATTTCATAACCGATGCTTCAAAATTTAAAATAGGAAAATCAACACCTAAAACCAGAATACCTATTTATGCTGACGAAAAATTAAAAAAAATTAATGTAAAAATTGTTGCTATTATATTATCTTGGAATATATCAAACATATTAAAAAAGAAATTAAAAAAATTTAATAAAAATTTGAAATTTATAGATTTATAATTTTATGATAGTAAGAAATATTTATAAAGAGCAGAAAGCACCATTAGAATTATTCACAGATAATAGAGGAATAATTACTGACATATTTTATAAAGAAGACATACACCATGTTGCTCAAATAGACTCTAAACCAAATGTTATAAGAGGAAATCATTATCACAAAGAAACAACCCAACATATGTTAATGATATCTGGATCAATGGAATATTGGTATAAGAATGTTGGATCTGAGGAGAAACCAAAAGTAGTATATTTAAAAAAAGGTGATTTAATATCAACTCCACCACTAGAAATTCATACTTTAAAAATAGGAAATGATGGTAATAGCTTTGTAGTTTTTAGCTCAGGGCTTAGAGGTGGTAAAGACTATGAGGCAGACACTTTTAGGGTAGACTCAATTATTTGATGAAAAGAGTTTTAATATTTGGATCAAATAGCACTCTAGCAAAGAAAATTAAATTATTTTTAAAAAATGATTATCTAGTTACCTCGATAACAAAAAAAAAAATTAATTTTTCTAAAACAAATAGTCCCAGGCAAGTACGTAAAGTTTTATCAAAGGTAAATCCAGATATTGTAATTAATTTTGCAGGTGTGTTGGGGTCAAATAGTGACAACTATAGGGAAGTATATGATGTTAATTTTTTACCAAATTGGGAAATAATTAAATTTTACATTAATAATAAGACTAAAAAAAAAGTTAAAATAATTTTAATTGGATCTTCTTCATATAAAAAAGGTAAAGCGAATTATATGCTTTATACCTCCTCTAAAGCAGCACTTCATAATTTATATCAGGCAGCAAAAGAAAAATTTAAAAATACATATATAAATATAGATATTTTTCATCCATCTAGGTTTCAATCAAAATTAATTAAGAGTCTTAAAAAAAAAGGAAATTTTACAAAAATAGATATCATTGCAAAAACTTTACTTAAAAAGATTAAATGAAATTAAGTTTTATTACTTGCACATATAATAGATCACAATTTTTATCAAAAAATATAGAATCGGTATTAAAGCAAAATTTTAAAAATTTTGAACACTACGTTATTGATGATGGTTCTACAGATAATACAGAAACAATTATTAAGAAATATAAGCATATTAAATATATAAAGTTAAATAAAAATTATGGTCAACCAGGAGCTATGTTTTACTCAAAAGTTTTAAAAAAGATTAATGGAGACTATATTATGTTGTTAGATTCCGATGATTATTTATTGCCTAATGTAAAAAAAATCATTGAGACAACAATATCCAAAAATACTGAAGTTTGGAGTTTTTCATTTAACATTGTATCAAAAAATAGAAAAAGATTAAATTTTAACACAAAAAAAATGATCAATTCAAAATGTTTATATTGTGATAATCATCCACGGTATAATAGTGGTAAGGGATTTTTAGATTTCATAGATGTAAAAAAAAAAATATTTTATAAAAAATTTTTAGAATATTATAAAAGTCCTAAATATTGGTATAGTTCTGCTACAGAAGTTTATTTTGAAAATAATTTTAACGAAGTTTTTGTTAATAAAAAAATAGCATATTATTCTTTTGACTCCAATAATGTTACCAAAGGTCATAATTTAGTTAAATATGCGCCCATAACTTTGCATACTAGGCAGTATGTGTTTAATAAGTTTAATATTTTTATGGAAAAAAAATATTATAATTATCACTTAAAATCGTTAATTATGAATCAGCTTATTTTTCCTGGATATAAAATAAAAAATTTAAAATTAATTTATAAAGAAAAAAAAAATTTTATTAATTATAAAAATTATTATATGTTTCTGTTTTTGTTATTATTACCTTCAAATTTTTTATTTCTTTTAAAAAAATTATTTAAAAAATATAGATCAGACAGATGAAAAATTTTTCAAATGAATTTAGAAATTTTTCTGGAGATAAAAAGTTAAACTTAATTGAAAAAATTATTTGGTTTTTTTTATCTTTTGCAAATATTAAATTTAATAGCAACATTGCAAAAAGAATTAATTTAAAAAAATTTTATATTAATAAAAAATTAATCACTAAAAATGAAATTTTCAAAACTAAATCACCCGTTAGATTAATTTGTAATACTTTTTGGCAATCTATTAACTGGAAAGAAATTAATCAGAATTTAAAGAATGACTTAAGAATTTTAGAAGTTGGGTGTGGAACGGGAAGATATTTTGATTTTTTGAAAAAATTATCTAAATCAAGAAAATTTAAATATACAGGAATAGATATAATAAATAGAAATTTTCATAAAAGAAAAGATAAATTTTTTTATTTAGATGATGCAAATAATGTTGATTTATATTTAGACAAGGTAAATTTTCTTTTTACTCAAAGTGCAATTGAACATTTTGAGCATGATTTAATTTTTTTTAAAAAAATTAGTAAATTTTTAAATAAGAAGCAAAAAAAATTTATACAGGTTCATTTGTTTCCTTCTGAAAGTTGTTTATATACATATTTATTCCATGGATATAGGCACTATAATTACAAAATGATTTCAAAGTTGACAGAGTCTTTTGGTGATAATCATAATTTTGATTTGTTTCATATGGGGTCTAAGAATACAAATAAATTTACATTTAAACAAATAACTCTTAACAGAATATTTAAAAAAAAAATTGATACTATTGATATTGAAAAATTGAGAGAGTCTGTTCAAAAAGATAATAAGATTATGTCTTTTAAAAATTCATCATTTTATTGTCTTGTTATCTTGTCAAATTTAGAAATTAAAAATTTTTTAAAAAAATGAAAAATATATTGCTCATAGCTCCACGTTTTCATACGAATCAATACTATATGATTAGACACCTTTTAAAAAAAAATAAGGTTTCTTTTATAGCTCTATATAAGGGTGGTATTGAAGATTATACATTCGTAAAACCGCAAATACTTGTTCAAAGTAATATTTCAAAAAAATTACAATCCTTTTTTAATTTAAGATTTGACACATTATATTTCCCAAAAATTTTTGATTTATATAGAAAGATTAAGAAGATAAAACCAGATTTAATTATTTTAAGAATTTATTCTAGGCCTTTACTTTATATTGTTAGTTCTTTAGCTAAAATATTTAGTTGTAAAATTGTTTATTATGATCAAACACCCTTAATAAGATATAACAATTTTATCTCATATTTAAAATATTGTGAGTCTATCATTGCCAGATTTATATTTAGTGCAGCTTGGTATTCACCAATTTTATTAGAACCTAAAGAAAAATACAGTATTCCTTTTTTGGTGAAAACAAAAAAAAAAATTAATTATATCAAAGATAGATATAAAATATTAATGATTGGAAAATTTCAATCAAGGAAAGGTCATTTTTTACTAATTAAAGTTTTTTCTGAATTAATAAAAAAATACAGAATACATCTAACAATTATTGGTGAAGTTTCAAATCAAGAGCATATTAAAAATTTTAATTATATTAACAACTATATTAAAAATAAAAATTTAACAGATATATGTAAAATAAAGACCAATATTAAATTTAAAGCTATAGAAAAAGAGTATGAAGAATGCAATTTATTTGTTTTACCGTCATATTCTGAGCCAGCAGCAATTAGTATATTAGAAGCCCAAGGTTTGGGCAGACCAGTTGTGTGTAGTGATACATGTGGAACCAGAAATTATTTAAATGAATCAAGTTCTAGAATTTTTAAGTCTAACGATCCTAGTTCTTTAACAAAGTCAATAAAATATTTTTTAGATCGTCAAAATAATTATAATAAATTTATTAATAAGTCATATCAGAATGCACTAAAAAATTTTTCACAGGAAAAATTTCAAAAAGATTTTACTAACTTTTTAAATAAAAATTTTTAAGATGAAAAAAAATATTATTTTTTTTTTACATGATCTGTATGTTGGAGGAGCAGAGAAAAATCTTGTAAATTATGCTAATTATCTAAGTAACAACAATATTAATGTCAAATTAATATGTTTATCAGCTAAAGGTATTTTAAAAAAAAATATTGATAGAAAAGTTAAAGTTATAGATCTAAATAAGAAAAGATTGAAAAATTCTATTTTTCCAATTTTAAAAATTATTAATAAAACAAAGCCTGATATTCTATTTTCTTCTTTACTTCATATTTCGCTTCTGCTGTGTTTTTTTAAAAAAATGAATCTTATTAAGGCCAAACTATTTGTAAGACCTTCAAATGTTATATTGGCAAATCACATTTCGACTAAAAGTAAACCAAATTATCTAATTATTTTCTTAACAAATTTGTTTTTAAGATATGCAGATTTATTTTTTTGTATTAGCGATAATATATTTAAGGAATTACGATTATTTAAAGTACCCACAAATAAAATTATTAAAATTAATAATGCTATTGTAGATAATGATTTTTATAAAAAATCAAAAAAACCATTAAAAAATAATAAGAGACTAAATAAAACTGATTATATTTTATCTATTGGTCGTCTAACAGAACAAAAAAATCATTTAATGTTATTAAATTCTTTTATTCAAATAAAAAAAAAATATAAAAAAAAATTATTTTTAGTGTTAATAGGTGAGGGACATTTAAAAAAAAATTTAAAGAATTTTGTCAAAATAAATAAAATTGATAAAGATGTAATTTTTATAAAAAATTTACAAAATGTATTAAATTATATTAAATCTTGTAAATTATTTGTACAAACGTCATTATGGGAAGGTCAGCCAAATGTGTTGATAGAAGCACTACTTTTAAATAAGCAAGTTATTGCAACTAATTGTCCTGGTCAGAGCAAAAAGAATTTAAAGCAATTCAAAAACTGTCATCTTTTGAAAATTAATTCGATAAATAATTTATCTAAAACAATTTTATATTTTTTAAATAAAAAAAAAAATAATTTAAAATTAAATAAAACTATAAATTATTTAATTAACAACTCGAGTAAAATAATTTTAGATGCAATTAAAAAAAATTAAAATAATACACTTTATTACAACCTTGGGACTGGGTGGGGCTGAAAAAGTTTTATTTAACTTATTAAAAAATAGTAACGATAAAAATTTAGAACACGAAATAATTTGTTTAAATAGAGGAGGTTTATTAAAAAATAAATTTAAACAATTAAAAATTAAAGTAATTTGCTTAAATCTTGATAAAAATTTTATCAAAGGTATTTTAAATTGTTACAATTATATTAGAAAAATAAAAAATAAAGAGAAAACTATAATTCAAACTTGGTTGCCTCACGCAGATTTAATTGGTGGATTAATCTCAAAATTTTGTGGATTGAATAAAATTATTTGGAATATAAGAATTTCAAATTTTACAAAAGGTTCATTTAAATTTAAAACTCTTTTAATAGTTTTATTTAATGGAATTTTATCTCATTTTATTCCAAAAAAAATTATTAGTTGTTCAGTAGCTGGTATTAAAACCCACACTGGGTTAGGGTATAATAAAAATTTATTTTATTTAATACACAATGGTTTTAAAAAAAAAAAAATTTTAAAAAGATCATTTAAATTTTCTAAAAAATTTACTATCGGAATTTTTTCAAGATATCATGTGGTAAAAAATCATTCATATCTATTTAGAGCTTTAAGTATTTTAAAAAATAAAAAATATGAATTTAACCTTTTACTTTTGGGACCAAATATTCATATTCAAAATAAAAAGTTGTTAGAAGATATTAAAATCAATAATATTTATGAGGAAGTTATATTTGTAAAAAAAAAAAATATAATTGATATATCTAAATATTTTTCATATTTAGATTTATATGTTCTTTGTTCTAAAACAGAGGGATTTCCAAATATTTTGGGTGAAGCTATAATGAACGGAGTCAATGTATTATCAACAGATGTTGGTGATGCTAAATTGATGGTGCCTAGTAAGAAAAATATTATACATAAATCTGATGTAATAAAATTTTCAAAAAAAATTGAAAATTTAGCAAATTTATTTAGTTTCAAAAAAAGTCACAATGATATAATGAAAAAAAATAGCTTAAAATTTCATAGTAAATTTTCTCAAAATAAAATGCTTTATAAATATCAAAAAATATGGAAATCGATTTAAATTTAAAACAAACATTTGTATTAGATAATTTTAAAATGATACATACGGGTGGTTTAATTGTTGAAAATATATTGGATATGCGATTACATGAATTTTTTTTTATATCTATTTATTTCATATTATTTATTTTTTTTGTAAAATTTATTATCAAAAATCAAAAACTGAATAAAAATAAAGTTTTTTTTTTAATTTCTTATCATTATTTTTTCATTATTTTGGCATACATTTATTCCTTAATATATGTGAATGATACAGATAGTTTTTTTCAACAAGCTTATTTATTTAATGATAGTGACGATATGCATATGGCAAATAATAATATAGTGCTCATTAATCATTATTTAATTTATATATTTAATTTACATTATTTCTCAATATTTATATTTTTAGGATTTTTTTCTTCTATAGGATTTCTTTTATTATTTATTTCTTTCGATGAAATATTGAACAAATTTCAATTAAATAAAAATTTATTATTTGGATTATTTTTATTTCCTAGTTGGCATTTTTTTACATCTTTCCCTGGGAAAGATGCAATTTTCTTATTTTCCATAGGCTTATTTTTTTTTTATTTAATAAAAAAAAATTTTTTTTATTTAATTACTTCGATTATTTTAATCTATTTAGTAAGGCCACACATCACACTTTTAGTTTTAGGCTCAGCTTTACTAGTTTGGATGCATTATTACTCAATTAATACATTAAAAAGTAAAGTATTTTATTTTATTTTATTTGTTTTAATTTCTGCAATATTATTAATCTTTCTAAAAAATTTTAGTCCAACTTATTTTAATCTAATTGTTAATTTTTCCGAACAAGGAGCTGTAGTAAGAAATTATTCAAGTGAATTTGCAGGATGGTATGAAACAAGTAACAACATATTTTCAAATTCTTTTAAATATCTCTTATATCCATTATTTGATTTTGGCACTTTGAAAAGAACAATTATCTCCTCAGAAAATATTTTAATTCTATTATTTGTTTTAAAAGCGTCTCTAAATTATGATAAAAAAATATTTAATCAAATGATTAAAAAAAAAGAAATAATTTTTTCAATATTATTTTTTACAATTATGTTAGTTACGCTTTCAAATTTTACAGCTAATATTGGTATAAGTGCTAGACAAAAATGGATGATGATGCCATTTTTATTCTTATTTATAATTCCATTTTTAAGTAATTTTAAATCTAGCAGATTATGAGATATCTCATATTGGGAAGCAAAGGATTTATTGGAGAGGGAATAATTAAATATTTTAAAAAGAAAAAGATTCAATTTATTGAATATGAAAAAATTTCTGAATTAATACCTAGTCAGGTAAAGAAAAAAGATATTATAATTAATTGTTTAGGAAAAAATATAAAAAAAACCAATACTTATGAATTAAAAAAAAAAATTCAATTAATTAAACACTTTAGGAAAAAAATATTATGGATACAATTAAGCACACCGCTTATTTACAGGCAAAAAACAAATCATAAAAAAATAAATGAAAAAGCAAAAGAATTGCCATTTAATGAATATGCTTTATCAAAACTTAAATTTGATAATTATTTAAAAAAACAAAAAAATTCAAACTTTAGTTACCTAATTTTAAGAATTTCAACTGTCTATGACATAAAAATGAAGAGTATGGTTCTCAAAAAACTTAAATTAATAAATAATTCTTTTTTTTATTCATTAATAGTAAATCAGAATACAATATTTAATTATATAAGTTTAGATGAATTAGTCGTTTACATCTATAAATTATCAATTAATAAAAAATCAAGAAACAGACTGATACTAATTTCACAAAATATAAATCTTATAAAGCTAATTGATAGATCTATTGAAAAAAATTATATTTTAAACAGATTTTTTATTAGCATTAAAAAAATCTTTGCATTATTTTTTAGCGAGCAAGTTCTATTTCTTACAAATGAAAATTTAATAGAAAATAATTATTTACAAAAATTTATTAAAATTGAAAGTAAAAATTATTCAAATAATAAAATTATTAATTTCTTCAAAAAATGCTAAAAAAAATTGCAATTGTCTCATCAAATTATTTAAGTATTAAATCTTTTTTGTCAAAACCGATTGAGAATTTATCTAAGAATTATCTTGTATATATATATACAAATATTGAAAAAACAGATCAATTATTTGGAAATAATAATAAAAATATAAGATTTATTCATTTACCTATCAGAAGAAACGTCAATTTATTTAAAGATTTAGAATGTTTTTTTAAGTTAATATTTTTTATTTTTAAATTTAAGCCAGATTTGATAATGACATTAACACCGAAGGGTGGTTTACTTGGAATATTAACATCGTTTATATTAAACGTTAAAACAAGAATTCATTATTACACAGGTCAAGTTTGGGTTACGAGAAGAGGTTTTGTAAAAAAATTATTAAAACAGGTTGATAAAATAATTTTCAAAATGTCGACGGATTGTTTAACAGATAGCAATCTTCAAAAAAAATTTTTAGAGGATGAAAGAGTTGTAAGAAGAGATTTTTTAAAGGTTCTTGCAAATGGATCTATATGTGGAGTTGATACCTCAAGGTTTAAACCAGATTTAGAAAATAGAAAGATCATAAGGAAACAATTGGGTATCTCGGTAGACACAATACTCTTGTTGTTTTTAGGAAGATTAAATAAAGATAAAGGAATTTTAGATTTAGCAGATGCCGCTAATGATATAATTAAAAAAGATAAAAAAAATATTTCTTTACTTATTGTTGGGCCTGATGAAGAAAATATAAAATCTAAAATACAAATTTTATGTAAAAGTTCTATAAATAAAATTCATTTTATTGAATTTACAAATGAGCCCGAGAAATATATGTCTGCAGCCGATATTTTCTGTCTACCAAGTTATAGAGAAGGTTTTGGAATGGCCGCATTAGAGGCGGGCGCTTGCGCTTTACCGGTTATTACTTCAAGAATATATGGATTAATTGATGCCGTTAAGGAAGATCATACTGGACTATTTCATGAGGTTAAAAATAAAGAACAAATAAAAAAATGTATAATTAGGTTAGTGGAAAATAAGGAATTACGTGAAACACTTGGAAAACAAGGACGAGAAAGAGTTTTAAAAGATTTTGAACAAAAATACGTTACTGAAGAGTTTGTTAAATTTATAATGGAAAAAATTAATGTAAATAAATATATATCAATTGTATCATCTAATCAGTTATCAATTGAGTTATTTTTAAACAAACAAATCAAATTACTGTCAAGTTATAATCAGATAAATATTTTTACCAATTTAACATTTAATAATTTTACAAATAGTATTAATAAAAATTATTCAAATATAAAATTTTATCATATAAATATTAAGCGGAGAGTTGCTATATTTTGGGATGCATATAGTTTTATTAGCTTAATATTTTTGTTAATAACAAAAAAAACAGATATAATTTTTACAATTACTCCTAAGGGTGGTTTTCTAGGAATATTTTCTGGCTTTATTTTAAGAATTAAGAAAAGAATTCATTGGTATGGTGGGCAAGTATGGTTTAGTAGAGAAGGTTTAGTTAAAAATATACTAAAGAATATAGATAAATTAATATCGATATTATCAACAAATGTTTTAACAGAATGTGATTCTCAAAAAAAATTTTTAGAGGATGAAAGAGTTGTAAGAAGAGATTTTTTAAAGGTTCTTGCAAATGGATCTATATGTGGAGTTGATACCTCAAGGTTTAAACCAGATTTAGAAAATAGAAAGATCATAAGGAAACAATTGGGTATCTCGGTAGACACAATACTCTTGTTGTTTTTAGGAAGATTAAATAAAGATAAAGGAATTTTAGATTTAGCAGATGCCGCTAATGATATAATTAAAAAAGATAAAAAAAATATTTCTTTACTTATTGTTGGGCCTGATGAAGAAAATATAAAATCTAAAATACAAATTTTATGTAAAAGTTCTATAAATAAAATTCATTTTATTGAATTTACAAATGAGCCCGAGAAATATATGTCTGCAGCCGATATTTTCTGTCTACCAAGTTATAGAGAAGGTTTTGGAATGGCCGCATTAGAGGCGGGCGCTTGCGCTTTACCGGTTATTACTTCAAGAATATATGGATTAATTGATGCCGTTAAGGAAGATCATACTGGACTATTTCATGAGGTTAAAAATAAAGAACAAATAAAAAAATGTATAATTAGGTTAGTGGAAAATAAGGAATTACGTGAAACACTTGGAAAACAAGGACGAGAAAGAGTTTTAAAAGATTTTGAACAAAAATACGTTACTGAAGAGTTTGTTAAATTTATTCAAAATTTGTAAATTTTATTTAAATAAAATAAAAAACCAATCGGAAAAAAATATACAATTGAAAGCCAATTATTAAAAAAACTTCCTGTTGTTGTAAATGGGAATAAATTAATAAATATACATGATAAAATACAAATCCTTAAATCAAATGCATTAGGGAAAGTTTTTTTTTGATTACTGAAAAAAGATTTTAATAAGCTAAATAAGATAAATATAAAAAAAAATATTATAAAACCAAAACCAACAATTCCTGTTTCAGCAATTAGTTGAATGTACGTGTTGTGTGGGTGGTTTCCACAATTAAGTCTAAAGTTATAAAAATCAAACTCATCTATTTTATAATGTTCTTTTTTGCAATTAAACCTAAAACTTTTAACACCATGACCTAATATAGGTTTATCATTAAACATTTTAATAGCAGACAAACCCATATAAGTATATTTTTTATCCAAAATTAAAAAATATTTTTGATCCTCAAGAACTATTTTATTTGAAAAATTTAAAATTGTATTAGATATGGTTGATTGCCATTTGTCTTTAAGTACTTGATTTGATGAAGTAATGATTGAAAGTCCTAAAATTATTAATAAAAAAATATAAAATTTTGATTTATAAAAAAAATTAGTAGAAATCATAATTATCATTATAGAAATTAAAGTTAGAATAAATGAGGCTCTTTCTCCAGAGATATAAATAGCAACAATTGAAAGACAAATTATTAAATAAGTTAACACTTTATCAATATTATTCTTGTGAAAAAAAATTAATAAACCAATTAAAATGGGTAAAAATTTTGATAAAAAACTTCCATAAATTAATTCATTACCAAAAAAACTTGATATTCTTGATTTGTTTGGATTAGTCATTCCGATAATATTTTCATAAAAAAAATATTGATAAAAACCATCAAAAATTAAGATAAAAAAAATAATTAACAAAATATTTTTTAATAAAATTAGAAAATTATTTGAATTATTTAATATGTAATAAATTGAAAGTGTTAAAGTTAAAAATCTAATATAAAATCCAGTTTTTGTTGCAGACAGCAAGACATAATCAGATAGTAATGAACCAACTATTATAAAAAAATAAAAAAATAAAAATCCATAGATAAAAGTTTTATTAAAATGTTTAATTTCTTTTTTTATAATTTTATGGGCTATTAAAATAAAGATTATACCTGTAGCTATTTCTGGTAAAAGAGGTCCAGATATTAGAAGTACAGGCAGAGATAATAGTAAATATTTAATAATTAAGTCATTATATCTTAATTTTTCATACATATGATTTAATTTTTGAATGAAAATATTTCATCGATAAATTTTATATCATTGTTCTCTAAACTAGAATTTAATTTACTTTTAATTATTTGTACTTCTTCACTTGAAAAAATTTTATCTATTTTTTCTGATAAAATAAGCTTATTTGATGTTGGTTGTGACATATTTGAATGATATAATTTTTCATGAAGTTTTTCACCATTTCTTAAGCCTGTAATTTTTATTTTTTTTATTAAACTTTCTCTACCCGAATTAATTATAATCTTTTTTACCAATTCATAAATATTTATTGGCTTGCCCATATCTAAAACATAAATTTGTCCTTTATTACTCAGTTGAGTTGATTGTAATGTTAAGTTAACAGCGTCATTAATTGTCATAAAATATCTAGTTGCTTCAATATCTGTAACAGTTATTTCACTGTTATTACTTATTTGATTTTGAATTTTGGGAATCAAACTTCCAGAACTGCCTATGACATTTCCAAACCTGACACTACAATATTTATTTTTTTTTGGCTCAATAAAATTAAAAGAATTAGTGATTATTTCACCCAGTCTTTTTGATTTCCCCATGTAGTTTAAAGGTTCTACAGCCTTATCTGTTGAAATAAATACAAAGTCTAAACCAATTTGAGTTTTTGAAATTTCCAATATATTTATAAGACTTACTAAGTTATTAAAAACAGAGACAATCGGGTTATCTTGAACAATTTCAACATGTTTGTACGCCGCTGCATGAAAAATAAAATCAGGTTTATTTTCTTTTATAATTTTTTCAATTAAAGTATAAAAACACAAATTTGCCAAAACTAACTTTATTTTTATTTTGTTTGTATTTATCTTATCTAATTTTTGTTGAAGATTAGATATTCCAATCTCATTTTTATCAATTAGTATTAATTCAGAAGGATGTTCGTTTATTAGTTGATAACAAATTTCTTCACCTATAGTTCCAGCAGCACCAGTGATTATGATTTTTTTATTTTTATATGGTTTGGCATTATCTTTAGTTCCATTATTTAGAATAATATTTTTTTTAAAATTAAAATCTTCATGTTTATCTGTTTTTGTATTAATTGTTTTTATTTCTTCTATATCCAATTGTAATTCTTTAAGTTTTTTTTTTATTTCATTTAATTCAAAACTTGATGCACTAGGTAAACTTAAAAATATTTTTTTTATTGTATTTTTTTTAATAAAGGTCTCCAAAGAATTAAAAGACATGATGGGTAAATTTTCAATATATCTCCCAATTTTGTTCGTATCATCATCTACAAAAGCGACAGGATTAAAGTTTCTTGCATTAGAAATATAATCAATAGAAGCAACACCAGTATTTCCCGCTCCATAAATTAGGCACGGATTGCTTAATTTTTTAACATTATTAGAATTTTTAATTTTTAAGATTGATTGAAGCAAAAGTCTAAAATTAACACTTATCAAAAAGAAAAATATGTGTGTTAAGAAAATATGCTTATAGTTATAAAAAATTAAAATAGTTTTTGTAAAGTTTAGATCATAATATTTCAAAAATAATAGAATGATAATATGCAAGCTATATGAAAAAAAACTAGTTAATAATATATAAAAAACGTTTTTTATATTAAAGTAACGACTTATATCATGATAAATATTAAAGTAAGTGCCTATAGGAATAATAGTCGAGCATAAAAGTATAGCAAAAAATAAAAGTGACTTAGATAAATTAGTTAGCTGACCATCTATAATAGTAGCAGAAATATAACAACTTATAGATATAATAGTAATATCCAATATAACTTTAATTAAAATTTTTGAATGAGCTTTCATGTTTAATTTTTAAGCTAAAATTTGATCCAATACTTTGGTAATTTTTGTTATTTTTTTATTCATCTCTATATTGCTTATAAAAGGATTTATATAGAATGCCAAAGAAACAGGTGAAAGTTTAGAGGCATTTTTTAATCTTTTTTTTGGAGACAGGTTAAACATTTTAAAAGAACTTTCTAAATACATCTCAGAACATGATCCTTCATTACAAATTTGTTCTTTTGAATTTAAAAGTTTTATTATTTTTTTTAAATTATATTTTTTTTTTATCATCTCTAAATTAAGTTTAATATAACACCTATATGGTGAAAGATTAATGTTTTTAGGCACTTTTGGAATTGATACAGCTTTATGGTTTTTAAGACTTCCCCAAATAAGATTATTTAAATATTTTCTTCTTGAAATAGTTTTATTTAATTTTTTGAGTTGATGAATTCCTAATACAGCTTGCATCTCTGTCATTCTTAAATTTGTTCCAAATGTATCATGAACCCAATTAAATCCAGAAGATGTATTTTTTAAATTTTTTTTGACTTTATCAAAATTTTTTCCAATTTCTTTATAGGCCCAAATTTTTTTCCAAATTTCTTTTTTTTTAACTGCAATCATTGCCCCTTCACCACCTGTAGAAATAATTTTATCATTACAAAAGCTCCAAATAGCTATATCCCCAAAACTTCCTACAAACTTTTTATTTATTTTTGCTCCATGTGCTTGAGAACAATCCTCAATTAAAACTAATTTTTTTTTTTTAGCTATCTTAATTATTTTATTCATTTCACAGGGCCATCCACCAAGATGTACACATATAATTGCCTTAGTTTTATTAGAAATCTTTTTTGTTAAATCATTAATTTGTAAATTTTGACTGTTAAAATCAATATCACAGAAAATTGGTTTAGCCCCAGAAGTAACTATCGCACTTGCTGAAGATTGATAAGATTTAGATGGAACCAATACTTCATCATTTTTTTTTAAATTTAAAGATTTTAATGCTGCTTCTAAAGCTACAGTTCCATTAGCAACAGTTATGCAGTAATTTAAATTAAACTTTTTTGCGTATAGCTTCTCAAATTTTTTACAGTAATTACCGGTCCAGTAGTTTACTTTTCCAGATTTCAATACTTTAACTACTTTTTCAATTTCTTCACTTGAGTAATAAGGCCAATTTTTACTAGTCATATTTATAACCTTTAAACTTAATCATTTTTCTAGAAAATTGATTTTTAATAAAAAAAGATTTAATTATTTTTGTTAAGGTTTTAAGGATTATTAGTAAATCAATAAATATTGATTTATTATAATAGTACCAAACATCTAAATCAAATTTTTCTTTCCAACTAATATCATCATATTCATTTACTTGTGCCCAGCCAGTAATGCCTGGTTTGAGCAAAAGTCTCAATTTATGTTTTTTTGAATAAAGTTTATTATATTCCATATATAATGGTCTTGGACCAACTAGCGTTAAATCTCCTTTAATTAAATTAAAAATTTGTGGTAACTCGTCAAGTTTTGTTTTTCTCAGAAAAAGTCCATATTTGCTTATAGATTTTTCTTTTTGATTAAAATATTTCATAGTTCTAAATTTAATAATCATAATTTGTTTTGCCTTTAAACCACTTCTTTTATGAATAAAAAAAATAGGTTCACCTAAAAAAAATAAATTTGTCAGACAAATAATTAAAATAAATGGTAATATTAAAGGAAATATTAAAATGACAAACATAACATCAAAAATTCTTTGTAACATTTACTTTTTTAATGACATTAAAGATTTAAACATTAATTTTTTAGAATAAATTTTTTTTTAATTTCTATTTTAAAATTTTGTCAGAGTATCTTATCAATAAATTTACTAAAAATAATAATATTAAAAAACTTATCACATATTCATTTGTATTTAAATGAAGTCGTCTAAATTTTTTACTATAATCTTTTACAATAATTAATTCCTGATCTTGTTCTAAAAAGCTATATAATTCATTAATTACATTTTTTGTATTTAAGATATCAATGTTTATTGCTTTTAATAATGCAATTGAATCAACTTGTTCAAAAGATTTATTTGATGCAAGATCACGTAGGTCTTTTAAATGATTTTCCTTAAATTTAATCTCTTTATTTAAATTCTCGTATAACTTTTTGTGAAATTTATTTAAAATTTCTTTTATAAAATTTTTTATTAATTCATTATTTTTTTTTACCACATCTTCTTCATTATTATTTTTAAAAATAATGTTAGGCAGATTTTTTCTTTCTTTTGTTTTAAATGTGAATAATATTTTTTTATTATTGTTGTCAATAACTAAACTTATTTTATCAGCTTGATTTCCAAGTTCCATATTAGTTATCCCATAAAATTTTTTGTTAAAAGCTAAATCATTTAAAAAATATTTAATTTTATCAGAATAAAAAATAGAAGTGGTATTTTCAGAATAAAAACTAGAAGAGGTATTATGAGCGTTAAACAATCTTTCTTGAAAAGAGTATTCTATAAAAGTCTTATAGGTATCAAATTTATTTTTGTTTAAATAAAAAAATAAAGTTGCAATAAAAAATATAACTATATTAATGATTGTGACATGTTTTTTAATCTTTTTTATCATTTTTTTGGTCATCAAATAGTACTTATATCAATATAAATTATTTACAATTATTTATTATTTAACTTAAATTTTGTACTTCTTTTTCCATATTTCAAAAAAAAGTAAACCAAATATCTTTTCAGATACATTATGGCCGATTTCATGCATCTTAAAAAGATGATCAATATAATTTTTTGAAAAAAGACAATCTTTAGATGTCAATATATAATAAATTTCATTTTTCCATTTTCTATTTTTTAATTGATTATTTAGATTAAATGAGAACCCCCTTTTTTTTTGATTTAATATTTTATTAGGAAGATAAGATTTGGAAATTTTTTTTTGTATCTTTCTTCTATTTAAAAAAGAAACATGATTTTTTCCAATAGAATTCTTGAAAATATAGTCTACTAATTTTTTATCAAGGTATGGAGTTCTGGCTTCTATAGAATTCAGCATACTACATCTATCAATTTTGAACATAATATCTTCTGGAAGATAATTTTCAAAACTGTTTCTCATACCCTCCATTACAATATCTTCGTTGATATTTTTCTCTATATTGGTTTCATAAAATAATTTTTCATCTTTAAAAATTTTTAATCTTTCCTGATTATTAAAATAGTTTGGAATATCAATTATACGTTCATTAGATTTAATCAAATCTAAATACATCGAACCTTTTCTGTGAAAAAAAAAATCTTTATTAAAAAGTTTACCAATTAATTTTATAGTTGATTTCGAAAAGGAATTTAAAAAATTATAAATTAAGAAATTCTGAAAGTGCTTATATCCACCAAATATTTCATCTCCACCATCTCCTCCAATAACTACCTTACATTTGTCTTTAATTTGATTATATATTAAAAAGGTTGGAACTACAGAAGAGTCAATAATTGGTTCATCAAATTTTTCTAAAATTTCAAAAAAACTTGTAATATCAAATTTATCAATAGTTAAATTAATATGTTTAGTATTATACATATTTGAAACTAGCTTCGCATTTTCGCTTTCAACTTTAGAAGCATCCTCATTGTAAGAAACATTATATGTATAAATTTTTTTTTGTGAAACTTCAGATGCAAGAGCTACAAGCAGACTAGAGTCTACACCCCCACTGAGTAAAAAACCTATCGATACATCAGATCTTAGTTGTTTTTTTAATGAATCTTTAAGCAGTTCTAAAATTTCAGAATTATCCAATTGTGATTTTTGTATTCTTTTGGGTATTTTCCAATAGGCATAAATTTGAGTTGTGTTTTTCTTATAGTCAAACTCTAAAAAATGTCCTGGAGGTAACTGATTTACATTATCTATTAAAGAATTATGTTTCACAAATCCAAAATATAAATACTTGTTTAAATTATTTATATTTAATTTTGAATCTGTATCATTTAGAAAAAGTTGTAATTCAGATCCAAATTTTAATGTTTGATTTAAATATTTGTAATATAAAGGTTTTTGTCCATATTGATCTCTAACTAGAAAAATTTTTTTTCTTTTTTCATCACAAATACTAAATGCAAACATGCCTTCAATTTTTTTAAAACAATCCTCTTTCCATTGAATATAACTTTTTAATAATACTTCCGTGTCACCATTTGATTTAAATCTATATCCTAGATTTTCAAGTTGAGCTCTTAAATCCAAATAATTATAAATTTCACCATTAAACACTAAAGAAACTTTTTTTTCTTCATCTACAAACGGTTGATGATTTTTAGAGGATAAATCTATGATTGAAAGTCTAGTATGACCAAAACAAACTAATTGGTCATTGGAATTCCAGATTCCTTTATCGTCTGGTCCTCTATGAGAGATTTTGAATATATTACTTTTTATCCAATTATTGTTTTGCGCAAAACCTCTACCAACTATTCCTAAAATTCCACACATATAATTTTAACTTAATTGAGTTCTATCTTATCTTTAAATTTTTTTTGTTCATTAGAGATTAAGTCAAATAACTAAAGATATTTTTGACCCAATTTTCTGGATTTAATAAATTTTGCTGGAACACCAAAATAAACACTGTTTTTTTTACAATTTTTGTTTACGTAAGATTTGCCACCACATATTACATTTTCATAAATCACAATATTATTTTTCACTACACACCCAATACCTAAATGACTTAAATTTTTTAATTTTACATTGCCCCCAGTTATCACACCTGGACCAGTGCTGCTAAAACTTTCCAGGTTGTTATCATGGTCAATAGAAGTTGAAGAGTTTATAATACAATGTTCTTTTATTTCACTTCCACTGCCAATAAATGAATTTGCTAAAATTACTGACCCAGAACCAATATTAACATTTGATTTGACGATAGATTTTTTAGATATTATTGTCTCCCACTTAATACTTTTAAATTGATTTTTTAATAATTTATAATTTTTATATCTTAAGTAATTATCTCCTATACCTATTACACCATATAAATTTTTAATTTTTATATTTTTTATATCGATTATTTTAAAATTTCTTTTATTTATTTTAACTATATTACTTCCGGTTTTTTTGGAATTATCCACAAATCCAAAAAACTTATATTTGCTTTTAAAATCCAATATTTCATTTAAAATTACTTTAGCGTGTCCACCACTTCCAAATATGACTATATTTTTCATTAAAATATTTTTTTATATTTAATTTTTATCTTTTTTTAATATTATTTACCATTGTTAAAAATTTATTTACTAGATCAATATCATAAAATCTATAAGGATTATAAAATATGAAAAAAAATTACATAGTTATAACTGGAGGAGCTGGTTTTGTTGGGACAAATTTAATAAAAAAATTAATAAATTATAAAAATTATAAGATAATAAGTATTGATAACTATTCTAGTGGAACTACCAATAATCACATAAAAAATAGTGGAGTAAAATATATTAAAGATGATACTAAACAGATTGAAAAAGCTTTAAAAAAATATAGAAGAAAAATTCATACAATTTTTCATTTTGGTGAATTTTCTAGAATTTATCAAAGCTTTTTAAAATATGATCAGTGTCTAGATTCTAATACTATTGGTAGTAATGAAGTATTTAAATTCTGTTTAAAAAATAAAATAAAATTAATTTATTCTGCTACATCAGCAAGCCTAGGAAATAATGGGGGGGACAAAAATTTATCCCCTTATGCTTTTACTAAAGCAAAAAATTTAGAAATGCTTGAAAATTTAAAAAAATGGTTTGGATTTAAATATGAAGTAATATATTTTTATAATGTTTATGGTCCTCATCAAATTTCAAAAGGGGATATGGCAACTGTTATAGGAATATTTGAAGAAAAGTATTCTAAAAATTTACCTTTGACAATTGTACGGCCAGGAAATCAATCCAGAAGGTTCACCCATATTGATGACACAATTAATGTTTGTTTGAAGGCTTGGAAGGAAAATAAATGTGTACATTACAGTATCTCTAATAAAAAAAGTTATAGCATTATCCAGGTTGCAAAAATGTTTAATACTAAGATTAAATTTCTACCAGCAAGAGCGGGTGAAAGATATGCGTCTGCCTTAACTAGTATGAATTTGTCAAATAAAGTGATCAGGCTTTATGGGAGTATTCAATTGAAGGATTATTTAAAAAACGCAACTAATAAAAGTTAATTCGCTATTATTTCATTGTTTACAATATATATTAATTAGGTATAACACTACCGCCGGTGATTATTGCGTAGGTGTTATACCCGATCCCATACCGAACTCGGAAGTCAAGCCCTTCAGCGCCAATGGTACTTTGTCTTAAGGCACGGAAGAGTAGGACGTTGCCGGCATTTAAAAAAATTATGAAAATCAAAAGCTCATTAAAATCTATTAAAAAAAGAGATTTAAACTCTAAACTAGTAAGAAGAAGAGGAAGAGTTTACGTAATAAACAAAACAAATCCTAAATTTAAAGCAAGACAGAAATAATTTTTATGGATAACGAAAACCATAAAAACACATGGAATAATTTTACAAAGTTTGTGTTGTGGGGGAACAGTCGCAGTTATAGGTGTTTTAGTTTTAATGGCAATATTCTTACTATAAGATAAATGCATGAAAATTGCTTCTATTTTAGAAAATCAAAAAATTGAAAAAAGAATAGCAATTACTCCCGAGATTGCAAAAAAATATATATCACTCGGTCTTGAAGTTTCTTTATCTGAAAATTATGGAAGTCATCTTGGAATTAAAGATGAAAAGTATACAGAATTAGGAGTATCAATTGCAAAAGATGAAAAAGAAATATTAACTAATTCAGATATTATTGTTCAATTAGGTTTGCTAGATGATGATAAAAGTTCTTTATTAAAAGAAAATCAAACGTTTATTGGGATCTTAAATCCATATGATAATAAAGATAAAATAAGCAATTTAGTTAAAAAAAATATTAATATCTTTTCACTCGAATTACTCCCAAGAATAACAAGAGCTCAATCTATGGATATATTATCTTCACAGGCAAATCTTGCGGGTTATAAAGCTGTGGTAGAATCGTTTGCCAATTTTGAGAAAGCAATTCCAATGATGATGACTGCAGCAGGCACAATCCCGGCTGCAAAAGTATTGGTAGTTGGCGCAGGAGTTGCAGGATTACAAGCAATTGCAACAGCAAAAAGAATGGGAGCAGTTGTGTTTGCAACAGATGTAAGAATAGCCTCAAAAGAACAGGTTGAAAGTTTAGGGGGAAAATTTTTAATCGTTGAAGGTGCAGAGAATTTAGAGACTGAGGGAGGATATGCAAAAGAAGCATCAGATGATTTTAAAAAGAAACAAGAAGATTTATTATCAGAAACATTAAAGAAAATAGATATTGTTATTTGTACAGCTCTAATTCCAGGAAAAAAAGCACCAGTAATTATTAGAGAAGATATGATTAACAATATGAATTCTGGTTCAATAATTTATGATCTAGCAGCAATTCAAGGTGGAAACACAGCCTATACTAAAGTTAATCAAGTGGTGGATAAGAATGGCGTAAAAATAATGGGAGAGAGTAATATTTTAAATAAACTTCCAACCTCTGCATCAAATTTATACGCAAAAAATGTATTTAACTTTATCTCAAATTTATATGATAAAGAAAATAAAAAGATAAATATAAATTTAGATGATGAAATAATTGAGAAAACTTTAATAAAATAAGATTATGGAAATAGATCCTTTTATATTCAGATTAAGTATTTTTATCCTTTCAATTTTTATTGGATACTATGTGGTTTGGAGTGTGACTCCATCGCTACACACACCTTTAATGTCTGTTACTAATGCTATTTCATCAGTGATTATTGTTGGAGCAATTATTGCAGGATTAGCTGGAAACTCTGATACTATATTTAACACTTCAAGTATTTTTGGTTTTTTAGCAATATCATTAGCGGCAATTAATATTTTTGGGGGCTTTCTAGTAACTCAAAGAATGCTAGCAATGTATAAAAAAAAGAAAAAGGATAAATAATGTTATCAGCAAATTTATCAGCCATTTTTTATCTTATTTCAGGGGTATTATTTATTTTAGCTTTAAGAGGACTTTCTTCACCAGAGACTTCTAGACAAGGAAATTTCTTTGGAATTTTAGGAATGATTATTGCGGTTACAGTTACTTTTTTATCAATTGGTAATTTTTCAAATGGATTTGCAGTTGTTTTAATCTTTCTTTTAATAGGGGGATTAATTGGTGCTTTTATCGCCTATAAAATTCCAATGACAGCGATGCCAGAATTAGTTGCTGGTTTTCATAGTTTAGTTGGGCTTGCAGCTGTGTTTGTTGCAATAGCTGCTTTTTTAAATCCACAAGCTTTTAATCTAGGATCTCCTGGTAACATTAAACTTGGAAGTTTAATAGAAATGTCAATTGGTGCTGCAGTTGGTGCAATAACTTTTTCAGGTTCAATTATTGCTTTTTTAAAGCTCCAAGGAATAATGTCGGGATCACCTATAACGTTTAAAGGTCAGCATCCACTTAATGCTTTAATTTTAATTTCAATAGTCATTATTACTTATTTTCTTTGTTCAACCCAGTCCTCTAATTTGTTTTGGATATTGCTTGTAATTTCTTTTTTAATTGGTTTTTTATTAATAATTCCAATTGGTGGTGCAGATATGCCGGTAGTGATTTCAATGTTAAATTCTTATTCAGGTTGGGCCGCAGCTGGTATTGGATTTACCTTAGAAAATACTGCATTAATAATTACAGGTGCACTTGTAGGATCATCTGGTGCGATATTGTCATACATTATGTGTAAAGGTATGAACCGATCTTTTTTCAATGTTATATTGGGAGGATTTGGAGCTACAGAACAATCATCAACATCTCAAAACAAAGAACAAAGACCAGTAAAAAGTGGAAATGCAGATGATGCTGCTTTTTTAATGAAAAATGCTTCATCAGTAATAATTGTTCCAGGCTATGGAATGGCTGTTGCTCAAGCACAACATGCTTTAAGAGAGATGGTTGATACATTGAAAAAAAATGACATAAAAGTTTCTTATGCAATTCACCCTGTCGCAGGACGAATGCCAGGACATATGAACGTCTTATTAGCTGAAGCAAATGTTCCATATGATGAAGTATTTGAGCTTGAGGAGATCAATAACGATTTTGCTAATGCAGATGTGGCTTTTGTGATAGGTGCTAATGATGTAACAAACCCAGCTGCAAAAACAGATCCACAAAGCCCAATTTATGGTATGCCAGTTCTTGATGTTGAAAAATGTAAATCAGTATTATTTGTGAAACGAAGTTTATCACCTGGTTATGCCGGAATTGATAACGATCTATTTTATAAAGAAAATACTTTAATGCTGTTTGCAGATGCAAAAAAAATGACAGAAGACATAACTAAAAATCTATAGGTATAAATTTGAATACTAAAATATTTTGTGACATTGCAGAGTTAGATCAAATTAAAAAATTTAATAAAAAAAAGATTGTTAAAGGATTTACGACCAATCCAAGCTTAATGAGAAAAGCTGGAGCAAAAGATTACAAATCATATTCAAAAAAAATTCTTAAGATTTGTAATAATAAACCAGTATCTCTCGAAGTATTTGCTGATGAATACAAGGAAATGAAAATTCAAGCAATGAAGATCAATACTTGGGGAAAAAATGTTTATGTAAAAATTCCGGTTGCTAATTCTAAGGGTAAGTTTATGGGTCGAATTATTAAAGAATTAAATAGCCACAATATAAAACTCAACATAACAGCTGTTTATAATGCTATACAAACTAAAAAGATTTTAAAGTTAATTAATAAAAAAACAAAAGTAATTATTTCTATTTTTGCAGGCAGAGCAGGTGATGCCGGTAAAGATCCAGTGCCAGAATTTGTTAAGAGTATTAGATTGGCTAAGGGATTTAAAAATGTTGAAATATTATGGGCTAGTGTTCGAGAGCCTTATAATTATTTGCAAGCAAAACAATTAGGCTGTCATATTATTACTGTTCCACCCAATATTATTGAAAAAATAGAAAAGTTTGGAAAATCATTTGATCAGCTCACAAAAGAAACAGTTAAAGCTTTTTTAGTAGACAGCAAAAAATCTAATTTTAAAATCTAGTTTGGAATTGGTTGCGGGGGACGGATTTGAACCGCCGACCTTCAGGTTATGAGCCTGACGAGCTACCAGACTGCTCCACCCCGCGGTATACTTAAATTCTATTTTTAAGTTTATTTAACTTTTTAACTCTTTTAATGTTTTCTTGTAAAATTCTTTTTTTCTTCTCTGAAGGTTTTTCATAAGTGTTTTTAAGTTTTATGACTTTAAAAAAACCATCACGTTGAAGTTTCCTCTTAAGCACTCTAAGAGCTTGTTCAATATTATTGTCTTTAACTTCTATTTTCATAATTTTTTTCTAAGTGTGAGTAACTATCATTATAAAATTTTGATGTCTATTAAATTTATTCAGTGTTTGAAATTTCTTTTAATTGTTTAGCTTTTTCCTTTTCTTTTTTTTCTCTTTTAATTCTTCTTTCAGCTTTTTCTAAAGCTTCTACTAAATCTTTTTGACTAAACAAATTTAAGGCAACAGGGTCTTTTGGATTTAAATTATTATAGTTCCAATAGCTTTTATTTCTAATAGATGTAACTGAATTTTTAGTTATACCAACCAACTTTGCTATTTGAGAGTCTTTAAGCATATTATGTTGCCTGATTAACCATAACGCTGAGTCTGGTTTGTCCTGCCTTTTTGATAAGGGTATATATTTTTTTATTTTCTTTTCATTATTAGATATCTCAATATCTGTATTCTTAATTAACAGTGGTCTATTTTCATCTTTAGATGACAATTCAATTTCTTCTCTAGAAAGTTGGCCTGAGATTATTGGATTATAAGCTTTTATTCCTTTTGCAACCTCACCATCAGCTATACCTTGAATTTCAACTTCATGTAAGTTACAAAAATTTGCAATTTGTTTAAAAGTAAGTGTTGTATTTTCAACTAGCCAAACAGCCGTAGCCATTGGCATCAAAGGTGCGTTTGACATTTAATTTTTTTTATTTGATTTAAAATTTTGAAATTTTTTATTAAATTTACTTATTCTACCTTTGTCCATCAGTTTTTGTTTACCACCTGTCCACGCAGAATGAGATTTTGGGTCAATTTCAAGTTTAAGTACATCACCTTCAGCACCCCAAGTTGATTTTGTCTCAAATTGAGTGCCATCCGTCATTTCAACTTTAATTATATGGTAATTTGGGTGTATGTCTTTTTTCATGTCGAGACTTATAGCAAAAAAATTTTATAACACAATTAAAAGTTCACTAAATTTTCCAACATTTTATCATTAATTGCAGCACTTGAAGCTTTAATATCGATCTTATTTATATCAAATTTGTTTAGATCATTTACTATTCCGCCTGCTTCTTTAACAATTATAGCTCCAGCAGCAACGTCCCAAAGGTTAATTTTATTATGAAAAAAACCATCAAGCCTGCCAGAAGCAACGTAAGCTAAATCTAATGCAGCACATCCGCTATACCTCATGTTTAGATCGCTAAATTTAACACCTTCATGATTACTTGAAAATAAACAATCATCAATTGAGTTTTTTTTGGAAACTCTTAGTCTTTGATTGTTTAAGAAAGCTCCTTTGTCTTTTTCAGCAAAAAACATTTCATCTTTAATTGGGTCGAAGATTAAACCACTTACAATTTCATCTTTGGATTTAAGAGCAATGCAGATTGCAAAGTGGGGTATGCCATGTAAAAAATTTGTTGTTCCATCGATTGGGTCAATAATCCAAATATTATCTTTATCACTGTTCTTAATTATTCCAGTTTCTTCAGTTATAAAAGAGTAGTTTTTTTTAATTTTTGATAATTCCTCAATTAAAATTTTTTCTACATGTTTGTCAGTTTTTGTAACAAAGTCATAAGGTCCTTTTTTAGATACTTGTAATTTTTCAACCTCACCAAAATCTCTGATAACAGATTTGGATGCTTTTTCCGCAGCTTTGATCATTATGTTGAGATTTGCAGATATAGAAATCATTCTAATTATATTTTTTTTATATATTCAAGTGTTCTAGTATCAACGATAACTTCGTCACCAGAATCTATAAAAGGTGGAACCTGAATATTTAAACCATTATCTAAAGTAGCAGGTTTGTAGGATGAAGAAACCGTTTGTCCTTTTAGAGCAACATCTGTTGTTTCAATTTTGCATTTTACCTGATTAGGAAGTTCAATTGAAATAGGACTTTCATTATGAAAACTTACTGTAACTTCAAGATTTTCAGTCAATAACTTTCCTTTTTCTCCAATAATATCTTTTTTAATTTCAATTTGTTCAAATGTTTTTGGATCAATAAAAATATAATTATTTTCATCATTATATAGATAATTAAAATCTGTTTCTTCAAGTGATGCTTTTTCAACAGCTTCACTAGATCTAAATCTTTCATTTAATTTAGTATTTTTTCCTACACTCTTCATTTCTACTTGAGCAAATGCTCCACCTTTACCTGGTTTCACATGTTGAGTTTTTAGGATTTGCCATAAATCATTTTTGTATTCTAAAAGCATTCCTACTCTTATTTCTCCAGCATTAATCTTCATTTAAGTTTTTTTATACTTTCTATAGGTTTATATTTTTTATTATTCCAAACGTAGCCTGAGATAGCTAATAAATTAGCATTGTTCAATAACAGTTTTTTATAATTATTAAAATTTATTCCTCCAATAGCAACTATTGGGGTTTTGGTTAACTTTTTTACTTTATTTAAAATTTTTGTTGTAGCCTTAAAGTTTACTTTTTTTGTTGTAGTAGAAAAAAAAGCTCCAAATGCGATATAACTAGCTTTTTCTTTGATGGCTGTTTTAGCTAATTTAACAGAGTTATGACAAGTGACTCCTATAATTTTATTTCCAACTATTTTTCTTGCTTCTGTTAAACTCATATCTTTTTGTCCTAAATGACAACCATCAGCATTAAGTTTTTTTGACAGTATGGGGTCATCATTTACTAAAAATTTAACCCCATTCATTTTACAAATTTCATTTATTTTTTTTCCAATTAAAATTTTTTGTTTAAATGAATATTTTTTAAGCCTCAATTGAAATATACTTACCTTGCCAGTTTTAAGTACTTCTTTTAAATCCTGATAAAATTGAGGGTATATTTTGTTTGGGGAAATAAGATAAATAAATTTTTTTTTACTTATTTTCAAGTTCGCTAGACCATTTACCTTGAGCAGCTAAAGTATTCATTTTTGCTCTATGATTAAAAATATTTTGAGTTCCTTTAATATCTTTAATATCTTTTGACCAAAATTTTAGCGCACTTTGTTGCAGAGCTCTTCCATAAGAGTAAGTCATTATAAAATTAGTATCATTATTTTTATTTATTATGTTTAAATTTTCTGTTGCCTCAATCTCTGATTGACCTCCTGATAAAAAAGCAATTCCAGGCACTTCATTTGGAACAGATTTTTTAAGGCATTCAAGTGTTTTAGAGGAAACCTCTTCATTAGAAATTTTATTTTTTGACTTGTTTCCTGCTAGGATCATATTTGGTTTTAAAATTATTCCTTTGAGATCAATTTTGTGAATTATAAGTTCTTCAAAACATTTTTGAATTACTTCAGATGTTTTAATTAAACAGTCTTCTGCTGAGTGTCCGCCATCCATTAAGACTTCTGGCTCTACAATCGGAACCATTCCACACTCTTGTACTAAAGCAGAATATCTTGCCAGCGCGTGCGCATTTGAATTGATTGCAAGCTTACTAGGATATTTTTCTCCAATACTATAAACACCTCTCCATTTTGTAAATCTTGCACCAAATTCATGATATTTTTTTAATCTTTCTCTTAGTCCATCTAAACCCTCAGTAACTTTTTCATCTAATGAATTAGCTAAATCTTTTGCTCCAGTATCTACTTTTATTCCTGGAACAGCTCCAGTTTCAGAGATCAAAGTTGGTATTGTTTTTCCAAAACTCGATTTCTGATTGATTGTTTCATCATATAAGATAACGCCACCAATACAGTCTCTCAAGCTGTCTGCTGTAAAAAGTGTTTCTCTGAAAAGGAGTCTATTTTCTGGTGATGATTGAATATTTACTGAGTCCAATCTTTTAGTCATAGTTCCATTGCTTTCGTCTGCAGCAAGTATTCCTTTACCGTTTGAAAGAATTTTTAGAGCAATTTTATTAAGTTCTGACATTTTAGTTTAAAGCTTTTATACCAGGAAGTTCTTTGCCTTCAAGATATTCCAAAAAAGCTCCTCCAGCAGTCGAAACAAAGTTAAATGTGTCTAATTTATTAAATTTATTTATGACAGCTACAGTTTCTCCACCACCAGCAACAGCATAAATTTCATTTTTAACTCTTTTGTCAGCAATAATTTCTAAAATTTTTTTTGTTCCGTTAGCAAAGCTTGAATTTTCAAAATATCCAGCTGGACCATTCCATAATACAGTATTTGAAATATTAATTATATTTTTTATAGAGGCGATAGTCTTAGGTCCAATATCCAATATCATCTCATCATTATTAACTTTATTAATCTCTTTTATTGTTCCATTCCCATCAAGTGTTTTTGATACCACAACATCAAGAGGATAGTATATTTTGCAATCATGAGTTTCAGATTTTTTTAATATTTCTCCCACAAGATCTTTATAACCTTCATCACACACAGATTTTCCTATATTTATTCCTATATTTTTAAGCATTGCATTACCCATTCCACCTACAATAATTATATTATCAAAATCTTTAATTAAATTTGAAATAATTTTAATTTTTGTGGAAATTTTTGAACCTCCAATTATACAAGTAACAGGTCTTAAAATTTGAGAAGTTATTCTTTTTAAAGCATTTATTTCTTCAACAAATTGTAAACCACAATATGAAGGAATGTATTTAGTAATTCCTTCAATTGAAGAATGTGCTCTATGTGAACATGAAAAAGCATCATTAACATATATATCACCTAGACCCGAAATTTTTTTTGAGAAAGAGTCTTCATTTTTTTCCTCTCCTTCATAAAAACGTATATTTTCCATCATCATAACTGAACCATCTGTAATTTTATCAATTTCAGCTAAAGTTTTTTTATTAATCGCATCTTCATTGAATATAACTTCTTTGTTTAAAAGATCAGATAATTTTTTTGAAATTGGTTTTAGAGACATTCCATTAACAACTTTTCCTTTCGGACGCCCAATATGAGAAAATATTATTATTTTGGCTTTTTTTTCAATTAATAATTTAATCGTAGGTAGGATCTTTGTTATTCGTGATGTTTCGGTTATTGTTCCATCTTTCATGGGAACATTCAAGTCTACTCTGACTATTACTTTTTTTCCTTTTAAAATAAGATCTTGATCTAAAATACTTTTCATTAAAATTTAAATCTTGTGAATATATTCTGCAATATCACACATTCTATTTGAAAAGCCCCATTCATTATCATACCAGGCTGAAATTTTTCCCATATTTTTACCAACTACGCTAGTAAGCGTTGAATCTACTATAGCTGATGATGAATTATGATTAAAATCTATAGATACTAATTTTTCAGAGGTTATTTCTAGCACTTTTTTAGATTGATTTTTTATAACCTCTTTAAAAGCATCATTAATTTTTTCAACGTTTATTTCCTTTTTGGTACAAAAAACTAATTCAATAAGAGATACATTGGGAGTTGGAACTCTCATAGCAACACCTTCCAATTTCCCTTTTAATGATGGAATTATTTCTCCAATAGCTTTCGAAGCTCCTGTGGAAGTTGGAACAATCGATTGGCTAGCAGATCTCGCTCTTCTTGGATCTTTATGAGAATTATCTAAAATTCTTTGATCACTTGTAAAAGCATGAATTGTGGTCATAAAACCTTTTTCAATATCAAAATTTTTATGGAGAATATTTGCAACAGGTGCTAGACAATTTGTAGTGCACGAAGCAGCAGAAATTATTTTATCATTTTTTGCAAGCTCACCTTCATTTACACCAAAAACAATAGTTTTGTCAGCATTTTTACATGGAGCAGAAACTATAACTTTTTTTGCACCATTGTTAATATGTGCCAATAATTTTTCTTTTGAATTAAATTTTCCAGTGCACTCAAAAACGTAATCAACACCAAATTTTTTCCAATCAATATCTTCAATTTTTGACTCTTGAGAAAAAGTAATTTTATTTTTATCTATGATTAAATGATTTTCATCATAACTAAGATCTGCATTAAATTTTCCATGAACTGAATCATATTTAATTAAGTTGCAACTTGCTTCTGAATTAGACCTATTATTGATATGTTTTATTTTGATATCTTTATTTTGGCTTTCAATAATCGCTCTAATAACCATTCGTCCAATTCTTCCCATTCCATTGATTCCAACATTTATAGTCATATTTACTTTCTAACTAGTTTTTTTGATTTGTTAGCAATGTTTGCTGATGTTAAATCAAAATGTTTATAAATTTCTTTATATGGTGCACTTTTCCCAAATGTATCAATTCCAAAAGACAGGCCTTCATTGCCCACATACTTTTTCCAACAATCTGTTGATGCTGCTTCTATAGAAATCTTAATTTTTGTTTCATTAATTATTTTTTGTTTGTATGACCTAGATTGTGTGTCAAAAAGATTTTGGCAAGGCATCGATATGACTTTTGAATATATCTTATCTTTGGCCAATTTATGACAAGTCTCGATTGCTAAATTAACCTCAGAACCACTCGCAAGTATTGTTAAATGAATTTTTTTATTTGTCCTCAAAACCTCATATGCACCAAGAGAACATTTATTAGTGTTTGAAATTTTTTTTCTTATCGGATCAAGATTTTGCCTGGTCAAAGACAAAACACTCGGTGTTTTTGAATTTTTTAATGCATGCTCCCAACATTCAACTGTTTCCATTCTATCTGCGGGTCTAAAGACATTTAGATTTGGAATAGCTCGTAAGCCTGACAATTGTTCTATTGGTTGATGAGTTGGGCCATCTTCTCCAAGACCAATAGAGTCGTGTGTCATGACATAAATAACTCTTTGTTCCATTAATGCTGATAGTCTTATTGATGGTTTACAATAATCTGAAAATATTAAAAATGTCCCACCATATGGAATAAAATTACTATGAAGAGCAAGTCCATTCATTATTCCACTCATTGCATGTTCTCTAACACCATAGTGAATGTAATTGCCATTAAATTCACCAGGCTTAATTATTTTATGATATTTAGTTTTAGTGTTATTTGATCCTGCTAAATCAGCAGAACCTCCAATTAAATTATTATTAATACTAGTTAATGCATTTAAAGTAAGCTCTGAAGATTTTCTTGTGGCTAAACTTTTTAGTTCTTTAATTGCATTTTTTTTTTCAGTTTTTAAAATTTTAGTAAAATTATTTTTTAGTAAATTATTTATTATTACTTTTTTCTTTTTATAAACTTTACTCCAATTGTTCTCTAATTTTTGACCTTTTTTGCCAATTTTTTTCCATTCATTTAAAATATTATTTGGAATTTCAAAAGGTTTGTAATTCCAATTTAAAGCTTTTCTTACAAGTTTAATTTCATTTAGACCTAGAGGACTTCCATGAGATGATGATTTGCCTGATTTATTTGGAGAACCATAACCAATTTTTGTTTTACAGGAAATAACAGTTGGTTTTTTTGCATTTTGAACTTTTTTTAAAGCGTTATAAATTTCTTTTTCATTGTGACCATTTATAAGAATGTATTTCCAGCCATAACTTTCAAATCTTTTCTTGAAGTTATCTGAAACTGCTAAACTTGTTGGTCCGTCAATCGATATTGAATTATTATCAAAAAGCATCACTAAATTTTTAAGTTTCAAATGTCCAGCCAAACTCATTGCTTCATGACTTATTCCTTCCATTAAACATCCATCCCCAGCAAAAACATAGGTTTTGTGATTTATAATTTCTTTACCAAGTTTTTTTTTTAAAATTTCCTCAGCAACCGCAAAGCCAACAGCATTTGCAATTCCCTGACCAAGAGGACCAGTTGTAGTCTCAATACCAGTTTTAGGACGATACTCTGGATGACCTGCACAAATTGAATTAAGCTGTCTAAACTTTTTTATACTATTGAGTGAAATACTTTTATATCCAGTTAAGTACAATAAAGAGTAAAGCAACATAGAGCCATGACCTGCAGACAAAACAAATCTGTCTCTGTTTAGCCAATTTGGATTTTTAGGATTAAATCTTAAAAATTTTTTAAATAGAACAGTTGCAACATCTGCCATACCCATTGGCATACCAGGGTGACCAGAATTTGCTTTCTGTACAGCATCAATTGAAAGAAATCTGATGCAATTTGCCAAATCATTGTGTAGTTTGCTCAAAATTATCCTGACTAGACTAAGAAGAATCTATTTAATAATATAAACATATATATATGAATTCTATAATCGAAAAAGAAAAAAAATTAAATGAGGCTTTATCGGAGTTAAAAAATTTAGATCTTAGTAATCCTGATTTAAAAAATAATATTGATAATTTGAATTCCCAAAAAACTCAATTAGAAATTGAAAAATTACAATTAGAGGATAAATATAAATCTCTGCTAGAAGAACATACAAATTTAACAAAAAAAATTGAAGAAATTCAAAATAAAGAAAAATTAGAACAAAAAAAACAAGCTGAGTTCTCTGAAAAAATTGATGAATTAAATCAGGAAACAGATACTTTATTAGAAGAAATAGATAAATGGCAAATGTAAGTATTAAATTTAATAATAAAGAGTTTTTGTTGTCCTGTGAGGACGGACAAGAGGAGCATCTTGAGGAATTGCTAATTCACATTAATCAAAAATTTAATGATCTAAAAAATAATCTTGGAAATTTAGGAGAAAATAAGCTTCTTTTAATTACTGCAGTAAAAATAATGGATGAGTACTACGAGACTAAAAAAAGAGTTGATCAAAAAAAAAATGAATTAAAAGATCTTTCAACTAAATTTAAAGAATTAAAATCACTTATTTATGATTACAGAGACAAAAAAGAGGAAGAAATTAAAGAATTAAATATTAATCATTTAAATTTTAAAAATGAAATTGAGACAAATCATAAAAAATATGAACAATTAATTGATGAGGCAGCAGATGAAATATCTAATTTTATTGAAAAAGCTAAATTAGAAAATATCTCTCAATAAATTTCTGTGAATAAATCTCAAATAAGAAAAAAAATTTTAAAAATCAAAAAAAAAAAATTTGATAAAAATTTAAAAATTAACTTAGAAAAATTTATTTTATTTTTAAAAATAAATAAATTAAATACTAAAAGTGTTGGAGGTTATTACCCAACAAATTATGAAATAGATGATTTAGATATTTTAGATTTATTAGAAAAAAAAAATTTTAAAGTATCGCTTCCAATTATTAAACAAAATAATCAAATGAACTTTTATAAGTGGTCTAGCAATGAACCATTAAAAATAAATAAATTTGGTATTCCCGAACCTTTGCCCTCTAAGATTTTTTATCCAGATATTCTGTTAGTCCCATTAGTAGCTTATGACAATAATTTAAATCGATTAGGTTATGGTGGTGGTTTTTATGATCGATATATTGAAAGAATTGAAAAAATTAAAAAAGTTATAAAAATTGGTTTAGCTTTTTCTTTCCAAAAAATTTCATCTATACCAATAAATCAATATGATAAAAAATTAGATTTTATAATTACAAATAAAGAAATTTTAAGATGAGGATATTATTTTTAGGTGATGTGGTTGGAATTTCAGGTTGTTCAAAATTGTTGAGCAACTTAATGAATGAAATTAAATTAAAAAAAATAGATTTTGTAATTGTAAATGGTGAGAATGCAGCTTCCCAAGGTGTTGGTTTGACAAAAGAAATATGTCTTGATTTTTTCAATAGTGGAGTGGATGTTATTACAACTGGAAATCATGTATGGGATCAAAAAGAAATAATGGAATATATAGACAAAGAAGAAAGATTATTACGTCCAAAAAATCTTTTTGAGCCAGCCCCAGGAAGAGGATTTAATATTTATAACACTAAAGAAAATATCAAAATTGGAGTGCTTAATTTAATGGGAAATGTTTTCATGAAAAAATGTGAGGATGTTTTTGAAATTTCAGAAAAATTTATGAAACAATATAAGTTAAAGAAAGATTATGATTTTCTTGTAGTTGATTTTCATGGTGAAATAACAAGTGAAAAAAATGCAATAGGTCATTATTTTGATGGTAAAGCCTCTTTAGTGATTGGAACACATACACATATCCCAACTAATGATGCAAGAATATTAACAGGTGGTACGGGTTACCAAACTGATGCTGGTATGTGTGGTGACTATAACTCTGTTATAGGTATGAATGCAGAGAACTCACTTAACAGATTTTTAAAAAAGAATTCAATAAAACATTTTCCTGCAATAGGCGATGCCACCTTGTGTGGTGTTATTATTGAATGTAATATACAAACCGGATTAGCTACAAATATTGAAAGTTATATTTATGGAGCTCAACTAAAAAATACATAATAAAGTTATGGCAGGACACTCACATTGGGCAGGGATTAAACACAAAAAGGGAAAAGCTGATAAGCAGCGTTCTAAAATTTTTTCAAAATTATCAAAAGAAATTACAGTAGCAGCAAAACTTGGCGATAAAGACCCAGCAATGAATCCAAGATTAAGATCTGCAATTCAGGCAGCAAGATCTGCTAATATGCCAAAAGATAATATTGAACGAGCAATAGATAAATCCTCAGCTGCAACAGGTGTTAATTTTGAAAACCTTAGATACGAAGGATTTGGTCCAGATAAAATTGCAGTAATTGTAGAAACTTTGACAGACAACAAAAATAGAACAGCCTCTAATATTAGAACTTTATTTCAAAAAAGTGGTGGAAGTTTAGGTACACAAGGATCGGCATCACATAATTTTAATCAATTAGGCATTATTAAAATTGATAAACAAGAAATTTCTGATGAAAAAATTTTTGAGCTAGCAATTGACTCTGGGGCTGATGAATGTATTTCTCATGATGAATTTCATGAAATTCAATGTTCAATCAGCGAAATTTATAATGTTAAGAAAAAATTAGAAGCAGTTGTTGCAAATTTTATTTCGACAGACATAGAATGGATACCTCTAAATAATGCTAATGTTGAAAAAGACAGACAAGAAACTGTAATTGAATTTATAGACTCATTAGAAGATGATGATGATGTTCAAAATGTTTTTTCTAATGCAAACTTTGGAAATAATTAATGCTTGTAATTGGAATTGACCCAGGTATTTCAGGATCTATATGTTTCTTACAAGATGGAAAAATAATTGATGTAGTAGAAATGCCCACAATGACTGAAGGAAAAAAAAATAAAAAACAAGTCAATGGTGCCCAAATTTTTAATGAAATTTTTGATAGAATTAAAAAATTAGATAAAAAGGATATAAAGGTAGTTATTGAACATGTATCAGCAATGCCAGGCCAAGGTGTAACTAGCATGTTTAACTTTGGTCAATCATTTGGAATTTTAAAAGGAATATGTTCTGCAATGCAATTATCGATGTACTTTGTAAGACCTGCTAAATGGAAGAAATATTTTAATCTTATTAATTCTGAAAAAGATGCTAGTAGAACAAGAGCAATTGAGATTTTTCCCTATTTTTCAAGTCATTTATCAAGAAAAAAAGACTCTAATAAGGCTGATGCTATATTGATAGCAAGTTTTTATTATGAAACTTACAAAATTGAAGAATAGATAAAAATATTAAGACAAATTCATGACACATTTAAGTGTGAAGAGTTAAACATGGAAGCTGATATCGCATCACAGGCAGTAGGATTAGGTGCTAATACTGATTTTTCTTTGATGAGTCTATTTTTAAGGGCTGATATAGTTGTTAAATCAGTAATGATTATTTTGATAGTTTGCTCAATTTATTCATGGGCGGTAATAATAGAAAAAATTAGATTATTTAAAAAAATAAATAAATCATCAGAGGAGTTTGAGGAAAAATTTTGGAACTCTAAATCAGCAGAAACATTTTATAATAGTTTACCAGCTAAAGTTGATGACCCTATGGCAGTAGTTTTTCAAGATGCTATGGAAAGTTTACTTAAAAAAAAAAATAAAAATAATTTAAGCGAGAGAATGACTACTTTTCTAGAAGTTGGAATTGAAAAACAGATGTCTAAAATTGATAAAGGTTTTACTTTTTTGGCAACAGTAGGATCTACAGCACCTTTCATTGGTTTATTTGGTACTGTGTGGGGAATAATGAATTCATTTCAATCTATTGCAATTTCAAGAAATACAAGTTTGGCAATTGTAGCTCCGGGGATAGCAGAAGCACTTTTTGCTACTGCGTTAGGATTGTTGGCTGCAATCCCTGCTGTAGTTGCCTATAACAAATTTAATACAGACTCACAAAAATATTCGCAAAAATTAGAAAATTTCTCAAAAAGATTTCTAACAATAATTTAAATGGCATTTAAATTAAATCGTTCATCAAAAGAACCTATGAGTGAAATTAACGTGACTCCATTCGTAGATGTAATGCTGGTACTTCTCATCATTTTTATGGTCACAGCTCCATTATTAACTGTTGGAGTACAAGTAGATTTACCAGAAAGTTCTGCGGACTCACTTCCCGAAGAGGCAGAACCACTTACTTTATCTATTAACTCAAAAGGTGAGATATTCATTCAAGAGGCAAAAGTTGAATTTGATAGCATAATTGCAAAAGTTTTGGCAGTTTCAAAGAATAGAACAGACACAAGAATTTATGTTCGTGGTGACAAAACTATTAATTATGGAAGAGTACTTGAAATAATGGGATTATTATCAGGTTCCGGCTTCACAAAGGTGGCACTAATATCAGAACCATTAAAGCAAAGGTAATTTAAGTGAATAGAAGTTTGATCATTTCTTCTCTTTTACATGGAGCTTTAATTTTTATCACAGCTATGAGTTTGCCTTTTTTAACAAATAAACCATTTGATATTCCGCCAATAGTTTCAGTTGAACTTATACAGATCGCAGAAAAAACAAATATACCGTTTGCACCTAAAGCAAAAAAAATAATTGAAAAAAAAAAGAAAAAAAAATTGAAGGAAAAAGAAAAAAAATTAGTATCAGAACAAGCACCACCAAAAAAAGTTAAAAAAACAAAAACCAAAACTGTTGTTTCATTAGATGAAAAAAAACAAAAAATTGATAACCAAACTCCTGAAGCAGTTCCATTACCAGATAAAACAGTTAAGAAAATTGAGACAAAAAAAGAAAATAAACAAAACCCTGACAAATTAGATGAAGAGGTAAAACAAGTTTCAGAGTTTGAAAAAAAAGAATTAGTTGACCTTGATAATATTGCAAAATTAATTGACAAAGCAAAAGAAGATACTTCAGAGATAATTAAAAAAAATAAAGACATTACTCAAGATCAAGATAAAAATACTGTAACTTCAGGATTAACTATAAGTGAAGAGGATGCTTTAAAAGCTCAAATTTTTGGATGTTGGAGTATTCCTCTTGGGTTACCTTATAATGAAGACTTATTAGTAAGAATTAAACTATTACTTGAGCCAGATGGCTCAGTAGCAAAAACTGAAATTTTAGATCATGCTAGAATGAATAAACCAGGTCAAGGTTTTTATAAAGTATTAGCCGAAAGTGCATTGAGAGCTGTAAAATTATGCCAACCTCTAAGAGTTCCAACAACAGGCTATGAAAGATGGAAAGAATTACAATTAAATTTTGATGCAAGAGAGATGTTACAAGGTTAAGGTAAAGAAATGAAAAAAAATTTTTTAATTTTATTTTTAATAATTTTGATCCCAATTAATGCTTTTGCTTTAATCGAGGTTGATATTACAAGAGGAAATTTAAATCCACTTCCATTAGCAGTTTCGCCTTTATCAATTGATAATAAATCTAAAAAAAGTTTTGAAAAAATTCTGAAAAAAGAAAATATTGGCTCTGAAATTTCTACTATAGTTGAAAATAATTTAAAAACATCTGGTCTATTTAATCCATTGAGTAAAGAAGCGTTCTTACAAGCACCAGATATTGCAAATTTAAAACCTAGATTTGAAGATTGGAATTTAATTAAAGCTCAAGCGCTTATTACTGGCAAAGTGACATATGTTGATGAAAAATTAAGAGTTGAATTTAGATTGTGGGATGTTTTGGTAGCCAAAGAGATGATGGCATTAGCATTCACTACAGTACCAAGTAATTGGAGAAGAGTGGGGCACATTATATCAGATAAAGTTTATGAGAGATTGACTGGTGAAAAAGGATATTTTGACACAAGAATAATTTATGTTGCTGAAGAGGGCCCAAAAACACAAAGAAAAAAAAGATTGGCTATTATGGATCAAGACGGTGCAAATAATAAATTTCTGACACTTGGAAATGAGCTTGTGCTAACTCCTAGATTTAATCCTACAAGTCAAATGGTAACATATTTGTCTTACTTTAAAAATTTACCAAGAGTATATCTTTTAGATATTGAGACAGGAACTCAAGAGGTTGTTGGTGATTTCCCTGGAATGACATTTGCACCAAGATTTTCTCCTGATGGTAAAAAAATAATAATGAGTTTTGCTAAAGATGGAAAATCAGACATATACACAATGGATTTAGAAAATAGACTGGTTGAAAAAATTACAAATCATCCTTCAATTGACACATCACCATCTTATTCTCCAAATGGAAAGTTTATAGCTTTTAATTCTGATAGAAGTGGATATCAGCAAATTTATATTATGAAAAGTGATGGAACCGATGTTAAAAGAATTTCATTTGGAAATGGTATTTATGGAACTCCTGTGTGGTCGCCTAGAGGGGATTTGATAGCCTTTACTAAATTACATAAAGGAAAATTTTATATTGGAGTTATGAGAACTAATGGTAAGGGTGAAAGATTACTGACTGAAAATTACTACCAGGAAGCACCATCCTGGTCTCCAAATGGTAGAGTTTTAATTTTTTATAGAGAAACAAAGACTAACGCAAAAGGTGAAGGATTTTCTGCTAAGTTATGGTCAATAGATTTAACCGGCTATAATGAACGTTTAGTAGAAACAGAAACGGATGCTTCTGACCCATCATGGTCATCTTTATTGAGTAATTAAGTTAATTAACTTGATTTTTTGACTTGAAACCTCTAATTAGTTGTGAAAAAGTATGTTATTGAAATTATCAGCAAGGAGCAATTTAATGATACTAAGCAAAATTTTAAAAAACGGATTTCTAATACTAGCGGCGTGCCTGGTTTTAACAGCCTGTGCAACAAAAAAAGAAGTTGCCGCTCCTGATGTTTCGGGTCAAATGCAAGGTGACACTTATACAGGAACAGATACAGTTAACTATTTAGCTGATGGAGTTCCAGATAGAGTTTTCTTTGCAACAAATGAATCAATTTTAACTACAGCTTCTAGAGAAACGTTAAGAGCACAAGCTGCTTGGTTAAGAAAAAATTCTAACATCAATGTTGTTCTAGAAGGACATGCTGATGAGAGAGGAACAAGGGAATATAATTTAGCTTTAGGAGAAAGAAGAGCTAATTCAGCTAAAGACTATTTAATGACCTATGGAATTTCTTCAGACAGAATTTCTGTACTAAGTTATGGAAAAGAAAGACCAGTTGATGCTGGCTCTACACCTCTGGCTTGGTCAAAAAACAGAAGATCAGTAACTGTTAAAGCAAATTAAAAATTTTAATTTAAAGACCCTAAAACTTTTAAGCTTTAGGGTCTTTTTTTTGCCATTTTTATAACCATAAATCTAAATATCAATGAGATTTACATCAAAATTAATTTTACTAATTCTTTTTAATCTAAGTTTTTTTTATAATTCTTTTGCTGACAATCATAATATTTATGAAACTTTGGAAATTATTAAGAATGACCTTAAAACTCTTGAAAGAGCAGTTTATTCTGGGTCAATTGAAATCAAAAAATCTAATAATGAAGACTCAAATATTGAGCTAGGCACTAACTCCGAAGATGTACTTACTAGGCACTTATTAAAATTATCTGAGGTAGAGGATCAATTTAGACAATTAACTAATAAGTTTGAGGAAATTAATTTTAAGTTAGATAAATTATCCAATAGGTTGTCTAAAATTCAAGCTGATAATCAGTTGCGATTTCAAGATATAGAATTTAAGATAAGTTCGGGTGATATTACGACGCAATTAACTTCCAAACCAAAAATAGATACAAAAAATGAAATATTACCAGGGAGTTCTCAGCCTCAAGATCTTGGTTCAATTTCATATAAAGATACTGAGACATCAGAAACATCTCAACAAATTCAATCAGTTGATACTACGGCAACTGTTTTGACCGAAACTTTTCAAGCAGAAGAAAAAATATTACCTCAAGATTTAACTCCAAAAAAACAGTATGAATTTGCTACAAGTTTTTTAAAAGTTGGTGATTATAGTACTGCTGAAAGAGCTTTTAGAGAATTTGTTTTAACTAATAGTGAGCATGAATTAGCTGGAAGTGCTCAATATTGGTATGCTGAAACATTTAGAATAAGACAACTTTATACTGATGCTGCATCAGCTTATTTAGAGGGTTATCAAAAATATCCAAAAGGTAGTAAGGCTCCTATAAATCTATTAAAACTTGGTGTATCAATGGTTAATATTGGAGAAAAAGATCAAGGTTGTAAAATGATAAATGGAGTAAAGTTACAATATCCTGAGGCAAACCAATCAGTAATTCAAAAAGCAAAATATGAGTCCAAAAAATTTGAATGCACTAAAGAAGACTCATAAGTTTTTATTAAATAAATTAAAAGATAGACGAACTCTTCAAATTTACAAAAAATTTGAGACTGAATTAACTATTAATAAAAATTTTATTGTAGCTGTTTCAGGTGGCCCAGATAGTCTTGCATTGTCTTTTTTAACAAAGATTTATTCAATTAAAAAATCTTTAGATGTAAAATATTTTATTATCGATCACAGATTAAGAAAAAATTCGAAATCAGAAGCTGAATATGTTCAAAAAAAATTAAATAATTTTTCTATAAAACTAAATATTTTAACATGGAGAGGATTAAAGCCTAAAAAAAATATTCAGGCTATAGCTAGAGATAAAAGGTATCAATTATTAGGAGATATGGCAAAAAAATACAGAATACAAAATATTTTGCTCGGCCATCATTTAGATGATTTATTTGAAAATTTTTTTATAAGAATTTTAAGAGGAAGTGGTCTACAAGGATTAATTTCATTAGATAGAGAAACTAAGATAAATAAAATTAATCTTATTAGACCTTTAATCAATATAGATAAAAAAGATTTAATTTATATTAGTAATTATATTTTTGGGTCATATATAAAAGACCCATCAAATGAAGATGATAAATTTAAAAGAGTAAAAATAAGAAATTTTTTAAATCAATTAAATTTAGAAGGACTTGATAGAAAAAAGTTTTTTTTAACAATTAAAAACTTAAAAATTGCTAATGAAAATATAAGATTTTATACAAAAAAAAATTTAGAGAAAAATGTAACAATTTTGAAAAATAAACAAAATGCTATCTTAAAAGAAAATTTTTTTTCTCAATCTAATGAAGTTATTTTTAGATCATTAGCCGAAGTAATAAAAATTATTGGAAAAAAATATTATTCTGTCAGAGGAAAAAAAATTGATAAAATTATCAGTTTAATAAATTCCAAATCTTCATTTAAAGTTACTTTAGGCGGCTGTATAATTAAAAAGGTTAATGAAACAGTAATTTTGTCTAAAGAGTAATAAAATTCATTTATTTAATGATATTTTGTCACTTGTTAAACTCATAATAATTCTTATCTTATAACCATGAATTTAAAAAATTTAGCAATGTGGGGTATCATTGTCTTTTTGACTATAGGCCTTTACAATATGTTTAAAAATCCTCAGTCAAATATCAGGGGAGGCAACCAAATTATTTTTTCAGAATTTTTGACTTCCGTGGAAAATGGAGAAGTTTTAAAAGTTGAAATTCAAGGCAACAATATAAAAGGAGTATTTTCAAATGGTAACTCATTTACCACATATTCTCCTAATGACCCGAATTTAATTGAAAAATTATCTGACAAAGGAGTAAGCATTTCTGCTTCGCCTTTAGATGAAAAAATGCCCTCATTATTTGGTGTTCTTTTATCTTGGTTTCCAATGTTGCTACTTATAGCGGTATGGATTTTTTTTATGAGACAAATGCAAGGTGGCAAAGGTGGTGCGATGGGATTTGGAAAATCTAAAGCTAAAATGATGAATGAACTAAAAGGAAAGGTTACATTTAACGATGTTGCTGGGATCGAAGAAGCAAAAGAAGAAGTAGAAGAAATAGTAGAATTTTTAAAAGATCCAAAAAAATTTAGCCGATTGGGAGGAAAAATTCCAAGAGGAGCTCTATTAGTTGGGCCTCCGGGTACTGGAAAAACATTATTAGCAAGAGCAATTGCTGGTGAAGCTGGTGTTCCTTTTTTTACAATTTCAGGTTCAGATTTTGTAGAAATGTTTGTTGGAGTTGGTGCTTCAAGAGTAAGAGATATGTTTGAGCAAGGTAAAAAAAATTCGCCATGTATAATTTTTATAGATGAAATAGATGCAGTTGGTAGAAGTAGGGGCGCAGGTTTAGGTGGCGGAAATGATGAAAGAGAACAAACTTTAAACCAATTATTAGTAGAAATGGATGGATTTGATACTAATGAAGGCGTTATTATAATAGCAGCAACTAACAGACCTGACGTGCTTGATCCAGCCTTATTAAGACCCGGAAGATTTGATAGACAGGTAGTTGTTTCAAATCCAGATATTATAGGAAGAGAAAAAATCTTAAAAGTCCACGTCAAGAAAATTAAGATGGCACCAGATGTAAATTTAAGAACTATAGCTAGAGGAACCCCAGGTTTTTCAGGAGCAGATCTTGCTAATCTAGTTAATGAGTCAGCTTTATTGGCCGCAAGGAAAAATAAAAGAATTGTTACTTTAGTTGAGTTTGAAGAGGCCAAAGATAAGGTAATGATGGGATCCGAAAGACGCTCAATGGTAATGACAGAAGATGAAAAAAAATTAACAGCATATCATGAAGGGGGTCATGCTTTGGTGTCATTTAATATGCCTAGTTACGACCCAATTCATAAAGCTACAATAATTCCAAGAGGTAGAGCACTTGGTATGGTTATGAATTTACCAGAGAGAGATAAACATGGATATTCAATTAAATACTTAAAAGCAAGAATGGCTGTATGTTTTGGTGGTAGAGTCGCAGAAGAATTAATTTTTGGGAAAGACAATATATCTACAGGTGCTGGTGGTGGTAGTGGGTCAGATATCAACCAAGCAACTCAACTTGCCAGAGCCATGGTAACAAAGTATGGAATGAGTGAAGAAATGGGCCCAATTGAATATGGTGAAAACCAGGAAGAAGTATTTTTAGGAAGATCAGTTACTCAAACACAATCAGTTTCAGAAGATATAGCTCAAAAAATAGATAAAGAAATTAGAAAACTAATTGATGAGGGGTATAATCAGGCTACAAAAATATTAACTGAAAAAATTGATGATCTACACAAAATTGCTAAAGCCCTGATTACTTATGAAACTTTAACAGGTGAAGAAATTGAGAATATTATCAACAAAAATTTATACCCAAAAGATAAAATACTTGAAAAACCAGAAGAAAATGAAGATCAAAACTCAGCTTTAGGTGCTATGGGTTTAAAACCAAAAATAGTTCATTAACAAAGAGAAATGAAGAGATATTACACTAGAGCGTGTAATTTCTATTATGGTAATGAGTCCAAGTTATTAGTTAATAACAATAAAACAATTCCCCTTAATGGAAATAAAAAAATTTCGTTTAACCATATTGAAATAATATCAAGAACTTTAAAAAAAAAAATTTCTGTGAAAAAAATTAATAGTTTAACAAAATCATTAAGAGAACAAATCAAAATAGATTTAAAGAAAATAAGAGCGAAAAAAAAAAATTTTGCAAATTTAAATTTTTTAAAAGTGCCAAATTTAATGGGAGTATTAAATCTAACTCCAGACAGTTTTTCTGATGGAGGAAAATTTAATATAGGTAATAAAGGTTTAAAACATGCATTAGAGATGTTTAACTCAGGAGCAAATATTATTGATATAGGTGGAGAGTCTACAAGACCGGGATCAAAAACAATTGATAATGAAGTAGAATGGAAAAGAATAGAAAAACTTATTAAATCAATAGGTAAAAAAATTCCAATTTCATTAGATACTAGAAAATCTGAAGTTATGAAAAAAGGAATTAAATATGGTGTTAAAATTATAAATGATGTGTCTGGATTAAATTATGACTCTGAAACTATTAATGTTTTAAAAAAATATAAAACTCCATTTGTTATCCAACATTCACAAGGAACACCTGAAAAAATGCAAATTAAACCGAGTTATAAAAATGAATTATTAGATATTTATGATTTTTTTGAAGATAAAATAAAATTTTTAAGAAAAATAGGTATTCAGCATAACAATATAATTATTGATCCAGGTATAGGTTTTGGAAAAAATTTAAACCATAATATTAATCTAATTAGTAATATTTCCATTTTTCATTCACTTGGTTTTCCTATACTTGTTGGTAATTCAAGAAAAAGATTTATTAAAGAAATAGTGGGAAAAAATGACACTAAAAGCAGAATTGGAGGAACAGTTGCATCTTCAATTTATCTAATGATGCAAGGTGTTCAAATTTTAAGAATTCATGATGTAAATGAATTGCTTCAGGGCGTAAAAGTCTTTAAAGAAATGATAAAACATTAATGTCAAAAAAATATTTTGGAACTGATGGAATAAGAGGTGCAATTAATAGCAAGCATATTAATGGGGATATGTTTTTTAAGTTTGGATTAGCATCAGGAACATATTTTAAATCTCAAAAAAAAAGAAAACAAATAGCGATTATAGCTAAAGATACAAGGCTATCTGGTTATGCCTTAGAACCTGCGCTTGTATCAGGATTAGCTTCAGCCGGAATGCATGTTTATACATTTGGGCCTATGCCAACAAATGGTTTGGCCATGTTAACTAAAACAATGAAAGCTAATATGGGTATTATGATAACTGCTTCTCATAATCCTCATAATGATAACGGTTTAAAATTATTTGGTCCAGATGGAATGAAATTATCTGACAAAATTGAAAAAAAAATTGAAAAATTAATAGATAAAAAAATTTCAAAAAATCTTTCTAGTCCTGAAAAGTTAGGTAGAGTAAAAAGATTAGAGAATGGGACAAAAGAATATTTAAAAATAATAAAAAAAAATTTTCCAAAAGAATTTAATTTAAGAGGACTAAGAATAGTAATCGATTGTGCAAATGGTGCAGGTTATAAAGCTGGACCAGAATTACTGAAGTCTTTAGGAGCAAAAGTGATTGCAATTGGTGTAAATCCAAATGGAGTAAATATTAATCAAAACTGTGGTTCGACATATCCCAATAAGATTAAACTTGCAGTAAAAAAATACAAAGCTCATCTTGGTATTTCTCTAGATGGTGATGCTGATAGAATTATTATGAGCGATGAAGTGGGAAATATAATTGATGGAGATCAAATAATCGCAGCAATAGCCACTAGATGGAAAAATAAAAAAATGTTAAGAGGTGGAGTTATTGGAACTTTAATGTCTAATTATGGTTTGGAAAAATTTTTTGAAGTAAATAAAATAAAATTTATAAGAGCAAATGTTGGAGACAGATATGTAAAAGAACAAATGCAAAAAAATAATTTTAACCTAGGTGGAGAGCAATCTGGACATATTATTTTGGGTAAATTTGCAACAACAGGAGATGGGTTGTTAGTGGCATTAGAAGTTTTATTTGCAATAAGAAAAGGAAAAAAAGCCAGTTCTTTCTTCAATAAGTTTAAAAAAACTACTCAAATTTTAGAAAATATCTTAGTTAAAGATAGATCAGTAATTAAAAACCCAGATGTAAAAAAATCTATTAAAAAAGCGGAAAAATTAATGAATGGTCATGGAAGAATACTAGTGAGAGCATCAGGCACAGAGTCAAAAATAAGAGTTATGGGTGAAAGTGAAAACAAAAAACTTTTAGAGAAGTGTTTAAATATTATTTTAGCTAAAATAAAGTGAAGCCTAACTCTAAAGTATTAATCATTGCGGGATCTGACTCATCAGGTGGGGCTGGAATTCAGGCTGATATAAAAACTGTTACTACACTTGGATCTTACGCAATGACAGCTATTACTGCTATTACAGCTCAAAATACAACAGGAGTTAATTCAATTGTTTCAATTCCACCAAAAGAAATTTCAAATCAGATTTTATTTACGGCTAAAGATATTAAACCTGATGCAATTAAGATAGGTATGTTACATTCTACTAAGGTAATAGAGTCTGTTATTAATTCTCTTAAAATTATTAAAGTAAATAAAATAGTTCTTGATCCTGTAATGGTAGCAAAGGGGGGGACAAAATTAATAGATGATAAAGCTATTAAACTATTAAAAAACAAACTTGTAAAAAGAGTTGCATTAATCACTCCCAATATTCCTGAAGCTGAAATATTAACTAATACAAAAATAATAAGTAAAGAGGATATGATCTTTGCAGCTTACAGATTAATAGAAATTGGTGCAAATAATGTATTAATTAAAGGTGGACATCTAACCTCAAAAACTGTCCAAGATATATTTGTTTCAAAATCTGATATTAAAATTTTTAACAGTCAAAGATACAATACAAAAAATACCCATGGAACAGGTTGCACTTTATCTAGCGCAATCACTACATTTTTGTCATGTGGAAAACCTATAATGAAATCTTGTGAGCTTGGCATTAAGTATGTAAGTTCTGGAATTAAAACTAATCCTAAATACGGAAAAGGTCATGGTCCAATTAATCACCTTCATACAATCAATATAGAAAGAAAATTCAAGTAATGAAAAATATAGTTGTAGTTGGGTCTCAGTGGGGCGATGAAGGAAAAGGTAAAATTGTTGACTGGCTTTCAGAACAAGCAGATGTAGTAATTAGATTTCAAGGAGGACATAATGCAGGTCACACACTGGTAATTGATGGTGTGACTTATAAATTAAGACTATTACCATCTGGAATTGTAAGAAAGAATAAAATTTCAATTATAGGAAATGGAGTTGTAGTTGATCCATGGGCATTATTGGAAGAAATTGAAGAAATAAAATCAAAAGGAGTAGATGTAAACACCAATAATTTTATTATTTCTGAGGCTGCAAATTTAATTTTACCATTTCATAGAGAAATGGATGAAATTAGAGAAGATGCAGCAGGAAAAAGTAAAATTGGAACAACTAGAAGAGGAATTGGCCCAGCATACGAAGACAAAGTTGGAAGAAGATCTATTCGAGTGATGGATCTCAGGTCTGAAAAAAATTTAGATCAAAGATTAGAGTCTGTCTTAGTTCATCACAATGCAATCAGAAAAGGACTTGGAAAAAAAATTTTTGAAAAAGAACAATTAAAATCAGACTTATTGAAAATTGCCCCTCAAATACTGAAGTTTTCTCAGCCAGTTTGGCTTAAGATTGATGAGTTTAAAAAACAAAAAAAGAAAATTTTGTTTGAAGGTGCTCAGGGAATTTTACTAGATGTGGATCATGGTACTTACCCCTATGTAACATCTTCTAACACTGTTGCATCTAGTGCTGCAACAGGTACAGGATGTGGTCCAAACTCAATTAATTATGTTTTAGGAATTACAAAAGCCTACACAACAAGAGTTGGCGAAGGTCCTTTTCCAACTGAATTAACAGATGATGTAGGAGAACTATTAGGTACTCGAGGAAAAGAGTTTGGAACTGTCACAAGTAGAAAAAGAAGATGTGGTTGGTTTGATGGAGTATTGGTTAGGCAAGCAATAAAAATTTCAGGTATAGATGGTATTGCACTTACTAAACTTGATGTTCTTGATGAATTAGATGAAATTAAAATGTGTGTTGAATATGAGTTTGATGGAAAAAAAATAGATTATTTACCTGCAGCAGTTGAAGATCAATTAAAAATAAAACCAGTCTATAAAATATTTCCAGGATGGAAAACATCTACTAATGGTATTAAAGATATGGATGCTTTACCTGATAATGCAAAAAAATATATTTCTGCAGTAGAAGAGTTTATAGGTGCCAAAGTTTCAAGTGTATCAACTAGCCCAGAGAGAGACGACACTATTTTAGTTGAAAATCCTTTTGATATTTAATTTACTGGTAGTAGATTTTTAGATTTTGCCATTAGTAGCATTTGCTTTTGTAATTTCTCAAACGCTTTATTTTCAATTTGTCTTACTCTTTCTCTACTAATCTTATGTTTTTTACTTAAATCCTCCAAAGTTGTTGGATTATCATTTAGTCTTCTGGAGTATAAAATTTCTTTTTCTCTTTCATTTAAGACTTTGATTGAATTTTTTAATAAATCTTTTCTTTGTTCCATTTCTTCCTGGTGTGCAAATTTTAAATCATGGTCTAATTCTTTATCAACTAACCAATCTAGCCACTCATCCCCATCTTCACCAACTTGAGCATTTAATGAAAATTCTTTACCTGAAAGTCTTCTATTCATTGAAACAACTTCATCTTTACTAACATCTAATTTGTTAGCTATTTCATTCACATGCTCATCTCTTAAGTCACCTTCTGTTTGAGGTGCTATTTGATTTTTTATTTTTTTAAGATTAAAAAATAATTTCTTTTGAGCTGTAGTAGTTCCTATTTTGACCAAACTCCAAGATCTTAATATATATTCTTGAATAGAGGCTTTGATCCACCACATAGCGTATGTAGCTAATCTAAAACCTTTTTCAGGTTCAAATTTTTTAACTGCTTGCATAAGACCAACATTTCCTTCAGAAATCATTTCATTTACAGGAAGCCCATATCCTTTGTAGCCCATTGCAATTTTAGCTACTAGTCTTAAATGGCTTGTTACTAACTTTTCAGCAGCTTTGATATTACCTGTAGTTTTCCAATTTTTTGCTAACATGTATTCCTCTTCTGCAGCTAGCATTGGAAAT
>CABXOW010000009.1 GCA_902513955.1 uncultured Pelagibacteraceae bacterium
AAACTATTCTAATTCAATAGTACTTGGCGGTTTAGAGGTGACATCGTACACAACTCTATTAATTCCTCTTATATTATTAACAATTTTATTTGAGATTGTTTGCATAAAAGACTTATTAAATTCATAAAAATCTGCAGTCATTCCATCTTCGGAAGTAATAGCTCTTAATAAACATAAATATTCATAAGTACGATTGTCACCCATAACACCTACAGTTTTAACTGGTAACAAAGCAGCATAAGCTTGCCAAATTTTATGATAAAGACCATGATCCTTTAAAGCTTGAATAAAATAATAATCAGCTTCTTTAAGTATTTTTATTTTTTCATTTGTAATTAAGCCAGGCATTCTAATTGCTAAACCAGGACCTGGGAAAGGATGTCTGAAAATAATATCCTTACTTAAATTTAATTCTAAACCTAATTTTCTAACCTCATCTTTAAAAAGAAACTTTAAAGGTTCCACAAGTGTTAGTTTCATTTTTTTTGGAAGCCCTCCAACATTATGGTGTGACTTAATTTTAGATGTTTGACTTCCCGTTACAGATTTACTTTCAATTAGATCTGGATAAAGAGTTCCTTGAGCTAAGAATTTTACATTTTTTATTTTTTTGGCATATCTTTCAAAAATTTTTATAAAAAGATTACCAATAATTTTTCTCTTTTTTTCAGGATCAGAAACGTTGTGAAGTTTTTTTAAAAATTCCTTTTCTGCATTTACATAAATCAAGTTCATTTTTAAGCGTTTCTTAAAAGTATGAACAACCTGAACTTCTTCATTTTTTCTCAAAAGACCCGTGTTAACAAAAATACAATATAATTTTTTACCGATAGCATTATTGAGTAATTGAGCTACCACACTACTATCAACACCTCCTGATAAAGCACAAATAACTTTTTCAGACCTAACTTGATCTTTAACTTCATTAATAAGTTTAATCTTTTGATCTTTAGAAGACCAATTACGTTTAATTTTGCAAATCAAAAAAATAAAATTACTAATCAATTTTTTTCCATTTTCAGTATGAGTTACTTCTGGATGAAATTGAATTCCATAAAATTTTTTTAATTTGTTTTCTACAATAGCAAATTTTGAATTAGTGCTTGATGCTACTACTTTAAAATTTTTTGGAAGTTTTGATACTTGGTCAGCATGACTCATCCAGACTTTTTTAAATTTTTGTTTGTTGAAAAAATTCTTAGTTAAAAGGCTTGCATTTTTTTTATAAATATTTGCTAATCCAAATTCACGCTGTTTTGATTGCTTAACTTTACCTCCATTAAGCTTAGATAATATTTGATGTCCAAAACAAATTCCTAGAATTGGGATATTTAAATTTATAATTTTTTTATCAAATGAATATTTGTTTATTTGATAAACGTTTAAAGGTCCTCCAGATAAAATAATTCCTTTAATTGATCCATCAACATTTTTAATTTTGATTTTTTTGTGGCTTATTATTTCAGAAAAAACGCCAAGTTCTCTTATTCTTCTAGCAATTAATTGAGTAAATTGTGAACCAAAATCTATAATTAAGATTTTATTAAGATTTTGATCAAGACTCATTTTCTGGTTCTATATTTTTAAGAGACTTTTGAATTTCATTATTTTCATTACATAATTTGTCACAAACTTTTACAAATGTTTGTGAGAGATCTTTGACTTTAGAATAATTTGATTTCTTTAAAGCTATTTTCATTAACATTAAAATAACTTCTTCATTATTTGGCTCTATCAGTAATGCTGTATCCAAATTATATTCTTCTTTTTTTTGATTTTCTTCATGATTATAAATTTTTGCTAAGTACAAGTAAGATTTTGCATCTTTAGGATTAAAAACTATATTGCGCTCTAACATAAATCGCGCATCATCATATTCTTTATCTTGATACATTTTTAAAGCTTCTTCAAAAAAATTTTCTGCACTTAATGCCAAATTTACAGAAAATATAAAAAAATATATTAGGACAATTAATTTAAAAATTTTATTCATTAATATTTACTATCATTCTTAACCACATCTACATTATGAACCATACTTTCATAAAATCCTGCTTTGGTAATTTTAACAAAGTTTGGTTTTATTCTAAGTTTTGTTATATTTCTTGAACCAAGATAACCCATAGATGATCTTAGTCCACCAATCAATTTATAAATAATACTTCCTACAGCTCCTTTATATTTTACAAAACCTTCAACACCTTCTGGAACATATTTTGATGTATCTTTTTGTTTAGTTTGAAAATATCTGTCTGCTGAACCTTTATTCATTGCTCCTACAGAGCCCATACCTCTAAAGCTTTTAAATAATTTTCCATTTTTCTTTATTAATTTTCCTGGTGTCTCATCTGTACCAGCAAATAATGACCCTATCATTACAGCATCAGCACCTGCAGCAAATGCTTTTGCAAGATCTCCTGAATATTTAATTCCACCGTCTGAAATAATTTTTATATTCTTATTTTTTAGTCCCTTTCTTACAGATAAAATTGCACTTAATTGAGGAACACCAATTCCAGCAACTAATCTTGTTGTACAAATAGATCCAGGACCAATTCCAACTTTAATAATATCAACACCTAATTTAATTAAAAAGTTAGCAGCTTCTGGTGTTGCAATATTTCCAGCACATAAAGCAATCTTATTATTTTTAAATTTTTTGATAAATTTAATTATCTCTCCAACTTTTTTGGTGTGACCGTGAGCAGTATCGACTACTATTAAATTAACACCCTCTTTTATTATAGCTTTGGCTCTATCAAATTCATTTGGCCCAGCTCCAACGGCTGCACCTACTAATAATTTTTGCTTTTTTACTTTTTTAATTTCTAAAATTTGATTTTTAATATCTAGATTTCTATGAATAACCCCTATTCCTCCTGCTTTTGCTATAAATATTGCCATTTTACTCTCTGTAACCGTATCCATAGCAGACGATAAAAGAGGAATTTTAAGTTTAAGATGACTGGCTAATTGAGTGCTTGTATTAACCTCCGAAGGCAGTATTTCTGAGTATTTTGGAGCTAGTGTGACGTCATCAAAGGTGAGAGCTTCTTTTATAGTAACCATAATCTTTTATATACGATTCCTTTTAAATTAAAAGTACCTATCTAAGTTTACTACAAATAATAAAGCTTTCCTTAGAGTCTTTCCTGCTTGATTTTGGTTTAAAAATCTTAACTTCTTTAAAATATTTTTTTCCTTCTACGACTATTTCGTTAAATGTTCCGCCCATAAAAATTTTTGAAATAAAGTAACCGTTATCTTTTAATTGATCTTTTGAAAAAAGCATTGCTTCTTTGCATAGTTCACCTGTTTGAATAGAGTCAATATTTTTAATACCTGTCGTATTTACTGCCATATCTGACATAACAACATCAACTTTAGTATTTAAATGTTCTTTAATTTTATCTTGAGTACTTTCTTCAGTAAAATCACCTTGGATTTGAACAGTATTACCAATAGGTTCCATTTCTTTTAAGTCTATTGATATTAATCTTCCACTTTTTGCTGTTTTTGCAGCATATTGTGACCAGCTTCCTGGCGCAGCTCCAATATCTATAATTGAAATACCACCCTTAAAGATTTTGAATTTTTCATCTATTTCAATTAACTTATATGCTGATCTAGCCCTATAACCATCAACTTTTGATTCTCTAACAAAGATATCTCTTCTCTGTTTATTAACCCAATTTTTAGAAATTTTATTTTTTTTCAATTAATTATTAAATCTTAGTTTTCTATCAATTATATCTCCATCAATAGTTTCTATTTTTGATATGAAGTTTTTATCATTTCTAATTTTATCATTATTTTTACCAGCAAAATGTACAATCCCAATTTTATGATTTGGCAAATATGGTTCTACTAAAGTATCTTGTGCTTTATCATATTTAAGACCATCAATAAGTGTCCAATTACAATAAGCCGGTAATATCTCTACTTGTAAACCATCACAATAAATTGTTATATTCATTGCAATTTGTTCAGACCCCCAAATTTTTCCTGATTTTAATGCCATCTTTAAATTTTTTTGCCACACTTCCCAATGAGAAGCGTTAGCTTCTAATGCAAATACACCTATGTTCAAATGAGGTTTTAGAGCTACTTCTCGTGCAATTTTTTCAGAAAAGCCAGATGATTTTGCGTGTTTATAGTTTTGAGATTTTATCCTAGCAAAACTTCCTAAAATCCATTCTGCTCTTAAAACTCTTCCATAAGCTCTATCTGCTGATGTCGCTATAGATAGTTTATCATTTTCACAACCTTTAAAGTATAACTCGATTGCTTCCCAAGAATTAACCCAAGCATCTGCATCTATCCATAAATATTTTTCATAATTAGGAAAATATTTTGGAAGAAAAGCTCTTGATACTTGGCTCTTTAACCATTCCCTTCCTTTAATCTTAAAATCAGAAACTTCTATATCCCAGTCAGCAGGTTTTATTTCATCTACTTTTCTTGCAAGAATAGATTTTTGATTAGTTGTTAATCCTGCATCCATAATACAAATTGCAGTATTTTCACTTTCTTGAAAACTTTTTATAGAGTCTACTAATTCATTAAGTAATTCAAAATAATTTGCGTCTGCAAGTGATATTATGACATTTTTTTTCATTACAAAACATCTTCTAAATCATCATCATCTTCAATTGAGTTTTTATCCAGATGCTGTTTATTTAATTTTTGATAATGAAAAAAACTAATTGGTAACATAATTAAATAAATAATTGAACTTATTGCTATAACGTTAAAAGGATAGATTAGCAGTAGTCCAAAAAATAATACAATTCCAAATAATAAAAAAATAGTTGTTTTTCTTTGTATAACAATTTTTTTAAATGAATAGCTAGGAAATTTACTTATTAACAGTAAAGAAGTTATTATAAAAAAAGTTGGTACAATAATATCATAATTAAGCATGATATAATCAAAATTTGTCATACTTATAACTAAAGGTGTCAAAACTAAAATCCCTCCAGCTGGTGATGGAACACCTTCAAAAAAATTATCTCTCCATGAGCGTTCTTGATTTGAATTAACATTGAACCTTGCCAATCTTAATGCCACACAACTTACATAAATTAAACATAACAACCAACCAAATCTTCCCAATTCATTTAACTGCCAAAAATACATAATAAATGCAGGTGCTACACCAAAACTTATCACATCTGCTAAAGAGTCTAATTCTTTTCCAACTTCTGAGGTCCCTTTAATTAATCTGGCAATTCTTCCGTCCAACCAATCAAATAAAGCTGCAAAAATTATTGCAATAATTGCAAATTCAAATTTTTCATCTAGCGCAAATCTAATTGAAGTTAATCCAATACAAACGCCTATTAAAGTAAGTATATTGGGTAAAATTACTCTAGCATTTTTTTTATCTACTATAATTTTTAAATTATTTTTGGGTTCTTCCATTTTTATTTTTTAGCTAATAAAGTTTCACCAGAAATTGTTTTTTGGCCAATCTTTACTAATGGTTCATAGTTTTCATAATAAACATCCACACGACTTCCAAATCTGATCATGCCAATTCTATCTCCTTGATTTAGATCTTGACCGTTATCTGTTTCACAAACAATTCTTCGTGCAATTAGTCCTGCTATTTGAACTACAATTATATCATTTTCACTTTTATCTTTTAATTTATAATAATTTCTCTCATTATCTTCGCTTGCTTTATCTAAAGATGCGTTAAAAAACTTTCCTGGTTTATATAAAATTTCCTCAACTTTTCCTGAACAAGGCGTTCTGTTTACATGACAGTCAAAAACATTCATAAATATACTTATTTTTTTAAATCTTTTATTGTCTAAACTAACTTCTTTTGGCCCATCAGAATCTTCAACCTTTGTCACTTCACCATCAGCAGGGCTTACTAGATAATTATCATCTTCAATTATAATTCTTTCAGGGTCTCTAAAAAAATAATAAACCCAAACAGTTAACAACAATCCAATCGTTCCTAGAAATCCACTAAAGGATAATAAAATAATTGTTACAAATCCTGCTATGACTAGGAATTTATATCCTTCAGTATGTATCTTTGGAAATATCTTGCTAAACATATTCTTCTATTTGCTAATTTTTGATTAATATGTATATAAACCAATCAAATTCAATTAATAAGATAAATTTATTTTAATGAGTAAAATCAAGGTAAATAACCCCGTCGTAGAGCTCGATGGTGATGAAATGACTCACGTTATTTGGGAGTTTATCAAGAGTAAGCTAATACTGCCCTATCTAGATCTTGGTATCGAATATTATGATCTTAGTATGAAAAATCGAGACAATACAGATGATCAAATCACGGTAGACTCAGCAAATGCCATAAAAAAAATTGGAGTTGGTATTAAATGTGCAACGATTACTCCTGATGAAGCTCGGGTTGAAGAATTTGATTTAAAGAAAATGTGGAGATCTCCTAATGGAACTATAAGAAATATTATTGGAGGTACAGTATTTAGAGAACCTATTATATGTAAAAATATACCAAAACTTGTTCCTTCTTGGACAGATCCTGTGATTATTGGAAGACATGCTTTTGGAGATCAATATAGAGCAACAGATTTTAAAGTACCTGGTAAAGGAAAAATGGAAGTTAAGTGGACCTCTGAAGATGGCAAAGACGAGATAAAACATGAAGTATTTAATTTTACAGGACCAGGCGTTGCACTATCAATGTACAATTTGGATAAATCAATTGAAGATTTCGCAAGATCTTGTTTTAGCTATGGATTGATTAAAAAATGGCCTGTTTATATGTCTACAAAAAACACAATTTTAAAACAATACGATGGTAGATTTAAAGACATATTCCAAGAAATTTTTGAAAAAGAATATAAAAAAGATTTTGATAAAAATAAACTAACTTATGAACATAGATTAATTGATGATATGGTTGCTTGTGCAATGAAATGGAGTGGTAAATATATTTGGGCATGTAAAAATTACGATGGTGATGTTCAGTCTGATACGATGGCACAAGGTTATGGTTCTTTAGGATTAATGACTAGTACATTATTAACACCTGATGGAAAAGTAATGGAAGCTGAAGCTGCTCATGGAACAGTTACAAGGCACTACCGAATGCACCAACAAGGTAAAGAGACTTCAACTAATCCAATTGCATCTATTTTTGCTTGGACAAGAGGATTGGTTCACAGAGGAAAACTAGATAATAATGATGAACTAATTAAATTTGCTCAAACTATTGAAAAAGTTTGTATTGAATGTGTTGAAAACGGCTCAATGACAAAAGATTTAGCAATTCTTATTGGTCCTTCAAGTAAATATTTAACTACCAATCAATTTTTAGATGAAATTGATGGTAATCTTAAAAAGAAATTAAATTAAAGTTTTAAGTTTTTTAAAAGCTTGATCAATTTTAGATTGATCTTGGCCACCGGCTTGAGCAAAATCTTTTCTACCTCCGCCACCTTGACCTCCTATAATTTCTGATCCTACTTTCACAAATTTTACAGCATCAAATTTTTCTGTTAAACTATCAGTAACACCAACTGCAATTCCTACCTTGTCACCTTTGCTTGCAAAAACTATTACAATACCATCACTTAATTCTTTTTTACCTTTATCAACAAGTTTTCTTAATTCTTTTGGAGGTAATCCATCAACTTTTTGAAGTCTTAGCTTAACACCATTTATTTCTTCATCTTTGATAATATTTTTTGATTTATCTTCCAAAATAAAATTAACAGAGATTGTCTCTAGTTGTTTTGATAAATTCTTAATTAAAGTTTTTTGATCTGACCGATCTAAATTTGGCTTTCCACCTAATTTAGTTATTTGTTCACTTAACTCTTTAATAAGCCCATCATTCTTTTCTGATGAGATATTGGATAATTTTTCTTTATTATTTAAATAATCCTCTAGTTGTTTGTCTCTTAAAGCTTCAATTCTTCTAACACCTGCGGCAATAGAAGATTGGCTAATTATCTTAAATTTTCCAATATCACCAGTATTTTTAACGTGAGTACCACCACAAAGTTCTGTTGAAAAATACTTATCCCCATCATCTCCCATCGAAAGAACTCTAACTTCATCTCCATATTTCTCTCCAAACAAGGCCAAGGCACCATTTTCAACTGCCTCATCTGGTGTCATCAAACGTGTCTTCACATCTGACTTTTTTGAGACCATTGTGTTTACAAAGTTTTCTATTTTATCAATTTCTTCTGTTGGTATTGGCTTCATATGGCTAAAATCAAACCTTAATCGACTTGGTTCAACTAAAGAGCCTTTTTGAGTTACATGGTCTCCCAATACTCTTCTCAAAGACTCATGTAATAAATGGGTTGCAGAATGGTAAGCTCGAGTGTCATCTCTTCTCTTGATGTCAATTTTTAACTCAACACTTTCATTTTTCTTGATTAATCCACTAATTACTTTTCCATAGTGTACAAATAAATCATCTAATTTCTTTTGAACATCTGATATTTCAAATTTAAAATTATTTGCAATAATTTCACCTGTATCACCTACTTGCCCTCCTGACTCTCCATAAAAAGGTGTCTGGTTAACAATGATCATGCCTTCATCGTTTTCTTTTAATTCATTCACTTCTTTATTATTTGAAAGAAGTGATAAAACCACTCCTTCTGCTTGGTTGCTCTCATAACCTAAAAATTCTGTAGCACCTAACTTATCTTTTATTCCAAACCAAATATCTTCAACAGCAGCATCACCAGAACCCTTCCAATTTTTTTTAGCAAGTTCTCTACTTTCTTTCATTAATGATTGAAATTTTTCTGTATCAATTGACATTGATTTGTTTCTTAAAATATCTTCAGTAAGATCTAATGGAAATCCATAAGTATCATATAATTTAAATGCTACTTCACCAGGTAAAACTTTATCTATTTTTGAAATTTCATCATTTAAAATTTTAATTCCTCGATCTAGAAGAACTAAAAACTTTTCCTCTTCCATTTTTAAAGTTTCTTTAATTAAAGACTCGGCTCTTACTAGTTCAGGATAGTTTCCTGACATTTCATTTTTAAGTGTATCGAATAAATTAAAAAAAACTGGGTCTTTAGATCCAAGTAAATGTGAATGTCTCATGCCTCTTCTCATAATTCTTCTTAAAACATAACCTCTTCCTTCATTAGAAGGTAGGACTCCTTCTGCAATTAAAAAAGCGCTAGCTCTTAAATGATCTGCTATAACTCTGAAACTTGATTGATTGGATTGATCTTGTTTAATTTTAATAATTTCTGAAGCTGAACTTATAATTTTTTTAAAATGATCAGTTTCATAATTATCATGCGTTCCCTGTAATAATGCTGCAATTCTTTCTAAACCCATACCAGTATCAACAGAAGGTTTTGGAAGATCTATTCTTTTATCTTTAGAAATTTGCTCAAATTGCATGAAGACTAAGTTCCATATTTCAATAAAACGGTCTCCATCTTCATCTTTATTTCCTGGCAAACCTCCAGCTAAATGATTTCCATGATCATAAAAAATCTCCGAACATGGTCCACATGGACCTGTCTCTCCCATTGACCAAAAATTGTCAGATGTTGCTATTCGAATAATCCTATCATCACTAAAACCAGCTATTTTCTTCCAAAAATTGAAGGCTTCATCATCCTCATGATAAACCGTTACATAAAGTCTGTTTTTGTCTATGCCAAAATCTTTAGTTATTAAATTCCAAGCATAGTGGATTGCTTGTTCTTTAAAATAATCTCCAAAAGAAAAGTTTCCTAACATTTCAAAAAAAGTGTGGTGTCTTGGTGTATATCCAACATTCTCTAAATCATTATGTTTTCCTCCGGCTCTAACACATTTTTGTGATGTCGTAGCTCTTTGATAATCTCTTTTTTCAAGACCTGTAAATACATTTTTAAACTGTACCATTCCCGAATTGGCAAACATCAAAGTAGGGTCGTTATTAGGAACTAAATTACTAGACTCAACTATCTTATGATCATTCTTTTCAAAATATTTTAAGAATGTACTTCTTATTTCATTTAAAGATTTGTCTGCCATATTTTTAAAATACAGCTTTTTTAATCTATGTCTAGATAACAGTAAGGGAAAAAAGGCGCTTATATTAAGCGCCTTTTAATAATTAAAGATGACCTTTTAACTAATTTTTTTTAGTAGGAACTACTTCCTCTTTGGCTTCTGCTTTAGGATCTTCAATTTGATCTTTTGCAGCTTTTTCAGGATCGAGCGGGTTTCCTTCAATCTTTTTTTGAATTACACCTGCTTTTTCTCTAATAGCTAATTCTATTTCAGCTGCAACTTTAGGGTTTTGTGCAAGATAAGTTTTCGCATTTTCTCTACCTTGGCCTATTTTTTCACCCTTATAAGCATACCATGCTCCTGATTTTTCAATAATATCAGCTTTAGAGCCTAGATCGACTAGTTCTCCCATTTTACTAATTCCTTTTCCATACATTAAGTCAAACTCAACAACTTTAAATGGTGGTGCCACCTTGTTCTTAACCACCTTAACTCTTGTAGAGTTTCCAATAATTTCATCTTTATCTTTAATTGCACCAATTCTTCTAATATCCATTCTAACTGACGAGTAGAATTTTAATGCATTTCCACCCGATGTTGTTTCGGGACTTCCAAACATAACTCCAATTTTCATTCTAATTTGATTTATGAAAATCATCATTGTGTTTGTGTTTGAAATAGAACTTGTTAGTTTTCTTAAAGCCTGACTCATTAATCTTGATTGTAAACCTACATGATGATCGCCCATTTCACCTTCAATTTCAGCTCTTGGTGTTAAAGCTGCAACAGAGTCAATTACAATAACTGAAATAGATCCTGATTTTACAAGAGTATCAGCTATTTCTAAAGCTTGCTCACCAGCATCTGGCTGAGAAATTAAAAGTTCTTCTGTATTTACGCCTAATTTTTTTGCATAAACAGGGTCTAGCGCGTGCTCTGCATCAACAAATGCACAAATTCCACCAGCTTTTTGAGCTTCAGCAACAACTTGTAATGCTAATGTTGTTTTTCCTGAAGATTCTGGCCCATAAACTTCAACGATTCTTCCTTTTGGTAACCCACCTATTCCTAATGCTAAATCAAGACTTAAAGATCCTGTAGATACAGACTCAATATCCATTGCTCTTCTTTGGCCAAGTTTCATTACTGAGCCTTTTCCAAAATTATCGGTAATTTGAGCTATTGCTGCATCTAATGCTTTATTCTTTTCTTTGATATCCATTTCTTGATCTTTAGTAGATTTAACTACTTTTAGGTTACTTTTCGTCATTTTTTGCCTCTTTTTTTAATTTTTTTAATACTCGAATCATGAATTTAAATGTACACATTTTGTTCTCATTAGCAATATATTAATTTTTAAGACTAAAAAAGCAAATAATTACTTAAGTTTTAGGTACTGGCTATTTAAAAGCCCAACTGCTTTTAACAGATTATACTGAGCCATAAGATAATTTCTCTCAGAATTTACTAGAGATAGTTGTGTGGAAAGCAATAATGAATTTGATTGAATAACATCTAGTGTAGTTCTTAATCCTCTTTCATACTCAGCAGCTATCCCTTCGTTTGCAATCTTAGATGATTTTAATTGAACTTTTATAGAATTTAAAAAACTCTTAGAAGCCTCCATATTTGACCATGCACTTGCGACGTTAGTCTCGTTAGTTCTCACAATATGATCTAATAATAATCTTTTTCTAGTTGTTAAATTTATATTTTTATTAATTTTATACTTATTTTTTCCACCCAAATTAAAAGGCCAACTAACTGTTGCTTTTAAAATGTCTTTATCTCTTTCTCCTATGGTTGTGCTAAGATCGTCAGTATAAGATTTCTCTAAAGATACAGAAGCAGTTGGTTTTAAATCTGACTCCACAATTGATATATCTTTTTCGGATTTTTCTAAATCTAATTTTGCAATCAGTATATCTGGGTTGTTTTGTTTAGATAAGTTTATTGCTTCAATTAAAGTTTTTGGAATATTGACAATTGCATTTGAATTTTTCTTTAATTTGTTTGGATCATTTATTTTCCCAATTATATTTTCATAATTAAGTTTACTAATTAATAAATCACTTTTAGACATTGCAAATTGCGCTTGAGCACCAGCTAATGAGGACTCTGATTGAGCTACATCGGTATTTGTAATTTGACCACGATCTCTTCTAATTTTATCATTTTCCACCTGTCTAATTAAAAGATTTAAATTTTTTGAATTGATGCTTAGTTTTTCTCTTGCTAAAATTAAATTTGTAAATGCATTAATTGCATCGTGCAGTACTTCTTGTTCTTTTTTAACTAATTGAGCATTTGCAAGATTTAATGAAATTATATTTTTTTCAAGTGTAAGATCTCTACCATAATCTAATATTGTTTGTTCTAACTTTATTGATGTGGTAAAGGGATCAACGTCATTTTTAGTTGCTGTTCCACCATTTTGATTTTTAAGTGTATTGGTGTTTTCAAAACTCTTAGAGCCACTTATAGTGAGAGAGGGTTTGAAATCAGCTTCAGTAATCTTAATATCCTCTGCAGAAACTTTAATATTTTCTCTTTCAGCATTAAGCTGAATATTATTTTGATAAGTTTGATTTAAAGCATCATATAAAGTAACTGCAAAAGCATTACTAAAACTAAACGCTGTTAAAATAATTAGTATTAATAATTTTTTCATTTTGATTTATATACCGCAGATTTAATTTGATGGTTACTATTTAAATTTAAAATAATAGATGCATATTTAGGCATTTTTTTGAACATATTTTCTGTAATTCTTTGATACGTCTGCATAAAATTTATAACATCTCCCTTATTCATTATCTTGTGGCTAGACGATTTCTTGGTCTTTAGCCAAAGTTTATGCTCTTGTTTTAATCTCCATTTTTGAAGCAAATTAAAATCTTTTGCTTTTAAATAAATCATACAATTCAATTGTGAATATAATCTTTTATATTTTGTTTTTAACTGTTTATTAACGTATTTTCTCCATACAAGCTTTTGATCGTTAACTTTTTCAAGAGAATTTTTAGATTTTTTAAGTGTGTTATTTAATTCTGACCTAGCTCCTACACACCATCCTTCTAATATTATCACATCAGGTTTTTCTTTAATTTTATACCAATTTTTTTTAGGAAATCTATCATCAACAGCTTTATTAAAATTTGGTAAATCAATCTTTTTTAATTTTTTACTTTTTATCTTTTTAAAAAAATTTAACATCATTTGCACATCATGAGTACCTGGCACACCTCTTGTCATAAGCATTGGATGAATTCTTTTTGATAAATTTAGTCTTTCTTTTCTAGTTTTATAAAAATCATCAATAGAAATTTTAAACACTTTTAGTTTAAAGTGTTTTTCTAATATGATTTTAACAATTGAAGTGATGGTTGTTTTGCCAGTTCCTTGTCCGCCTGCTAATCCAACAAAATATGGTTTTTTATTATTAGCTTTTTTAGCAATCCAAAAACACATGGGAATTAGAAAAGATTTAAGCATCCCATCTTTATTTCCAAACTTTTCCTTAGATGTTTCTTGTGATTTAATGAATCTAAAACAATCTTTTTTTACTTTATCAAAACAAATATTTACTAAACTCATTAAAAAATTATTTTTTTTGATCTAAAGGATGGTTTTCTCCATCATTAACTGGAACATTTTCTATCTCGAAAGGTTTGACGCCTTCAATGCATGCAATGTTTACACCATATATTTTTGGATTACTTCTTGGTCTATTGTGAGTATGAATGCCACAAACTTTACAAAAATAATGTTGAGCAGTTTTTGTTTTAAATTGGTAGAGCGTTAAAAGATCTTCTCCTTTAACTAATTTAAAATCTTCAGGTCCAACTACTCCAATGATGTATCCTTTTCTTTTACAGATAGAGCAGTTACAACGCATAACTTTTTCAAATCCATTTTCAGGAACATTGACTTCAGCTTCTATTCCTCCACAATGACATGTTAATTTTTTCATTATTCAATCTCCTTTGATCTATTTATTAGATACTCATTGTATCTATTTAAACTTTCTTCTGGCCAAGTTTTTTTTGGATCATACATTTCTTCAAAACAATTAACATCATCTGCTAAATTTAGCCATGGATCTTTATCTTTTATAAATATATGTGCTTGAGGAGGAAAGTCCTCTGAATTATCTAAAGTCTTAGTTCTGACAGTTAACCTTCCTACAGCAGAGTCATAATCAGCATAAACATAAGTTCCACACTTAGCGCAGAAGTACGTTCTGTAAGAAGCACCACTTCCTGCTTTCATTTTAATGGATGATGAAACTTCACCTTCGATTAATAAGGTGTTTTCTAAAACACTAGTGTTCACAATATAAGAAGAACCAGTTAAAATTTTACAATCTTTGCAATGACAAGCTTGAGTAAATAAAGGTTTGTCAGTAATTTTATATTTTACCTCGCCACACAAACATTTGCCTTCTAAAGATTCATTATTTTTCATTTTAAAATCTGTTTTAAACTATCTCTGGTTAAAGTTATCCACAATAGCACAAAATGTAGTTTTAATGTTCACGTTTTGATTCACTTTTGATTCACTTCCAGACTCAAAATACAACCTCTTGCGTGTATTGTATAACTAGTCTATAAATAAGAACAAAATAAGAACATGAAACTAACAATCCCTTATTATCTACAAAAAGCTGGCGCTGGTTTTCCGTCTCCTGCAACTGATTACATCGAAGAAGACATCGATCTTAATATGCATTTGATAAGAAATGTTCCTGCTACTTTTATTATCAGAGTGCAAGGTAAATCAATGGTGGATGTAGGAATTCATGATGGTGATTTATTGGTTATCGATAAAAGTTTAAAACCAAAAAACTTTTCAACTGTGATTGCAAATGTTCATGATGAACTTGTGGTTAAAACTTTAGTTCAAGAAAGAGATAAAAAATTTTTAACTTCTGGATCCAAAGAATTTACTGACAGAATTTTAATTAACGAAGAACAAGATATTTTCATCTGGGGAATTGTAACTTATGTCATCCATTCTACGTACTAAAAAAATAGCATTAGTTGATTGTAATTCTTTTTATGTTTCTTGTGAAAGGTTATTCAATCCTAAAATAAGAAGAAAACCTGTTGTAGTTTTATCTAATAATGATGGCTGCATCATTTCAAGATCTAATGAAGCAAAAGCTTTAGGAATTAAAATGGGTGAACCTTATTTTAAAGCAAAAGATATTATTATTAAAAACAAGGTTGAAGTTTTCTCATCTAATTATTCTTTGTATGGAGATTTATCTAGAAGAGTAATGAGAACTCTTAAAAGATTTAATGCAGAAATAGAAATTTACTCTATTGATGAAGCATTTTTAGATTTATCAAATTTTCCAGATCAAGATGTAGAAGAAGTTGGAAAAGAAATTAGAAACACAGTTTTACAATGGACTGGTATTCCAACTAGTATTGGAATTGCTAAAACAAAAACTCTAAGTAAAATTGCAAATCATATTGCTAAGAAAAAACAAACAGGAGTTACTAGTTTAATTGGAATAGAAAATTTAGACCCCGTACTTGAAAAAGTTGAAATCAATGATGTATGGGGTGTTGGAAAACAACTAACAAAATTTTATAACAAAAATGGAATTTATAATGCTAAGCAACTTAAAAATAAATCTAATAGTTGGATTAAAAAATCTTCCAATGTTTTAAGCTCAAGAACCGCAATGGAACTTAAGGGAATTCCTTGTATCAATTTAGAAACTACTACTACAAAAAGAAAAAGTTGTATTGTCTCAAGATCATTTGGAAAAAGAGTTGAAAAATTTCAAGAATTAAAAGAAGCAGTTGCAAATTATTGTTTGAATGCGTCTGAAAAAATTAGATCAGAGTCGTTAGTTGCAAAAGCAATTACGGTATTTGTTAGAACTAGTCCGTTTCAAAAAAACTTTGGTTATTATTCAAATACAAAGACCATTGACTTTCCAATAGCAACAAACAATAGTATTGAAGTAGTTAAAACTGCAATTACAATACTTGAGAGTATATTCAAAAATGGTTATCAATATCAAAAAGCGGGGGTAATGCTTACAGGACTTTCTAATGCTAATGATAAAACAAATCTATTTTCATCTGAAAAAGATGAGAAAATAAGCAGTTTAATGAGGTCTATTGATAATACTAATATTCGATATGGAAGGTCTGCTTTAAGTATTGCTAGTGCTGGCGTTCAAAAGCGATGGAATATAAAAAGAGAGTATTCCTCTAAAATAGATACAGCTGATTTTTATTCTTTACCGACTATTAGAGTTAGTTAAATAAATTTTTTTACAATAGAATTACAATAAACTAATATAATCAAATGAGTTTTTACAGACCAGCAAAGTTACCTAAATTGATGGTAGCTCCAAATGGAGCTAGAAAAGTAAAAAAAGATCATCCGGCTGTACCTTTGACAATTAGCGAAATAGTAACAACGGCAAAATCTTGTAATAAAGTTGGTGCAGGTGCAATACATTTGCATGTAAGAGATAAAGAAGGTCAACATGTATTAGATGTTGGACTTTATAAAGAAGCACTAAATGAATTAGAACACCAAGTACCAAATATGCATATACAAGTTACAACAGAAGCAGTTGGAAAATACTCACCAACAGATATGAGAAAACTTGCATATGATGTAACACCACCTGGAGCATCAATTGGAACATCAGAATTGATCCCCTCTAGAAAACCTGAAGAAGAAGATATTAAACTTTATAAATATTTAACTGAAGCAGGTACAAAAATTCAACACATACTTTATAAGCCTGAAGATATAGATTTGTTAATTGAATTACTTAATAAAGCAGAAATTCCAATCAACGATGCTTGGTGTTTATTTGTTATTGGACATTATAGTGGAAGAATAAGTTACCCAGAAAATATTCTACCCTTTATAAAAAAAATGAAAGAACATAACATAAATCTTGATTGGGCAATATGTGCTTTTAGGAAAGAAGAAATGGACTGTTTAGAAAAAGCTATAAGCCTTGGGGGCAAACTAAGAGTTGGATTTGAAAATTCATTATTTATGCCTAATGGAGAAATTGCACCAGATAATCATACAAAAGTTGATACTATAAATAAATTATTCAAATTAAGCTAAAAAAGATAAATTTTTAGTTAAATAATATTTAAAATTTTTAACTGATTTACACGAAGAAAGAATAAATCTATCTGGTCTTACTATAACAGCTATAGAATTAGAATTTTCAAAAAATTTTTCTAAGTTTTTATTGTTTTTTGAATGTATTAAATTTAATTTACTAGAAATATTTTTTTTGATTTCTTTCGATAATATTAAAATTGGTTTTAAAGAAAATTTATCATCTAATGATTTCCCACTTTTTATTTTAAATTGTGGAAATATTTTTCCTCGATTTTTATCCTGAACTTTACCTAAGCCTTTACCTAATTTAGGTTTAATTGATTTCATGCTTTTTTGTCCATCAGAAGTTGAGGAAACTTCTCCTGTAATGTTAGATGTGCCAATAGCATTAACAAATTCTCCCATTTTTGCTGTGGTTTTGATGTATTCTTTAACATTTGAATATCTCTCTGTTTGATAAGTATTAAGTAGTTTTTCACTATGATTATTTTTTAAACAATAGGCAATTTTCCAAGCTAAATTTGAAGCATCTCTAATGCCAGCACACATTCCTTGACCCATAAAAGGTGGCATTAAATGTGCGGCATCACCAGCAAGAAAAACTCTACCCTTTTTCCATTTTTTTGAAATTGCAGACTGGAATGTATAAATGGTCTTTCTTTCCATAAAAGCATCTCTTGGATTTAACCATGGTTTTAAAAAATTCCAAATATATGAATTAGATAAAACTTTTTTTTCACTAATATTATTGTGTATCGCAAATTCCCAACGTCTTCTTTTACCAACATTTCTGCAATATGTGGCAGGTTGTTTTGGATTAGAGTATTGAATTGTTCTATCTGGCAATTCTTTTTTATCTTTTTTTAAAATTAGATCTACAACAGCCCACTTTTGTGTGAAACCAAGATTTTGAAATTTTGATTTTATTAGCTCTCTTACCGTCGAATTAGCACCATCACAACCCACAACATACTTTGAACTGACTTCTTTAATTTTTCTATTATTAACATTTTCTAAAACTACTTTTAATGAGTTTTTATTTTCTTTTAGACTAATAACTTTTGTATTTTGCATTATTGATACTTTTTTAAAATCTTTAAGTCGTCCTCTAAGTTTTCTTTCTAAATCTGGTTGGTGAAATCTATAACTTGGATACCAACCATTCTCCGTTATTAATCTCGGTCTTGGCCAGTCTAATACTACTTTATTTTTAGAATTAACAAATTTTGTTCCTTTATTAATAATTGTATGTTTTAAAAATTTATTTGTAATTCCAATAGTTTGAAAAACTCTCATTATCTCATCATCAAAATGAACAGCTCTTGGTAAAGGATAAAAACTTTTTTCTTTTTCAATTATCAAAATTGAAAAACCATGTAGAGCTAAAAGATTAGCTAAAGTACCTCCTGTTGGACCAAGACCTATAATTATTATGTCGTGCTTATTCATTTAAAAAATAATAATATTTATTTTTTGTTAACAGTATTTGAATATAGCCAAGGACAATCAATAAAAAGTGGCGCCTGTTTTCCTTCAGAAGCTGTTTCTAATCTTTTATTTCTAAACTTCATTCTCTCCTCATCAGACAAGTAAAGTCTTTCATGTCCCCAAAAACTTGGACCTTCAAATGTTTCAATGGGTTCCCAAGTTTTAGGGTCAATAATTCTTCCTCCCCAACCATTTTCAATAAAAAAACCAGATGGAGTTATAGAATAAAATGAAGTCATGTAATCATTGGTATGTCTTCCAAGCGTATATGCTATCTTATTATCTTGGTATTGAAGTAAATCATATCCTTGACCAACATCATCAAGACTATTGTATTCAATCATAAAATGGTGAAAGCCAGTTCTACCAGATCCAAATAATGCTAAACTGTGATGTCTTCCATTTACATGAAAAAAACATAAAGAAATTGGAGTATGACTGTAATCACTAATTTTAAAACCAAGCACTTCTGTATAAAATGGTATTAAATCATCAATTTTTTTAACATGAATTACTGCATGTCCCATTCCCAATGCACCTGTTTTAAAACCTGAAATTGGACGACTAGGTTTAAATGGGTCGGTATCATTCATTGGATTATAAACAAGCTCAATTCTGTTTCCTTGTGGATCATTAAAATAAATTAAATCTTCAACAAATCTTTTATCTGCAAATGAAGTTTTGCCTTGATGAACTTTAATTTTATTTTTTTCTAATTTTGATGCAAAAGAAAGTAAGTCTTTTTTTTCATCTACTTCCCAGCCCATAAATCCAAGGGCATCACCTTTATCACCTGTTATTGTTAAGCGTTGCTTTTGATCATCCATTCTAAAAGATAAAATATCTTTACCTCTATCGACTTGCTGCATGCCCAGACTTTTTTGACTATAGTCTGACCAGTCTTCAAATTTATCTGAATTTACTCCAATATAACTAAGAGCTTTTATAGCCATCTAAAAATTTTCCTAAAATTATAATGAGCCCACAATGATGTGGGCTCAGAATATATGTTATTTTTTAACCGTCAATTGCAGTAATGATTTGTCTTGCTCTTTTTAGAACAGCATCACCATCAAGGCCTTTACCTTTCATTTCTTCTAACCAATTAGATTCAATTGGAGCTAATATTTTTTTGTATTCATCAATAACTGAATCTGATGCAATTATGATTTCATGACCTTCTTTTTTTGAGATTTCATTTTTCATTATAGCATTTTGATTATCAATTAAATTAGAAGCCCAATCACCAAAGGCATGACCACTAAACTTATTAATACAAATTTTTGCACTTCCTGGTAAACCATTAAACTTATCTTCATTCATGATTAAACCAAATGTTGCGTTAGTAATATTAACCTCAGTATGATATTTGGTTACATCAAATAATCTAAAAGAACCAACTGCTGTATAAGGAAAAGGAGTTCCATCAATTACTCCTTTGCTTAAAGCTTCAGAAGTTCCTGGTGCTGGAACTTTTACACCTGTTGCACCTAAAGTTTTAAGAATTGTACCTGCAATTTTACTTGGTACTCTCATTTTCTTTCCTTTAAAATCCGCAGGATTTACAACTTTAGTATCTTTCATATGAATTTGATATCCAGGATTAGAGTGAAGACCTATTACTTTAATGCCAGCCATTTCTTTATCTAAATATCCTTCTTTAAACAAAGTATTTAAAGCTGTTGTTCCGGCTCTAGATGTTTTTGTAAGAAACGGTAATTCAATTACCGAACTTAAAGGAAATTGACCTCCAATATATCCTAAAACAGTCCATGAAATATCTGCAACACCTGATGTTACAATATCATATTGTTTAGGAGGACTTCCTAATACTCCTCCAGCGTACATTTTAACATTTAATGATGAAGAACATTGATTTACTTTCTTTGCCCAAGCTGCAAGAATTTTACTTGCAATAAATGCTTTAGGTGGTTCAAAAGTTGCCAATTTAAGTTCTGTGGCTGAAGATGCATTAACTATACTGAAAGAAAAAATTCCAATAATTAACCCAATTAATTTTTTTTTCATAAAATTATCCCCTTGTTGTTTATAATTATCTTAAAAGTGTAGCTTGAAATTTAAACTATTTCATCTTTAATTGTATTAGATAAAACGCCAATATGGGTCACTTCTACCTCAACTTTATCTCCTGGTTTCATAAAAACTGGTGGATTTCTTTTAAATCCTACCCCTCCAGGAGTACCAGTCACCAATACATCTCCTGCTCTCCAGGCCATAGCTTTAGAGACATAGGAAATTAATATAGGAATATCAAAAATTAACTGGCTTAATTTAGCATTTTGCATCACTTCACCATTTAATCTTGTTTCAAGCGTAAGCTCTTTATAATCTTTAATATCTTCAGCAAGAACCATGTGTGGACCAAAGCTTCCTGTTTTTTCAAAATTTTTTCCCATTCCAAATTGTCTGGTGTGTCTTTGCCAATCTCTAATTGTGCTTTCGTTATAGCAAGAATAACCAACTATATGTTTCGAAGCATCTTCTGGTTTTACATGTTTTCCAGCTTCTCCCATAATTACTGCCATCTCTCCTTCAAAATCTAAATTATCAGAAGCAATCGGTCGTTGAATTGCTTGCATATGAGCAGTTTGGCTTTCGGGAAAACGGTGAAAGATAACAGGGTTTTCTTCAACAGTTCTATTTGTTTCTTTTACATGTTCGCTATAATTTAAACCCACACAAATAATTTTTCCAGGATTTGGAATTACAGGTAAATATTCAATATCATCAACACTCAAGTTACCAGGATTTGCGCTTGCATATTTTTTGGCCTCTAAGATACCATTTTTTGAAATAAGATCTTTTAAAGTATCCGCTCCTGATATTTTACCTGTAAGATCTGTAATTAAATTATTATCTAAAATACCAAATTTAAGCTCAGAGTTATGTTTGTAAGAAATAAATTTCATTATTAATACTTTCTGTTTAAAACAAACCTTATATGCTAATGTTTAATAAAATTGAAGAGACTTTTTTATAAAATATAATAAATGAATAAAATATTTGATTATTCAGCGATAGCTTCTGGGTTAATACTTTTATTATTATCTGTATTAACTTTTTGTGACGTCTTTGGAAGAAGATTTTTAAACTCTCCAGTTACTGGTACGATTGAATTAGTTGAAATTGGAATGGCATTAGTTGCCTTTCTAGCAATGCCTAGAGCTTTTTTTTTAAATGCAAATGTTTCAGCAGATTTTATTAACAATTTAAATTTAGGACGATTTAAAACCTATCTAATAATTCTTAAATTCATTCTAATGATAATAATAATGTCATTAATGGCTTACGCTACTACTAAGACTTCATTAAAATTTATGAGTAATGAAAGAGTTACGCTTGATTTAGAGTTATACTTTTATCCTTTTTATTTTATTTCAGCATTAGGAATGTGGTTAAGTGTGCTTGCAATTATTTTTTGGTTTATAAGAACTTTTTCTGAAAACAGTTCTAATTTGAAAGAAATATAATGGAAATGGATCCAATTATTAATGGTGGTATAGCTTTTGCAGCAGTCTTAATACTAATGGTATTAAATATTCCAATTGGTATTGCGATGTTACTTGTTGGTTTTACAGGTTTTGCTTTAATTTCTGGGTTTGATCCTGCTATTTTTGTATTAGGTACCGCTCCATTTGATGCGGTATCAAAATACACATTATCGGTACTTCCTCTTTTTGTTTTAATGGGAAATCTTGCTAACAGCGCTAATTTATCAAGAAATTTATATGATGCAGCTTACGCAGTGGTTGGTCATTATAAAGGAGGATTAGCAATGTCTACTGTTGGTGCGTGCGCTGGATTTGGAATGATATGTGGTTCATCAATTGCAACAGCGGCAACGATGTCTCAAATGGCTGGACCTGAAATGAAAAGACATGGTTATAGTGATGCTTTGATAAGTGGTTCAATAGCATCTGGTGGAACTCTTGGAATTATTATTCCACCGAGTGTCATTCTTGTAATTTATGCTTATTTAACAGAGCAATCTGTTCAAGAACTTTTCTTTGCTGCACTTATACCAGGATTAATAGCTGTAATTTTATATATGATTGCAATAAGAGTTTATCTCATAATTTATCCTTCCCATGGTGGACATGGAAATAAAATGCCACTTAAAGAAAGAATATCCGCAATCACAAAAGTTTTTCCAATTTTTTTAATTTTTGCAATAATTATGGGTGGTCTTTACCTTGGTTTCTTTACAGCAACAGAAAGTGCAGCTGTTGGAGTTGTCTTAGTATTATTATTTATTCTAATCAGAGGTCAACTTACTCTAAGCTTATTAAAAGAAGCTTTATGGACAACAATTAAAACCGTTGGTTCTTTATATTTAATTGTAATTGGAGCTAGCATTTTTAATTATTTAATTACAGTAACCCAATTACCTTTTGCTGTTGTTGATTTTATAAATCACTTAGAACTAACACCTTTAGGAATTATTTTGGTTATTTGTGCTATTTATCTAGTGCTTGGAACTGTAATGGACTCTTTAGCAATGTTGTTCTTAACTATTCCAGTTTTTTATCCAGTGATAGTTGATGCAGGTATAGATCCGGTATGGTTTGGTATCTTTGCAGTAATAGTTGTTGAGTTTGGTTTAATTTCACCTCCGGTTGGAATGAATTTATTTGTCATTAAAGGAGTTATGCAAAACACACCTCTTCAAACTATATGGTTTGGAACTGTTCCTTTTTTAATCACAGATGTTATTAGACTTGCTTTAATTATAGCGTTTCCCGCAATATGTCTTTACTTGCCAAGTTTAATGACACCTTAGTAATTACCAAACACCAATCATTATACCGTCATCCTTAGTATAATCTCTTTCTTTAGTTACAAACTCATCAGTTGCAGCAACTCTATTTTTTCTATCTATAATTCGTTTAAGAAGTAATTCTTTCATCTCTTCTCTAATCTTTGAATGTTCTTTTGATCTACCTAAATCATTAAACTCATCTGGGTCATTTTTTAAATCAAATAATTGAGGTTCAAATCCTTTATAATAAATATATTTCCATTCATTATTTCTAATCATAAAAGCTCTTGCATCGGATGCTTTTAAATTAAGCATTTTACGAGCTTCATTAAATGAATAATCAATTTCACTAAAAACAAAATCTTTCCAATCTGAAGGGTTTTCTCCTTTTATTACAGGCATTAAAGAATTTCCTTCTAATCTGTGTTTACTTACTGGGCTTTCTACTGCATCTAAAAAAGTTGGGAGCAAATCTATAGCTTCTATAAATCTTTTTTCTTTAGTGCCTCTAGTTTTATTAGCATATTCGCTTGGATCATAAATTATCATCGGAACTCTAACTGATTGTTCATGAAATAATTCTTTTTCTCCTAACCAATGATCTCCGTGATAATCTCCATGATCTGAAGTGAACACAATCATAGTATCTTCCATGTGATCTGCGTCTTGTAAAAACTTAAATAATCTTCCTAAATTGTCGTCAATTTGTTTAATTAAACCCATGTATCCAGAGAGAACTGTAGTTCTAACTTCATCTTTAGAAAAAGTTTTTGAAATACTATTTTCCATAAATGCTTTATAGACTGGGTGATGATTTTTTCTTTCCGCATCATTTCTATGTACAGGATAAAATTCATTTGGAGAGTACATATTATGATAAGGAGCTGGTGCCATGTAAGGCCAATGCGGTTTAATATAAGATAAATGTAAAAACCATGGCTTATCTTTGCTGTCTTCTATAAATTCCATAGCACGATTAGTCATGAATGCTGTTTCAGAATGCTTTTCAGGAATTCTTGCTGCTTTATTAGAATTTCTTAGCCTCCAACCACTTAATATTTCACCATTTTCTCCTTCAGCAGAATTTGCCCAATCATTCCAAGGGTTATCTCCATCATATCCAAGTTTATTTAACCACTCATTATAGGATAAAGTTTTTTTAGAGTTTTTAATTTGATTATTTGGATGAAGTCCATCATCTCTTTCATAAGGTTCAAAACCTGGTTCGCTAACTATCATTCCAATCTCAGTATCTTTAGTTATACCAAGTCTACTCATACCTTCTAAATCAGGTCTCATATGTGTTTTGCCGACAACTCCTGTTCTAATTCCTGATTGACGCAAGTAATCTCCAATAGTTAATTCACCAATAGGAAGTGGGACCTGATTCCATGTTGAACCATGACTAAAAACTGTTCTGCCTGTGTAATAAGATGCTCTTGAAGGACCGCATACAGGTGATTGAACAAATGCAGACTCAAACTGAACTCCTTTTTTTGCCAAATTATCTATATTAGGAGTTTTTAAATGTGGATGACCATAACAGGATAAATAATCCCATCTTAATTGATCAGCCATTATAAAAAGAATATTTCTAATTTTTTTCATACCTATTTAAAAGGTAATTGAGCATAATTTAATTGTCAATTATAAGAAAAGAATTCTATAAATCTAAGATTTTTTTAGATCCATCACTATATGTAAATTCTACTTTTTTTTTTGAAATGCTTTTTATTGATGTAAAACCATCATATTCAGCCATAAATTCGTTTAATTTTTTTCTACCTTTCTTGCTCATTTTTTTTCCTGGAGCATTTACACCAACATCGATAATCAACTCAGCTCCATTTAAAAATGCTTTTACCCAAGCTTTTACTGGAGCACCACAAGTCATAGCTTCGGTTAACCATATAGGTTTATTTACATCTACACTTTTTAATAAAGCTGCAAATTCATCTACCCATAGTTCTTTATCACACTTTCCATCTGGACCACTTATATGGTGAATGTTTGCAATATCAAAATGATCTTTAATTTTTGGCAAAACAGATTTCCAATATTTTATATTTTCTGGGAACATTCCTGCAGCACCAGCCATAACAATCACTGCATCTGGTTGCTTTTCCTTAATTACTTTGGAAGAAAAATTAAAAATTTCAACAAAGTCTTCCTCGCTTCCTTTAAAGAACATTTTAAACTCTGGTTCGTTCATTATATCCCAATATTTTATCGGTTTAGTTAATCCTGACATATCATTTGACCCATCACCATCATAACGATCAACTAATTGTAGAAGGAAGTTTTTATAGTCATCCATTGAACAGGGTTTACTTAGGTATTTAGTAAACTTTTTTCCAAAAGGACTTCTTGCTTTTTTCCTTTTACAAGATTTTTGCTCCCAATTTGCATGAGGCCAAATAGTAGCTAAAATTGTTTGATTGTGTTCTTGAGCATAAACGACATATTTATCTGCTTCTTCCCAAGTAAACTTTCCTTTTTCTTTTTCAATGTGGTTCCAAATAAACGGTCCTGGATGAGGTCTTACCCATTGACCATCTTTACCTCTCATTCTTTCATCGCGCATTTCTGTTAATTCACCAAATCTTGATTCAGAATAAGAAAAATTTATCGAAAAAATAAAAAAAATTAAAAAGTTTAAAAAAATTATTTTGTTTTTCATTTTAAATCAATCAACAGGCTTAAGTTTTGGATTGATATTTCTGTCTACTTTTTTAATTGATTTTCCTCTTCTAACCTCATCATAAAAAACAACTTGAGTTGGCATTTTTCGATTTTTGAGTTCTTTATACCTACTAATTAAATTACGATAGATCCCATGCTTAAAATATATTCCTTCTGGTTTAAAAAAAATTGGAGATTTTAATATTTCCACTTTTTTAATACCATCTACCCATGCATCTATTCTTTTGTTTTTAAAATCTAAGCAAAAAGAAATATCCGTCCAAACATCTTTCATTTTTCTTAATGGCTTTAATGTAGTATATACTGATTTATCAATAACGTCTGTTGCTGAACCACTAAGTTCGTGCCAATTAAAAAACAAATATCCTTTATGTGCATCAATTTGAATCAAAGGTGGAAAAGAAGCTAGGCCGCCTGATGCTGTACCTGTTGGACCACCAATTTGATGAACTTGGCCTAAAGTAGTAGTGGCTGGAGCTACATCGAAAAAATCTTTAGATAACATTAAACTAAATCCATAGCACTGTTTCCCTTTTGGAGCCTGTCTTGGTTCTGTTGAAAACTCAACTCTTTCTCGATCAGTTTCACAATCACTCCAAAAATCATCTCTAAAGCAATCACCGTCTCTAAGTTCAAATCGCTGAAAATAGTTTCCAGCACGTGCTTTTGTTTTATCTTTAATGTATTGAAAGTTATGATCCTTATGATCCATATAGTTTTTATGATACTTAAATCCACTCTTCTTGGTTTTCAAACCAAATTTTCCCTCTTGATCTTTAAATGTTCCGGACATAGCCAGAGTAGGAATTAACAACAAACATAAAATCACGATTCCTAAAATTTTTTTCACTCAAATACTCCAACTTTTTTCTTTTTTTTACTTTTTCTAACTTCGTCAAAGTAAACAACTCTTGTTGGAATCTTTACTGGTTTATAAAATGATTTACATTTATTGTATATTTGTATTGACATTTTGTGCTGTATCTCTTTTCTTTGCAAAATGTAAAGAGCTGTATTTTCATCTGTGGTATAGCCTTTTTCTTCAAAACACTTATCAATAACATCTATATTTTCATAATTTATATATCTAGTTATACCTGTGCTATAAATTCCAAATTTTGCATAAACGTATTTCTCTGTTTTAGTTGGACCTTTGTAATCATATTTAAGTTTATCGTTTACCCATAATTTAAAGAAACCATCATCTTTTTTTGACCACTTGACATTTATTAAAATGTCATGCCATTTACCTTTCATATCATCTTTATGTATTAATCTTTTTTCATGGTAATCAACATCTCCTATGGTTCTTATAACTGAATAACCGCTCCTTAGTTCTTTAAACATGAAAACAGGTGGACCATCTTTTTGATGAAATTGCCCATAATTATTACTCAAAGGCCAAAGGTTCTGATGATCTTCTGGGAAAAATAATGACCAAGAAAACCAATATTCTCCCTTGGACATGGTATCTCCTTTTTGATTTGCTGATAGTTCATGGCGTTCTCGATCACCTTTACAATCGCTCCAGCCACCTTGTTCATCTTGTCCACAATCACCATCTCTAACTTCAAATCTTATAGATTTTTTTCCTGCTCTAACGGGATATCCATCTTTCTCATCAACGACTTGCATTCCATAATCTTTATAATATTTACCAGTTAAACTTTTAGTTAATATTTTAAAACCTGAAGCTGCATCTTTAGGTAATTTAACTGTTGTTTCAGCGAAAACATTACTAGACCAAAACAAAGATAAAATAATAATGGTTAAAAGTTTTTTCATTTACCTTTTTTAATAACCGAATGAACAATCTTCTTCCAATTATAATTTTTATATAATGAACTAACAACTATTATTCTTTTATTATCTAAATCAATTAATATTTGTTGGCCTGCAAATCCATCCAATCCTATAATCTTACGTTTTTTTTTAATTCCATAAATATCAAAATGGAATTGACCACCATAACTTTTTGTGTAAAGACCAACGCTATCTACTTCTTTTACATTATCTTTCTTTTTAATTCTATTTTCGTAAATAGTTTTCAAATATTTACCAGCACAAGTATCATTATGCCAATCATCCATCATTGTTTTTGCAATTCTTAAATAATCATATCTGTTTGCATAAAAGGAGTATCTTGCTGAAACAAAATCTTCATATTTTCTAGATTTTTGAAATTGAACATTGTTTTTAACTCCAACGTGTTCATTGAATACTTTATGTAATAATTTATCCCAGTCTTTGCCTGCTTTATGTTTCACATAATTCATAATTATATTGGTAGTCAAGGCACTATAGTTATAAATTAATTTACTTTTTTCTGAACCTTTTAGATATTTATTCATTACTTTCTTTAGACCAATGACATTTACGTTGTTTGATGCGATAGCACCTGTTTCGTTATTAAAGCCTTGAATTCTATTATCTGAACCAATAATTCTATCACCAACCCATTTCTGATCCCCTGCTTTCATATTTAAAAGATCAAGTAATATAGAGTCTTCATAGAGAGTGTTTTTGATTAGCGGCCAGTCGTTTAACTTTACATTTATGTTATCAATATAACCTTCACAAATAGCGTGTCCTGTTACATAAGATACTAAACTTTTACCCATTGAATGCGATGGCAATAAACCATCTATTATTTTATTTCCCTGAACGGATGTTGGAATATCAGATTCATCGATTACTATTTTATCATCTTCAAATAATAAATAACTAATAATTCCAGTTTCTTTATTATTTTTAAATTCTTTTAAAACGTTTTTGTCTTGTCTTAAGTTTGATTTAAACTTGTAATGATGTTCTGAACCTTTAATTACCCATCCACTATACTCTAAAAGAGGATAATCCCAGGTATTCTTATTTTTCTTTGCATAAACAGTAGTTGAAAATATTAATATAAAAACAATGGTTAAAAATTTTTTCATTTACCTTTTTTAATGACAGAATGAGCTATTTTTTTCCAATTGTAATCTGTATGCATTGAATTAATCACAACAATTCTTCCTAGATCAAAATCTATCATTATATGTTGCCCGCCAAAACCATTCATTCCCATTACATTTCTTTTTTTCATTCCTGTATAATTTGTATAAAACTTTCCTGCATATGATTTTGGATTTAGTGATGAGTCTTTATCATTTTTCCATTTATTATTCATAGGAATTCTTAGTTCATGAATTTTTTTTAAATATTTTCCAACACAAGTATCATTTTGCCAATCATCTAACATTGCTTTAGCTATTCTCAGATAATCATACCTTGAAGCTCTAAATGAATATCTTAAAGGACCATCTTCATCTTTCACTTCATATTCTTTTAAGATAGTATTATTTCTATTATTCATTTTAATAGTTCTATCGTTCATTTTTAAAAACCATGCATCATTCTTAATTTTTGCTTTATCAACAAATATTTCATCCAGTAAATCTTGAAATTTACCTTCAGATTTAAACCAAACATAGTTAATTAAAAGATTGCTAAGAAAATTGGTGTATTGATATTTGCTTTTTGACTTTTTTGAGTTTTTAAAAACTCCCTTCTTCAAGTGAAATTCAACAGTATTTGAGTTTGCATTTTTATGATATTTATTTGTTTTTAAGTCAAAATCAGCATACTTTTGATGACCTGCAGCCATATTTAAAAGATTGATTAATTTTTGATCATAAAAGAGTGTATTTTCTAATAATGACCAATCATTTAATCTATGATCAACACCATTGATATATCCCTTGCATATTGCATGACCGGTAACATAAGAAACTATGCTTTTTCCTGCTGATGCGCTTGTAAACTGAGTATTGTTATTATACAAAATTCCGAGTCGATTTTTTGGCGATATTTCATCTATTGTAATTTTATTATCCTCATAAAGTAAATAACTAAGCAAAGCTGTTTTTTGCATATGTTTTTTGATGTATTTTGAAATTTTATCATCTCTTAATTCTATATTAAATTTATAAGGATTTTCTGAACCTTTAGATCCAGCACGGTCAAATTTATTTTCTACTTCTAGGTATCTAAATAAATAATAAAGCAAAGTATCTTTATTAGGATTTGCACCCCAAGGTATTTCTGATGATTTAAAAAAATTAATATCTAAATTGTGTTCATTAGGTTCAGAATTGCTTCTTCTCCATTTACCATGCATCCAACATTGTTTTTTTGGTTCACCATCTTTGTCAAAACAATTTAGAGTTGCGGTGTTAACGTCGCATCCATAACATTCATTTTTTTTTAAGTATTGGGTATGATCATTTTTAATTAACCATTCCGTAAATTCATCTTCAAAATTATCATTTGCAAAACTAATATTGCTCCACAATAAACCCAGAACCACGATCTTTAAAATTTTTTTCATATAATTCCTATAATTTTTATTTACCTTTTTTAAATGGATCTAATATTAGTTTTTTATGATTATATTTATATTTTTTATTATTATAATGAAGTGAATTAAGAACCAGTATTCTTGAATTTTCAACATCAATTAAAATAACATTCCCACCATATCCACTCATCCCAAATACAATTCTATCTTTTAATCCAGGATAATCCATATGGAATTGACCTCCATATGATTTGCTACGACCAAATAAGGGCTCGTTTTTTTCTTGATTTAATTTTGGTATTCTTCTTTTGTGAATTTCTTTTAAATATTTTCCAACACATGTATCATTTTGATAATCATCCATTATAGCTTTTGCTATTCTAAGATAGTCAAATCTTGTTGCCATTATGTTAGGATGTCCATTTCCATTTTCTTCTTGAAAACTAGTATAGCCATAACGAATGCTATTTTTGATCTTTATTTTATCGTTGAAAACTTTGCTATAAAGTTTTTTATAATCTTCACCAGTTTTAAATTTTATATAGTTCAAAATTAACTGAGCAACAAATCCATTATAATTGTATTTTTCCTTAGATTTTTTTATATTTTTGTTTCTAAAGAATAAGCGCATAGTTGTTTCAATATCTCTATCTTCATATGCACCTAATTTACTTGTACCATCTTCAAACTCATCGATATATTTTTGATCACCAGTATTCATATTTAAAAAATTAATTAATTTTTGATTATGATAAATTGAATCTTTTATTACAGGCCAGTCATTTACTCTTGCATCAACTCCATCAATATAGCCATCACATATTGCATGACCCAATATATAAGAAGTTACTGACTTACCCATTGACATTGAATAAAATTTTGTATCATTATTTAAAAACTCTCCTAATCTTTCTTTAGGAGAAAGTTCGTCAATCAATACTTCACCATCTTGATAATATAAATAACTAAGGATTCCTTTGGTTTTCATTTGTTTTTTTAAAAATTTATCTTCAATTAAATTGAATTTAAAATCGTAGGAATTATTTGTTGGTTCAAATTCATTTAAATGTGAACTTCTATCTCTATATGAATATTTCCATAAATAATAAATCAGGGTGTCTCTATTTGGGTTTGCATGATAAGTAATATTAGTACCTGATAATGCTTTATTTTTTATTTTGATATTTAGATTGTTAGATCCTTCCTCAGTTAAATATTGATGATATCCGTTTTCAGAAAGCCACTTATTAAACTGATATAATTTAAAACTCTCAGCAAATAGATTGCTTGAAGTTAATAAGCTAAACGTTAAAATTACTAATATTTTCTTCATGTATAAGTCTTTTAGTTTTTTATGTTATCCCTGGATTTTAAAGTCAGCACAACCAGACTTTGATCAGATGTTTCTTAAAGGGTATTTATAATTTATAAATCTGTCAATTGATTTAAATCAAGTTTTAAACAGTTTGCTTGATAAATCTTGAAGATTTTCCCCCCAAAAAACATCTTTTTGGATACGTTTGAAATCTAGATCAAATACAGTGGACATTGCTGAAGCATAAACAGATCTTGCATCAATTGTTGCATTAAGATCTCTTCCTTCATACATTTCTTTTCTCTTTAAACCTGGCCAATCAGTGTGAACTTGGCTTTTCTTTAACAGACCCCCTGCCATAAATATTGCGGTTCCATAACCATGCTCAGTTCCATTTCCACCGTTTTGTTTTATTGTTCTTCCAAATTCAGTGACTGTTAAAATGATTGTATCTTTATAAGCTTCTTTAAGATTTGTTTTTAAATTTTTAATAATGTCATCCATTTCTACTAAACACTTTGTGTGGGTGCCATCCACTCCTCCTTGGGCAGCGTGGGTATCAAAACCATTCACTTCAAACACTGCTACTCTTGGACCATCTGATTTTCTTAGATATGTAGCTGCTTTTTTTGCAAGATTTTTGTTTTTTCTTTTACCACGGCTCATTGTACCGCCCATCATTTCTTCATTTTTTCTTCTTTTGATATAATTCATCATCTCTAAAAGCTCATCTTCAGAACTTTCGGCATAAATAGATCTTAAAAGTTCCAATGTTCGTTCTCGAGGTAGTTTACCTCTTCCAGGAAAATAATTATTATTTTTTGGAATCCCTCTTAGCAATAATGGCATTGGCAATGATAACGCTAATCCATCTCCCTGAAGTTTTGCAAGTTTCATTGCTCTTCCCACCCATCCTGTTTTTTCTTGGTAAGCAACTCTTCCACCTGACTCCATTAAATTTTGACCTTCAAAATGTGATCTTTGAGTATAAGGAATACTTGTTGCATGAACTATTGATCCTGTATTTTCATTCCAACATTCATGGAATGCTTTTAATCTTGGGTGTAATGCAAAATCAGAATTAAGTTTAATTGTATTTTCAATTAAAATATTTTTTCTTTTTTTCTCAAAACGCTTATCTCCAATTACTGGAACAGCACAAAGACCATCCATACCTCCGCGTAACATAATTACCACTAAGTTCTTTTTTTTGGATGATGAGGCTAATGCTGGAAGATTAAATCCAGCTAAAAATAAAGTTGTAGCTGAACCTTTTAAAAAATCTCTTCTTGATATCTTCATGCTCTTAATACCTCTGGTAGATTAAATAAAATCATATGCTTTTCCTCGTTACTTTTAGCTTTTGATAATATTTTAAGAATTTTATCAGGGTTATCAAAATTATTACGAACAATTTTTTCATGAATAGTGTCATCTATTTGATCTTCTAAATTATATCTATGAAAAGCTTTTTTAGCATACAGTAATCTTCTAATAATTAATTCAGTGGACATCCAATCACTTGAAAAATCTGAATATCCATTTGGTTGTTTTGCCCGATATGGATGATATCCTAGATCTTCTAGCATCCAATCAGGTTCTCTTAGTTCTTCACTAACAATATAACCCAATTTATGTTTGTCCATTTTTTTTTCCGATATTGGATATGAGTAAGTAGCTCCAGACATATTAATTGTTTGTAACCACCAATTTTCAGGATTTTGAAATTTCTTATATTTGTCATTGTATTCAAATGCTACTTTGATTGCAGCTTTGTGGACTTCTGGTAGATGTCCATCTGATTGTTCCCAAGCTTTAATAATTGGGGCAATCATTTGTTTTGTAGGATTATCAGTTATTAGATATCTACAAAGTTTTGTTGCAATAAATTCTCTACATGAAGGATGATTTACCAAATCCTTAATAACAATTTTTAAACTTTTTCTTCCTCTTTTATATTCTTTTCCTAAAACATTCTTTTTTCCAGGTTCGTGACGATCTGACATAAATGTTATATCTGAACCTTGATCTTTTTTTTTTGACCACTTCGGTCTCCAACCAGTCATAATCTTTGCAAGTTCTTGGACATCCTCTTGTGAATATCCTGCTTCAGGTGATATAGTGTGAAGTTCCATTAACTCTCTTGCATGATTTTCATTTAGGGTTGCTGGTTTTTTTTCTTTTCGTCTCCACTCTTGTCTAGCACTCTCAGATTTAGGACCAATATTATCTTTATTATCTAAATGCATTATCATTGGCCAAGCAATAGTTCCTTCTATAGCCATAGTTTCAAAAGTTTTATCCATATTCGCTCTTATAAATTCTCTTTGATAAGCCCCAGTTGAATATTGATTTAGTCTTTGTGTTTCGCTTATTGTGAAATGATTACCCCAAAAATACCAAAGCTTAGCAAGAACAGGGTGATTGCTTCTAACTCCTTCAGCATGTCTTATGCTTATTTCATTATTCTGCCAAAATTTTCCACCTGTATCGTTTTCAAGTTGACGTTCAGCTAATTCAAAACCTTTTGGATCATTTTTAAATTTTTTTCTTAAAGTTGTATTCTCTTCAACTCTTTGGGTAATCCAATATTTTCTCATCTCTTTTTCTGAGTAAATATGTTTACCCTTCCAATTTAACTCAGGAATTGTTTCGACTTGTTTTTGAGCCCAAGTTATTGGATCTGATGGAGCTTTCTCTTCTGGCTTTAAGCCAAAAGCAACTTTTCTAAAAAAGTTTTTCATAACTATTTAATTGTATCGATACTATTTATGTTTTCTAATGAATTGTCAAATTCACTCATATTTTCTCTTAGAGTAAGATTTGAAATTGAATAAATCATGATCAGTAATAAAACTAAAGGTATAGAAGTGATGATAGATGCATTACTTTTTATTAGAAGAATATAAAACACAATAAATAAGGCAGAACGAATTAAGACAGTTTTTCTAAAAACACTGATAATTGAAAGAGAGTGTTTTAATAAATTGAAAAAATTCATTTTTGAAGGGCCGAAATATCTAGATCCTCTTATAGAAGGAATAGATAATAAATTTTTTTCAGTTTTTTTTAATGAACCTGAAAAACTATTCCAAGTTGCTTTTTCATTAAGCATTTTTTCTACAGTTGCCTTTGATAAACATGTAAAATTCCCAAATTTAATTGACTGACCAGTAAATCCTAAAGTTAAAATTTTATGTATTAAATAACATAATTTAAAAAATATACTTTCAGATCTCTTTACTCTTTCTCCAGTTATAGATTGATCTTCTGATTGTTCTGCAAGTTTAATAAAGTTTTTAATTTCCTCTGGCCTATCTTCTCCATCACCATCCATAGGTATAACATAATCAAATTCTTTTTTTTCAAATATATATTTTAAACCAGAGGCAATACATCTTGCATGCCCCCTATTTTCTTTCATATTAATAATTTCAATAGAATTAATATTTTCAGTGTTTTGATATTCATCAATTATCTGCTGCGAAGATGCATCATTAATAACAATAATGGATATCTCTGAATTAATACCTTCAATTTCAGAATTTATATTTTCAATTAACTTAGTTAAACTCTCTCTATCGTTATAAATTGGAATTAAAATTATGTATTTTTTCATAACTATTTTGATCCAACACAAACATTATCAAGACACATGTAATCTTTCAATTGATCTAGTTTTTCTCTTTCAACAAAACCTTCCCAAATAGGTCGTGATTTAAGATGGTATGATAAATTTCCAGCATACCACTCGTTTCCATAAACTACATTTATCTTAGTGTTAAATTGTTGATCCCAAGAATATTGAGTTTTAAGAGCAATTTCTTTACCTAGATAATCCGTTCTTTTATTATCTTTTGATAAAGAGACGTACGCATAAAGAATAGGTGATAAAAAAAATAAGAAGATAAATCCAACCATAAAAGCTTTTAATTTTTTAATATTTATTTGAGCCTGCAATAAATAAACAAATAAAGTTCCAAAAAATAAATAAAACGGTGTCATCCACATTGTTTTAATTTTAGAACCAGTAACTACTGAAGTTAAAAACATTAATATGATTGGTAGAATGTTAATTGCCAATAAAAAAAGTAATTTCTTATCTTTTAAATCAAATTTAAATTTAATTTTTTTTACTAATAACCAAACTAAAAATAAAAAAGGTATCAATAATACATATTGTTTTAATAAAAAAATAAGTGGAAATTTTAAATGATCTATTAAACTAGATTGTTCTAAACCAGTTCTGGCAAGTCCATATGTTATAGTAATAAATTCATTGTTATTAAGCCATATGAAATGAGGTACCAAAATAATTAAAAACACTTCAAGGGTTATTAAGTACTTAAAATCAAATTTTCTATCTTTCTTAATAAAGATTAAATAAATAAATAAAAGATCTATTGAAGCTAAGAGATAAATAAATAAATATTTTGATAAAAACCCAGCTGCTGCAAATAATCCAACTAAAAAACAATCAAAAAATTTTACTTCTTTGCTATTATAAATTTTCCATGAAAAATAAACTGTTAAAGACCAAAATGGTAGCTGACAAACATTTACGTTAAATTCTGGTGAAGTAAAATTGTAAAAATAAATAGACTCAATTAACAAAACTGAGATTAAACTTAATAAATCATTTTTTAAAATTTCCTTAGAAAATTTAAACACATAATAAAAAGAAATAATTACAAAAATTTGACTAAGTAAATAATAAGCCCAATCTTGAGAGCCAAAAATTTGATAAAAAACTTCTGGAAAAAAAGCACTCATTGGAGGATGCTTATTAAAACCCCAATCCAAATTACTTCCCCAAGCTAAAGCTTCAATAGTATCTAATGGTAAGTTTTGATTTGTTAAGGTAGGAACTAAAGTCCAAAATATGAGATGAGCTATGATAAAAATATAATAAATGTTATTTATATTTCTCTTATTATAAGTCATTTATAAATATTTATATTAATTAAGCTTGCTTGACACCCCTAATTTGCTGAATATACTCCGGAAATTCAAATTTAAACTATGCCAAAGACGTCTAAAGTTAAAAAAAAAGTTTTAAAACCAAAAACTAAAGTTGTGTCAAAAGCAAAAGTTGTTACTAAAGCTCCAATCAAAATTTCTAAAACATATGTCCCAAAAGACACGGAAAAATATATGTGTGAAAAACATAAAGTTTTTTTTAGAATAAAATTAACTGAGTGGAAAAAAGATTTGGTTAAAGCTAATAACGAAGCTCTTTATAATGGTAATATGGATGATAATAGTATTTCTGCAGATGTTGTGGATCAAGCTAGCTCATATACAGATAAAAATGTTGAAATGAAAGCTATCAATAGACAAATTAAATTAATTTCAGAGATTGATAAAGCTTTAGCAAGAATAAGAGAAGATACCTATGGTTACTGCTTAGATACAGCAGAACCAATTGGGTTAAAAAGATTAATGGCAAGACCTGTAGCCAAATACACTATTACCGCACAAGAAAAGCATGAAAATAATGAAAAAGTTCATGCTGATGATTAATTGAAAATATCTATTTAATTTGCATCAAGAACTGCATGTAGAAATTGCTTAGTTCTCTCATTTTGTGGTTCTCCAAATAATTTTTCTGGTGGACCTTGTTCAAAAATTTTACCTTCATTAAAGAAACAAACTCTATCAGATATTTCTCTAGCAAATCCCATTTGATGAGTAACCATAATCATTGTTAAATTATGTTCTTTATTTAGCGATCTAATTACATTTAATACTTCTCCAACAACTTCTGGGTCAAGTGCAGATGTTATTTCATCTAAAAGCATTACCTTGGGTCTCATAGCAAGTGCTCTTGCAATAGCTACACGTTGCTGTTGACCTCCAGATAATCTACTTGGATGTTGGTCTTTCTTATCAGTTAAGCCAACTAATTCTAATAACTCTAAAGCTCTCTCTTCAGCCTCCTCTTTTTTCATACCCAAAACTTCAATAGGAGCTTCAATACAATTTTGTAACGCTGTCATGTGTGGAAATAAGTTAAATTGTTGAAATACCATTCCTATTTTTGAACGTCTTTCTCTTAAATACTTTTCACTAGCCTCAACTAAATTACCACCTTTATCCATATGAGTTAAAGGTTCTCCATCAAGATGAATTACACCCTGATTTATTTTCTCAAGTGTCATTAATACTCTAAGTACTGTTGTTTTGCCTGATCCAGATGGCCCTATGATGGAAACCATTTCATTTTTTTTAATTTCTAAATTTAATTTATCTAAAACAACTAAATCACCATATTGTTTTGTGACATTTGAAAAGTTTACAATTATTTCTGAAGACTCTTTTTTCATAAATTAAAATTGTTCTTTTTTTATTTTTCCTTGGGCCAGATTAACATTTTTTTCAATTTTTCTAATCCAAATTGCGGCAGGAATTGATAAAGTTAAAAATATTATACCAACTATAGTATATGGTTCTAAATAACGATAGTGATATCCCCCAACTGCTGTTGCAGCATGGAATAATTCAGCTACTCCAATAGTTGATAATAAAGGTGTATCTTTAAAAATTCCTACCAAATAGTTTCCCATTCCTGGAATAGCAATTGGAAATGCCTGAGGTAGAACAATTTTTCTATAGGTATAAGCTGTTGAAAAATTTAAAGCTCTACATGCCTCCCATTGAGTTTTTGGCACTCCTTCAAGCGCACCTCTATACACTTCGGATAAATATGTTCCAAAATGAAGGCCAATTGTAATCATTCCACAGACCCAAGCTGATAAAGTAATACCAAATTGAGGTAAGACAAAATAAACAAAAAATAATTGAATTAGTAAAGGGGTTGATCTAATAAATTCAACAATTTCCCTATTAATAATATTAACTATTTTAATTGGTGTTCTTTGACCCAATAAAAATAACAATCCCACAATAGCTGCTATAGCATAACCAATTCCTGCTGCTAATATGGTATTTAGAGTTGCCAATAACATCTGTGGCAAGATCTCAATTGCAAAATCCCATCTCCATTCTGCATTCATATTAAATTTTTTCCTTTCCTACTTTTCTTGCTGCTAAAACTTCTAACCATCTTAAAAATGGAACAAGGAAAAATCTTGAGATTATATAATAAATTAAAAGAGCAGTTCCAAAACATTGGGCAGAGAGCCAAGTAATAGAATTTATTTGTTTGGCTTCAAAAGTTAAATCAACCACTGTTACTAAAGCAACTAGTGCGGTTGCTTTTAAAAGTTCTACAGTTAAATTTGCAGCGGGTGGCAATATAATTGGAAATATTTGAGGTATAATAATTTTTCTCATTCTTTTTGCTGGAGTAAAATTTAATGCAAAAGCACCTTCCCATTGTCCTTTTGGAACTGCAAGAATACCACCTCTCACAATCTCTGCACCGTAAGCTCCAAAATTCATTCCTATTGCAACAACTCCAGCTGTAAATGCCTCTAATGATAAGCCAAAAAAAGGTAACACATAATAAAACCAAAACAATTGAACTAATAAAGATGTTCCTCTAAAAAATTCTATATAAGCTGTGGCTGTACCTTGAATAATTGGATTTTTCGATAAACGCATCAATCCAAAAATTAATGAAATAATCACATAAAGAATAGTTGAACAAATCAACACTTTAACTGTAGTAACAGTTCCAAGTAACATGGTTGGGCCATGTTCAGATAAAAATGCAAAATAGCTCACTATAAATCCTTAATTATTAAAAAAAAATCAGGCGACGAATTTTGTCGCCTGATTAAATTAAACTTTAATATTTTTATTTAGTAGAGCAAGCCCACTCAGTAGTCATGTCAGCAGGTGGTAACTGAGCTTTATCATAGCCATATTTGCCAGCTCTTTCTAACATTTTTCCTGGGTTTGCTAAAACTTTTGCTAATGCAGCATTAAAATTATCTCTAAACTCTGTATCAGTTTTTCTAAAACCTATACCAACAACATTTAGAGTTTCTTTAGGCATTAACTTAGGATCAGTTACTTCAAATGCTCCATTAGTTTTTTCTTCATGCTCTTTTGCACCAAAGAAGGTTTGTACAGCAGCGTCAGCTCTACCAGCTTTCATTGCAGCTAAAATTCCAACTTCACCTTCAACTAACATCATTTGACTATCTGGAACACCATATTTCTTAGCAGCTTCAACAGTGTTAAAACCAGCACCAGTTACAAGTTTTGCACCAGTTCTAATAACATCTTCGTAGTTGTTAATTCCTTTAGGGTTTCCTTTTGGCACTAGCATTGCATCACCAAAAAGACCTATTGGATCTGAGAAATTGATGTTAGCACATCTACTTTTCAAAATATACATACCGCCTGTTATCATGTCTGATCTATTAGCATTAATTCCTGGAATTAATCCTGACCATTCAAATACTTTAGTTTCATGCTCAGTTATTCCCATTTCTTCAAGAACAGTCAAAGCAATCATGTTAACAAAACCTAAAGCTTCACCGTTATCTCCTGCGTAAGCCCATGGTACTGCTGTACCAAAACCAAGTCTTAACTTGTGACCATCCTTTAGTCTGTCAGTTAATGTTGCAGCATTAACAGATGAAATACTAAAAAGAATAACAAGAAAAACTGATATTGATTTAATTAATTTTTTCATTATCTCTCCCTTTTGTTTAATAATTAAATAAGGTTAACAAGAATTTTTAATTGGTGCAAATTTATAAAAATATCAAACAACTATGGATTGAATTTTTAATTAAATATTTATTGTATCTCCAATATTTAACTCTCCATCATCCAGTACAGTTAAGTAAATTCCCATATCAAAATGATTATAAGTTTTTTTTAATAATTGAAGTAAATTAAAAGAATTATCATCCGATTGTGGTTTTAAATTAATTGCAACACATCTTGGAATATTTTTTTTAACTTTAAACGAAACATTGTTAATTTTAATAATCTTTCCAACCCAGTCCCTTTCTTTCCAAGGCTCAACTCCATCTATATAAATATTCCCTCTAAATACTGAAGTTTCGATCTTCTTGTCAATTTTCTTTTGAAAATCATTGATGCTTTGAATATTTAAAAGTGAGACTGAATTAACAAAATCAACTTTTTTTGAGATAGAAGTATCAAAAAAAGGAAATTCATAGTTTTTCATTAAAACTATTGGTTGTTTTAATGAGTCCTCTAAATCTGAAATTTTATTTGAAAGTACATCACGTTCACTTAGTTGATTTATATCAATGGTTAAAATTTCTCTATCTTTTAAGGTTAACGTTAATTTTTCATCTTTTAATATAAAATTATATTTATTCAAAGCTGGTGTGTTCTTAAGAGTTAAAATATTATTCCATTTACCTTTTCTTTCATCTGGATTTTTTTCAAATAATTTAGCCTGATCTAGATCCAAGTTTTTAGCAAATGCAAAAATTCTATCTCCAATAATCCCAATATTTTTTTTGATTTTACAATTTTGAACACTTTGAAATGAAACTGATTTAACCGGACAGTAATTTATTGAAGAAATAGTAGCGCTCATATAAAGTTTTTAAAATAATATGACTTATCTTTCACCAAATCAACTTAAACAGTACGAGGATGAGGGTTTTGTTTCTCCCATAAATATTTTTTCAAAAGATAAAACAAAAGAAATTAGAGATGAAATTGAATTGATTGAAAAAGAAATGCCTGAAGAATTAGATAAATCAGGAAGATATAATGCTCATTTAATTTCACCTTTACTAGATGAAGTTACTCATAACACTAAAATTTTAGATGCAGTTCAAAGTTTAATCGGTGAAGACATACTCGTATGTGGGACAACTCTTTTTATAAAAAATCCAAACGAAAAAGGATTTGTTAGCTATCACCAAGATGCAAAATACATAGGCTTAGAACCGCACAATTGGGTTACTGCATGGGTTGCAATAACAGATTCGAATGAACACAATGGTTGTATGAGGATGTGGTCAGGATCACATAAAGATAATCTTAAAGATCATGATCAAAAATTTAATGAAGGAAATCTACTAACAAGAGGTCAAACTGTTAAATATGTACCAAAAAAAGAAACAACGCCTTTAATACTGACAGCAGGTCAAATGTCTCTACACCATCCAACTGTAGTTCATGGATCAGATCTAAATAAAAGTAATGATAGAAGAATAGGTTTTGTAATTCAAAGTTATATTGGTGCTAATGTTAAACAAGTTATAGGTAAAAATAGTGTCCAGCTAGCAAGAGGAAAAGATAATTATAATTTTCATGAAAAAATTGGAAGACCTAAATCATTATTGGATAAAAATGATCTTAAAATAAAAAAACAAGAAAATGACAATCTTCAAGAAATTTTTTATAAAGGTTCTTCAAAAAAAGGAGATTATTAATTTATGAAAAAATCTTTAAATCTAGCAGTACTAGGTATTGATCACGGTCACATATTTGACATGTTAGATGAAATGATCAAAGAAGGTTGTAATTGCAATCATTTTTGGACTGAAGGAACACCTTTAACATTAAAAGAATTTAACAAAAAATATCCAAATATAAAAAGATTAGAAAATAAAAGTGAAATTTTAGATAATGAAAATGTTGATATGATTTTAATATCTTCTGTACCTAAAGATAGAGCAAGTCTTTCAATTGAAGCATTAAATTCAGGTAAAGATGTGATGGTAGATAAGCCAGGATGTATAACTTTAGATCAACTAAAAGATTTAAAACGAACTGTAAAAGAAACAGGTAAAATTTGGTCAGTAAATTTTTCTGAAAGATTTCATGTAGCTGCTGTTGCAAAAGCTGAACAACTAGTTTCAGAAGGTAAAATTGGAAAAGTAAAACAAACTATGGGTACCGGTCCTCATAGGCAGGGAAATTATGAAAGACCTGACTGGTTTTACGAGCGTGAAAGCTATGGCGGAATAATTACCGATATAGGTTCACACCAAATTCATCAATTTTTAGTATTTACAAATTCTAATGAAGCTAAAATTACTCATGCAATGGTAGAAAATACTACTAAGGAACAGTTTCCTGGTTTTCAAGATTTTGGTGAAATCAATCTTACGGGAAATGGTGGTCATGGATACGTTCGCTTAGATTGGTTTACCCCAGATGCACTTCCAACTTGGGGAGATGGAAGATTATTTATTCTAGGTGATAAAGGTTTTATTGAAATTAGAAAATACACAGATCTTGCCAAATCTAACTCTGGAAATCATTTATATTACGCAAATAATGAAGAGGTAGAGCATATAGATTGTTCAAATTTTAAACTTCCATACTTTAGAAATTTAATTAACGATGTTTATAATAGAACGGAAACTGCGTGTTCACAAAAATTAACTTATTTATCAATGGAACTTGCTATTAAAGCTCAAGAATTAGCTGAAAAGAAATGAAAAAATATCAAGTTGCAATTATAGGAACTAACATAGGAGCTAAGCACTATGAAGATTTTAAAAAAGTTTCAAATAGATTTAATATTCACACTCTTTGTGGATTAACTAGAGAAGCAATAGACAAAATACTAATAACAAACAATGAAACAAAAGTTTCGCTCAATTTTGATGATGTTTTAAAAATAAAAGAAATTGATATAATTGATATTTGTCTTCCGCCTCATCTACATTTTTCTGCTTGTAAAAAATCACTAGAGGCTGGTAAGCACGTTATTTGTGAAAAACCTCTAGTTTCAAGTCTAAAGGAGTTTGATGAACTTGAAAAAATAAGCAAAGAAACAGGCAAAATAATCTTTCCTGTTTTTCAATATCGTTATGGCTTAGGTTTCTCTCAATTGAAGGAATTAATAAAATCAGGTCTTGCTGGAAAACCTCTTGTTGCATCACTTGAAACACATTGGAATAGAGGAAAAGAATATTACTCAAAAGTTTGGAGGGGAACTTGGGCTGGTGAACAAGGTGGAGCAATTTTAAGTCATTCAATTCATATTCATGATTTGATATGTATGATTTTAGGACCAGTTTCAAATGTATATGCTAAATTAACAACTAGAGTAAATGATATTGAAGTAGAAGATTGTGCGGCTCTTTCAATTGAAATGAAAAATGGAACACTTGTTACAAGTTCAGTTACTCTTGGAGCGGCAAATGATATTAGTAGAATTCGGTTTTGTTTTGATAGATTAACAGTCGAATCTGGAGCATCACCTGACAAGCCTTATAACCCAGCTGATGATGAATGGAAATTTTTAGCAAGAGACCCTGTAACACAAAATCAAATAGATGAGGTGCTATCAAAAGTTAAAAAACCTAAGTCATGGTACGCTGGAATGTTTGAAGAAATAGCTAATAATCTTGATGGCATAACTAGTGATGAAGTTACACTATTAGATGCTCGAAAATCTTTAGAATTTGTAACTGCGGTATATGACTCTTCAAGACAAAATAAAAATATTAGCCTTCCTATAGATAAAGATAACCCACTTTACAATTCTTGGTTACCTAATTGAAAATTTTTGTTATAATGGTTGTTTAATAAATGAATAAAAAAATAATATTAATAATAATAATTGTTTTAGCTATAGAGTTATCAGGAAATGGTATTTTAAGTTCTTTATATAGGTTAATGAATTAAAATTAAGGTTTAGGTGGTAATTCATCTTTATTCATAAATTTAAAACCTTTTATTACCGGTTCTCTTTCAGATATCTCAACATACCATCTTTTTAGATTTTCAAAATTATTGAGACCAATATCATGCCATTCATGTCTTGCAATCCAAGGCCAAGTAGCAATATCAGCTATTGAATAATTTTCTCCAGCTAAAAATTTAGATTGTTTCAAACGATTATCCAATTCCTGATAAATTCTTTTTGTTATCTTAAAATATCTCTCCTCGCCAAACTCACTTTTTCCTGGATTATAATGATGAAATTGATGATGCTGACCTATCATGGGTCCAACTGTTCCCATTTGAGCCATTAACCACTGATTTATTTTAAGTCTATCCTTGGTGTCATAAAATTTTCCACTCTTCTCTCCAAGGTAAATTAAAATTGCACCAGACTCAAAAATACTTTCATTATTGTCATGATCAGTAATTACGGGTATTTTGCTAAAAGGACTTATTTTTATAAATTCTGGTTTGAATTGTTCATTATTTCCAATATCTACTTTGGTTACTTTGTATTCATAACCAATTTCTTCAAGCATAATTGAAATTTTCTTACCGTTAGGAGTGTCGGCAGAAAAAAGTTCTATCATTTTTTTACACCGAGTCTTTCCTGTGCAGCTTTCGAGGTTGTTGTAAATTCAAATCTTAATTTTTCATCTGGTTTTGCATACTTAAAGCACCCTCTCGCAGCTAGTGCCCCTTCATGAAAACCTGAAAGAATTAATTTTAATTTTCCTGGATATGAGCAAATATCACCAATTGCAAATATTCCATTTATGTTTGTTTCAAAATTTTCAGTATTTACTTGAACTGTTTTTTTATCAATATTTAAACCCCAATCTAATATTGGGCCAAGTTGCATTATTAAACCAAAAAAGCCCAGAACATATTCAGTTTTAATATCTTTTATCTCACCATCATCATTTTTAATCTTTACTTCTTCAATCTTTTTATCACCTACTAATGAATCTATTTGATATTTTGTATATAAATTAAGTTTTCCTTGTTCATGAAGTTCTTTAACTTTTTGAACACTAGATTCTACACCTCTAAAACCTTCTCTTCTGTGTATTAAATTTACTTTTGAAGTATTTGAAAGTTCAATCGCCCAGTCAAGAGCAGAGTCTCCTCCTCCAAATATAGAAATTGTTTTGTCTTTAAAAATAGTTTTATCTTTAATTGAATAAAACAAAGAAGTTTCCTCAAATTTTTCACTTTCTTTTACAGGAAATTTTCTTGGCTCAAAAGATCCTACTCCACCGGCAATCACTATACTTGCTACATCAAATTCTTTTTTTCCGTTTGTTTTAACATGCCAACGATCTTCTACTTTTTTGAGTTCTTCTACTCTTTCATTTAAATGAAATTTGACATTAAAAGGTTTTATTTGTTGCAAAAGATTATTAGTCAACTCTTCACCTGTGCACTCAGGAAAGGCTGGAATATCATAAATTGGCTTATCAGGATAAAGCTCTATGCACTGACCACCTGCTTTATCTAAATTATCTACAATTTCACAACTTAGTCCAATAATTCCAAGTTGATGAGCACAAAATAAACCTGAGGGTCCTGCTCCAATAATTAATACGTCTGTTTTATTCATTTAACTTTGCTTAGATGGAATATTAACAATTAAACCATCAAGTTCATCAGAGATAATTAACTGACAACTTAATCTACTATTATTTTTTGGTTCATAAGCCATATCCAACATATCTTCTTCTCCATCTTCCTTTGCTGGAAGCTTGTCTAGCCATTCTTCATTAACATATACATGGCAAGTAGCACAAGCCATACCACCTCCACAATCTGCATCAATACCTGGAATATCATTTTGAACAGCACCTTCCATTACTGAAAGACCTTTTTGAACATCGATCGTATGAGTTTTATCGTCATGCGTATTATAAATTATTTTTGCCATTAATTATATATATGCTCTTATAAAAATAGAACAAGTAGGTAAACTGTTCTTAATCTATTTTCAAACATTTTGTAAATGCGGTAAGTCTTTTTTTAGAAAATAATTAGCATCTTTAGATTGTTTAACTAACGTAGGAATAATTTCCTTATAAGCATCTATTAGACCATTATTAGGTTTTGGCAGTTGACCTTTAATATGATGATGTAATTTATCAAGATTGTATGATGGAACAGTTGGAAACATATGGTGAGTTAAATGATATTCCATTCTCCAATATAAAAAACTTAAAATAGGATTTAGATACATTTCTCTTGCAGAAAGTCTATGATCTTTTAGGTTTCTAGCTAATCCTGCATGTTGAGTAAATGCCACAAGCTTATGCAAAGTTTTTCCATAAAAATGAGGTAAAACAAGATACAAAACTGGCAACCAAGAATTTACATAAATAGAAAATGAAATAACCAATAACCATATAAAAATGTATATTCTTGAAATAAGAATGCTTTTTGACTTTAATTTATCTGGAATACTATCTTTCATAACTTTAGTTTCAATTCCTAGAGAATGTTTAATTACTTCAAAAGATATATCGTTTTTTATATAAACTAAATTTCCAAAAGGAATTATTTCTTTTATTAGCTTTGGAATAGTATTTTTTAAATCATTTCCATATTCAATTTCATGATCATAAGGATTTTCAGTTGAATAGGTGTTTCCGTGATGAATAAAATGAGTATATCTCCATCTTATTGGCTCAAAAAATGCCATGTAACAAGAAACATAATAAAAAAATTCATTTAAATAATTAGATTTAAAAGCAGTTCTGTGACCAGTTTCATGCCAAAGAGGGTTTGAAAAACAATAAATGTTTCCATAAATTAAAATCCAAAATATTCCCCATAAAGTTCCCCAAGTTAAATATGTACATAAACCGGTTAAAACTAATAGACCAAAAAAAATTGAGACATGTTGCAAACCTTTTAAATCAGATTTTTTTGAAAGTTTTTTGAAGACTTCTATATCTACTTGGCATTTGTGCCATTTATCTAGCTTAACATCCATAACTTAAATTATTGTAGGAAAAAAAAGGGCAAGTACAAAAAATGTACCTGCCCTTTAATTTAAACTTTTTAAGTAAAACTACCTAGCTCTTCTTCCGCCTGAACTAGTTGCAGCAGCCCAAATTACTAGACCAAATGCAATTTTGTTAATAAAGTCAGCTAAGTTGTAAACAACGTTAAGTGATTCAGCGTCTACACCACCTGTTAAGTAACCAAATACATAACCTAATGGATAAATTGCCCAACCTACTGTAACAATCATTCTCATTGCACCAAAAGCAGTTACAAGAGCTTTGTTTCCACTTTTTGCTGCAGCTTTTCCAGCATCACCTGAGAATACTTCATAAAGAATGTATACCCAACCAGCCATACCAATAATGAAACCAAGTGTAGAATTGATATATCCAGCTTCACCTAAGTATCCACCTACTAGCATAACAACAGAACCAAGTAGCAATCTCCAGAACATACCTGAGTTTGCTTTACCTACAGCTGCTAGAATTAAATAGAATTCAACCATTTGTAGTGGAACTGTAATTAACCAGTCAATGTATCTGTAAACAGTAGGTGAATCACCTGTGCTTACCCATACTTCTCTCATATACATATAGTGAATGAAAGCTATACCAGTTATTAGACCAGCAACGATAACTGAAGTTCTCCAGCCTGCTGATACATTGCCTGCTTCCATGAAAAAGAAAGCAGTTGCTGCTAACATTCCCATAGATATAACCCAAAACGAAATCCCAACGAAATCGTCTTGTGCTAACATGGCATCTGCGTTTGCAACACCTGTAACGCCTAATAACGCAACAGCTGTAAGAGCAAACAATTTAAGTTTTTTCATAAAAAACTCCCTCTTTAGTTAGTTTTTATTTATTTTGTTTATATAAACTAGACTTAGGTTTCCCTAAGCCAAGATTGTGGTTAAATATCAAATTAAATTAGATAAATGAAGAATTAATTGCGACTAATTCTCATTGATTTTACTTAATTTTTAAAATTAAATACAATTTATAAGTTAAAAACCAACAAAATAAGGAAAATCGAATCAAATTTTATGTCCAAGAAATTTCAAGATATTTATGATCATTCTTTAAAAAATCCTGAAAAATTTTGGCAAGAAGCATCTGAAGATATTTTTTGGTTTAAAAAACCAGCAAAAATTTTAAATAAATCTAACCCCCCTTTTTACAAATGGTTTGAAGATGGGGTAACCAACACATGTTATAACGCTTTAGACATCCATATTGATCAAGGAAAAGGAAAAAAAACTGCATTAATCTACGACAGTCCTATTACAGGCAACAAAAGTAAGTTCACTTATGAAGAGTTGAGGTCGAAAGTTTCAAAATTTGCAGGAGCTTTAAAAGCTCAAGGAACTAATAAGGGGGATAGAGTAATCATATATATGCCAATGATTCCTGAGGCAGTAATTGCTATGCTTGCATGTGCAAGAATTGGTGTAATCCACTCAGTCGTCTTTGGTGGTTTTGCATCAAATGAGTTGGCAAGCAGAATTGATGATAGCAAAGCAAAAGTATTAGTAACGGCATCTTGCGGTTTTGAACCCGGAAGAACAGTTGAATACAAGCCTCTAGTTGATGAGGCCGTAAAAATTGCCAATCACAAAATTGAAAAGATGATATTGTTTCAAAGACCAGGTCATGAAGTAAAATTAAATGCCCCAATTGAGGTTAGCTGGAATGAGGTTATTTCAAATGCATCCAACGTGGATTGTGAAGAAATGAATTCTAATGAACTTGCTTATATTCTTTATACTTCAGGCACAACCGGAACACCCAAAGGAATAGTAAGAGATATTGGTGGTCACATAGTAGCTTTAAAATGGACTATGAAAAATATCTACAATATTGATACAGATGATATTTGGTGGTCGGCTAGTGATATTGGGTGGATAGTCGGGCACTCTTACATTGTTTACGCGCCATTGTTTAAAGGATGCACTACAGTTTTATTTGAAGGAAAACCTGTTGGCACTCCAGATGCTGGTGCATTTTGGAAAATTATCTCAGACTATAAAGTAAAATCATTATTTACAGCACCGACAGCATTTAGAGCAATAAAGAAAGAAGATCCAGAAGGTAAATTTTTTTCTAAATATGATTTAAGCAGTTTTGAAAGCTTATTTCTTGCAGGAGAAAGAGCTGATCCAGACACAATTAAATGGGCAGAAAATTTACTTAGGGTTCCAGTAATTGATCATTGGTGGCAAACAGAGACTAGTTGGGCAATTAGTTCAAATTGCACAGGAATAGAGATGATGGAAACAAAATATGGCTCAGCCTGCAAAGCAGTGCCAGGTTATGATGTAAAAATCATTAAACCAGATCAGTCTCTAGCAAAACCAAATGAAATGGGAGATATAGTTGTAAAGCTACCTTTGCCTCCAGGAACATTCCCAACATTATGGAATGCAGATCAAAGATATAAAGAAAACTATATGTCTAATTATGATGGATATTATCAAACTTATGATGCAGGCCATATAGATGATGATGGATATATTTGGATTATGTCTAGAACTGATGACATTATAAATGTTGCTGGTCACAGATTATCAACTGGTGCAATAGAAGAAGTATTATCAGAACATCAATCTGTAGCAGAATGTGCGGTACTAGGAATTGCAGATAAATTAAAAGGTCAATTACCAATTGGTTTGGTAGTTTTAAAGTCTGGCGTTGATAAAGAAAATGAGACAATATCAAAGGAATGCATACAAATGGTAAGGGATAAGATTGGACCAGTTGCCGCGTTTAAAGTGGTGATAGTTATTAAAAGATTACCTAAAACAAGATCTGGAAAAATATTGAGAGGAACTATAAGAAAAATTGCAGATAATGTTGAATACAAAGTTCCACCTACAATCGATGATCCAGCAATTTTAACTGAGATTAAGGAAGATTTAATTAAACATAAAATTTTAAACAATGATTTTAGGCAGCTCTAACTTTTTGAAAATAATATCCATCAATGTTGTACCCGCAAAAGGTTTTAACATTTTGCCTGGCACTCTCTCAGAACTTAATCTTGCTTGAACTATTACAAATATATCATTTATATCTTTCATAATTATTTCAAATATTTATTTTTTTTATTTCAGCTTGTGCAGCTGATAGTCTAGCAATTGGAACTCTGTATGGCGAACAAGAAATATAATTTAAACCTGCCTTAGAACAAAACTCTATACTTTTGGGATCTCCACCATGTTCTCCACAAATGCCTAGTTTTAATTTTTTATTTTGGCTTTTTCCTTTTTCTACAGCTATTTCGACTAATTCTGCAACTCCATCGTCAATTGATACAAATGGATCAATTAAAAATATTTTGTTATCTAAATAATCATTTAAAAATTTTCCACTATCATCTCTACTAATTCCAAATGTTGTTTGTGTTAAATCATTAGTTCCAAAACTAAAAAATTCTGCATGTTTTGCGATTTCTTTTGCTTTTATTGCTGCTCTTGGAAGTTCAATCATTGTTCCAACCATAAATTCTACTTTAATTTTATGTTCTTTTTGAACCTTGCTAGCAATGTTAATAACTAAATCTTTCATTATTTTAATTTCAGCTTCAGTAGAAACCAAAGGAATCATAATCTCTGGATATGCTGATTTGATTTTTTTCTTTTTAAGTTCAGCTAAGGCTTCAAAAATAGCTCTACATTGCATTTCATAAATCTCTGGGAAAGATATACCAAGTCTACAACCTCTATGACCCAACATTGGGTTTTGTTCATGAAGTTCTTCTATTCGCGACTCTACCTCTTTAAACGAAAGACTGACCACATTTGATACTTCACTAATTTCTTTTTCTGTTCTAGGTAAAAATTCATGAAGAGGAGGATCTAACAATCTGACTGTAACAGGCAGACCGCTCATAATTTTGAAAATTTCTACAAAATCTTTTTTTTGGTGAGGTAAAAGTTTCTCAAGTGCTTTTGCTCTATCTTCTTTATTTTTAGATAAAATCATTTCACGAACAGACAAGATTCTTTCTTCATCAAAAAACATGTGTTCTGTTCTACAAAGTCCGATCCCCTCTGCCCCAAAATCTTTAGCTATTTTAGTATCTTTAGGTGTTTCTGAATTAGATCTAATATTTAATTTTCTAAAACTATCTGCCCATGACATTAATTTCGAAAAGTCACCTGAAATTTCTGGTTTTACTGTTGCAACACTTCCTGAAATAATTCTACCTGTTGATCCATCAATCGTTATAACTTCACCTTCTTTTATTTCTACTGATGAAGTTTTGAATGATTTGTTCTCATAATTAATATCAATTTCACTAGAACCAGAAACACAAGGTCTGCCCATTCCTCTTGCAACAACAGCTGCATGACTTGTCATTCCACCTCTTGCAGTCAAAATTCCTTTAGCTGCATTCATTCCTTGAATATCTTCTGGTGATGTCTCCACTCTAACTAAAATTGTATCTTGCATCATCCCAGTTAATCTTTCAGCCTCTTCAGAGGTAAAAACGACTTTTCCACTAGCCGCACCTGGGGAAGCTGGCAAACCATTAGCTATAACATTTATTGAGCTTTTTTCATCCAAGGTAGGGTGGAGTAAAGCATCTAAAGAATTAGGATCAATCCTTAGGACAGCTTCTTTTTTTGAAATTAATTTTTCTCCTACCATATCAACTGCAATCTTTACTGCTGATTTAGCTGTTCTTTTTCCAGATCTAGTTTGTAACATCCATAGTTTTTTATTTTCAACTGTGAATTCTACATCTTGCATATCTTTATAATGTTTTTCTAATTTTTTTAAAATTTTGTGAAGTTGCTTGTAAACATTTGGCATAACTTCCTCCATTGATGGAGCTTTTACTTTAGCTTGTTGTCTTGCTTTTTTTGTTATGTATTGAGGTGTTCTGGTTCCAGCTACAACATCTTCACCTTGTGCATTAATTAAATATTCACCATAAATTTCGTTTAATCCATCTGAAGGGTTTCTTGTAAATACCACCCCCGTTGCACAATCTTCACCCATATTACCAAAAACCATTAATTGTACATTTACTGCCGTACCCCACTCAGCGGGAATTTGATTTAATTTTCTATAAACTTTTGCTCTGTTACTTTCCCAACACAAAAATACTGCACTAATTGCTCCCAATAATTGCTGATAAACATCTTGTGGAAAATCTTTTTTGGCTTTTTCTTTAACAGTTCTTTTAAAATCAACTATCAAACCATCCCAATCATTTTCATCAAGATCCGTGTCTAAGAGAACTCCCTTTGTAAGCTTATAATTTTCGATTAATTCTTCGAAATGATAGCCTTCGACTCCCATTACTACATTGCCATACATTTGTATAAATCTTCTATAGCTATCTTTAGCAAATCTTCCATTTGAAGTTTTTAAAGCTAAGGCATTTACAGTCTTATCGTTTAAACCTAGGTTTAAAATTGTATCCATCATTCCTGGCATGGACACTCTTGCACCAGATCTTACTGAAAGAAGTAAAGGATTTTTTAAATCACCAAATTTTTTACCTACATCTTTTTCAATAAACTTTAATTCTTTTTTTATTTGGGCAACTAAATTTTTATTCAATTTTTTTTTATCTTTATAAAAAAGCTCACATACTTTTGTTGAAATTGTAAATCCTGGTGGAACAGGTAGACCCATTCTTCCCATTTCAGATAAATTAGCACCCTTACCTCCTAAAAAATTTTTAGGGTTTTTAATTTTTTTACTGTCTTTAGATTTAAAATTTAAAATTAGTTTTTTCATTGATGGGAATCGATTAAAGAAAAATTAACATAATAATCGAACGTTTTACATAACATTTGAATTAGTTCTAGTCTGTTTTTTTTAATTGTGATGTCGTCTTCATTTACAATCACGTTATCAAAAAAATCAAAAATTACTTTTTTGGACTCAGCTAAATTATTGATGGATTGTTCAAAATCCTCATCTTTGTTAATATTTTGAAAGTACTTTCTTAATTCATTAATTTTTTTATATAAATTTTTCTCAAACTCAGTTTTGAAAATACCAGGGTCAGTTGTATTTGATAATTCTAGTTTTTTATCTCTTAGCTCATTTTCCAATATGTTTGCAGCTCTTTTATAACTTGAAACTACGTCTTTTCCATTGAGTTTATTAATAAACTTATTTAAAATTTTGGCTTTCCCAAAAATAATTACGGATTGATCTAAATTAAGAAAGCTTGAAGAGGCTAAAATAATATCACTACGAATTTTCTCTTCTTTCATGTAAAATTTTAATCTATCCATTAAAAAATTTGCTAATTCGCTTTGTAAGGAATTATTTTCAAATTCAAAACCTTGATCCAAGTACAAACCAGCCGAATAACTGATTAAATCTCTTATTTTAAAATCTTTTTTATTTTCAACTATCGTTTTAATTATCCCTAAAGCTAATCTTCTTAAAGCAAATGGATCTTTTGAACTTGTCGGCTTTTGATTTATTCCAAAAAAACCAACTAATGTATCTATTTTATCGGCTAGAGATAGTGCTACACTATATGGCTTTTTAGGCACCTTTGAATTTAGTCCAGCTGGTAAATATTGTTCACTGATAGCTTTACAAACATCTTTCTCAAAACCCTGTGCTTCCGCAAAATAACCTCCCATAATTCCTTGAAGTTCTGGAAATTCTCCCACAAGCTCTGAAACTAGATCAACTTTACAAATGGATGTAGATAATTCAACTTTATCTTTGCTAATTAATAATTCATCAGAAAGCATTCCACCTAGTTTTCTCATTCTTTGAACTTTGTCAAAATATGTTCCAAGTCCCTTGAAATAATTCATAGATTTAAGTATCGAAACTCTTTTAACTAAATTCTGTGATTTATCTTTGTTCCAAAAAAACTCAGCATCACTTAGTCTAGCTTCTACAACTCTTTCATTTCCAAGTTTTATTAATCCATTTATATCTTTCTTATTAGTTACAACTAAAAATTCATTTGTAATATTTCCTTTTTTGTCAAAAGTTGGAAAATATTTTTGATGGTGTTGCATGGTAATTATCAAAATTTCTTTAGGAATATTTAGAAATTTTCTATCAAACTCACACAATATAACATTGGGTTGATCTGTTAGATCAACAACTTCATCAAGTAACTTAGGATTGTTTTCAATTATTATATTTTTCTTATTTGAAATTTCATTTAATTTTTTTTCTATAAAATTTTTTCTTTCATTGTGATCGATAGTAATATTCAATTTTTTGAAAAAATTATTATAATCTTTAAAATCAACAATTATTTTTTTCTTTTCTTCAAACTCTTTATCTACAAATGTTGAATTTGATGAAGTTAAATGATGAAAATTAAAAGTTAATTTTTTTTTATCAAATATTGCTAAAATTGATTTTAATGGTCTACCCCAATTTAAACTAAAATCATTCCATCTCATAGATTTTTTCCATTGAATTTTTTGCAATATTGATGGAACTAACTCCACTAATAAATCTTGAGTATTAAGTTTTTTCGATTTTGTTTTAAAAAAATAAAATTCTCCTTTATCTATTGATTTTTTAAAGAGATCTTTTTTAGAAATGTTATTTGATCTAATAAAACCTTCTAATGCTACTTCTGGAGCTTTTATATTTGGACCTTTTATTTCTTCAGATTTTAAAGTTATTTGTTTTTGCAAACCTTCAAATAAAATGACCAATCTATTGGGTGTTGAATATGATGAACTTTTTTTAAAAGAAATAGATTTTTCATTAAATACTTTAATAAAATTATTTAACAGGTCCTCCCTTAAATTCTTTTGAAGAGACGAAGGTATTTCCTCACTAAATAATTCTAAAAAAAATTCTGACATTTAGCTTTGACTATCTAACCAAATACCTGCGGCAGCTTTAGTAATATCTCTAATTCTTCCTATATATCCAGCTCTTTGAGCAACACTTATTGCTCCTCTAGCATCTAAAATATTAAATATATGACTTGCTTTTAAGCATTGGTCATACGCTGGTAATGATACATTTTTTTCTACAAGAGATTTGGCTTCCTGTTCAATCATATCAAACATTTTTAATAAACTTTCAACATTTGCGTGTTCAAAATTATACGCGGAAAATTCTTTTTCTGCTTGATGAAAAACATCGTGATATTTTACTCCTTCATCATTCCACATCAGATCATAAACATTTTTTTGTTGTTGGGTAAACATGCATATTCTTTCTAATCCATATGTAATTTCAACTGAAACAGGTTTGCATTCATATCCTGCCATTTGTTGAAAGTACGTGAATTGTGTAATCTCCATGCCATCACACCAAACTTCCCAACCCAAACCTGCTGCACCAAGTGTTGGGCTCTCCCAATCATCTTCAACAAACCTGATATCGTGCTCATTGTAATCAATGCCAATTACTGACAAACTATTTAGGTATAATTTTTTTATATTATCTGGAGAAGGTTTTATCAAAACTTGAAATTGATAATAATGTTGTAGTCTATTTGGATTATCACCATATCTTCCATCAGTTGGTCTTCTTGATGGCTGAACATAAGCAGCTTTCCAATTTTTTGGGCCTAGCGATCTAAGTGTGGTTGCTGGATGAAAAGTTCCAGCACCAACCTCCATATCGTATGGTTGAAGAACAATACATCCTTTTTTACTCCAAAATTTTTGAAGATTAAGAATTGTATCTTGAAATGATTGAAATTTTTGTTTTGGTTTTTTTGTTTTAGAAACCATATCTTTGCCAGATTGACCTTTCGTCTAAAATATTGGCTAATTGATTTACTTGATTATTGGAAGAAGAAAGTTTTTGACTTAACCAACCTTTAGATTTTTCAAATTTTTTAATAACAACATCATTTCCAAATTTCTCTTTTAGAACTTGATGGGCATCTCCTATTCCATCTATCAATCCTAATTCTTTAGCTTTACTTCCTGACCAAAATTCTCCAGAAAAAAGTTCTACCTCAGATTTTTTTAACTTAGATCCCCTGCTTTCCTCTACCACATTAATAAAATCTTTATGTAAATCTAACTGAATATTTTTTAATCTTTCTATGTCCTCATTTTTTTCTTCTAGAAAAGGATCTAGAGTGCTTTTGTTTTTTCCAGCTGTGTGGACTCTTCTTTCAACTCCAATTTTTTTTATTAATTCTGTAAATCCGAATGAAGAATAGATAACTCCAATAGAACCAATGATTGAGCTTGAATTCGCATAAATTTCATCTCCAGCACATGAAATTAAATATCCACCTGATGCAGCAACATCTTCAGCAAATACAATCACTTTTTTTTTGGTGTTTTTAGCTTCCTGTCTAATAAAACTATAAATCATATGTGATTGAACTGGTGATCCACCCGGTGAATTTATAGTTATTGCTACACAAGAAGCTTTTTTAAGTGAAAAAGCCTTTTTAATTACTTCTTCTTGGCCTGTAAAATCTATACCTTGTTTAAATTTTCCAGCATTTCCTATAACTCCATTCAATTTTATGTGGGCTACGGTCTTTTTCTTTTTAAAAAAAGAGAACATTATTATTCCTTATAGAATTATTTATTGAATATATAAATTACTTATAATTGAAGAATTAGGTGCGTCAATTGATAAGTAATATATAAAACTCATATATACTAATTTAAAATCATTATGGGAACTGTAGTTCAACTTAAAAATCAAATAAATGACTCATATTTTCAACTTAAAGACTCTGTTGAAGACAAGCTAATTCTTACTGAAGAAAAGATAAAATCAAAATTAGCAAGTGATGTTGGGTTGGTTCAAAAAATGACTGACTACCATATTCAAACTGGTGGAAAGAGATTAAGAGCCCTATTAACTCTTGGATCTGCAAAATTATGCGGGTACTCTAAAGGCTCAAGAGATATTAATTTAGCAGCTTGTGTTGAATTAATTCATAGTGCAACTCTAATGCATGATGATGTAATTGATGAGGGTATTGTAAGAAGAGGCAAAGAAACATTAAATAAAGTTTGGGATAATCATTCATCTGTTTTAATTGGAGACTATTTATTAAGTCGATGTTTTGAAATGATGGTAGAGGATGGCAATTGGGAGGTTTTAAAATTGTTGTCGTCAACTTCTTCAAAGATTGCTCAGGGAGAAGTTTTGCAACTTCAACATAAAGGTGAAGTTGATATGCTTGAAGAAACTTACCTAAAAATTATATCAGCAAAAACTGCTGAACTTTTTGCAGCTGCAACAAAAGTAGGAGCAATTTTATCTGACGTCGACTCTAAGGAAAAAGATGCTCTTGAGTTCTATGGAAGAAATCTTGGACTTACCTTTCAAATTGCTGATGATACACTCGACTATAATTCTGATTTAAAATTATTTGGTAAAAAGATAGGTCAAGATTTTTTTGAAGGTAAGATTACTTTACCTATAATTTTACTATTTCAAAAAATAGATTTTGATGAAAAAAAACTATTAACAGAATTTTTTAAAAAAGA
>CABXOW010000010.1:0-55000 GCA_902513955.1 uncultured Pelagibacteraceae bacterium
TGCTGGGGCAAAGGTAAAAGTGTCAGATATAAAGTATCTTGCGTCAAACAAAGTTTTTTTATTATTGATAGAAAGAACCAAAATCGAAACAGACCAGAAAGATAAGAAAATTAACAGTATTTGTAGGTTTGATTTTGTCGATAAGGTTAAATCTAAAAATATTGATCAAAAAAATGAGGATTTAGTTTTGGAATTAATAGGAATAGATTATTTAAAAAATAAAGATGATTTCGAAATTAATTTAATTTTTGATAATAATGCTCACATTGCTTTGACTACGGAAACAATTGAAGTAAGACTAGAAGATCAAAACGAAATTAAAGACTAATGAAAATATTAAATAGTAACAGTAAAAATTTTGATAAAAATTTAGATAGTTTGCTTTTTCAAAGAAAGAGAAAAGTACAGTCTAATTCAGTTTCAGTTTCTAGCATTATTAAAGATGTTAGAAAAAATGGAGACAAAGCTTTGGTAAAATATGAAAAAAGATTTAATCATAACAAAGTAATTGTTCCTTCTCAAAAACAGATTTCTAATTTAATAAAATCACTGGATAAAAAAGTAAAGCAAGCAATTGATATCGCTTACAATAGAATTTATAAATTTCACTCACTTCAAAAATTCAAGAATATTTTGTACGTTGATAAGTATAAAAATAAACTTGAGTATAAATATATACCCTTAGAGTCTGTTGCAATTTATGTGCCTGGTTCATCAGCTTCATATCCATCAAGTGTACTAATGAATGCTATTCCAGCGATTGTAGCGGGAGTTAAAAGAATTGTAATGATTAATCCTGGATTTAAAGGAAAACAAAATCCAGCAGTATTATATGCGGCGCGTAAATGTAAGATTAAAGAAATTTATTCAATAGGTGGGCCTTCAGCAATTGCAGCAGTAGCTTATGGAACAAAGAAGATTAATAAAGTTAACAAAATAGTAGGTCCTGGCAATGCTTATGTAGTCCAAGCTAAGCGTGAAGTCTTTGGGGATGTTGGAATTGAAGGAATGACAGCAGGCCCTTCTGAAGTCACCATTGTTTGTGATAAATTTTCAAATCCAGAATGGGTTGCAAGTGATTTAATAGGACAAGCAGAACATGATAATCTTGCACAATGTATTTTAATTTCCAAAGATAAATCTTTGATTAATAAAGTTCAAAATGAAATTTCTAAACAATTAAAAGAAATTTCAAGATCTTCTATTGCTAGAAAAAGCTTATCAAGTAATGGAATTTTAATGCATATTAGTTCTGATAAAAAGATAATTGAAGTTACTAATAAAATTTCACCAGAACACTTGGAACTGAATCTAAAAAATTATAAATCATTTATTCCAAAAATTAAAAATGCAGGATCTGTTTGTTTAGGAAAGTATGCTGTTATGGCAATGACAGACTATAATGTTGGCTCAAACCATATATTACCAACAAATGGTTCAGCAAAATATTCAAGTGGAGTAAGTGTAAATGAATTTTATAAACGGATTTCCTATATAAACTTAACTAAAATTGGTATTGAAAAGCTTGGTCCTTCAGTTATAACACTTGCAAATTACGAAGGATTAGCAGGACATGCTCAATCTGTAAAAAAAAGAATTAGGAGAAAATAAAATTGTCTAAACAAGATTTGCTTGAATTTAAAGGAAAGGTCATGGACTTACTTCCAAATGCAATGTTTAGAGTTAAGCTAGAGAATGGGCATACGGTTACTGCTCATACTGCTGGTAAGTTAAGAAAAAATAGAATTAGAGTATTGCAAGGCGATAATGTGACAGTTGAGATGACACCTTACGACCTTACAAAAGGTAGAATAATCTTTAGGGGTTAATTTTTGCCTCGGTAGCTCAGGAGTAGAGCAGAGCCCTGAAAAGGCTTGTGTCGGAGGTGCGAATCCTTCCCGAGGCACCACCATCCACTTTTCATCTTGAAATAATTAAAAAATCCAATTAGCTTTATAAAATAATAAACAACATAAGGACTAAGAAATAAGATGAGCACACTAACTGGTAAAATTAAATGGTATAATGGTAAAAAAGGCTACGGTTTCATTGAAAGAGATGACAAAGAAAAAGATGCCTTTGTACATGCATCAGCAGTTAAAGCAGCTGACATGAGATATTTAAATGAAGGTGATAAACTAGAGTTTACATTAGAAGATGGTCCAAAAGGTCCTTCTGCGGTTAATCTAAAAAAAATAGACTAATTTTAAAATATTTCAAAGGGCGTTAAATCTATAAAATAGATTAACGTCCTTTTTATTTTTACCTTGAATAATGATAATTATTGTCTAAAAGACTGTCCATGATTATAAATATTACATACAGAGAGACTTCAAGAAGTACTCATAGAATCTGTTTCCATAGCCTGTAGGCTATTTATTTATAATATAATTTTTAATCCACACAAAAATAATATAAAAACGAGGAATGCCTGGGTGGTGTAACGGTTAGCACGAAAGTTTGTGGAACTTTAAGTTTGAGTTCGATTCTCAGCCCGGGTACCAAAAAAACATGAATAAAGAAAATAAATTAGTTCCTGGATTGCCTTCAGGATTTGAAGATCGTTGGGGAAAAAAAATTCTTCTTAAAAAAAAGCTATTAAAAGCTATTGAGAATAATTTTATTAAATTTGGAGCAGAAGCTATTGAAACTCCAACGTTTGAAATTAGTAGAAATATCGGATCTTTTCTTGCAGAAGATGATAGTAATCCTATGTCTGATGTATTTTCATTTCAAGATGGAGATGAAAGCTTAACCGCTCGTTATGATCTTTCAAGTCCGCTTGCAAGATTTTATGCACAAAACAACCAAGAACTTCCATCAATATTTAAACGTTATCAAATTCAAAATGTTTTTAGAAATGAAAAAGCTGGAAATGGCAGGTACAGGGAGTTCCTTCAAGCAGATTTTGATATAGTTGGAAATGTTAATCCCGCTCAAGCTAATGCTGAACTTTGTAATTTAATTTCAAGTACATTATCAGATTGTGGATTAAAAAAAGATCAATTTACAATCAATGTAAGTAATAGAAAAATAGTTCAAGGATTAATTGATGAATTAAAAATTTCTGAAGAAAAACAAATTAAAGTCATTCGAGCAATAGATAAATTGGATAAGCCTGGATTTGGATTAAAAGGAGTTGAAGATTTACTTAAAAAAGAAAGAAAAGATCAAAGTGGCGCTATTACTAAAGGAGCTGATCTATCTGATGATCAAGCAGCACAAATATTAAATTTTTTAAAAATAAAAAATTTAAAACAATTAAAAGAAACTTTAAAAAATCCATTATCTCAAGAAGGAATAGATGAACTTGAGAATGTATTTGAAGTACTTGGATATGGATCAAATTTAAATCAAGTAAAAACGAATTTTACGATAGTAAGAGGCTTAGCTTATTATTCGGACTTTATTGTAGAGACTAACTTGAATTTCAAAGTAACAAACAATAAGGGCAAAGAAGTAGATATTGGAAGCATATGCTCTGGTGGAGCTTATGCAAAATTGATATCCAGATTTAGAGGAGTTGATATTCCAGGAACGGGAATAAGTTTTGGTGTGGATAGGTTATTATTTGCTTTAATGCAATTAGATCAAATTAAAATAGAGGATCAAAAACCTGTTTTAGTTTGTGTCATGGATCAAAAGTATTTAAAAAATTATTATGAATTAGTTGATCTATTAAGAGACAATAATATTAACGCTGAAATCTTTTTAGATAGTAAAAAAAATCTTGGTAAACAATTAACCTTTGCAAATAAACGTGAATTACCAGTTGCGGTTATTTGTGGAGAAAACGAGTTTAATGATAACACGGTCACTATTAAAAACCTTAAAGGTGTTAAGGGTGAAAATAATCAAACAATTCCAAAAGCTGATTTAATTAATGAAATCAAAAAACTTATCTGAAAATATCCTTAGATCGGTAAAATCTAAAGGATTTAAGTATATTGATTTACCCTCAGTAATTGAGGCTAATCACATTGTTCAAAGATCAGGTGAAAACTTTAGAAAATTTATATTTTCTTTTATTGATCAAAATGGAAGTGAGCTTTGTTTAAGACCAGATTTAACCATTGTATCATGTCTTAGATATTTAGAGAACAACTTAAAGGGAAAAGAGAAAATTTTTTATAGTGGTCAGGCTTATCGAAAGTCACAAAATAAAAAAGACTCTATTATTAGAAATCAAATAGGATTTGAAATTCTAGGATCTAAAGATGAAAAAAATGATGATAAAGAAATTATAACCACATCTTTAAAATCACTTCAAAATTTGAAATACTCATCAGGTACACTAACCATTGGCAATGTTGAGATATTTAAATTGCTAATTTCAAAATTAGAAATACCAGCAAGATGGAAATTAAGACTATTAAGACATTTTTGGCGAGATGAATATTTCAATGATTTATTAAAAAGATTAGAAACTAACGCTGATATTGACCCCACAGTAGTAGCCGTGGATAAAAAAAAATATTTAGATTTATTAAAACAAGACCCAACAACAATGATTGCTGGAAGATCTATTGGAGAAATTTTAAAAAGATTTGATACTAAAATAAAAGACCCAAGAACAGCAAGTAAAGGTAAGAAGGTTTCAAAAATAATTAGATCCTTTTTAAAAATTAAATGTCCAATCAATAATGCAGCTAAAGAATTAAATAAATTTTTTAAAAAAAATAAAATTAATTTAGTAGTTGATCAAAAATATTTTCCAATCTCAAATAATAAAGTCTCAAAACTAAATGTAATGTTTTCAACATCATTTGGTAGACAGCTTGAATACTATACAGGTATGGTTTTTAAAATTGATATTAAGTCAAATTCTAAGATGATTAACTGTTGTTCAGGAGGTCGCTATGACGAATTGATTTCTGACTTAGGATCTCAAAAGAAAGTTTCAGCAGTAGGAGCTGCTTTTAATTTATAATTTTATGAAAGATTTAATTAAAATTGGCATTCCTAGTAAAGGTAGACTTAGAAAAGACGTTTTAAATATTTTTAAGAAAAATAATTTAAAATTAATCTCAAAAAGAGGAGATCGTGATTTATTTGGCTCAGTTAAAGGAAAAAAAAATATTCAAATAATATACTTACATGCTCGTGAAATAATTGAGAGGTTAGCTGATAAGTCTAAATCACTTGATATGGGGTTTTCAGGATTAGATTTGTTAAAAGAAAGTGAAATAAATATCCAAAAAAATATCAAAGTATTTAAAAGTTATCCTTATGGCAAAGCAACACTAGTAGTTGCTATACCAGAAGATTGGCTTGATGTATTTTCCATGGCTGATTTAGAGGAGATGGCGTTTGAATTTAAAGATAAAAAGAAAAAAAGATTAAGGGTTTCCACAAAATACGCCAACCTCACACGTGAATTTTTTTATAGTAAGGGTGTAACACAGTTTTCTATTGTGAAATCTGTTGGCAGTACTGAAGTGGCTCCTTTTACAGGAAGTTCTGAGTTGATAACAGATATTACAAGTACAGGGTCCACATTGAAGGCTAACAATCTTAGAATTATCAACGATGGTTATATTTTAAAATCTGAACTTTGTATGATGGTTGGAAAATCGTCTCTTAAAAATAAAGAGTTTCAAAAGTTAGTAAAATTACTTTCGACCAAGTATTAAGTCTTTCCAATAAATTAAAATAATCTTAATAATATCAAGGTTTCTAGCAATTGCGTACAGTGCTATGATAACTCCAACAAAAAAGAGTATTTTTAATATTAAGAACAATTCCATAATCTGATTTAACTTATCAGAAAAAGAACTCAAAAAAAGTTAATGTTTATTAGTTATATATTCATAAGATTCTCTATTAATCTTGCAAATACCACCCTGAAAATATAATCCATATTTTTCTTTGTTTTTAATAAAGTCAAGATTATCAATATGATCTTTAATAGTTATTTCATCTTTAAATATTTTTAAACCTTCAAACTGAACATAAAATAGAACTTGTTTGAATTCTTGATTGGGATCAATATCTGTTACTTTATTTTCAATAATATTTTTAATCTTAGCAGATCCAATAAAACTTTGTCTTTTGTTACCAGCTCCTGCAATATAAAACACAACATTTTTTCCTTCTTTTACATTTTGTAGTTGTGGTGTTTTGTTGTAAATAGGCCATTTATTTTCTTCTATTCTTTCATTGAAAATATCTAGTCCTGTTTTCTTCCCGTCAGAAGAAACAAATATTAAATAATTAGTTTCAATATTATCTCTCATTACATAGAATCATATACAAGGTTAATATTAATTATAAATAAAAAAAATGAAAACACTAGGTGGCTTATTTTCAGGTATAGGAGGTATAGAAAGTGGCTTTGAAAAAGCTGGTTTTAAGACCTTGTGGTCTAATGAGAATGATCCTTATAGCGTTAGAAGCTTTAAACATAATTATAAACATCAGTTATATGCAGAAGATATTAGGAAAGTTGATTTTAAAAAATTAAAGCCAGTCGATGTTCTAGTGGGTGGATTTCCTTGTCAGGCTTTCTCAGTTGCTGGGTACCAAAAAGGTTTTAAAGATCCAAGAGGTAATCTATTTTTTGATATTTGTAGAGCTATTACAGAATTACCTAAAATGCCTAAGGCAGTAATGCTTGAGAATGTTAAAAATATTAGAGGTCATGATGGTGGAAAAACTGCAAAAGTAATCACTAAATCTTTGAGAGACTTAGGTTACTCAGTTTTTTGGAATGTATTTAATACATCCGTTCATACAGATATTCCTCAAAATAGAGAAAGAACATTTATTATAGGCTTTAAAGATGAAGTTGATTGGGATTTTGAACCTAATAAAAAAACATCAAGTTCTATATTTAATTCCCATTTACCTTTGGCAAAAAGTAAAACTAAAAAAAAGTTTAGAGAGATGTTAGAGAGCGGTGAGGTTGAGGAAAGATATTATTATAAACAAAACTCTTACATGTACAAAGATCTTAAAAAATCAATTAACTCCAAAGATACAGCCTATCAATGGCGTAGAATTTATGTGAGAGAAAACAAAAGTAATGAGTGTCCAACACTTACAGCTAATATGGGAACAGGAGGACATAACGTTCCTTTAATTAAAGATGATCTAGGTATTAGAAAACTTACTCCAAGAGAGTGTTTAAATTTTCAAGGTTTCCCTAAAAGTTTTAAGTTTCCAGATGATATGCCTGTTTCTCAAAGATATAAGCAAGTAGGGAATGCTGTTACAGTTACTTTGATTGCTAAGATTGCTAAAATTATTTTAAAGTCTTTATAACTTTCCAACCTTTATTGGCTTAAGATTTTTCTTTACTACCAAAGTGCCTCTAATTTCAAATCTTGGTCTTTTCTCACCTTTTTGTTGATCAGTTAGCTTTTCTTTTTTATTTACCTTAACATTATCGATATCATCATTTTCTAGTTTATATATTTTGTAAGTACCATCGATCTTACCTTCACTTTTAAAGTCAATAAAATATATTTCATCATATTCTGATCTGGGGCCAAAACTTGTTGGTCCTGCTGAAGCTGAGCATTTAATCTGAATCCTTTTGTCCCTTTTAGTATCATAAGCATCAAATGAAGTACTGTAGCCAGACTTTTTTTTTGCACTCAATAATTTACCACAGTTCATTTCAAAACAAAAAATTGCTTCAGATAATGACTCTGGAAAATTAATATTTCTAGTACCTTTCAAATCATTTTTAACATATTTATTAAGTTTTTGTAGTTTCTTAAAAACTGATTTAAAAATTTTTAAATCTGACTTATCAAAAGTCATTAGATTTAATATTACTGTCTTGTTATTATGCGCTAACTCATAATTAATGGTTTTCATAAATATTTATTATGACAGCTTATTAATTAGATTTAAATAATAAATAAGTTTGTTATTTATTTAGTATTAAAGGTCATCATTGTTCCAAGTAAATAAATCAGCTTCAAAAGGAATATCTCTAAACTTTAATAATGCCTTATATTTTTCTAGTCGATCTTCTTTTTTGGCATTTTTTAAGTAAGTGAATATCTGATCATAGGTCAGTCCTTTCAACCTATTTTTTTTAACATCAATATATTCTTCATATTCCATACCAGCTATTGCATAACCTTTATTTGGATCAATATGTTCAGCATAGCTAATAGTATCCTCAGTTTCTTTAAGGATATCATAATAATGAGCAATTTGATTATTAGACTCAAACAGACAATCTCTTCTGTATTTAAACAGTTCTAGTTGTTGCATATTTTAGGAGTTGTTTAAAATTCAGATGAAGAACTTTAACAATTAAAATATTAATTAATAAACATGGCAATATTTTGTTATATTTTTTATTGTTGAGGGCTTGAGTAGAGAGTCAGAACTATGATATAGTTAGTTATCTTTTAAAAAGATCGTCTTGGGCTTTTCCCATGCACTCTTAATTAATGCCATTTATTGGTGAGTTAGTGATTACAGGTTCACATCTGTATTGTTAATAATATAGGAGGCCGCATGGCATCAAAAAAACAAATCATTGCTAATCAAAATAACTCTAAAAAATCAACAGGACCATTTAGTAAATTAGGCAAATTAAAATCAAGTCAAAACTCAATCAAGCATGGATTGACATCAAAACAATTAATTATTGGAGAAGATATTAGTCAATTTGAAAATTATCGTGACAGAATGACTAATGAACTGAAACCCATTGGTATATTGCAAGAAGAAGTCGTTTTTAAAATTATAGATACAGGTTACCGTTTAAGAAGAATTGGTGAAGTTGAAGCTGGAATTTATAATCAAGAAATTCTTCATTATGAAGCAGACGATTATAAAGAGGTAATTGCATCTAAAATAGATTTTAAGGATGAAGACAGTAATATTTTAAAATCATCTAACCACAGTGTAAATCTTAAGGGTCTTGCTTTTGCCAGAGATGCTAATCATGGAAGCGCTATTTTAAAACTAAATACGATCGAGGATCGTTTGTTGAACAAGTATTATAAGTTACTTGATAAACTTGAGCTAATGAAAGGTAATATCTAATGACTTGGAGAAAAAACAAAAATTATCATACTAATTATAGTGCAAAATGGAGAAATAGTTCACTTGGGAAAACGAACCCAAATCATCGGTACTTTTCAAGATTACTTAAAAAAGAAACGAATGATTATTTAACTTCAAACAAAGAGTACTTGTTAGCTAATGAACCTGAAATTTATTACTCAATGAAAGGTCAAAAATTACCAAAAAAATATCAACAAAAACAAGGAATTTGTATCACACCAGTTAATGCCTACGTATCACCTCAATCAAAATTAAATTCAAATGAGCTCAGGCAAGAAAATAAAAGAAAAGAAATGATTAAACAAAGAAATCAAAATGCTTATGCTAGAGAGCAAAGTTATATTCGTTGGGTTAATCCATTTACACCGATTAATCATAATAAGTTAGGATCCTCGCAAGCTTGGAAAATTGAAAAAAAGTACAAGTATTATGATTGAAAATGATTATGTTATAAATTAATCAATCATTATGAAGTTAAATACTAAGTTTCAATATCCACCCTCAATGAGATCTATTTATAATGGATCTAGACATTATGAGGTAGGTGGGGAAAAACTACCAAGCGTAACGACCATACTTTCACTGACCAAAAGCCAAAAAGATAAAGATGCATTGAATCGGTGGAAAAAAGACGTCGGGCTTGCAAACGCAACTGCTATTGCTAAGTCATCTAGTGACCGTGGCACAAGCATGCACTCTTATGTCGAGGCAATACTACTAGGTCGAATGAACGGTGAGTTGATTGAAGAGGTTAATTTACCCAAAAAAATGGCTGAAACTATAGTAACAAACGGCATTAATGATCATGTTGATGAGATTTACGGCTGCGAAGTAGTGTTACATTATCCAAACTTATACGCTGGAACTGCTGATGCCATTTCTAATTTTGATTCAAAAATGGCGGTATTGGATTTCAAACAAAGTAATAAGCCAAAGCAACGTGAGTGGAGTTCTGTAAACGAGTACTTCCTCCAACTTTGCCTATATTCGATGGCACACGACAAAGTATATGGGACTAACATTAAGACAGGGGTTATTTTGATGTGCACTCCAAATTTACTTTTTCAAAAATTTGAAATAGAAGGCCAGGAATTTGAGAATTTAAAAGGTGAAGCTATGAGAAGAGTAGATGCCTATTATGAATTAAAAAATAATAGCTAATTTTTTTTTTCAATTACAATACGACCATTATCCTCAGAAAACTTAAATATAGGTTTAATATCTGTAGTTAAAATCTTAAGTTTAGTCTCATTATTATTCTCAGATTTAACTAGTACCATATATCTACAGCCCGCATCATTCATAGCTTGTTTTTGAATTTCAATTTCTATTTTTTCTGATTTAACAATAGTCATATTATTTTAAATATTTTTCATGTTCAGATGCAGTCATCTCTAAATGTTTATTTATATTTTCAATAATTTTTAATTTTTCAGGATCATCTTTTTTTTCAACTCTAAGGTTATCAATACGTGCCATACCATCAGTTATTGTTGGAAAAGTTTCTTTGTTAGTAGAAAGCAATCTTCTACTTATACCTTTTCTAATTCTTGAATATTCAGTTTTTGTAAAAGGTTCGTCATCAAATCTATCAAGCAATATCATTTCAGATAAATGTTTAATAGGACCTTTGAAATTTTGATGAATTTTTTTCTGTTCATCCATAGAGTTTGCCATGACAAAATGATTCATTAATGTTTTGTCAGTTGGGGAAGGATTTAATGTAAAGATCATTTGTTCAGGAAGTAATTCAGTTTGATCCAAATCCTGACTTTCAAATTGGTCACTTATAATTAAGCTAACTCTGTTAGCAAGCTCTTTTCTATTTTTAATTATAAAGTTTGCTCTTTGTTCTAATATTTCATGTCCGAGTGTTGTATATTGATCTCCATAATTTGTGGCAAAAGATTTATCTTGAATGAATGGATTCTTATTAGCTTTTATAGTTCTATATTTTTTTGGGGCCCCATTAAGAACTTTCTTTAAAACTTCATTAGATTTTTCCGAAAACATTGCTTCAGGATCATGTTTTAAATCAAAAACTAAATGATAACCTTTATACACAGGATGTTCACAAAGATAACTTGAAGTAAATTGTCTAGTTCGACCAAAAAACGTTTCAGGGTGACAAAAGTAATCAACATCTTTTATACTAGGTAAAACATTTTTTTTATCATTAAGGCTAATACATTTTTTAAACAATTCTGGATTTTTCTTATTTACTAATTCCATCAATCTACTCATTCCCCATGTATCTGCGTCACTAGTATGGGCTTTATCTCCTAGGTCAAAACCATTCATTCGGCATAAGCTACCTAATTTAAAGGTTTTATTTGATTTTTCATTCAACTCGACTGCAATTGAATTTGGAGCGTAAAAATCAAAATTTTGTAGAATCGGTAAAGAGTCTATTTGTTTGGCGTTTCCTGTTGAAAAGATCCAAGGCCATGTAAAGAGATTGGTAAAAAGGTGCGTAGATGTTAGCATATAGTCGAACTGATATCCATTATGTGCACAAAACAATACAGGCCCTTTATTTATCCAGGAGATAAATTTATCATTAGTTTTTTTTGTTAAATCAAAATTAGAGAAGGGGTGTTTATCAACTTCAAAAGGATCCATTCCATTTACTAAAAAACTATCTATCTCATATATTCTAGATTTTCTAAGACGAGCTGCACAATTAAATTCTTCAATTAATTTAAAATTTTTATCAACAAATAATGCTGAAATAGTTAAAATATCAGCATGTGATCGACCTGAATTTGTTTCACAGTCAAAAAATATATAATTATAATCCATCTTATGCAGTTTCCTTTTCTAAAAGCTTATTAGTTATTATTTTTTCTTCTGAAAATAAATCGGGAGTGTCATTAATATATTTTTCAAATTTTATATCTTTAAAGTTATTACATTTCCAAACAACTTCACCAAATATGCTTAGATCTTCCAGAGCAACGTTCTGATCACTATAATTCTTATTATCTGAAATAATTGTAACTAAAGTTCTCTTAGGTAGTTTTAAAAATTGTAATCTTCTTATAGAAATTTTTTCATTAATATTTAATGCATAAATACCATCTTCGTATTTTTTTGATGAAATATTATTTTTAAATTTAACTATTAATGCAATATCATTTTTATTAAATGTTCCTTGCATATTATCTTCATCTACATTCATTAAAACTAAATCGTTATATTTTTTTATATTTAAATTTCTTTTTATGAAATCTTTTGAAAACAAAATTTTTTCATTTGAATTTAAAACAGGTAGTTTAAAAGTTTCATGTGGTGCAACAAAGTTTTCCATATAATGTTTTCTCAAAATTTCAGCATGAGGGAAAAAATTTTTTATAGATTGTTTTAGTTTTTGATTTTGAAGATATTTGTTAGCTTCTTTGTAACCAACTCTTGATCCTTCTTCAAATCCATTTCTGTAATCATCATAGTCATCAATAGATTCTTGAATACCAGGTAGTGCCTGATTAATGTATTCTTTTTCAAAGTTATAAGTATCATGAATATATTGTGAATTTGATAATTTAATTAAGAGCATACAATGATGTTCTAAACATGGAATAATTAATTTTTTTACTATTTCTAAATCTTCACAGTCTGTAAGTAGTTTATAAAACTCATGGTTATTTACGTGATCTAATTTTTTAAAATATTGAAATTTACTTATTTTTTGAGACTTATCTCGGTTAGTAGTTTGAGAAGATGAAACTGAACTAAGGAAAAAATAAGCAAAACTAGGTGGAAAGCTAATATCTGAGTATTTATAAATATATGTATCTAGGGATTTTTGATGCCTTCCCAATAATCGACTACATTCAGCCTTAGTCAAATCTGATAACTTTAGTGCTTTAAGCAGTAATTTTCGGTTTTTTTCGTTAATTATTGTATTCATTGGTTTAATTGATTCTTTATATATAATACTTTATATAGAAGTAAAATTTATTTGTAAATAGATATTTTTACTGTTGACAACAGTAATATTAGTGTATATATAAGTTTTAATGATTAAAAATATTGAAAGCTTTAGTTCTCTTCATTCCTTTCTTTCTACTTTCTGTTGGAAGAGCTTAGGCTTCAATATCTCATTATCATATATTGAAAACTCAGGTTCTCATTTTTCACTCCTTGTTCCTTTCTGTTGTGAGGATCTGAGCTTCAATATCTTAAATAGGGCTTATGAAAGATAAATATTATTACGTTCTAAAAGATTGCCTTACTCATCGAGAGAATTGGGCAAATGATCAAAAAAATTATCTAAAATTTAGAGGTTTGATTGCTGAAGCAAAAAAAAGAAGGTTTAAAGAGAATAAACTTATATTTACAATCTATAGTTTAATTTATCTACCCATCATAACACTTAATTTTTTTCAAAAGATTCGAGAACACTCTCAATATCACAAGGCTCTCAGTGAAATTGAGGTTTTAAAAGAAGAGTTAAATAAATATGAGGTGCCACAAATCAAATATAGGAGGAAAAATGCCGAAAATTAAAAAAAATAGTAAAAAAAAATCATCTAACGTTATTCCTATTAATAAAAATATAGTAGAGGCAGAAAATGCTACTCAGTTGTTATCTATAGAAGACCAGGAGCGCGAAAGAACTAATAAATTTGCTAGAAAAATATGTGATGAAATTGATGAGTTTGTTAAAGAATGTAAAATGAATAGTGATTTTACCTATTATCATTTTCTTTATCACATAAAACAACGTACGATATTACAAGTATCATATGGATTATTTAAACATGTTAATGAAGCTTCAACTGATGAAGTTACAAAAAATATGTCTGAATATTTAAATGAAAATGCACCAGAGTTGAAATTAGATGCAGCAAACAATACAATACAATAAAGGAATCAATTAATGAATTTAATCACAATATTAGTAACAGCAATACTAACATCTATTCTTTGGGTAGCTTACATTAAGTTTTTTCAAAAAAAAGATAACTCTGAAGAAATTGAAAACTTAAGATTAAAAGATGAAGAGCTTAAAAATCAGAAACATCAAATGGAATTATTAGAGGCTGAAAAAAATTCAGAGGCTGATTTATTAAAAGAAAAAATTAATAGTCTTGAGAAACTTAAAAGTAATGTTGAAGGTAGTTTAAAAACTGAGAGAGAAACTAGTGCAAATCAGCTAAAAACATTAGGAAAAGTGGATGATTTCAAAACTGCCGTGACAACTGATGTGGCCGAGCAATCTAAAATGATTAAAAATCAGCAGACATTTATTGATAAACTTACTGGAAATGCAAAATATCAAGGAGATTTTGGTGAAAAATTTCTAGAGCAATCATTACAATTTCATGGTTTCAAACTTGGTATCGATTATACCAAACAAAAAAAAGAAGAAGTTCTAAATATTGAGGATGATACCACTCAAACAGTTAAGCCAGATATAGTAATAAATTTATCTGATGGTAATCATATTATATGTGACTCAAAAGTTTCTTTAGATAATTGGAAAAAATTTGTTAATGCAGCAGATGATCAAGAAAAAGATGAGCAATTTAAAAAGCACGCTCTAGCTGTTAGAAAACACATTGATGATCTTTCAAGAAAAGATTATATGAAAAATTTAAAGAAAGATGTCTTTGAAAAAGTAATTATGTATATGTGTCATGAGGCGGCTTATTTAGCAGCTTTAGAACATTTTCCAGATCTTTACGAATATGCTTATAAAAAGAATATATTGTTAGTAGGGCCTAAAAACTTGCTGGCAATAATTTCCATTGTTCAAACAATTAAAGGAAAAGAGAAACAAATAAACGGGGTAAAAGAAATTACAGATACTGCTACTCACTTAATGGACAAATATTCAGTTTTAAAAAAGTATCTTATTCAAACAATGACCAGTTTTAATAGTCATGGAGAAAGTTTAAAAAAAGTTATTAGTGGTGCATGGGCTGGAAAAAGTAGCTTGGAACAAAGAATTGAAAAATTACAAGATCAGGGAATCAATCCTTCCACTCCAATACCCAAAACAAATCCCATCCAAGATAAATTAGTAGAGTTTGAGGAAAATTTAACTAAGGATAAAGATAATCTAAATTAAAACATTAGAATAATATGGACAAAAATCCAGATAATTTAAAATTACTTGATGATAAGCCAAGTGATTTTTTAGATGCAGATGAGTTTATTTCTTTTTGCTTAAAGAAAAAAATTTTAATAAAGCGAAAAGATAATCTCCCAAGATTTTGCAGATCAAATGGTATTAAAATGGTCAAAATTAAACGTGAAGGATCTGGTGGATCAGTACCTACTGTTTATAAAATTCTTAGTGAAACAAAAATAAAAGAAATTATTGATAAACTTAAAGATAATAATAATAGTCTTTTAGGAAGAGAAATACTTAAAAAGAAAAAAGAAAAAATACTAGAAATTTTTGATAAAGCAGAACCCGACAAAGAAACCAAAACATCTATTGCTTTAAAAGTTTCACAAATTATTGGTGTATCTTGTAACAGAAAATTAGTTAAAAGTGTTTTAGACCAAAAAAGATCGTCCAAAATAAACAAATTACAAAAATAATTTAGCTATATTAGCTAATTGACATTTCTAATAAAAAATTTATTAAGTACCTATGATTACATTTAATGATAATGACTTTGAAGAAAAAATAAAAAATGAACCAATTTCTATAATTCAATTCTCAGCGTCATGGTGCTCGCCCTGTAAGGCGTTGTCACCTGTACTAGATAAGTTAAGTAATGACTATGAAGGCAAAGCATCATTCTATTATGCAGATGTTGAGGAGGGTGGCATAAATACTGGAAGCGCCATGGGCATCAGAGGAGTGCCTTCAACAATTTGTTTCAAGCGCGGCGTCGAGGTAGACAGAATGGTTGGTTTTCCAGGTGAAGCAAAAGTTAAAGAATTTTTAGATAAAAATATCTAATTTTCTTTTAAAACTGATCCTACCCAATACAAACTACCCATCACAACAATCAATTTTTTTTCTTTAGATGATAAAGTTTGTAGTGCTTGCTTAATCCCTTTAGCAATTTCAACATTATAATTTTGATCATTTGCTATATTCATTAATTGTTTAGCCAAACATGAGTTAGGTTCATTAGGTATTTTCACAGTAATTATTTTTTTAAATATACCTTTAAATTCTTTTAAAAATTCATCTGGCGCTTTATTTTTTTGCATACCCCAAACACAGTAAATTGGTAATTTTATTGTTTTAAGATAATTAAATAGATTTTTACCACTAGTATTTGAGTGTGCACCATCTAAAAGAAGCTCTTCATTTTTATTGAGATATTTTCTTAATTTACCTTTCTTTAAATATTGCATTCTTCCTTCATAATTAATCTTTGGAATGGTTTTTTTGATTATTGATGGAGCAATATTAAAATCTAATGCCACTTTAATAGCTAAACCTAGATTATTAAGTAGCCCTTCACTATGGATATACCTTGATTTGATTGGAATAGTATTTTTTCTATCTTTGTATGAATATTCATTTTTACTTTTAATTATTTTCCAAGTGGAAGGGTAAATGATTTTACTTGGATTTTTTTTTAATATTTTTTTAATTATTTTTAAAACTTTTGGTGTTTGTTTGCCAATATATATGCTGGTCTTTTTTGATAAGTATCCAACCTTTATTTTTACAACTTCTGTTAATGTTTTAACTTTAAAAAGATCTAAATGTTGTAAATTAATGTTAGTAATTATTTGAGCTTTAGGTGCTTCCCATAAATTTGTACTATCTGCCTCAAATCCAGCTCCAGCCTCACAAATGTTGTAATCAATTTTCTTTTGATCATTTGCTGCTAGCAAGTAAATCATAGTTAAAGCTTCAAAAAGAGTTAATTTTAAACGAGTTTTGTGAATAATATCTTCATATTTTTGTATTTGATTAAGATTAATGAATTTTTTTTTCAATCTGAATCTATGACACACACTAACTAAATGAGGGGACTGAAAAAAAGTAGTATTTTTTTTATTTGCTTCAATAAAATTTAATAAATTTATACCAGTTGTGTATTTACCATCAGAGCCTATAAGATTAATTGGATTTTTAAGGTTTAAATGAGGAAATTTAAGTTTTTTTAAAACCTTAAATATTCTTTTTCTGTCTAAATTTATCTTACGGCTATATTTTTTTTGAAGTTTGTTATAATAAATTTCTGAGCTAATCATTTTTGATTAGAATTAAATGATTATGATGCTTCCCTAGTAAGCGATTGAGAAACTTCTGAAGTTTCATTTTGTTCAGAACTTATAACAGAATTTTGCTTTAGCAATATTGATAAAAGGGTTCCTAGAGTTGGGTGTATATCTTTTCTATCAAGCACCATATCTATCTGTCCACCTTTTTTCTGAGCCCACTCTACAGTTTGAAAATTTTCCGGTAATTGACTTTTTTCTGTATTTTCTACAATTCTTCGACCTGCAAAAGCCCAAGTTGCACCCGTCTCACCTATACAGACATCAGACAAAGAAGCTATCGAAGCTGTTAAGCCACCAGTTGTTGGACTTGTAGCAACCACAATATAAGGAAGATTATGTTTACGAAGTTCATTAATTCCGACCGTCATGCGGGTCATTTGCATAAGGCTTAGCATATTAGTCATCATACGCATTCCTCCAGAAGCACTTATAAAAATATAAGGACATTTTTTATTTATGGCTACCTGTATTGAAGCAAGGACATTTTCTCCCTCTGCCATTGAAATTGATCCGCCAATAAATTTAAAATTTACAGCACTAACTACTACTTCAATGTCATTAATTTTAGCCTCACATGATAATATTGCATTATCTTGACCAGTAATTTTTTTTGCATCTTTTAAACGATCGGTATATTTTTTTGTATCTTGCCAATTGTAAGGATCTGGTGGAGGTTGAGGACTTTCAATTTTTTGCCAATTATTTTTTCCAAACATAATATCGAATCTTTGTGTTGGAGATATATAATGGTGCTTGTTACAACTAGCACATACAAAAAGATTATTTTCTAAATCTTTTTTTAAAATTGGTCCTTTACAACAACTTGTCCAATCACTTTTTGCAATATCCTCTTTTGTTGCTCTTTCATGGAAGGCAGTTTTAATTTTCTCTCCTGCCTTGATTATTTTAGTTATCCAATTCATACTATTTTAATTCTTCTGTAAAATTTTTTACTAAATTGCCTAAACTTTGTGGTAAATCTTTGTTCTCAATATTATCTTGAATATATTTTACAAATGCTGATCCGACAATAACACCATTACACCCACTATTAGCCATTTTCTTTGCATCCTCAGGACTCTTAATTCCAAATCCAGAACAAATTGGGATATCAGTTAAATTTCTGATTCTTTTTACAAAATTTGTAACATCAATTTCATTTGCTGATTTTACTCCGGTTACACCCGAAACATTAACTTGGTACAAAAATCCAGAAGCTATATCAACAATATCTTTAAGTCTGTTGTCATCAGTAGTAGGAGCAGCTAATTTAATAAGTGATAATCCATTACTATTTAAAGCTTCTCTTAATTGATTTTCTTCTTTTAGTTCATGAGGAGCATCAACTACAAGCACAGCATCAGCACCAGCCACTTTAATATCATCAACAAATTTTGAAATAGGGTACTTGTATAAATTAGCAATATAGCCCATCAATACAATTCCAACATCTTGATTATAATCTCTTATATCCTTAACTAGTTTAATAATATCTTTAAGATTATGACCATTATTTAATACATGGTCGTGAGCAGCTTTAATAATAGGACCTTCAGCAGATGCTTCAGATGTGCAGTATCCAATTTCCAATATAGATACCCCATTATCAATTGCTTCCTTGATCAACTCTAAACTTATTTCTGGAGTTGGGTAGCAGCCTACAAAATAAGAAACTAATTTTGTTTTAGGAGCAGGGGACTTAAAAATTTTATCTAATCTTTCACTCAAAATCTTTACCAATATGTTCTTGAATTGTGTCTAAATCTTTTTCACCTCTGCCGCATAGGCTTAGGCATATGATATAGTCTTTAGGTTTATCTTTTGCTTGTCTAAAAATAATTTCAGCAGCACCTGCCATAGGTTCTAAGGCTGAACAAATCCCTTCTGTTTGAGCAATCATTTTATAAGCATCTAGCATTTCTTGATCAGTTGCAGATGAGTAGCTAACAGCTTTTTGATCTTTTAAATATGAATGCATAGGTCCAACTGAAAAATATGTTATTCCAGCACCCAAACTCATTCCTCCTAAAGATTTAGCACCATCATCTGTTTGCAACATATAAGTTTTCATTCCCTGCATAATTCCAGGTGTACCATTTGATAACGCAGCAGTTTCAGAAGCTTCAACACCAATTTTTTTCACATTAGGTTCATCTAAGAATTCATAAATTGCTCCTGCAAAATTTGAGCCTCCACCAACACATCCTACAATCATATCTGGAATTTTCCCTTCTTGCTCCATGGACTGTTCTCTAATTTCTTTTCCAATAATACTTTGAGCAAATGCAACAAGTTTAGGAAACGGTGCTGATGATACAGCAGACCCGCATATGTAAGCATATTCTGGATTGCTAGACCAAATTTTAATTGCAGATGTGATAGCTTCTTTAAGTGTGCCAGGTACAGCTTCTAATTTTGCACCATAATGTTTTGCTTTAATAATATTTTGATTAACTCTCTTTATATCAATATCACCCATAACACCTATTAATGGCATATTAAATTTTGCAGCAACTGCAGCAGTTGCACTAAAATGTTGTCCGGCTCCAGACTCACAAATTAAATGAGTTTTACCCATTCTTTTTGCAAGCAAAACCTGAAACAGACTATTATTTATCTTGTGTGAACCAGTATGATTTAGATGTTCTTGTTTAAAGAAAATTTTAGCACCACCTAATTTCTTTGTTAGATTTTCTGCATAATATAACGGTGAAGGTCTACCAATGTAGTGTTTACAGTAATAAGTGTATTCATCTAAAAATTCCTTATCTTTAATAGCTTCTTCAAATCCTTTACTTAATTCATGAAGTGCTGGCATAAGTGTTTCACCCACTGCCATTCCACCCATAGCAGCATCACCTTCACCGTAATAACCTAGCTCATCTGGACCTGTTTTTAACGAATTTTTTGTCATAGATAATTTTTAAGAACTTATATTATGGACTGTATTTAAAAACTTATCAATTTTATTTATATCCTTAACACCTTTTTCTGACTCTAAATTACCACTGACATCTATTAAAAAAGGCTTATCTTTAAAATTATTTAGATCATCAGTTTTGATATCACCAGCAACCATAATTGGCTTTGAACTATTTACGTTATCTAAAAAATTATGATTAAAAGACTGAGTTTTTTCATAACCTTTTGAGTCAAAAAGTAATATATCTGCAATATCTTCAAAAGCTTTATACTTATTTACGTCATCTTGATTAGATACTGTTAGAGCAGTAATAATTTTCTTATTATATTTTTGCTTAATTTTTTTTATTTCATCAGGTGTGCTGTCATAAATTTGATAATAATCAAAAGGCAGATGTTTAATTTCTTCTAGAATAGTCTCATCTGGTCTTACAAGCACAGCAACAAAATTAGATTTCTTTTTATCTAATTTCAGTAACTCATTTAACTTTTCAACTTCAACATATCTTGAGCTTTTTTTGTAGTTACAAATGAAGCCAATAAATTGAGGTGGATAGGGATGATTGATTATAAAATTAAGAGTATCGAGATCTGAGATCCCACAGATTTTAGACCCCTTAATCATTTATTTAAGTGGTCAATCAATCTTTGAGTATTGTTTTTGATATTTCCTTTAATTAACGATCTTCCCATTACAATTCCAGAGACTTTATTTTTAAAAGCATCATTAGGAGTCATTACTCTTGATTGATCGTTCGCACTATCACCAGGCAATCTTATTCCTGGGGTGACAATAAATAAGTTTTTATATTTTTTTCTAACCATTTTTGCTTCTTGTGCAGAACAAACAATACCATCACATCCTGATTTTTTAATTAATCCTGCTTGTTTTAATACTAATTGTTCAACAGATTTTGTGTGTCCTATTTCTTTAAGTGATTTTTTATTAAGACTTGTCAAAATGGTAACTCCAAGAACTTTTAAATCTTTATTAATTGATTGAGCTTTCTTTTTAATAGCCCTTAACATTTCAAGACCACCATTTGCATGGACGGTTATATATTTACATTTTTTTAGATCTTTTAAACTATCTACTGCAGATAATGCTGTTTGTGGAATATCGTTAATTTTTAAATCTAACCAAAAATCTTTTTTAAAATTTTTTAGAAATTTCCTTCCATTTTGAGAGTAAAAAAATTGTAAGCCAAATTTCGGAATAACTTTTAGTTTGTTAGTCTGTGTTTCTTTAATGATTTTTTTTATTTCACTTAAATTAGAAGTATCGCAAGCAACAAAAATGTTTTTATGTTTCATCGTTTAATTTTTTAAACAAGTCTTTTGACATTTTAAAGTGAATTGTTTTTTTTTCTGGTGTGTTAACTTTTTCACCCGTCTTAGGGTTCCTTGAGATACGAGCTTTTTGGATATTTGTTGAAAATACACCAAAACCCCTTAGTTCAACTCGGTCACCTCTTTTAAGGGTACGTTTAATTTCACTTAAAATTATATTAGTAAACTTTTCTAGGTCTTTTTTTAGAAAATTGGGATAGTTTTCGGAGAGTTGTTTTAAAAGCTTTGATTTTACAATAGCCAATTTAAATCTTCTGTTTATTCTTTATTATCTTCTTTTTTCTTTAAATCTTCAGAAAGTGATGAGAATGGTAAGTTTTTACCTGAACCTTCAGATCCATATTTATCTAAAGCTTCTTTTTTCTCAATTTCTTCTAATAGTTTAATACTTAAAGCTACTTTTCTCTTGTCTAAATCAAGGTTAGCTATTGCACAGTCAAGCTTTTCTCCACCTGTCCATCTGCTTGGTCTAGCATCAGCAGCATTAATTGCGATTGCTGACTTTTTAATTTGGAAATCCAATTCACAACCTTCAGGTCTAACTGTTAAACCTTTATTGTCAGTAGATATAACTTTAACTGTAATTGTTTGGTTTTTAGATTTATCTTTAAACCAATCAAAAGGATCAGCCTGAGTTTGTCTTAGACCAACTCTTATCTTTTGTTCTGAAACTTTTACCTCAAGCACTTTAACTTTAATTTTATCACCTTTTTTATATTTCTCTAATTCTTCTTCACCATTATTAAGATAAGTTAAATCATTGCAATGTAAAAATGCATCTACATCTAAATCCTCAACTTTTACAAATAATGAATATTCGTTTTTATTAACAACTTCTCCTTCAACAATTGTTTCAACAGGATATTTTTTTTCAAATGTTTCAAATGGATTGTCTTGAGTCAATCTATGTGAAATTGCAACACGTCTTTTTTCTTTATCGATTTCAGTAATTATACAATTTATTTCATCACCAACCTTAAACATTTTTTTAGCTGAAATATTTTTCTTAGTCCAACTTAGTTCACTTGAGTGAAGTAAAGTTGTAAGTCCTGGTTCTAATTCACAGAATGCGCCAAAGTCCATTAATTTTACAACTTTCACTTTATAAATTTTATTTAATTCGTAGTTTTCAATATGTTCAAAAGGATCAGGTGATAATTGCTTTACGGAGCATCCAACTTGTAGTTTTTCATTATCTACAGTGATTACTTTTAAGTCATGTTTCTCACCAATGTTAAAAACTTCATCAGGATGATTAACTCTTGAATAAGAAATTTCCTGTAAGTGAACTAAAACATCTAATTCGCCGTTTACGTTAAAGAAACATCCAAAAGAGCTATAACCTTTAACTTCAGCACCTTTAATAATATCTCCAACTTTGTATTTTTCTACAATTTTAGCTTTATCCTCTTTTTTAAATGATGAAATTATTTCTCTTCGTGAGACACAAGCATTTCCTCTAACTTTATCTAATTTTATTAAAGCGAATTTTTGAGGTTCATTCATTAAATGGCTAATATCTTTTAATGGCTTGTCACTTATTTGTGACCCAGGTAAAAACATAAGAGAACCTGTATCTATGTGCTCAACAATACATCCACCCTTACATTTTGATGTAATTTTACCCATGATTGGTTCATTTTTTTCGTAAGCTTCAACAAGTTTATCCCAACCTTTAATTTTTTGAGCTTTGCTAGCAGAAACTAGCACTTCTCCATGTTTATCCTCAATTTTTTCTAATAATACTGGAATTGTTTCACCTACTTTTATTTTTTCTCCAAGACCCATGCTTTTTAATTCATTAACATCAAGCACTGGTTCACTCTTTAAGCCCTCAACAAATAAGAAAACGAATTTTTCTGTTATTTTATTAATCTTACCCTCTATTATTTTTCCTTCTTCAATTTGGATTTTAGAGAGTTGACTATTAAGTAGTTTTTCGAATTCTTGTGATGCTGGATTTGATAGGTCTTTATAAATTTCCATTAATTATTAATTTTCCTGTCTATAATTTTTTTTATTTTTAAAAAACAGGCTCTTTTAGTAAGTTTCGATGTATTTAGCAACACTGAATCTTTAGTTTTCTTTAAGGGTGATATTTTTCTATTATAGTCACTTTTATCACGTATTTTGATGCTTTTTATCACTTCTTGAAAGGAAATTTTTTTCTTTAGACTTTTTAGCTCATTATATCTTCTAAGAGCTCTTGTTTTTACATTTGCAGTTATAAAAAATTTAAAATCTGCATCAGGTACAATATTGTAAGTGATATCTCTTCCATCGAGACAGGATCCTTTGTAACTCTTTGGAGGATTATAGGCATAATTTAACTGAAAAGAATGGACAAGTTTTCTTGTATTTTTTACTTTCGATATAATTGACGCTTCTGTTCCAACTTCATCTGACAGTAGAGCTTTATTTGCAAGATCTTTTATTTTCAAGGTTTTAATTTTAGATTTGATGAAATTTTGATTAAATTTTTTTGGAAATTTTATTTTTAGATAAGCAATCATTCTATAAATTTTTCCAGTATCTAAATAAAAAAGATTGTAATGTTTAGAAATTGCCTTTGCTAATGTCCCAGCTCCTGCGGCAGCTGGGGAATCGATTGCAATTTTAATAATATCTTTTCTTTTAATCATTATTTTTTTAAATCATCTATTATATCTAAGAATGTAGGAAAAGAAGTTTTTATAGAGTCTTTATCATGTATATTCCAAGTTCCACCAAAAGTTAATGCAGCTATTACACTTGTCATAAAAACTCGATGATCTTTTAAATAATCTTTAATAATAATCTTTTTATTAATTTTTAACTTAGGGTTTCCGAATATTTTTATGGAGTTATCAGTTGCAATTGTTTTGATTCCCATTTTATTTAAAATCTTTGCACCCCATTTAAGTCTAGGACTTTCTTTTTGATTAAGTTCCCCAATATCTTTGAAGTAAGATACTCCACTTGCTTTAGCAGCAACTAAAAAAATAATTAAAAATTCATCAATTGCTCCACTATTTAATTTTGGTGGACAGTTAATTGCTTTTATTTTTTTAGTGCTAGTAATTGAAATATCAGCTATTAGTTCACCTTTATAATTTTTTTTATTTTTAAATTGAATATTAACACCCATTTTTTTTAATATAGTTATTATCCCAATTCTAGATGGATTGATGTTTATGTTTTTTATTAGTAACTTTGAGTTAGTTGATAATGCTGTTAAAACGACAAAAAAAGCACTTGAGCTGATATCTGAAGGTATCTTATAGTTTAGAGGTTTAATTTTTTTTGCTTTTTCTACTACTATTAAATCATAGTTTTTTTTCTTTTTTACCTTTAAGGGTAATTCTAAATATTTACACAAAAGCTCAGTATGATTTCTTGATTTTTTTGCTTTGATAAATGTCTTTCCTGCCGTTTTTAAGCCCGCAAAAATAACACTACTTTTGCATTGTGCAGACCCCTTATTTTCTAAGTAATTTATTGGCAAAGGATTTCCTCCTCCTTGTATTGTTAATGGTAATCCTTTTTTTCTAAGTTTAATTTTTGCACCAAATTTCTTTAATGGTTCTGCAATTCTATAAAAATCTCTTTTAGATAAACTTTTGTCACCAATAATTTTTATTTTATGTGGCGTATCTATTAAAAGACCCATAATCAATCTTCCTAAAGTTCCTGAATTTTTTGAATTTATTGTAATATTTTTTTTATACTTATATCCATTTGGCCCATTACCAATAATAGTGCAATAATTTTTGCTTAATTTTACTTTTGCTCCTAATTTTTTTACTGCATTGATTGCAGCCAGAACATCATCAGATAAAAGTAAATTATAAGCTTTTGACTTACCTGTTGCAATTGAGGAAAACAAAACCCATCTAATGCTTAAGCTTTTATCTCCTGAAACAGTTATGCTTTTATTGAAATCTTTAATTTTATTTTCTACGATGATTTGATTAGCCATTAAATTTATTTAAAATTAAACGAGTCACCAAAATATGCACTCTTAGCATCTATATTATTTACTAATTCTTGAGGCGAACCTTCTGCAACAATTTTACAGTTACTAAGTATCATAGCTTTATCTACACAAGCTAGTAAGTCTCTTGCTTGGTGATCACATATACATATTGTTATATTTGACTCTTTTTGTAAGTTTACGATTATTTCTTGTAACATTTTAATTGTTAAAACATCAAGCGCCGCAAAACATTCATCTAAAAGAAGAACCTTTGGATCACTTAATAGTGATAAAGCAATAACCAACTTTTTCTTTTGTCCACCAGATAAAAATTTAGCTTTAACATCTTTTAAATTTTCTAGTTCAAATTTTGAAATTAAGGAATTAATTTTATATTCTTCTTTACTTTTATCGTTAATTACAATTTCAGCGATCGCTTTTAAATTTTGATATAAGGTTAGATCATTAAAATAACCACCATATTGAGGAACATAACCTATATGGAATTTTTTTGTTCTCAAATATATTGGGTAATTTAAAACGTCTGTATTCCCTAATTTAATTTCACCGCTGTTTGGCAGTATTAAGCCTGTTATTAAGTTAAAAATTGTACTTTTCCCAACTCCATTGGGACCGAGCATCCCAAAAATTTGACCTTCATTTATTTTAAAATTTATATTATCTAAAATTAACCTACTTCCATATGAAAGATTAATGTTTTCAAAAGAAATAATCGAGTTAGGTTTTTTGTGAGATTTAATTCTAAATTCTTTAACTAATCCCATTTTAATTTATATTAGTAACATTAACTTGTTCACTTGAATTATACATAAAAATTTTTGTATCTTTGGTTGTTGTATTGAGCTCTACCACATCTGCTTTCATAGTATTTTCAAGATTTTTGTAAATAACATTTCGTGAAATAATTAATAAATTCTTCATCATGGAGAAATCTAAATAATCACCTGTTATTATATTGTCAACATAATCTATTTTTACATTTTTTGAAAAAATTGTGTCATAATTTATGGTGTTATATTTGCCATAATTTGAGGTAATAACAATTAATTCAGAATTTTTAACTAATTTGATATAAGCCGTGACACCAGTAAGAAAAATTATATCACTATTATCTAAGTCAATTTCACCTTCTTTTGCGACAAGAATATATTCGTTACCTTTCAAATCTCTTGAGGTATAATTTATATCTTTGATGATATTAGAGTTATAGACAATTTCTTCCTCAATAACTATTTTTGGATTTGCTGTTTTAGATACTAAGCTTTCATTTTTTTTAAAATATTTTGAATAAACAAACCAAGTTATCATTATTAAAGATATGATTAATAATGTCTTTAGAAAATTTTTTTTTTTCATCAACCAATGTTTGATTGCAGAATATTATGTATATGAAGAACGCCTATTGTTTTATTCTTATTTTTTTTATCATGTACGCACAGTAAGGTAATTTTTTTTTCATTCATTAATGCTAAAGCTTTTACTGCAAGAGACTTTTTGTCTATACTAATTGGATTTTTTGTCATTATTTTTACAACATTCATATCACTTAAATTTTGTTTCTTTTCATTAAAACGTCTAATTTGACCATCAGTAATTATACCAGTAGTCTTTTTTTGTAAATTTTGAACAATTAAAACTCCTAGTTTTTTATTACTCAATATTTTGATAGCATCCTTCATTTTTAAATTTTCTTTTACAAATGGAATTTTATTTCCTATTAACATTATGTCTTCAACAGTTTTTAATTGAGCTCCAAGACTACCAGCAGGGTGTATTTTTTTAAAATCAAATTTGCCAAATTTTTTATATTGCATAGCTGATATTGCTAATGCATCTCCTAAAGCTAGCTGTGCAGTAGTGCTTGAAGTTGGTACAATACCACCGGACTCTTTTACTTCAGGAATTACAATTTTTATGTCTGATGCTTTATATAAAATTGAGTCTTTTTTAGACATAATTCCTATCAAAGTAATTTTATTTCTGTTTGCATATTGAATTATATTTTTGAGCTCACTAGTTTTACCTGAATAGCTTATTAAAATTAGAATATCTTTTTTTGAAATACTTCCTAAATCTCCATGAGAAGAGTCGCTTGCAGATAAATTGAATGATGGAGTACCAACTGAAGATAGAGTAGCTGATATTTTAGCAGCTATCAATCCACTTTTACCTACACCGCATAAAATTACTTTGGATTTACATTTTGCAATTTCAACTACAGCTTTATTAAATGAGTTATCAATTTTTTTTTTTAATTTTTGTAACGCTTGTATCTCAAGATCAATTACTTTTTTTGCTAAGGGTATAAATTTTTTATTCATTAATGGGACCAGATATCGTCTTTAAATAATGCCAAGTCTAAATTTACTCGAGTTTTTAAAAATTTTAAGCAATCTTTATATAGCTCGATTCTATTTTCTCTTTCTAGTATTTTATTTAGTTCTTCATGAATTTTATGTAAATAAACCACGTCATTGGCACAATATTTCAATTGAGCTGGAGACAGCTCGCCACCAAAATCTGAACTTTGAAATTGTTTGCTAATATCAATATTAACAAATTCTTTTATCAATGTTTTTAATGAGTGACTATCAGAGTAAGATCTTGCTAATTTCGAAGCAATTTTAGTATCAAGAATGTTATTAGTGTCTGTTTTTAAATAGTATTTGATATGAGCAATGTCTGCTCTTCCGTAATGGAATATCTTTGTAATTTTTTCATCAGCAAACAATTTTGTTAAATTTGGAGCATTATAATTCTTTCTATCAAATTGGATAATATGTGCATCTGAATTTCCTGAAGATATCTGAATTAAGCAAAGAGGATCTCGTCTGACATTTAGACCCATAAACTCTCCATCAACAGCTATTAGATTGCCTAAATCTAAATCATCTGGTAAATCATTTTTGTGAAGTTGAATATTATTACTCATTTCTTAACATATATAACGGAATTTAAATGAAAGCAAAAAATTGTCTAATTTTTGGTGGCAGTGGGCAAATTGGTAGAAACTTAATTAGAAAGCTAACAAAAAATAACTATAGAGTAACTGTTGTTACACGTAATATTCATCAAAAAAGCTACATAATTAAAACCCAGGCTAATGCAGGGTATATTGATGTGGTAGAAGCTAATATTTTTGATGAAAATAAAATTAGAATTCTATTTAAAAAAGCAGATATCTGCATAAATTTAATTGGAATTTTATTTGAAAAAAAAAGAGGCAATACATTTAAAAATATTCACTCAGTTTTACCTTCACTATTAGCCAAACTTTGTAAAGAATATAATCTTAAGCATTTTGTTCACTTATCTGCTTTAGGAATAAATGATGCTATAGACTCTTATTACGCAAAAAGTAAATTAGAGGGAGAGAGTAATGTATTAAAAAATTTCCCGTTAGCTACTATCTTAAGACCATCAGTTGTATATTCTGTGGACGATAATTTTACTACAAACTTTATGACTTTATTAAATAGATTGCCAATTTTTCCAATATATTACGAGGGTAAGACAAAATTTGCACCAATTCATTGTTCAGATTTAACAGATACTATTTATCATGTGATCTCTAAAAATATTTATTCTAAAATAATTGAATGTGTTGGTCCAGAAATTATAACTTTTAAAGAACTTTTAGAAAAATTACAGATATTAATCGGTAAAAAAAGAATTTTGTTACCTTTCCCTTTACCAATTGCTGAGTTGACAGCAAGATTTTTTGAAATTTTACCAAACCCTTTGCTTACAAGAGATCAATTGAGATTATTAAAATATCATAATGTTTCATCTGGAAAATATAAAACTAATACAGATATTGGAGCCCCAAGTGTCAGGTTGTTTGATCATGAAGTAAAAAAATACTGCTATATGTGGAGAGATGGTGGACAATTTTCTACAGAAAAATATCTTTTAAATAATGAAGATTTAGATAATAAGGCTAAAAATTAATTTTTAGGCTGACTGTATTTTTTTTCCAATAAATTCGGGTACTTCTTCTTTTTCTGTAACTTCTTCTTTTTTACCTTTAGGCTGGTAAGCATATAAAAGATGTAATTTACAATAAGAAAAGTCTTTTAAAGAAGATCTACCACAAAAATAAAACGATTTTTCATCTGGATGTCCAATTGGCCATTTGCACGAACTATCATCTAATTCCTCTAATTGTTTAGGGTTTTCTGGTTCAAAATCTTTTTCAATAATTAAAGATTTAAATTTACTTTTTCTACCTCTTTTAATTTTGTTGCTTTTTTCTTCTTGAGAGTTTTCGAAATTTTGATTTGAAGTTGCTGTTCTTGTTTTAATTTTTGCAGATAGATTTAATCTATGAGCTTTACCAATTACTGCGTTTCTACTTATACCACCAATAATTTCAGCAATTTGGCTTGCTGTATTTCCTTTCCCCCAAAGTTTTTTTAGTTTATTAACTTTTTCTTCGTCCCAGCTCATTATCAATATGTAGTATTACAATTTATATAGATAACAATATACTGATACATTGAGAAATTAAACAAGCAAAATCTTAAAGTTATCAACAAAAGTAACTTAAAATTGGTTTATATGTTTTTTCAATCATAACTTGTGTCTAATAATTAAAATTTATAAAAACTGATTAAAATTATGAGCTATTTAGCAAAAAATTATAATAGAAAAAAAATTTCATTTAAATATGGAAAAGGAAGCTTTTTATATTCAGTTAATGGAAAAAAATATTTAGATTTTGTTCAAGGTATAGCTGTGAATTCTTTAGGACACGCACATCCTAAATTGGTAAATGCTGTAAACAAACAATCAAAAAAACTTTGGCATGTTTCAAATGCATTTCAAATTCCAGAAGGAGAAATGTTAGCTAAAAAACTAGCTAAAAAAACTTTTGCTGACTATGTTATGTTTCAAAACAGTGGCGCAGAAGCAACAGAGGCTGCAATAAAAGTTGCAAGAAGATATTTTTATTCAATTGGAAAACCTAAAAAAAATAGAATTTTATGTGTTAAAAATAGTTTTCATGGAAGAACATTAGCAGCAATATATGCAAGTGGTTCAAAAAAAATGACTGAAGGTTTTGGACCAAAAATAGATGGTTTTGATCATTTTGATTTTGGTAATCATAAATCTTTAAAAAAGAAAATTACAAAAAATACAGCAGCTATAATGGTTGAAACCATTATGGGCGAGGGTGGTATTAAAGTAATACCAGATTGGTGTTTAAAAGATCTTAGAAAAATTTGTGATAAAAAAAATATTTTATTAATATTAGATGAGGTTCAATGTGGAATTGGAAGATCGGGTGATTTCTTTGCTTTTGAAAAATCCAAGATAAAACCAGATATTGCTCCAATTGCAAAAGGTATTGGAGGTGGATTTCCAATTGGAGCAGTTTTAATGAATAAAAAAGTTGCTTCAGGTATGACAGCCGGAACTCATGGATCTACTTTTGGTGGTAACCCATTAGCAATGGCAGTTGGTAATTCAGTAATAGATATAATTTTAAATAAGAAATTTTTAAAAAATGTGAAAAATATTTCAGAATATTTTTTGTCCAACCTTAATAAAATTCAAAATGAATTTCCCAATATTATTAAAGAAATAAGAGGTAGAGGTTTGTTGATTGGAATACAACTTAAAACAGATCAAACAAAATTTATTAAGAAACTTATGGATAATAATTTATTAACAATAAGAGCAGCTGAAAATGTTGTTAGAGTTTTACCGCCACTTAACGTAAAAAAAAATGAAATCAATCAATCACTAAAAATCATTAAAAAAGTTTGCTCAGAGTTAAATTAAAATGAAACATTTTATAAATTTAAAAGATATACCAGCTAAAGATCTCAGAAAAATTATTGTTGATGCAAAAAAAAGAAAATACCTTAGAAAAAAGTTAAGCACTTTAGAGGTTGATAAAGGGTCACCTTTAAAGGGTAAAATGCTTATCCAAATGTTTGAAAAAGCAAGTTCTAGAACAAGAATAAGCTTTTATTTAGCAATAAAACAGCTTGGGGGAGGAACTTTAACCCTGAGATCTAATGAATTACATCTTGGCCAAGGTGGTGAAAGCATATCAGATACAGCTAAAATACTATCAACTTATGGCGATGGCTTTATGTTAAGAACAGATAGTGATAAAAAAATTGAAGATTTTAAAAATTATTTATCAATTCCAATAATAAATGGCTTAAGTCCATCTTCACATCCAACTCAAGTTTTATCTGATATTTTTACCGCCGAAGAAATAAAAAAAAAACCAATTTCAAAATTAAATATTTGCTGGATTGGAGATTCTAATAATGTTTTAGACAGTTTAATAGCTGCGTCTGTAAAATTTTCATTTAAACTTAGTATAGGATGTCCAAAAAATTTTGAACCAGGTAAGGAAGTTAGAGCATGGGTAAAAAAAAATAAAAAAAAAATATTTATTCATTATGATCCTATGAAAGCAGCTATTGGAGCTGATGTTATATTTTCAGATAAAGTTATATCTCTAAATGATAAGGTAAATAAAAAGAAAAAAATTATACAATTTAAAAAATTTAAGATAGATAAAAAATTAATGAGTTATGCAAAGAAAGATTGTATTTTTCTTCACTGTTTGCCTCGTGGATCTGAAGTAAGTGATGAAGTTTTTTTAGGAAAAAAATCTTACGTTTGGCAACAAGCTCTTAATAGAGTTCATGTTCAAAAAAGTATTTTATTATATTGTTTTGGAAAATTAAGGTAGTGGTACTGGACTATCTGAATTTTGATTTAAATATTTTATAATTGAAGCTCTATCTTCTTCTTTTTTAAGTCCTGCATAAGCCATTTTGGTTCCTTTGACCCATTTTGCAGGCTTTGTTAAAAATCCATTTAGTTCTTCGAATGTCCATTCTTTTTCATATGCAGCTAGAGCTTTTGAATATTTGTAATCAGCTACTCCTCCAACTTTTCTTCCAACCACATTGTATAGTGCTGGTCCAATTTTATTTTTTCCACCTTTAACTATTGAATGACAGGAAATACATTTTTTAAAAAGTTTTTTACCTGAAGCTGCATCCCCTATTGCCATTAATGCAATTATATCAATTTTATTTTCAGTTGTAGACGAAGCCGTTGATACTTGTTTTACCTCAACTACATAGCCAGGTGTTTCTGGTTTATCTACATAAAAAATTACATCAGATAATTTATCAATTCCTATTACCATTAGAACAACCACCAAAATGGCTGCAACAATTTTGTTTATCTCGAAAGAATCCATTTTATTAATTTTATTTGAACCTATAACATGATAAATTAAAAAAATATCAAATTTTAATGTATAATCTTGTCTCTATTACTATTTAATAGATATAATAAAAATCAAACATTAATGAAAACATTGACCATTATACCATCAAGATTGTCAGCATCAAGGCTGCCAGGTAAGCCTTTACTAAAAATAAAAGGTTTATCAATCATTTCACATGTATTTAAAAGAGCTCAGGAAGCCAATATTGGAGATGTTGTCGTTGCAACAGAAGACCAAGAGATAGTAAATGATGTCATAAAAAATGGTGGTAGAGCTATATTAACAAGTAATGATCATAAAACGGGTACTGATAGAATTTATGAGGCATTAAAAAAATTAGAAATAAAAGGTGTAGATTTAATAATGAATTTACAAGGAGACGAACCAGCAATTAATATTGAAGATATCATTAGCTTAAATGAAAAAATGATTAGCAATCAAAGTAAAATGGGAACTCTTGCTGCTAACATTAAAGACCTTAAAGATTTAGAAAATGAAAATATCGTAAAGGTTATAACTAAAAAAGATCTTAATGAAGATGAGTTTTCTGAGGCAGAGATTTTTTTAAGAAAGTCTTCAAATAGAGATAAAACTTATCATCATATAGGAATTTATTGTTATTCAACTGAAATATTAGAAAAATTTGTAAAATTAAAACAATCTCAAAATGAAATTGAAAATAGATTGGAACAGCTAAGAGCGTTGGATAATAATATTGAAATAAATGTTGCTCTCGCTAAATCATCTCCAATAGGAGTTGATACTGAAGAAGATTATCTAGCCTTAAAAAAAATTATGGAATATAAAGATTAATGAGTAAAATTTATTTTCAAGGTACTTTTGGAGCATATTCGCATTTAGCTGCTTTGTCAGTTGATTCTGATGCAGAAATATTGCCCTGTAAAACTTTTGATGAATGTTTTAATAAAGCAAGCCTAGAACTAGATTGTAAAATAATTATCCCTGAGTCAAACAGAATTACAGGAAATATTGGTATTGAATATTTGATCTTCAAGCACAGACTAAATATTTACAAAGAACATTTTCAAAAAATAGAACATAATTTATTAGGTCAACCTGGTGCAAAAATTAGTGATATTAAAGAAGTATATTCTCATGCACAAGGTTTGTCACAATGTTCAAAATTTATAAAAGAAAATAATATAGTAGAACATATTAGGGCGGATACAGCTGGATCTGCAGAAATGATTTCAAAAACAAAAGATATAAAGCAGGCTGCAATAGCATCAACTTTAAGTGCTGAAATTTACGGATTAGATATTGTTAAAAAAAATATTGAAAATGAGAGTGGTAATTTAACAAGATTTTTAATCATGGGAAAAAATATTTCTCAACCTGAATTTAAAAGTAAAAAATATATTACTTCTTTTTTATTTAAGCTTAAAAGTAAGCCAGCAGCTCTGTATCAATCACTTGGAGGTTTTGCGATTAATGGAGTGAATTTAACAAAGTTGCAAAGTTATCCAGAAAAAAATACATTCGACTCATTCTTTTTTTTGTGTGATTTAGATGGACATATTGAAGATCTAAAAATTCAAAAATCTTTAGAAGAACTGGGTCTTCATTGTGAAGATTTTCACGTCTTAGGTGTTTTTGAGGCTGATAAGTTAAGAGATAAAAAAAAATAATCTTTTTTTGTAGAATAGAAAATATAACTGCTATAATAGTTTTGGAGGCTAGAGGTGGATTCTGCTTGAACCCGACCAGATCCTAACGGAAGCAGTCGTAGAGACAGTTATTCAGGTTCTAGTCTCCTTAAAATAAATAAAATGAATAACAACTCTAAAGTATTAGCATTAAAATATAGACCAAAAACTTTTGATGATCTTATTGGACAAGAAGTAGTGGCTGAAACTATAACAAATTCAATTAAAGCAGACAAAATTCCTAATGCTTATCTATTCACTGGAATAAGAGGAATTGGTAAAACTACAACTGCTAGAATTGTTGCCAAAGGACTTAATTGTTTAAATGGCATAGAAAATTTATGCAAACAAGATCTATGTGATAATTGTAAATCTATAGCAGACTCTAGTCACATCGATGTGCTTGAAATGGATGCGGCCAGCAAAACAGGTGTGGATGATGTAAGAGATTTAATTGAATTTTCTAGATATGGCCCGACATCAGCAAAATATAAGATTTTTATAATTGATGAAGTTCATATGTTAAGTAAACAAGCATTTAATGCTCTATTAAAAACACTTGAAGAACCACCGCAATATTTAAAATTTATTTTTGCAACTACAGAGATTAAAAAAATACCTATTACCGTGGTCTCAAGGTGTCAAAGATTTGATTTATCTAGAATTAAATCTTCAGAATTATTTGAGTTCATTAAAGATATAAAAGAAAAAGAAAACGGTAAAGCATCAGATGAAGCTTTAAAATTAATTGTAAAAATATCAGAAGGATCCGTAAGAGATGCACTATCTTTATTGGATAGAGCTTTACTAAGCTTAGATGAAAAAACAGAGTTAGATCTTAATGCAGCACAAAAAATTTTTGGATATTTTGACAAATCTCAATTAATTAATATATTTGAATTAATATTAAAAGGAGAAGAGGAAAAAGTTATTAATATTTATAGAAAAATTTACGATCAGGGTGTTGAACCAAAAGTATTTATGAATGACTTTTTAGAAATACTTTATTATTTTAAAAATATTAACTCATTATCTTTGGAAAGCACAAATTTCTCTCTTAATGATGAGGAGTTTTCAAAAATAAAAGATATTTCTAATCAAGTAGATTCTAAAGTTTTAATTTTATTTTGGCAGTTTGCAATATCCTCACTTGAAGAATTAGATATTGTCTCCAACCAACATTTATCAATTGAAATGTTTTTAATAAGATTAATGCATTTAAGTTCAATTAAGTTAAAGAAAAATTTAGATCAAGAAGAAAGGAATAATAATTTAGACAATCAAACAGTAAATGAAGAAAACGAACAGAAGTTTGAGGATAATTCAAGAACTGTTAATCAAATAAAAAATATAGCCCAAGAAGACAAACATAAACCAGAGGTTAAACCAAAAATTAAAGCGATAGATAAAAATTTGATAAATTCCTTTGATGATCTTATCGATATCTGTAATTTAAAAAAGGAAATTAAACTAAAACATGAATTAGAAAAAAATGTGAATCTTGTGAAATTTGAAAGAAATAGAATTGAAATTTCTTTTAATGATAATTTAGATAAAGATTTTGTAAAAGATCTTTCATCAAAACTTTTTGAATGGACTGCTGAAAGATGGATTATTACTTTTAGTAAATCTAAAGGAGAGATGTCAGTAAAAGAAAAACAAAAGAATAAAAAAGATGAATTGATTAATGAGATTAAAAATTTGGAAATTTATAAGAAGGTAATGAAAAAATTTCCTGATGCAGAACTTATAGATGTTAAGTTGAATGAAAAAGAAAAGGATAAAAATGACTGATTTTACAAAGATTTTGGATAAAGCTAAAGAATTAGAAGCAAAAATGAAAGAAAGCCAAGAAAAAATTAAGGAGATAAAAGCTGAGGGAGTTTCAGGTTCTAATTCAGTCAAAATTACTCTTGATGGTGAAGGTGAGATGCAAAAAATTGAACTTTCTGATGAGATAATTAAAGAAAATAAGACAATAATTGAGGATTTAATTGTTGCAGCTCATAATAGTGCAAAATCACAGTTAAAAACAAAGACCACTGAAGAAATTTCAAAAGCTGCAGGAGGTTTTGGAATTCCTGGTTTTAAATGGCCTTTATAATTAATAATGCAGAATATTAGCGAGATTGAGGAATTAATTAAATTAATTTCAAAGCTTCCAGGATTAGGACCTAAGTCAGCTAAAAGAATAGTTCTAAAACTTATTAATAACCGAGACGAGTTAGTAAAACCTATCGCAAGCACACTAGCCCAGGTTTATAAAAATGTAACAAGATGTAATTCATGTGGTTCATTAAAATCTAATTTAAATGGGTGTTTTAATTGTGAAAGTTTGAAAGAAAAATATACAAAAATTTGTGTTGTGGAAGATATTGCGGATCAGTGGTCAATTGAAAGCTCGAATATTTTTCAAGGATATTTTCATATTTTAGGAGGAACAATTTCCTCTGTTGGTCAAAGAAAAGAGGATCTTTTAATTAATTCTTTAGTTGAAAGAGTAAATAGAGATAACATAGAAGAAGTTATACTTGCAACAAGTGCAACTGTAGAAGGACAAACTACAGCGTACTATATTCAAGATAGTTTAAAAAATACCAATGTTAAAGTCACTAAATTAGCACAAGGATTACCTGTGGGTGGTGAGATCGAAAATCTAGATGATGGAACTTTATTTTCTGCTTTTAAAAATAGAACTGGTTTAAAATCTTAATCAAATTGATTTTTTTATTAATCTATTAAAATGAAGTAATGGTTCTGTATACCCAGATGGTTGATATTTTCCATGAAAAACTAAATCACATGCTACTTTAAAAGCTATTGATTTTTCAAAATTTCCAGACATAGGTTGATAAGGGTCTTGGTCTTTCATGCTACTGTCTTTAAGGTTTTGGTAATCAACAACTTTAGCCATTTTTTTCATAATTTCTAAAACTTGTTTTTTACTACAGACGCCATGATGTAACCAATTTGCAATATGTTGACTACTTATTCTACAAGTTGCCCTATCTTCCATTAAACCTATACCATTAATATCTGGAACTTTTGAGCATCCCACTGATTGATCTATCCATCTGACAACATACCCTAAAATACCTTGAGCGTTATTTTTTAGCTCCTTTTCAATTTCATCTTTTGACCAATTGGGATCATTATTTACTGGTATTGTTATTAAATGATTTAAATTAGCTGGTTTTCTTTTTTTAATTTTTTGATGTAAAGAAAAAACATCAATTTCATGATAATGCAACGCGTGGATAGCAGCAGCCGTTGGAGAAGGGACCCAGGCACAATTTGCTCCAGACATGGGATGTGAAATTTTCTGAGTCATCATTTCATTTAGTAAGTCTGGCATGGCCCACATACCTTTCCCTATCTGTGCCTTACCAGAAAAACCACACATTAAACCTATATCAACATTATTATTTTCATAAGTTTTTATCCATTTAGTTGATTTCATATCGCCTTTTAATTCCATTGGACCAATTTCCATAGATGTGTGAATTTCATCACCAGTTCTGTCAAGAAAACCTGTATTAATAAAAAATACTCTTTTTTTTAAAATTCTAATACATTCCTTAAGATTAACCGAGGTTCTTCTTTCTTCATCCATTATTCCACACAAGATTTGGTTTTTTTTTAATTTTAAAAATTTTTCAACCTTATCAAAGATAAGATTAGTAAATGCACACTCCTCTGGGCCATGCATTTTTGGTTTTACAATATAAATAGAATTAGTTCTTGAATTACCTTTTTTCTTAAAATCGTGAAGACAAGCAGCTGAGGTTATAAAGGCATCTAGAATTCCCTCTGGACATTCAGAACCATCTTTTAAAAGTATTGCATGATTTGTCATTAGATGACCTACATTTCTGTTCAATAATAATGATCTTCCATGTAATTTGATTTTTTTATTCTTAACAGAATAATATTCTCTGTCAGGGTTTAATTTTCTTTTAATTATTTTACCTTTTTTTTTAAATTTTGAATTAAGAGTTCCCTTCATTAACTGTAACCAATTTCTGTATCCTAAAACTTTATCTTCAGCATCAACTGCAGCTACACTATCTTCATGATCGCAAATTGTTGAAATAGCTGATTCTAAAATAACATCATGAATTTTTAATGGGTCTTGGTTGCCATCAGGATTATTTTTTTCTAATTTTTTATTATAATCAAATATTATATCTATATGAAGATTATTATTTACGAACAAAAGAGATGTTAATTTATTTTTAACTTTTTTATATCCAACTAATTGTTTTTTATCTCTTAATTCAATATTTAATTTTCCATTATTTATATTTGGTATTTTATCCAAATTTTTCCAACTTATATTTTTAAGAGGTATATATTTGTCTAAAAGAATTCTGCTATATTCAATAACATTTTTTCCTCTTATTGGATTATATGTTTTACCTTTTAATGCACCTCTGGTTTCTGGAATTATATTTGAGCCATATAAACTATCATAAAGACTTACCCATCTTGCATTGGCACCGTTTAATAAAAATCTTGCATTTGTCACTGGACAAACCAATTGAGGACCACAAATACTTGAGATTTCTTTGTCTACATTTTTAGTTACAATTTTAAAGTTTGGACCAGATTTTTTAAGATAGCCTATTTTTTGTAAAAAGATTTTATATTCGTTAAAATTGAATTTTTTTTCTTTTCTTTCAAGATGGAAAGAATCTATTGATTTTTGTATTTTTTCTCTTGTCTCTAAGAGCTTTTTATTTTTTGGCGATAAATCATGTACAGTTTTACTAAACCCTCTCCAGAATTGATTAGTAGAGATACCAGTTCCAGGCAGTAATTCTTTATTAACAAAATCTAAAAGTACATGGGAGACAGATAAATCACAAGTTTTTATGAATTTTTCTTTTTTTTTCATTATTTTTTAATATATCATTTTATTGTCAAATTTTAGTTTATAAAGAAATTAATATGAAAAATTATCTTAATTTTGAAACTGATATTAAAAATCTGGAGTCTGAGATAGAAAAATTAAAAGATCCTTATAATCAAGAGGGTCTCTCTGAAGTAGACACTCAAAAAATATCTAGTACTCAAGCTGAGCTTGATGAAAAATTAAAAGAAATCTATTCAAACCTCGATCCTTGGCAAACAACTATGGTTGCTCGTCATGAAGATAGACCTAAATCAAAGTTTTTTATTGATAAATTGTTTGATGACTTCATTTCTTTATCAGGTGATCGTTATTATGGAGAGGACAAATCTGTATTAACTGGATTTGCAAAATTTAATGGCACCTCAGTTTTGGTGATAGGTCAAGAAAAAGGTGAAAATTTAGAGACTAGAATTGAAAGAAATTTTGGAATGATGAGACCCGAAGGTTATCGTAAAACAATTCGATTAATGAATTTAGCGAATAAATTTAGCATCCCAATAATATCATTTATAGATACACCAGGAGCATATCCAGGTGTTGGAGCAGAAGAAAGGGGACAAGCAGAGGCTATCGCTAAATCAATTGAGTGTTGTATGGAACTAAGAGTTCCAACTTTAGCAATTATCATTGGAGAAGGGGGCTCAGGAGGAGCAATAGCATTAGCATCATCTAATAAAGTAATTATGTTAGAAAATGCAATTTATTCAGTAATTTCTCCAGAGGGATGTGCAACTATTTTATGGAGAGATCCAAAAAAAATGCTCGATGCTGCAAAAGCGATGAAACTTTCAGCAAAAGATTTGTTAGAATTAAAAGTTATTGATGAAATAATTCCTGAGCCATTAGGAGGCGCACATAGAGATAGGGATCAAATGTTAGAAGGATTAAAAGATTCTATATCAAAAAATTTAGGTTATTTCAAAGATTTGTCATCTGAAGAAATAATGAATGAAAGGAAAAATAAATTTTTAAAAATTGGAAGAAATAAAGGATTTATTAGTAATTCTGAAGATTTAAGTACATTGACAGTTAAACAAAATAATCTTGATAAAATTTTCAAATCAAAAAAAATTTTAATAGGATCAGTAATCGTGGGTTTAGTTTTGTTGCTTGTTGCTTTTAGCCTGTTTTAAATTTTATAAAGCACCACAGCAATGTTTGAATTTTTTTCCTGAACCGCATGAACAAGGTTCATTTCTACCAATTTTTTTGCCAGTTTTAATTTGATCTACCATTGATTTTTTGTTTTCTTCTTGTTGTTCTGTGACAACTTTTAAATTCATCAAAATAGTTACAAAATCTAATTTTAATTTATCTAGAAGGTTGGAAAATAGTTCAAAAGCTTCTTTTTTATATTCAATAAGAGGATCTCGTTGCCCATAAGATCTCAGTCCAATTACTTGTCTAAGCTGCTCTAAATATTGAATATGAGATTTCCAATTAAGGTCGATTGATTGTAAAAAAATTCTTTTTTCAATTTCTTTTGCATGATCTTCACTTAAAATTTTGATTCTTTCTTCTCTAGACTCTGAAAATTTTTTTATAATTTTTTCCTTTAATTCACCATCTTTTGCAGAAATTAACTCTTTTAATTCTAATTCATCAAAACTTTTACCAACAATCTGTTTCAAACGATTACTAAACTCGTTACTTTTAGGATTTGATAAATTTTGAATTTTTAAATTAATAATATCTTTAATTATTTCATTCATAAATTCATCAGAATAGTCAAATATATTTTGACTATTCATGGCATTTTTTCGTTGAGAAAATACAACATGTCTTTGATCATTTAAAACATTGTCAAATTTAATTAAGGTTTTTCTAATATCGAAGTTTCTTGCTTCAACTTTTTGTTGAGCTCTTTCTAGCGCTTTATTGATCCACGGGTGATCTATGCTTTCCCCATCTTTAAGTCCCAATTTCTCTAACATTTTATTCATAGACTCTGATCCAAAAATTCTCATTAAATCATCTTCAAGACTTACATAAAATATAGAACTTCCTTCATCACCTTGTCTGCCAGATCTTCCTCTTGCTTGATTGTCAACTCTTCTTGACTCCATTCTTTCAGTTCCGACAACAAATAATCCACCTAAAGATTTTATTTTGTTTTTATCTATTTTAAGCTGATCCTCTTGGATAGATCCTTTTTTACCACCAAGCTGAATATCAACCCCTCTTCCAGAAATACTTGTTGTAATGATTACTGATTTTTCTTTACCCGCATTAGCTATTATATCTGCCTCATTTTCATGATTTTTAGCATTTAAAATAACATGTTTGATATTTTTTTTCTTTAGTAAGGTTGAATAAATTTCAGACTTGTTAATGCTAGATGTAAAAATTAAAATTGGTTGACCTGCATTATGACGATCAACAATTTTTTCAATTATCGCGTTATTTTTTTCATTTTCTGTTCTAAAAATTTGATCATTGTAATCTTTTCTAATCATATCATTATTAGTTGGAATAATTACAACAGTTAAATTATAAATTTCAAAAAATTCTTCAGACTCCGTTGCCGCAGTACCAGTACATCCAGATATTTTTTCATAAAGCTTGAAATAATTTTGATATGTTATTGAAGCTAAGGTTTGATTTTCTGCTTGAATATTTATTCGTTCTTTTGCTTCTAATGCTTGATGCAATCCATCACCAAATCTTCTACCTTCAAGTATTCTGCCCGTCAGTTCGTCTATAATTTTTAAGCTTTCATCTTTAACAATATAATCTTTACCTTTTTCAAATAAATGATTAGCCCGAAGTGCTTGATTGACATGATGTACTAAATGCAAATTTTCTGGATCATAAAAGTTATTATTTTTTAAAATACCGGCACTAGAAAAGATTCTTTCTACATTATTAATTCCATCATTGGTTAAAAGAATATTTTTTTCTTTTTCGTCTATTTCATAATCTTTATCATTCAACTGTCTTACAAGTTTATCAACAGCAAGATACTGAGCAGTTTTATCCTCAGCTGAACCTGATATGACTAATGGGGTTCTAGCCTCATCAATTAGACATGAGTCTATTTCATCAACTATTGAAAATGAATGTTCTCTTTGAACCATTTCATTCTCTGAAAATTTCATATTATCTCTCAAGTAATCAAATCCAAGCTCACTGTTTGTTGCATATGTAATATCACAATTATAATTTCTCTTTCGCACATTATCATCTTGATCGTTATTGATGTAACCAGAAGACAAACCTAAAAAGTTATAAATTTGTCCCATTTCGATAGAGTCTCTTTTTGCCAGATAATCATTTACAGTAACAATATGAACACCTTTTTCATTGAGTGCATTTAAGTATGCAGCAAGAGAAATTGTAAGAGTTTTACCTTCTCCTGTTCTCATTTCGGCAATCTTGCCCTCATGAAGAACAACTCCTCCGATTATTTGAACATCAAAGTGTCTTTCATTTCGTGTTCTTTTTGAAGCCTCTCTTACCAATGCAAATGCCTCAGGCAAAAGTTCATCCAAGGTTTTTCCTTGCTTAATTTGCTCTTTATATTCTTGGGTTTTTTTTGGAAAATCTGAGTCATCAATTTTTTTAAATTGATCTTCAAGTGAATTTATTGTTTTTACAATTTTACTGATTCTATCCAATTCTTTTTGATTGCTAGATTTAATAAATTTTGTAATTAGATTTAATGGATTAAACATGAGTATTTGATTTATTCTTTACTTATATTGTTTAATATATGTATTAAATAATTATTTTAAATACTATGGGAATTAATTTATCAAACTTTTTATCTTCAAAATCAAAAAATGCTAGAATGATTGATTTTCAAGACCTTGATCATGTTGATGGTCTATCCATTTCTATTGTTAGTGCAAATTTGTACAATGATAATAGAGATGACTTATCAATGTTTTATTTTAGAGATGGAGCTAATTATGCTTCAGTATATACGCAGTCAAAAATAGTATCTGAGAATATTAAATGGAATTTAAAGCAAAATAGCAAAAGAATTTATTCCCTTCTAGTTAACACTCGGAATGCCAATGCTTTTACTGGTAAACAAGGATATGAAAGTTTAAAGAAATTATCAGAAATTGTTTCATCTGAATTAACTAAAAAACAAGAGCAAGATGAGAATATTCCAAAAAAAATTACCTCAAAAGATATAATGTTTGGTTGTACAGGAACTATTGGAGAACCTTATCCTTATGAAAAAATCTCTCATCAAATCCCAAATTTAACAAATAAAATTAAATATACCCAAAATAAATTTATTTGGATGAAAGCTGCACTTGGTATTATGACAACTGATACTAAGCCTAAGTTAGCAATGGAGGAGTGTACAATTGCAAATAAAAAAATTAAGATTTATGGAATAGCAAAAGGTTCAGGGATGATCCATCCCAAAATGGCAACTACATTAGCTTATGTTTTTACTGATGCGAAACTATCTAATGATATTTTAAACAAGTTACTTAAAAAAAATATTTCAACAACCTTTAATGCTATAACTTGTGATGGTGATACAAGCACTAATGATATGGCAACTATTTTTGCAACTGGTAAAGCAGATAACGCTCAAATTAAAAATATTAATGATAAAAAGATACAAAATTTTGACAAGGCTTTAAATAAGGTTTTATTAAATTTAGCAAAAAGAGTTGTTTCAGATGGAGAAGGATCTTCAAAATTTATAACTGTTAATGTTAAAAAATGTAAATCAGAAATAGAAGCTAAGCAAATTGCTCTTTCAATTGCTAACTCACCTCTAGTAAAGACTGCTATTGCGGGTGAAGATCCTAATTGGGGAAGAGTTATAATGGCGATTGGTAAAGCTGGACCAAAAATAAATTTAAAAAAACTATTAATTAAATTTGGAGATATTAAAATTGTAAGAGATGGAAAACTATATCAAAATTACGATGAAACAAAAACTTTAGAATATATGAAAAATGAAAATATCGATCTTGGTATTGAAATATTTACAGGAACAAAAAGTTTTACTGTTTATACAATGGACTTCACGAAAAAATACATTGATATTAATGCAGATTATAGAAGTTAAGAGTATTGAAAATTTTTTATAAATTATTAAATAAATAATATGATCAAATATAAATTAGCATGTAAACATTGTCAGACAACCTTTGATAGTTGGTTTGCTTCATCAAAAGAATTTGAAAAATTAAAAAAAAATAATTTTTTAGTTTGCCATGTTTGCAATTCCACAAAAGTAGATAAAACTCTTATGGCACCAAGTGTAACGAATAACAAGAAAGACTTACAATTAAAAAAATACGACAATATAAAAAAAACTATCAAAAGTTATCAAAAATTTATTAAAGAAAATTTTAAGTTTGTTGGTGAAAATTTTGCTTATGAAGCTCGATCTATACATTATGACTCCAAAAAAAAAATCAAGGGAATTTATGGAAATGCCTCTAAAAAAGATCTTTTAGAACTAAAGGAGGAAGGCATTGATGCTCAAGTGATACCTTGGGTAGAAGATAAGGAAAATTAGACTTTTATAAATTTTGCAATATAGTTAATCGAAGTATCTGAAGAGACACTCCATTCATCTTTAACTAAATTAAAATTCATTCCATCTAATTTTTTTAATTTTAAATTATTTTTACCCAAAATTTTTTTTAGATCTTCAGGTTTTACAAATTTTTCCCAGTCATGAGTACCTATTGGAAGCCACCTCAAAACATACTCCGCCCCAATAATTGCAAACATATATGATTTTAATGTTTTATTTAAGGTTGCAACAAACATAAGCCCATTTTTTTTTAGAAGTTTTGAGCAAGAGTTAATAAAAAAATTAATATCTTCAACATGTTCAATAATTTCCATATTTAAAATTACATCAAATTTTTTCTTAATTTTTAATTTTTCAGGAGATGAACACAAATAATTAATTTTAAGTTTATTTTTTTTTGCATGTAATTTAGCAATATTAATATTTTTATTTGATGCATCAATTCCAGTTACATTCGCACCTAATCTTGTCATTGGCTCAGATAGAAGTCCTCCTCCACATCCTATATCCAATATATTGATTTTATCTAAAGGTTTCTTTTTAACTTTTAATTTAAAATTACTAATAATATTTTCTTTGATATATTTAATTCTTATTGGATTAAATTTATGAAGAGGTTTAAATTTTCCGCTGGGGTCCCACCATTCAGCTGCCATTTTTGAAAATTTTTCAATTTCTTTTTTATTTACACTGCCCATTATCGATAATTAGTTGACATAACAATTAAGATGTATTTTATCAATTATTTATTAAATTATAATAAATAAATTAGATCAATGAAAACTGTTGTTTTAAAATTTGGTGGAACTTCTGTAGGAAGTATAGAAAGAATTAAAAAGGTATGTAAAATTATTGCTTCCTATAAAAAAAAGAAAAATAAAGTCATAGTAATTTCCTCTGCTATGAGTGGTGTTACCAATGAACTTGTTAATAAATCTAAGTTAATTAGTAACAATTTTGATAAAGCAGAATATGATACTTTGTTATCGACAGGTGAACAAGTTTCTTGTGCTTTAATAGCTGGAAGATTAAATCATATTGGGTTTAAATCTAGATCGTGGCTATCTTGGCAAATACCAATAGTAACTGAGGGTCCTTACTCAGCTTCAAGAATAAATAAAGTATTTTCAAAAGTACTTCAAAACTATGTTAAAAGCGGAGGAATTCCTATTATCACAGGCTTTCAAGGAATAAACAATGAGTTAAGACTAACAACTATTGGAAGAAGTGGCTCAGATGCTACAGCAATAATGTTAGCTAAATTTATCAAAGCAGAAGAGTGTATTATTTATACTGATGTAGATGGAGTTTATACTACTGATCCTAGACAATACAAAAAAGCAAAAAAAATTAAAAAAATCTTTTATGATGAAATGTTAGAAATGGCATCTCTAGGTTCAAAAGTAATGCAACCAACTTCAGTTCAAGATGCCAAATTGAGTAAAATAGACATACAGGTTAAATCTTCATTTATTTCTAAACCAGGAACTTTGATTACAAATTCATCAAAAGCTTTTAGTGATCAAATAATAACTGGAATTTCTTCAACAAAAAATGATGCAAAAATTACAATTGAAGGAGTTAAAGATAGACCAGGGGTTGCGGCATCTATTTTCAAACCTTTGTCCAAAAATTTAATAAATGTAGATATGGTTGTTCAGAATATTTCTCTTAATGGCAAAGAAACAGATCTTACATTTACAATCAAATCTGATGATTTAAAAAAAGCAGAGAAATTTATCAAACAAAATAAAAAAATTTCTTACAAAAAATTATCTTTTGATAAAAATGTGTCTAAAGTATCAATTATTGGTGTTGGAATGATAACAACTCCTGGAATAACTTATCGAATGTTTCAGGCTTTAGCTTCAAAAAAGATAAATATTTTGGTAATCTCTACATCTGAAATAAAAATTTCAGTTTTAATTTCTGCCAATCAAGTTAAAAAGGCTATAGCTGTTTTGCATAAAGAATTTAAATTAGACTAAATTTTATGAGCCTCAGGCCTTTCAGAAATATTAACCGAAGAAAAACTAAAGTAATAAATGTTGGAGATGTAAAAATTGGTGGGGACAATCCAATTTCAGTTCAGTCGATGACAAATACTTTGACAACTGATGTTAAAGCCACAATCAATCAAATAAATGAAATTCATGAAGAAGGTGCAGATGTTGTAAGAGTTTCATGTCCTGATGAAGAATCGACAAAAGCATTAAAAAAAATAATTCATAGTGTGGAATTACCAATTATTGCTGACATTCATTTCCATTATAAACGTGCAATAGAAGCCGCTGAAAATGGTGCAAAATGTTTAAGAATAAACCCAGGTAATATAGGTGACAAAAAAAAAATTCACGATGTTTTAAGTGCTGCAAAAAATAACGGTTGCTCAATAAGGATTGGAGTTAATGCAGGGTCACTTGAAAAAGATATTCTTGAAAAATATAAAGAACCTTGTCCAGAAGCACTAGTTGAAAGCGCTTTAAGAAATATTAAAGTTTTAGAAGATCAAAATTTTTTTAACTTCAAAGTTAGTGTTAAGTCGTCAGATGTTTTTTTATCAATTGCAGCCTACCGACAACTTTCAAAAGCAATGGATTATCCATTGCATCTTGGAATTACAGAAGCTGGAAGCTTTGTTTCAGGAAGCGTTAAATCATCTATTGGGCTTGGAACGCTACTTTTGGAGGGAATTGGTGATACTATTCGAATTTCACTTTCTGAAGATCCGGTAAAAGAAATTAAAATTGGTAATGAGATTTTAAAGTCATTAGGATTAAGAAATAGAGGTGTAAAAATTATATCTTGTCCTTCATGTGCAAGACAAGCATTCCAAGTAATTGATACTGTTAAGATTTTAGAGACAAAATTATCACATATAAAAACACCAGTTACACTGTCAATAATTGGATGTGTAGTTAATGGACCAGGTGAAGCAGCAATGACAGATGTAGGTATTACAGGTGGCGGTAAAGGCAACAATATGCTTTATCTTTCAGGAGTTCAGAGTAATAAAGTCTTAACAGATAAAATAATAGATAAAGTTGTCTCTGAAGTTGAAAAAAAAGCCTCAGAGCTAGAAAAAAAACAATGATACCCTCAAAAACAATTGAAGAATTAATATTAAAACATTCAACTTTAGAAAAAGATCTGTCTTCAGGTGAAATTGATAAAAAGTTATTTGCTGAAAAATCAAAAGAATATGCCGATGTAAATCAAATTATAGAAAATGCTAAAAAATATCTATCTTATAAAAATGATAAAAAAGAATTAGAAAAAATACTAGATGATAATTCTGCAGATAAAGAATTAAAAGATATGGCTGAATTAGAATTATCAGATTTAAAGATTGAATTTGAAAAAAATGAAAAAAAATTAAAATTATTTTTACTTCCAAAGGACGAAGCTGATAAAAAAAATGCTATTATTGAAATAAGAGCAGGAACAGGAGGATTGGAAGCAAGTTTGTTTGCTTCGGATCTTTTTAAGATGTATGAAAAAGTAAGTCATAAAAAAAAATGGATACTAGAATTAATATCAATCTCAAGAAGTGATGCCGGAGGGTTAAAAGAGGTTATAGCATCTATTAAAGGAACCAACATTTACTCAACTTTGAAATATGAAAGTGGTGTTCATAGAGTACAAAGGGTGCCAGATACCGAAACTCAAGGAAGGGTTCATACTTCAGCTGCTACAGTTGCGGTATTGCCTGAAGCTGAGGAAGTTGATTTAAAAATAGAAGAGTCTGATCTTAGAATAGATGTATTTAGAGCAGGTGGACCAGGAGGACAATCAGTCAATACTACCGATAGTGCTGTTAGAATTACTCATATTCCAACAGGGCTTTCTGTCTCTCAACAAGATGAAAAATCTCAACATAAAAACAAAGCCAAAGGTATGAAAATTTTAAGGTCTAGATTATATGAATTAGAAAGATCAAGAATTGATCAAGAAAGATCACAGGATAGAAAAACAAAAATTGGAACCGGTGATAGATCAGAAAGAATTAGAACTTATAATTTTCCACAAGGAAGAGTTACAGATCACAGAATTAATTTAACACTTCATAGATTAGAAGAATTTTTAGAGGGAGAGGCGTTTGATGAGATGATAGAGTCATTGACATTGCAAGCACAAGAAGACAGTTTAAGCAGTTTGAATTAAATGAATATTCAGTCAGCAGTTATAGAAGGAACAAATTTTTTAAAAGATAGATCTATTCTATCAGCTCAACTTGATACCGAAATCTTAATGGCAAAAGTTTTAGGTACAAACCGTGAATACATTATTTTAAATGATAATAAAGTTTTAGAGAAAAAAAATTTAGAATATTTTAAAAAATTAGTCCAAGAGCGAGCCACTAGAAAACCAATAGCCTATCTTTTAAAAAAAAAATTTTTTTGGAATAGTGAATTTTATGTAAATAAAAATACTCTTATTCCAAGACCTGATACAGAGCTTATTATCGAGAAAGTTTTAAAAATAACTAAAAATAAAAATAAACTTAATCTACTTGATATTGGTGTCGGTTCAGGGTGTATTCTTTTGAGTATTTTAAAGGAGAGAAAAAATTTTTATGGAACTGGAATAGATATCAGTAAAAACTCCTTAGAAATATGCAAAATAAATGCAAAAAAACTCCTTGTAGATGGAAGAGTAAAGTTTTTTAAATCAGATGTTGACAAATTTGATCAAGGCAAATATGATTTAATTGTTTCTAATCCCCCTTATATAAAAAGATGTGATTTAAAATATTTGGAGAGTGATGTTATAAAGTTTGAGCCAAAATTAGCTTTAGATGGTGGATTAGACGGTTTATCAGTGATCAGAAAAGTAATAAAAAAATCGTCTGAGCTGTTAAAAAAAAATGGAAAATTTATTTTAGAGATTGGTTTTGATCAAAAAAATAAAGTAGTTAAATTATTAAACAATAAAGGCTTTTATATAAATAGTACTATCAAGGATCTGGCAAAGAAAGATCGATGCATTATTAGTACCAAGATATAATTAATTAATTTTATGGTAACATTTAGAAATAATAATAACGTTAGAAGAAACAATTTTAGACGAAACGATAGAAATTTTAAGAACAATGGAGATAGACCTAAATTTGGATCAAATTATTCAAACAATGATAGCTTTAAGAGAAAAGCTCCCGGCAGAAACAACCATAATGCTCCAAAATTAATTGAAAAATATAATGATTTAGCAAGAGAAGCCTCTTCAAATGGAGATAAAATATTATCTGAAAATTATCTTCAGCATGCCGATCACTTTACAAGAGTTTTAAATGAACAAGAAAATTATAAAAAATTAAAATTTGCTGAAAATAAATCAACCGAAATTTTAACCGATTCACAAGAATTAGCTGATAAATCTGAACAAATTAATACCGAAAAAAAAAAAATCATAGCAAAGATTTAAACAATTTCTAAAAAATAATCTGAAGCAAATTATTTTAATCCAATAATTTTTTCAGATTTAAGAACATTTAGCTTAATTCTAATAGTTTCAAATAGCTCTCTATTTTTTCCTTTTAAAACCTTACCAGAAGGAAGTTTTAAGGTTTGAGAATTAACTTTTTTTCCATTAACAATAACTTCATAATGTAGATGAGGACCTGTTGATTTTCCCGTTGAACCAACATAACCAATTGTTTGACCTTGTTTAACTCTGACGCCATTTTTAATTCCTCTTGCAAATTTAGACATATGAGCATAGACAGTTTGATATGTTGAGTTATGCCTAATTTTAACACAATTTCCACCACCTCCACACCAGCCAGCTTTTTTTACTATACCATTTCCAGACGCCATAATTGGTGTTCCCATAGGAGCCGCAAAATCAGTTCCTCTATGCATTTTGTTAAATCCATCAATTGGATGCTTTCTCATTCCAAATGATGAAGATAGTCTTGCACCGTTGATAGGTGATTTCATCAATGCTTTTTGCACACTTTTTCCATTTTTATTATAATGACCCTCAAGATTTTCTTTATCAAAATAATACAATGAATTATCTTGACCACTCAATTTAAGATTTGCAAAAAGAATTTCTCCAGTTTCAATTACTTTTTTATTCTTATCAATAAAAACTTCATACATAATTTGAAACTTATCTTCTTTTCGAATATCTCTTTGAAAATCTACTTGAAAACCATAAATTCTTGCAAATTCAATTATTGTATTTGGAGGAATATTTTGATCAGTAGCAGCTTTATAAAGACTTTGTAGTATTATATTTTCTTTATAAATAATTTTTTTATCTAATTTAATAGCTAATATTTTTTCATTAAATTTTGTATCTTCACTATTTTTTGATAAATAAATTTTTTCTGTATTAGAAATTTGAAAAATGAATTCTTTTATTTTATTGTTAGTTTGATCTATAGTAATCTGAATTTTTTGATTAGTTTTTAATTTATTAATATTAATTTTTTTAGTAAGATTTTCTTTAATAGTTTTAATCTCTTCTTTATCAATCGAGTAATTATTTAGTATTTTATCAAAAGTTTCACCAGATTTGATTTTATGATTATATTTTTTGTATCTAGGTTCTAAGTTATTAATAATTTCATTAAGTGTTTTCTTTACATAAATATTATCAATAAAATTATAGTATTGTTCACTATTTAAATTTTTTTGATAACCAGATAAAGTTGCAATCATTATTGTAAAAATTACCAAAAAAATTAATCCTAATATTTTTAAGTTTTTATAAAAAAATTGTGTAAGTTTTTTTGGCATTTAAAAATGTTTGATTAGAATTATTAGTTTAGCAGTATCAAAAAATCAAAAAAAACCCTATAAAATCATCAATTTTTAGCATTTTTTTTATTCTTAAATGCTTGATTTCCTTTTATTTTAGCCTATAAGCATCGAACTTTCTCACGAATATTATTGTTAACACAATAGATTAGTGAGTATTATTGGGCTTTTTAGGCCCAATTAGCTATTTAAAAAGTAAAAATTTAAGAAGAGAAGTGTGGACGGTTAAGGTTACCAAAAATTTGTCGTACACACTTCAACATTATATAAATTTTATTCTTAGAATTTATATAGAAGCTAGTGTGCGCCGTTTTTAAACTTGAGAGTTTGATCATGGCTCAGAACGTACGCTGGCGGCACGCCTAACACATGCAAGTCGAACGAAGTAGCAATACTTAGTGGCAGACGGGTGAGTAACATGTAGGTATCTGCCCTTTGGCCTGGAATAACACGAGGAAACTTGTGCTAATACCGGATAAGTCTTTACGGAGAAAGCTTTATGCACCATTGGATGAGCCTGCACTTGATTAGTTTGTTGGTGGGGTAATGGCCTACCAAGACTGTGATCAATAGCTGATTTGAGAGGATGATCAGCCACATTGGGACTGAGACACGGCCCAAACTCCTACGGGAGGCAGCAGTGGGGAATCTTGCACAATGGAGGAAACTCTGATGCAGCGATGCCGCGTGAGTGAAGAAGGCCCTTGGGTTGTAAAGCTCTTTCGTCGGGGAAGAAAATGACTGTACCCGAATAAGAAGGTCCGGCTAACTTCGTGCCAGCAGCCGCGGTAATACGAAGGGACCTAGCGTAGTTCGGAATTACTGGGCTTAAAGAGTTCGTAGGTGGTTGAAAAAGTTAGTGGTGAAATCCCAGAGCTTAACTCTGGAACTGCCATTAAAACTTTTCAGCTAGAGTATGATAGAGGAAAGCAGAATTTCTAGTGTAGAGGTGAAATTCGTAGATATTAGAAAGAATACCAATTGCGAAGGCAGCTTTCTGGATCATTACTGACACTGAGGAACGAAAGCATGGGTAGCGAAGAGGATTAGATACCCTCGTAGTCCATGCCGTAAACGATGTGTGTTAGACGTTGGAAATTTATTTTCAGTGTCGCAGGGAAACCGATAAACACACCGCCTGGGGAGTACGACCGCAAGGTTAAAACTCAAATGAATTGACGGGGACCCGCACAAGTAGTGGAGCATGTGGTTTAATTCGAAGATACGCGCAGAACCTTACCAACACTTGACATGTTCGTCGCGACTCTAAGAGATTAGAGTTTTCGGTTCGGCCGGACGAAACACAGGTGCTGCATGGCTGTCGTCAGCTCGTGTCGTGAGATGTTGGGTTAAGTCCCGCAACGAGCGCAACCCTCACTTTTAGTTGCCATCATTAAGTTGGGCACTCTGAAAGAACTGCCAGTGATAAGCTGGAGGAAGGTGGGGATGACGTCAAGTCCTCATGGCCCTTACGTGTTGGGCTACACACGTGCTACAATGGTATCTACAACAGGAAGCAAAACTGCGAAGTTAAGCAAATCCCTAAAAGATACCTCAGTTCGGATTGCACTCTGCAACTCGAGTGCATGAAGCTGGAATTACTAGTAATCGTGGATCAGCGTGCCACGGTGAATGCGTTCCCGGGTCTTGTACACACCGCCCGTCACACCATGGGAGTTGGTTCTACCTTAAGGCAAGGTTTTAAACCCTTGACCACGGTATAGTCAGCGACTGGGGTGAAGTCGTAACAAGGTAGCCGTAGGGGAACCTGCGGCTGGATTACCTCCTTTCTAAGGATGAATGAAAGTAAAATTTCATTCTAAATAATATACAGGTAATGTTGACCGTCCTCATTTCTCTTCTTAAATAGTGTTTCTCTTGCATGGGGGCCGGTAGCTCAGTTGGTTAGAGCACACCCTTGATAAGGGTGGGGTCGAAAGTTCGAGTCTTTCTCGGCCCACCAATAAAAGATCATGGGGGATTAGCTCAGCTGGGAGAGCGCCTGATTTGCATTCAGGAGGTCAGCGGTTCGATCCCGCTATCCTCCACCAAAACACTTAGTTATAAAAAATTGTAAATAAAATAATAATTAATATCAATATCTATATCCGAACATTAGTAATGTTATTAGCTAATGTTCAAAATAAAAATTTGATTCAACACAGAATTTTTTTCTGTGCATAAATCAAGCGTTTAAGGGCGTGTAGTGGATGCCTTGGCACTGAAAGCCGATGAAGGACGTGATATACTGCGATAAGTTTCGGGGAGCTGTATGTAAGTTTTGATCCGAAAATTTCCGAATGGGGAAACCCACCACTTTATGTGGTACTTTAAACTGAATACATAGGTTTAAAGAGACAACCTGGAGAACTGAAACATCTAAGTAACCAGAGGAAAAGAAATCAATTGAGATTCCGTTAGTAGTGGCGAGCGAACGCGGACTAGGCCAGTAGTTTTGTTAAAAAAATTTGAATAGTTTGGAAATGCTAACCATAGAGGGTGATAGTCCCGTATGAGTAATGTTTAACAAAATTCTTGAGTAAAGCGGGACACGTGAAATCCTGCTCGAATATAGGGGGACCACCCTCTAAGCCTAAATACTCTTCAGTGACCGATAGTGAACTAGTACCGTGAGGGAAAGGTGAAAAGAACCCCTATTAGGGGAGTGAAATAGAACCTGAAACTGCATGCCTACAATCAGTCGAAGCTCTTTTTAGAGTGACGGCGTACCTTTTGTATAATGGGTCAGTGACTTAATTTATTAAGCAAGCTTAAGCCATCTAGGTGTAGGCGCAGCGAAAGCAAGTCTTAATAGGGCGATTAGTTTAATGAATTAGACCCGAAAACGAATGAGCTTACCATGAGCAGGTTGAAAGTTGGGTAACACCAACCGGAGGACCGAACCAGTTGACGTTGAAAAGTCTTTGGATGACTTGTGGTAAGGGGTGAAAGGCCAACCAAATTCGTAGATAGCTGGTTTTCCGCGAAAACTATTTAGGTAGTGCGTTGAATAAATAGATGTTTAGAGGTAGAGCACTAAATGGGCTAGGGGGAAGAGATTCTTACCAAACCTAATAAAACTCCGAATGCTAGACATTGTTCTTCAACAGACAGACTGTGGGTGCTAAGGTCCATGGTCGAGAGGGAAAGAGCCCAGACCACCAGATAAGGTCCCCAAATTATGATTAAGTGTGAAAGGATGTGGAAATTCCTTAACAGCCGGGAGGTTGGCTTAGAAGCAGCCATCCTTTAAAGATAGCGTAACAGCTCACCGGTCTAATAGAGTTTCTGCGCCGAAGATGTAACGGGGCTAAAATCATATACCGAATCTGTGGGTTTATAAAACTTTCGAGTTTTATAAGCGGTAGCGGAACGTT
>CABXOW010000011.1 GCA_902513955.1 uncultured Pelagibacteraceae bacterium
CTATCTTGCTAGGTCTATTTGAATTTTCTATCTTAAGTTCACTTATATAATCACCCATTTCAAAACCACTTTAATTTTATTGTCCGTTCCATTTTAGATTATCAACAATAATTTTATTATTTTCATTAACTAAACTAATTCCATAATCTTCTAAATTATACTCTTTTTCAAAAGTATTTTTATCAATTACAAATAACTTATATCTTTCACCATAAGGGCTCGGTCTAGTAATTTTAAAACGTACTTCTTTTTTTGGATCTAAAACAACAGCATTAATTTTATTAATATCTTGGTAATTATATTTTGGATAAAATTTATTAAGAACAAACTCTGGTGAGAGCAATGAAATAGATATAATCAAAAAAATAATTATCTCATACCATTTTAATTTATTAATAAACCAGCCTTGAGTTGCTGATGTAAATACCAATATTCCTGCTAAAGAAGTTGTTATTACAACTAATGCATGCCAAATATTTTCTATTCCAATCAAAAGTAGCTCGTGGTTAAATAAAAAAACAATTGGGAGAATACCTGTTCTTAAACTATACCAAAAAGCTTGTATTCCTGTTTTAAGTGGATCACCTCCAGAAATAGCGGCTGCCGCATAAGAAGCTAACCCAACTGGTGGAGTAACATCTGCCATTAATCCAAAATAAAAAACAAATAAATGAACTGCTATTAGCGGAAAAATAAATCCAGACGCATTTCCGACATCTACCAAAACAGTTGCCATTAATGATGCAACAACTACATAATTTGCAGTTGTTGGTAATCCCATTCCTAACAATAAACATAATATTATTGTTAAAAATAATAATATTGTGACATTATCTTTAGCGATAGACTCTATAACTATGATTAAATTTGTGCTTAAACCCGTTGATCCAACAGCTCCAACTATTATTCCAGCTGTTGCTATGGCTATTCCAACACCAACCATATTTAAGGCACCTTTTTCAAAACCAACAATAGTTTGATTAAACCATATTTTGAGAGCGTCTTTAGAAAAAGAATTTTTGATAAGTAAATAAACTAAATTAACTAAAATCAAAGAGACCGTAGCATAAAAAATAGAATAAGACGCGGTGAACCTTAAGTAAACTAACATATAAATTAAGACAAAGATTGGAATTAAGAAGTGAAGTCCTGATAAAAATGTTTTTTTCAAATTTGGTACATCTGCATCATCCATCCCTTTTAAGTTTAATTTTAAAGCCTCAAGGTGAGATATATAAAATAGTGCAATATAAGAAATTATTGCTGGTAAAAAGGCATGTTTTACAACTTCAAAATAAGTAACACCAATAAAACTTGCCATAACAAATGCTGCAGCACCCATAACTGGTGGCATAATCTGACCATTAACAGAAGATGAAACCTCTATGGCGCCTGCTTTTTCTTTTGAAAATCCAGTTTTTTTCATAATTGGAATTGTAAAGGTTCCAGTAGTAACAGTGTTTGCAATTGAAGATCCTGATATTAAACCTGTCATTCCAGAACCTAGGATTGCGGCTTTCGCGGGTCCCCCCCTCATTTTGCCAACCATTGCAAATGCCAAATCTAAGAAATATTTTCCACCACCCGCTGTTTCTAAAAGAGCACCAAATAATACAAATAAAAAAATAAAATCTACTGAGACTCCTATTGGAATTCCAAATATAGCCTCTTGATCTAACCATTGAAAACCCACTAATCTATTAAGTGAAAGTCCACCATGAGAAATTATTTCAGGTGCATATCTTCCAAAATATGAAAATAATAAAAAACAAACTGCAATTATTACTAATGGTAAGCCTATTGCTCTTCTTGTTGCTTCAAGTAAAATTATAATACCAAAGCTGCCAATAATTAACTCTATAGGTAATTTAAAACTATCTCCTATTACAATACTTAATAAAACACCTCCACGATCAACTAACTGATCATAAAATATATATATATATAAACAAGAAAAAGCTCCGATAAAACTTATTAAAATATCAAATACAGAAATTTTTTTTCCTTTAGAAATTGGGTAAATTAAAAATGCTAAAGTTAATGCAAAACCAAGGTGAATTGCTCTTGCTGGCAATCCTTTAAACATTCCAAAATTAAAAATGAAAGGAAATGGAGATGCATACCAAAGCTGAAATAACGACCAAATAATTGCAATTGCTGCAACAATCTTTAAATGTAAACCTGTAAGATTTTTTGTTGGAGACAAATCATCATTAATTTTATCTTTTACTTTTTCGCTAATGCTTTGACTCATAACAAAGATGATACCTTATTATAAAAAAAAGGCCCGATTAAAAATCAGGCCTTTTAATTTAATTAAGAGTTTGGATTACATTAATCCAGCTTCTTTATAATATCTTTTAGCACCCTCGTGTAAAGGAGCTGATAAACCATCAGCAATCATGTCTTCTTTTTTAAGTGAAGAAAAAGCAGGATGTTGTTTTTTGAAATCATCAAAATTTTCAAATACTGCTTTAACTACTAAATAAACAAGATCTGACTCAACCATATTGCTAGTAACTACTGTAGCTTTCACACCAAAAGTTGTAGCATCTTTTTTCTGACCTGTGTAAGTGCCTGCTGGAATTACAGCTTTTGCATAGTAATCAGCACCATCAATTAAACCCTGAACTTCAGATCCTGTTAAATTGATAGGTGAAGCTTTTGCTGCACAAGTTGCCGCTTGTTCCATAGCTCCGTTTGGAAATCCTACAGAATAACCAAAAGCATCTATTTTACCGTCACACAAAGCCTTCACTTGTTCAGATGAAGTTAATTCAGTTGTTGATTTAAAGAAACTATTATCAACACCTTTTGCTTTCATTAGCTCTTCCATAGTTCCTCTTTGTCCAGAACCAGGATTACCAATGTTAACAACTTTTCCTTTTAGGCCAGCAAAATCTTTAATTTTTGCTTTTTTTCTTGCCCAAATTTGAAAGGGTTCATTATGAACAGAAAATACAGCTCTTAAACCTTTATACTGTTTTCCTTCCCATTTACTTGATCCATTTACAGCATGAAACTGCCAATCTGATTGTGCAACACCAAATTGAAACTCACCAGCAGCGATTTGACCAATATTATAGTTTGATCCACCTGTTGAAGGTGCTGTACATCTGTAAGCTTTGTCTATACCTTTTTTTCTTCCATGTTCTTTGGCGATTGCAGATTTGTGTAGCATTTTACAAATCGCATTACCCGTTTGGAAATAAACTCCAGTTGGCCCACCAGTTCCTATCGTGAAAAACTCTGCTGATTTTGCAACACCAGTTAATGATAAAGATGCAGCTAATATCAGTAAAGCACTTGATAGAGATGTAATTATTTTTTTCATTTTTTCCCCCTATATCGTTATTTTTATAAAACAATTTTAACAACAATTGGTTAGGTATGTATAGTGAGATTTTATATTGATTCTGACCATTTTTTTAGCTTATCGACACCATCAATAATTTTAGGTGCAAAGTTCATAATATGATCATTATCAATTTCTTGATTATCTTCAATTTTGTTCATAAATTCTTTGCCATCAAAATCAGTGAAGCTTAATCTTGCTAACATTTTGGTTTGATCAAATCCAAAATCAGTTCCCGGTAACAAAGCTACTCCTGTATCATTCAATATACAATCACACATTTCTGATGATGAATTAAATTTTTTGTTTAAAAACTCTGGCATTAAATAAAATCCTCCTTGAGGTTTATTAATTAAAACTTTATTTGATTTTAAATTTTCATAAACATAATTACCAACTGCACTTAAGATATTTCGAGATTTATTTATATAATTTGAATGGTCATTTTCATAAGCTTTTATTGCAGCATATTGAATAGGTGCACTAACAGCAGAAAAGGTTTCACTTGCTATCACATTAATCATATTCTTAATTTCAATTAACGAGTCTGGTATCAAAAAATAACCCAACCTCCATCCTCCAGCTCCGCACCATTTGCTTAATCCAGTGCTAATAATTGTTTTTTCAGGACAAAAATTAGAAATAGATTGATAATTATCTTCAAAACTTAATTCCGAATATATTTCATCAGACAAAATAATTAGATTATATTTTTCAGCAATACTTGCTATTTCATCTAAATTTTCACAAATTTGACCAGATGGATTGTTTGGTGAATTTAAGAATAATAAATAATTTTTATTTTTATCTTTCAGGATAATTTCTTCAATTTCTAAAGCTGTTGGAAACCAATTATTCTCTCTTTTGGTTTGTAAAATTTGTATTTTATTTCTTCCTAATATTGCTTGAGGAGCATATGAAACCCAACTTGGAGCAGGTAATATAATTTCTCCATCAAATATAACATGCAATAAAAACATTAATTCTTTTGAACCAGGTCCAATAATTACATTTTCAGATTTATATTCATGATTTTTTCTTTTAGATGTATGTTTTGCAACTGCATTTCTTAATTCATAAAGACCTTGCATTGGCAAGTATTTATTTTGGTGTGCGTTATCTTTAAGCTCTTTCACAACATCTTCAGGAACTTTGAATGGAGATTGCCCAAAACCAAATTTATATATTTTTTTACCTTGCTCCTCTAATCTTCGAGAAGTTTCATTAATCAACAAAGTTGAGGAAGGTTTTAAATCTTTAACTAAATTTTTTAGCATTATTGTTTTGTAAATTATTATTATAGAATTAATCTTAATTATGCTAATCTGAGAAAAGTTAATAGCAAAATGAGAACTTTTTACCCTTCGATTCGGTCATGTTTTAGTCTATTTTTGTTCTTTAACACCAACAATATCTGGTAGGTAAAAAAAAAAGTACACCAAAGGTAGAAATGACTAAACAAAAAATTACTGCTGTTCTTGGACCTACAAATACAGGGAAAACCCACCTTGCTATTGAGACAATGCTTTCATTTGACTCAGGCATGATAGGCTTTCCTCTAAGATTGTTGGCCAGAGAAGTTTACGACAAGGTAATAAAAAAAATTGCTGTAGATAAAGTCGCCTTAATAACAGGTGAAGAAAAAATTATTCCAACCAATGCTAAATACTTCTTGTGCACAGTAGAGTCTATGCCAATTGATAAACATTTAGATTTTGTTGCTGTTGATGAAATTCAAATGTGTGCAGATCATGAAAGAGGTCACATTTTTACAGATAGACTTTTAAATATGAGAGGTGAAAAACTTACCATGCTTATGGGTTCTAATACTATAAAAAATATAATTTCAAAATTAGATGGTGATATTGAATTTATAAATAGAGAAAGATTGTCAAAATTAACATATACAGGCCATAAAAAAATTTCGAGAATAAATAGAAAAACGGTAATAATAGCTTTTTCAGCAGAAGAAGTTTATGCAATAGCTGAATTAATTAGAAGACAAAAAGGTGGGGCAGCGATTGTGATGGGTTCATTGAGTCCAAAAACAAGAAACGCTCAAGTAGAACTTTATCAGTCAGGTGATGTTGATTTTTTAGTAGCAACTGATGCTATAGGAATGGGTATTAATATGGACCTAAACTATGTTTATTTCTCTAATCTTAAAAAATTTGATGGAAAAAAATTAAGAAAATTAAATTTATCTGAAATAGGTCAAATTGCTGGTAGAGCTGGAAGATATTTGAATGATGGAAGTTTTGGAATTACTGGTGATTGTAAAGAAATTACAGCTGAAGATGTTGAATTATTAGAAAACCATAAATTTAAAGAAATTAGAACTTTATTTTGGAGAAATTCGAACTTAAATTTTAATAATCCTTTTAGTTTAATAAAATCTTTAGAAGAAAAACCACAAATGGGATGGTTACAAAAAATTCATGAATGTGAAGATGAAAAAGCCCTTAAATATTTTTTAAAAGACAAAAGTCTAATAAATTTAGATTTTGATAAAAAATTACTTAGTCTTTTGTGGGAATGTTGTCAGATACCTGATTTTGTAAAAAAAACTTACGGAAATCACTATGAGGTCATAGGAAATGTTTTTAAATACTTAAGCAGTGAAAAACAACAAATTACAGATGAATTTATGAGATTACAGCTAATAAAGCTCGATAAATTAGATGGAAATGTAGATTCTTTATCAAATAGAATTGCAAATGTGAGAACTTGGTCTTATGTTTCAAATAAAAATAATTGGACAGAAAATCAAGACTATTGGATTAAAAAAACAAAGCATCTAGAAGATAGACTTTCAGACAGACTTCATGAAGAACTTACTAAAACTTTTATTGATAAGAGAGCAAGTGTTCTCGCTAGAGGATTAAAACAAGATATGGAATTCAAAACACAAATACTAAAAAATAATGATTTAATGATAGATGACCAATTTATTGGAAAAATAAATGGTCTTAAATTAGTACTAGATTTAAAAAAAGGAGCCTTAGAAACAGATATAAAGTCTTTGAAAAAAGCTGCAAGACAAACAATTGGGCCAGAGTTAGAAAAAAGAATTCAAATTATTATTGATACAGGCTTGATTGAATTAAATGACGATTTTAAAATTTATTGGAATAATTTTCCCATTGCTAAATTATCATCTGGTCATGATTATTTGAATCCAAATTTTGAACTCATAATTGATGATGTCATTGAACCTATTCAAAAACAAAAACTTAATGATTATATAAATAAATGGATACAAGATAAAATTAATTTAGTTCTAAAAAGCTTAGTTGATCTAAAAAATCTTAAAGATAAAAATTCATCAATCAAAGCTTTAGCATATCAACTCTATGAAAATAATGGTGTATTAAAAAGAGAACAAGTCTTTGAATATCTTAAATCACTTGGTCAAAATGAAAGAAAAATTTTAAGAGATTTAGGTGTAAAATTTGGAAGGTACCATATATTTTTACACCAATTAATTAAACCAGAAGCGGTATCATTAAGAACATTATTATGGAAAAATTTCCATCAAAAATATTATGACATTAAGCCACCTACATTTGGTTTAAATTTTTTAGATGACAAAGATCTTAGAAATAAAAACTTTATGCTTTTATGTGGATTTGAAAAATTCGATACACTGTTTGTAAGAATAGACATCCTTGAAAGATTATTCATGCTAATCATAAATTCATCAAATTTAAAAGAAAATAAAGAGATTAAAATTATACCTGAAATGTTAAATTTATTAGGTTGTAGCAAAGATAATTTCAAAAAACTTTTACAAAAAATGAATTATAAAATATTTGATAAAAATGATGAAACTTTTTTTAAATATAATCCAATTAAAAAATTTAAAAGAAATTCAAAAAAAAGAGTTTCTAGTGAAAATCCGTTTAAAATTTTAAAAAATTTGAATCTTGGTTAATTCTTATGTTTTTTAAAAAAGATTTACCTAATAAGAAAAAAAATTTTTTAGTTAAAACATGTGCATTATTAATTCATGCTGCTAAAATTGACGAAGACTATACTAAAAATGAAGAGGAAATTATTAAAAGAACTCTTTTGAAATTAGGAGCTGATGAGAAATATATATATCAGACTATTCAAGATGCAAAAACTATTGAAGAAAATTCTAATCAAATTTTAGATTTTACAAAAGAGGTGAAAAACTTTCCTGAGTCTGATAAGATAAATATTATTGAAGCCCTATGGTCAATTATCTATTCGAATAATGATGCTGATATGTATGAGACAAATTTGATGAGACGTCTAGCTGGCTTACTATATATTGATAGCTCAACTATGGGAGACATTAAAGATAAAATTAAGAAAAAATTATAATGACTTATATAGTTAATGATAAATGTATTAAGTGTAAATTAACTGACTGTGTTGATGTTTGTCCTGTCGATTGTTTTTATGAAGGTAAAAATATGCTTGTAATTAAACCGGATGAGTGTATAGATTGTGGCGTTTGTGAACCAGAATGTCCAGTGGATGCCATTATAGCAGATACTGAACCTGATAGTGAGCAGTGGTTAGAAATAAATAGAAAATTTTCAGAAATCTGGCCAAATATAAATGAAAAAAAAGATCCCCCTACGGATCACGAAAAATTTAAAAATGAGCAAAATAAGTACGAAAAATATTTTAAAGAAAATCTTTAAAACTAAATCTAAAACAAAAGTGAAAAAAAAAGTTACAGTTAAAAAAGTAAAAAAAAGTAAAAAAGTAGCAAAAAAAAAAGTAAAAAAAACAAAAAAAGTTGTTATTAAAAAAACCAAAAAAATTTCTACTAAACCAATTAAAACAAAAAAATCAGTAAAAATTACTGAAGTAAAAGAAGTGTCAAAAATTGATAACCTAAGAATTTCTAAAAGTAACGAAGTAAAACCTGAAATTAAAAAAGTAAAAAAACAGGAAACTGAAAAAAGAGAATATAAAATAAAAGACCATGTTGTTTATCCAAAACATGGTGTTGGTCAAATCACTGAATTTAAAAAAATAAATATAGGTGGTATTGATGTTGAAACTTACATTATAAAGTTTGAAAAGGACAAAGCTAATGGAATGGTTCCGGTAAATAAACAATCTCACTTAAGACCTTTAGCAACAATTAATCAAGTTAATAAATGTGTCTCTATTTTAAAAAGTAAACCAAAAATTAAAAGATCTATGTGGAGTAGAAGAGCACAAGAATATGAAGCCAAGATTTCTTCTGGTAAAATTTACGAATTAGCAGAAGTAGTAAGAGATTTAAATAAAGGTGATGATCTTATGGTTGATCAATCTTATAGTGAGAGACAATTATTTGAAAAAGCATATGAGAGAATTTTATCAGAGTTTCAAATTGTGTTGAATCTATCATTAGAAGATACACAAAAGAAACTTGATAAAGCTTTAAAAAGAAACCTGAGTAGCCAAGCTAAAACCATAGCTTCTACTCCAAAATCATCTACAACAGAATTACCTGTTGAAGAACCTATTACTGATCCAGACGAAAATTTAGACGAATAAAAAAAACGCCTCTCATACAAATTGTAATGAGAAGCGTTTTTTGTAAAGATTACTAAGTTACTATCTTTTTCTTCTTTTCTTAGCTTTCTTAGCTTTTTTCTTAGTTTTCTTAGCTGCTTTTCTTCTAGTTTTTTTAGCAGCTTTTTTTCTTTTCTTAGGCATCTTTAGCTCCCTGTTTAAGTTAAACGAATCAAGTTGATTCGTTATTACTATATTTTTATTTTTTTATACAAGTTATGTCAATTCTTTAATTAAAATGTAAATTTCAAAAAATTTTTTTTTATTTTTATTTTTTTTAAAAATTTTATTTATTTAATTTAGTTAATGTTTATGCGGATAATAAACAGTATACAAAATACAATTTAATAAAGTTTTTCTAATTGATTTTTATATTTTTCTGTAACTTTTTTTCTTTTTACTTTCATTGTTGGAGTCATTAAACCATTTTCTATAGAAAAATTTTCATCTATTAATTGAATTTTTTTTATTTTTTCTAATAAAGTTAATTTTTTATTTATTTTTTCAATTACATTATTAATTTTTTCTTTTTCTTTTAGAAAATCTTTACTAGGCACTATTAATGCAACTAAATAATTTTTTTTATCACCATAAACCATGCATTGATCAATTTCTGGCTCATTTGTGATCATATTTTCAATTTTAGCTGGTGAAATATTATCTCCTCCAGCACTTACAATAATATCTTTTTTTCTGTCAGTAATTTTTAAATAACCATCCTCTGAATCTATTTCTCCTATGTCACCTGTATGAAGCCATCCATTAATAATTACTTTGTCAGTCTCTTCTTTCTTGTTCCAATATCCCAACATTACATTTTCACCTTTGACCAAAATTTCTCCATCATCAGCAATTTTAACTTGGTTTCCCTTAAAAGGTGGGCCAACAGTTTCTACTTTTATCTTATGTATGGGGTTACAACTTACTACTGGTGACGTTTCTGTTAAACCATAACCTTGGAGAGTAGGCAATCCTACAGAATTCAAAAATTCTCCAATTTCTTTATCTAGCGCACCACCACCAGAAACAAAAGCTTTTAAATTTCCACCGAACTGTTTTTTTATTTTTTTTCTAACTAATACCTCAACTATCAAATTCATTAATTTTTCAGAAAAAGTCATTTTTTGATTTAATAATTTTTTTTTACCTAATTGAAGAGTTGCATTAATTAATTTAGCCTTAAGACCTGTTTGTTTTTTTAGATTAATATTAATTTTATTATAAAGATTTTGATAAAATCTTGGTACAGCTGTCATAATTGTTGGTTTAGCTTCAGATATATTTTCTAAAAGTTTTTCTATTTTTTCTGCATAAAATACCTTTGCTCCCACGGCTATCTGGGCAAATTGCACACAGTGTTCATAGGAATGAGAAAGAGGAAGCCAGGTTAAAAATACTGGTCTGGAATTAAATAATGGTTTCATAATTTCACAAGCTCCTACAAGATTATTTAAAATTCCACCATGACTTAAGATTACTCCTTTTGGATTTCCTCCGGTTCCAGATGTGTAAATTATACAAGCTGGAGAAGTTCTTTTTAATTTTTCATTTTGGATTTTATCTTCTTCTAATAAATTATTTTTTAATATGATATTAAAGTCTAAATACTTATCTTTATCTATTATATCTAAATTATGAATTACTTTATTAACTTCATCTAATGTTATAATTTTTTTAATAAATTCTTTTTCATTAATTATATTTTTTAATTTTTTTAACATTTCATTGTTCGAAACTATAACTAGGCTAGGTTCACAATCTTCAATTAAATATTTATAATCCTCTTCAGTATATGTAGTGTATGCAGGAACTGTAATTCCACCTGACAACATAATTGCCATATCAGAAATAAACCATTCAGGTCTATTTTCTGACACCAATAGGCATCTATCACCTTCTTTTATGTTTTCTTTAATTATTTTTGATAATTTTAAAATGTTTTTTTGTGTTTCTTCCCAGGTATATGTTTTTTTATTATTTGGATTTAACCATTGTAAAAAAATACTTTTTTTATTTTGTTTGTTTGCTTGATAAGAAAATAATTCGATTAAGTTGTTTATATTGTCTAAATTCATAATTTTTTGGTGGGCGAAGAGAGAATCGAACTCTCACTTCTTGCAAAACACGATTTTGAGTCGTGCGCGTCTACCAGTTCCGCCATTCGCCCATATTATTCAATTAATTATATTTAAATAGTATAAGAACTAAATTTATATTAAAACCAAAAAATGTTTCAAACACTTTACAAAAAATGTTTAAATCTAGCTGCACATAAAAGTTCAAATTTTTATTTAGGTCTTGTCTCTTTTATTGAAGGTTCATTTTTTCCTATACCACCAGATGTAATGATTATTCCAATGGTAATTGCTAAAAAAAAAGAGTTTATAAAAATATTTTTAATAGCATCTATATTTTCAGTTTTAGGAGGTATTTTAGGATATCTAATTGGCTATCTATTTTTTGATTTAGCAATGTATGTTATCGAGTTTTATAATTATGAAGATAAAGTTAAAGATTTGAAATTAAGTATGTCTGAGGGAAGTGGCTTTCTTTCTTGGTTAAGTATACTTTTTTTAGCAGGCTTTACACCTTTGCCATATAAAGCTTTTACAATAGCCAGTGGCTTAATTGCTTTCAATCTGCCAGTTTTTATAATTGTCAGTTTGATTTCAAGAAGCCTTAGATTTTTTATTGTTGCATTTCTATCTTATAAATTTGGAGAATTATTCACTGAATATATGAACAATCATGGATCAAAATGGTTTACTGTTATTGGAATTTTAATAGTTATAATATTTTTATTTATATATTTGGTTTTAAAATTTAATGGTTGAAAATAATAAAAATTTATTAATAAAGCTTATTTTTTTAGTCAGTATTTTTGCTTTAGTATCAGCATTCTTTATTGAATATATTTTAGGTCATCAACCTTGTAATCTTTGTATATTGGAAAGATTTCCATACCTGTTAGCAATAATAATAATTTTATTTAATTATAAATTTAGTCAATTTGAAAAATTTTCTATACTTTTACTGACAATTATATTTTTGGTTGGGACTATTCTATCACTATATCACTTAGGTATAGAGCAAGGTTTTGTTCAAGAATCGTTAGTTTGTGACCTAAAAAATGGGTCCAATTTATTGTCAAAAGATGAAGTTTTAAAACAATTACAAGAAAAAAATGTTAGCTGCAAAGATGTAACATTTAAAATTTTTGGATTATCACTTACAAGCTATAATATTTTGATATCTTTACTAATTACTGCTGGTACTGGAAAAATTTATTTTAATTATGATAAAAATTAATAAAAAAAAAGTAGAAGAATTTATTAGAGTCGACCATGCTGGAGAACGCGGAGCTGTAAAAATTTATGAAGGACAACTATTAGCCTTAAATACCTTTGTAAAAGATGAAAATCTTAAAAAAACTATTGAAGAAATGAAAAAGCATGAAAAAGAACATTGTGAGTTTTTTGAAAATGAAATTAAAAAAAGAAATATCCAACCAACAAAATTTTTACCTTTATGGGATTTGCTAGGTGTTGGTTTGGGCTTTGGCTCAACATTATTGGGAAAAAAAGCTGCCATGCTTTGTACTGCTTCAGTTGAAGAAGTCATAGACAAACACTATTTAAAGCAGATTAGTCAACTGGATATTAGCGAAAAAGATCTAAAAAAAAAGATTATAAAATTTAGACAAGATGAAATAGATCACAAAAATATAGCTTACGGTGAAGGTGCTACAAAAAAAGGTCCATACCTATTATTAGACAAAATTATTAAGACAGGTTCAAAAATTGCAATAAATATTTCTGAAAAAATCTAGGCTTCTAACTCAACATCCCAATATAAATAATCCATCCAGCTTTTATGTAAATAATTAGGAGGAAAATTTTTACCATTTTTATGCAAATCCTCAGTTGATGGACGATAAGGATATTGATTAAGCTTCATATCTGAGTTTTTTAATAATTTGCCACCTTTTTTTACATTACATGCAGAACATGCAGTTACAACATTATCCCAATTGGTCTCACCACCTTTTGATCTTGGCAACAAATGATCAAAAGTAAGCTCCTCACCACTTCTACAATATTGACAAGAAAACTTATCTCTCAAAAACACATTAAACCTTGTAAAACTAGGTCTTGTTTGTGGAACGATATAATCTTTAAGCGCAATAACACTTGGTAATTGCATATTAAATGATGGGCTTCTTATAATTCTGTCATAATTACTTACAATTATCACTCTATCTAAAAAAACAGATTTTACAGTATCCTGCCAAGACCATAAAGATAAAGGATAGTAGCTTAGCGGTCTATAATCAGCATTAAGAACTAGAGCTGGACACTTTTCTAATGAAGTATTTTGTTCAATAAAATTATTCATTAAGTATTTTTAACTTACTTAAACAATTTTATCAATAATAAGAGATGTTAATTTTTTTTTAGAATATAATTAAGAGCTGTACTTGTAGCTTCTATAGGAATATGATGGTCACAATTTTTTATCAAAAGTGTTTCAACTTCAACATTGTTTCTAATTAAAAAATCTTTTGCCTCCAAAAGATATGTCGGAGGTACAACTTGATCTGCGTCACCATGAATCAATAAAGTATCAGTAGAATTTTTAATTCGTAATTTTAAATTATTTTGATCAATTATTTTTCCAGAAAATCCTACAATACACAAAAATTTTTCTTCAGATGTTAATCCAACATTCAATGACATCATACAACCTTGGCTAAAACCTGATAAACATATCTGATTATTTTTTAAATTAAATTCTTGTTTGATCTCGTTAATAAATAATTTAATCTTATCTTCAGCTATAATTGATTGATCAATGATATAATCAGTATCATCTTTAGTAAGGTCAAACCATTGAAATCCTGATGGATTTATAGGGCAAGTCTCATGTCCATTTGGACAAATAAAAACTGTATTTGGCATGTGCCTTTTCCAGTTCAAAGTTAACATACTTATGTCTTTCGCATCTCCTCCGTATCCATGAAGCAAAATAATAGCACGTTTTATTTCTACTCCTTCTTCAGGCTTTATTATTAATGAATCGAAGCAAAATGTCATAGTTAATTAATTATTTTTTTTATTTTCTAAAACAAACTACAATATTTAAATGATTTCAGGAATATTTGTTAAAATTCTCTCTATAGTTCTTTTATTAGCAGTAGGAATTGTTTTAATTTTGGGGATTGGAACTCTTTTCAAAGGAGGAGAAACCAGCAAAAAATACTCAAATAAATTAATGCAACTAAGAGTTCTTCTTCAGTTTATAGCGATACTTGTTCTGATTGGATTTGCTTATTTTTTTAATAACTAATTATAATTTTTAAGCCAATTAATAAATTTTTTATCATCAAAATCTATTGACCCAATAATTCTAGCAAATTCTTTTCCATCTTTATCTATAAGAATTGAAGTTGGAATTCCACGTAAAGAAAATGTTTTTGCAAGAGTTGTTGGTGCATCAAAATATGGTTCAAAATTTTTAATATTCAAATCTTTAAAAAAACTATCAACTTTTTTTTTACTTTCTTGAGATATATTAACTGCAAAAATTTTTAAATTACTCAAATTTTCATTGATTTGAAGTCTATCTAAGGATGGCATTTCTTCCTTGCATGGCTCACACCAGGTTGCCCAAAAATTTAATAAAATTAAATTTCCATTAAATTCTTTAATGTTAAATTTTTGATCCTTTTTATCTAAAAAAATAACATTATCGTAGACTTTTAGATCTTTATGAATGACAATATTTTTTATTTCGGATACATCATTAGCAAAGACATTATTTGTCAAAAAAATAAATAATATTAAAAATCTCATGTTAAATAGTTATAATTAAATATCATGGCAAAAAATAAAAACAACCAAGCAATATGGAACACCCGTATAAAAAAAAATGCGTCATCTTTATTTCAAAAAGTTGGCAATTCAATTGATATTGATAAACGACTTTATAAAGAAGATATTCAAGGATCTATTGCTCATGTTGAGATGTTGTTTAAACAAAAAATAATCTCTTTCAAAATTAAAAATAAAATTATCTATGGTCTTACAAAGATAGAAAAAGAAATTTCTAATAAAAAATTTGAGTTCAACAAAAGATATGAAGATATTCATATGAATATAGAAAAAAGACTTTTTCAAATAATTGGAGAAGAAGCTGGTTACGTTCACACAGCAAGATCTAGAAATGATCAAGTCATTACTGACTTTAAAATTTGGATAAGATCTTCAACTAAAGAGATTAACCTTAATTTAGATAAAGTAATTAAAAGTACATTAAAATTAGCGGAAAAAAATATAGATACTATTATGCCTGGTTTTACACATCTTAAGAATGCACAAGCTATTTCTTTTGCTCATTATCTTATGGCTTATATTGAAATGTTTAGTAGAGACAAAAAGAGATTTGCAAACAATTTATGTAGTTTAGATGAAAATCCTTTAGGCGTAGCCGCACTAACAGGAACTTCTTTCAATATAGATAGAAATTATACAAGTAAAAAACTTGGATTTAAAAAACCAACAAATAATTCAATTGATACTGTTTCTGATAGAGATTTTGTTTTAGATTTTTTGTACAGTATTTCTGTTTGTTCAATGCATATTTCAAGAATTGCAGAGGAGCTTATTATTTGGAGCTCTGATGGTTTTAATTTAATCAACCTTTCAGATAAAATTGTAACGGGATCTTCAATAATGCCTCAAAAGAAAAATCCTGATTTATTGGAATATTTAAGAGGAAAATCTGGGAGTAGCTATGGAAACTTGTTTTCAATGCTTACAATTTTAAAGGGTCTTCCACTGTCTTACTTCAAAGATCTTCAGGATGATAAAGAGATTGTTTTTAAATCAAATGATACTTTAATCAACTGTCTTAAAATTTTTGATGAAATACTAAAAAATTCTAGCCCTAATAAAAAAAAAATGATTGAACTTGCAAACTCTGGATATATTACTGCAACAGATTTAGCAGACTATCTTGTAAAAAATCATTCAATGTCTTTTAGAAAAGCTTATCAAAAAACAGCTGCTGTTGTTAATTTAGCTGAAAAAAAGAAAAAGAAACTTGATGAATTAAGCTTAGAAGAATTAAAAAAAATTGAACCAAAATTAACTAACGACGTTTTAAAAGTGTTTGATTTAAAGAATTCTGTAAATTCCAAAAAATCTTATGGAGGAACAGCTTTTGATAATATCAAAAAAATGATAATAAAATATAAGAAACAAAAATGATTAAAAAAATTAGCTTTATTTTTCTAATTTGTTGCTTACTAGCCTCTTGTGGAAAAAAAGGAGATCCTGAATACAAAGACTCAAAACAAAAGACTGAAAAGATAATAATCCTTACTAATAAGGCTTAATGAAATATATCAAAAAAAAACTTACAATTGACAAAGTAAAAGTACAAGATATTGCAAAAAAATTTAATACACCAGCTTATTGTTATTCTTATAGCCAATTAAAAAAAAATATTAATAATTTCAAAAAAAATTTTAAGACATTTTCACCTCTAATTTGTTTTGCAATTAAATCTAATACAAACATAAATTTAATTAAAGAGATTCAAAAATTTGGTTTGGGAGCAGATGTCGTATCAATGGGTGAACTTATGATGGCTCTTAAGGCTGGTATTAATCCAAAAAAAATTGTTTTTTCAGGTGTGGGTAAAACATCAAACGAAATAAGTTATGCTATTGATAAAAAAATATTATTAATAAATGCAGAATCTAAAAGTGAAATAAAAGAAATTGACAGAATAGCTAGAATTAAGAAAAAGAAAGTACAAATTGGCATTAGATTAAATCCTAATACAGACGCAAAAACTTTAAGCCAAATTTCAACTGGTAAAAAAGAAAATAAATTTGGTGTAAATGAAAAAACATTTTTAGAACTTATAAGCTATTGCAAAAGTTCAAAAAATATTAGTTTAGAATGTTTAAGCGTTCATATTGGAAGTCAAATATTAGACCATAAGCCCTATGAAAAAATGCTTAATGTAGTTGGTAAAATAATTGTTAAAACTAAACATAAATTTAAATTTATTGATTTAGGTGGAGGGATGGGAATTTCCTATGATGATAACAGTAAAAAACTTAATTATAGTAAATACAATATTGCTATTAAAAAATTTTTAAAAAAACATTCATCAAAAATAATTTTTGAGCCAGGAAGGTCTATAATTGGAAATGTAGGGTTTTTAATTTCTAAAGTTATTTATATTAAAGAAAATGGTAAAAAAGATTTTATTATACTAGATGCAGCTATGAATGATTTAATGAGACCTGCTTTATATGGAGCTAATCACAAAACATTACCTTCAATAAAAAAAAATCAGATTTCAAAAAAAACCTATGAATTTGTCGGTCCCATTTGTGAAAGTACAGACAAGTTTACTTCATTGAAAAAATTTCAAAAATTAAAAGAAAAAGATATAATTGTAATGTGTGATGTTGGTGCATATGGAATGTCGTTAAGTTCAAATTATAATGTAAGACCTAAACCAGCAGAGCTATTGATCAAAGGATCAAAAATTAGAATTATTAAAAAAAGACAAAAGCACACTGATTTGATGTAGCTTTTGATAAGAATGATTAGAAACCTTATATTTTCAATTTTTTTCTTTACTGGAATAATAATTATTTCATTAATTTTTTTACCTGCTTTTTTTCTACCTCAAAAAGTTGTTTTATTTGGTGGTAAATTGATGGGTTATTGGACAAGTTTTTGTCTAAAGTTTTTTTTATCCACAAAAATAATAATAAAAGGTAAAGAAAATATTTTAAATAATGAAAAGTTCTTTATTGCAGCGTCTCATCAATCGATGTTCGAAACCTTTTATCTTCAAACTATTTTCAATTCACCGGTTTTTATTTTAAAAAAAGAATTACTTATAATTCCAATTTTTGGTTGGTATCTAAAAAAAATTGGATCAATATCAATTAAAAGAAATAAAGTTACCAAAGATAACTTAGGATTTTTTCAGGATATATCTAAAATAATTAAAGATTCAGACAGACCGTTAATAATCTTCCCACAAGGTACAAGAGTTTTACCAGATGAAAGACCTTCTTTTAAAAAAGGTGCCTCAAGAATTTATGAAGAGTTAAAAATTACTTGTCAACCAGTTGCCATTAATTCGGGTTATGTTTGGCCTAAAAAAGGTCTCAAAAATAGCAACAAAGTGATAACTATTTCAATCTTAAAACCAATAATAGCAGGTCACTCAAAAGAAGAATTCATTAAAATTTTAGAAAATAATATTTACAAAGAGCTTAATTTATTAAATTAGCCTTTCATAGGCATCACTACAAATATACTATCAAAATCTCCTGGATCTTTAATTAAAGCTGGTGATCCAGTATCATTAAAAAATATTTCAACTCTTTCTCCATCTAATTGTGAAGCAACATCTATTAGATATCTTGAATTAAAACTTATTTCTAAATCATGATCAAATTTTACATTTAATGTCTCTTTACCATCACCACTATTTGTATTATTAACCGAAAGGTCTAATGTATCTTTTGATAAATTAAATTTAACTCCATCTTTTTTATCTAAAGAAACTGAAGCAACTCTATCAACTGAGTTTAAAAATAATTTTAAATCTATTTCTAATTTTTTTTGATTATTTTTTGGTATTACTTGAATATAATTGGGAAATTTTCCATCGATAAGCTTTGATATCAATATACTATTATTCAATTCAAATTTGATTTTAGATTTAATATTAGAAACTTTAACATCTCCATCATAACTATCTAATAACGAACATAGTTGAAAAATAGTTTTTTTTGGTAAAATGATTGGTTCAAAATCAATTTTTTGATCTAATCTTATTTTTGAAATGGACATTCGATGGCTATCAGTTGCAGCAGCAGTCAAATAATTTTTATCCTCAACTTCTGTTTGATGAAGGTAAATCCCACTTAAATAATGTCTTGTTTCATCATTAGAAACTGAAAATTTACATTTATTTAACAGTTTTAAAAGTTGCTTAGATTTAATTATAAATTCATTTTGATTAAAATTTTCATCTGTTAGGGGAAATTCTGTTGCACTAATACAATTTAAATTAAAAATAGATTTTTCAGACTCAACTTGTAATTTGCTTACATCAGTCAAAGATAAGTTTATTTTCTTACCAGATGAGAATTTTCTAATAATATCATACATTATCGAAGAAGTTGTTGTTGTTTTGCCTTCTTCTACCACCTCAACGTTATTTAACTGGTGAATAAATATTAAATCTAAATCCGTAGCAGTTATTGTTAATTTAGAATTATTAGCATCTAATAAAATATTAGAGAGTATTGGGAGTGTACTTCTCTTTTCAATTACACCTTGGCAATAATTAAGTGCCTGCTGAAGATCTTGTTGGTTTACATTAAATTTCATTATCTTTATTGTTATATAAAATCTGATTCTTTAATTTATTAATATTATCTACCATCTCTGGATCTTTTTCTTTAATTTTTTCAATAGTTTTTACAGAGTGTATAATAGTTGTATGATCTCTATTAGAAAATTCTCTTCCAATTTCTGGTAAAGACTTTGATGTTAAAATTTTAGTTAAATATATAGCAGTCTGTCTGGGTCTAACCAAATATCTAGATCTTCTTGAAGAGAGCATTTCATTTTTACTTATTTTAAAGAATTTACAAACAGTTGTTTGGATCAAATCTATCGTAACTTTATTTTCAGCTAAATTTAACAAATCTTTTAAAACAACCTTAGTTTCAGCTAAATTTGGAACTTTGTTGTATACTCTAGAAAATGAAACTACTCTATTTATTCCTCCAACTAATTCTCTAACACTCGCTGAGATTTCAGTACTTATAAAATCTTGTATATCTTTTGATACATGAAGTTGATCTGCATATAAACTACTTAGTTCTTCAGTTTTCTTTTCAACAATTTTTTTTCTAAGCTCAAGGTCTGGTTTTTGAATATCAACAACTAAACCACCAGAAAATCTTGATTTAATTCTATCTTGAATTCTCGATAATTTATTTGGTGCTCTATCAGCTGATACAATTATTTGTGAACCTTTGTCTAATAATGCATTGAATGTATGAAAGAATTCTTCCTGCATTACTTCTTTACCACTTATAAACTGAATATCGTCAATTAATAGAATATCTGTGTTTCTAAAGTACTCCTTAAACTTAACCATATCATTAGCTTTGATTGATTTTATAAACTGATACATAAAACGCTCAGCTGATATAAACATTACTTTGTTATTTTTTTTAAGTTCAATTCCAATTGAATTTAATAAATGGGTCTTACCCATTCCAACACCGCCATAAATATAAAGCGGGTTATAATGAGATATGTTTTCTGAAACTTTTAATGATGCTTCATAAGCAAGCTTGTTGCTTGTGCCGGTTATAAAATTATCAAATCTTTTATTTGGATCAATTCGATTATATTGTAGATAAGAGTCTTTTATAAATGAAATATTTTCACTAACATTTGTATTTTCAAAATTTTGATTTGTATTTTTGTCATTTATCTTAAATTCAATTCTAATAATATCTTTTTTATATAAACGGATAATCTGTAAAATTTGATCTAAGTATCTTGATGTAATCCAGTCTTTAATAAATCTTGTTGGAACAGATAATAATAAATAGTTATTAAACTCGTCTACAAAAGTAATTTTTTTAAGCCAGCTCTCATAAATATCTAGCCCTAATTTATTTTTCATTTCTGACTGAACTAATTTCCAATCAAAATTTTCTGACTGTAAACTTTTTAAATTATTAATATTTGTAGATTTATTCATAACTAGTAGGAAAATCTCAGTTAGAACGAAATAAAAAAATTTGCAACTACTTAATATTTTTTTTTTAAAAAAAATAAAATCTATGATTGTAGATTTAATTTTAAAATCAAAAAAAAATTTTTGTTTTATTTTTTATTTTAAATCAAACACAGATTGAATCGTTTGTAGATTGAATTATAAAATAATTTTTATTTACTAAATCTAGATGTGGTAAGTTATAAAAAAATTTTTAATATATGATGTGAATACTTGAGGTTGTTTATTGACAATCGTACAAAGTGTATAAATTTAAATTGCAGAAATTTTTTTTGTAATCCTAGAAACATTTCTTGAAGCATTTTGCTTCTTAATAATGCCAGTTTTTGCAATCTTCATCAGTTCTGAATTCAATTTTGGCAAGAATTTAATAGCTTCGTCTTTCTTTTTATCATCAATTAAATGATTCATTTTTTTTAGAGCATTTCTAAATCTACTCTTTCTAGCCTTATTAACTGTTGTTTGCTTAGAAATTCTTCTAATTCTTTTAATTGCTGATTTTGTGTTTGCCATATCCGCAGGGGTATAACTTGAGAATTTATGGTGGTCAATAAAATAATTAGCTATTTTTGACAAGAATCACAAAAAAAAGTTGACCTATTAGAGATTATTTTTTTTTTTATGAAATCAGAACATCCTGTATTTTTGCACTGCTCTCCTTCTTGCTGATAAACTTTAAATTCATTTTGAAACCCACCTTTTAATCCTGATGTATCTTTAAAATCTCTTATACTTGATCCGCCCTTGCTAATGGCTTTAAGAAGAATTTTTCTACTATTAATTATAATTTTTTGACATTCTTTTTTACTTAATAATTTTACTTTTTTAAAAGGATTAACTTTACTCAAATATAAAATCTCACTAGCATAAATATTTCCAATTCCTGAAACAAATTTTTGATCAATTAAAAAATTTTTTATATCCTTATTCTTATTTTTAAAAAAATTATAAACATAATCTAAATTAAAATTTTTATCAAAAGGTTCAGGGCCTAAATGGTTAAATCTTTTAATTAAATCTGTATTATTTTTAATAAGCTGAAAAAAACCAAATCTTCTTGGATCATTATAAATAATCCTAAAATTTTCAAAAACTAATTCCACATGATTGTGTTTTTTTGGTAAAAAAGGTGATTTATAAAAACTAGTATTTGTGTATTTATTAACTGATTTATTTTTGACCACATGTACTGTTCCAGACATACCAAGATGGATTAAGCAGTAATTTTCCTCTGGCAAATAAATAATTAGGTATTTCGAAAATCTTCCTACTTTAATTATTTTTTTATTTAGAAAATAAGTAATAAAGTTAGATGGAATTTTTAGTCTTAAATTTCTATTTCTTATTATTACTTTTTTTACCTTTTTTTGTTTAATCTTTTTATTAAGAGATTGTCTTACAATTTCTACTTCTGGTAATTCTGGCATTTCACACTATATTGATTATATATTTTTTTTTATGCAACAATATCTTCAAAATAAAAAAGGGCTTGTAGAAGGTGTATTTGATCAAGTCTACAGTAAATATGACCTTATGAATGATTTTATGTCACTTGGTGTTCATAGGTTTTGGAAAAAAAGTCTAATAAATATGATGAGCCCATCTTTGGGTAAAAATTTAATTGATGTAGCTTGTGGAACTGGTGACATAGGTAAACTCTATTTAGACAGTACTGATAAAAATAGTAAAATTACCTGTGTGGATCCCAACAAAGGAATGGTAAGTCAAGGTAAACAAAAGCTGTCTAATTACAAAAACATCAACTGGGTGATTTCCAGTGCTGAAAAACTACCCTTTGAAAGCAATAAATTTGATTTTTATACTATTAGTTTTGGACTAAGAAACACAAAAAGTTTAAACAAAGCTCTTTCTGAAGCGTATAGAGTTTTAAAGCCAGGTGGAAGATACTTGTGCTTAGAATTTTCAAAAATACAAAACTCAAATTTGGATTTTATTTATAAAAATTATTCAAAATTAATTCCAATCATTGGTCAATTTGTTGTTGGTGAAAAAGAACCATATGAATATCTAATTAAAAGTATAGAACAATTTATTAACCAGGAAGAATTGGTTCAATTAATGCAGAATAATAAATTTCAAAATTGCTCTTACAGAAACTTTTCTGGAGGGATTGTTTCAATCCATAGTGGGTGGAAGTATTAATGATTAAAAAACTTATAACCTTATTTAAATTAGGAAGAAAAGTTGCCAAATCGGATATTTTAAATATTGCCTCAAAATTTAAAAAACCCCCTGTTGCAATAACAATTTTATTTCAATTACTTTCAATTTCATTTTCTAAAAAAAATCAGCAAAACCTAAATACAAATGAGGGAGAAAGATTATCTAATTCTTTGGAGTCTATGGGCACCACATTTATAAAGCTTGGACAATTTTTAGCGACTAGACCAGATATTATTGGTGAAGGGCTATCAGCTAAACTTGAAAATTTGCAAGATCGTCTTCCACCCTTTTCTATTAATCAAGCACAAGAAATAATCAAAAAGGACCTTGGTGAAGAAACTTACAATTCAATAATTGATTTAAGCGAACCTGTTGCAGCCGCTTCAATAGCTCAAGTACACAAGGCCAAAATTAATGATAATGGAACAATTAAGGATGTAGCTATTAAGATTTTAAGGCCAGATATTAAAAAAATATTTAATGAAGAAATTGATGCAATGATGTTGTTTGCTTTCATTATTGAGTCATTTGTAAAAAAAACAAAAAGATTAAAACTTGTTGAAGTTGTATTTTTGTTAAAAGAAATAACAAATCTTGAAATGGATTTAAGATTTGAAGCGGCTGCAGCTAATGAATACGCAGAAAATACTAAAAATGATGCGGGATTTAAGGTTCCTCAAATTTATTGGAATTTTACTAGTGAAAATGTAATGACACTTGATTGGATTGATGGTGTATCCATAAGAGAGACCGAAGAATTAAAGAATAGAAATTTAGATACAAATAAAATTGCGGAAGACATTATTCAACATTTTTTAAGGCATGCTGTTAGGGATGGTTTTTTTCATGCAGACATGCACCAAGGAAATATTTTTATTGATAATAATGGTCAAATAGCTCCAATTGATTTTGGCATAATGGGTAGGTTAGATAAAGTTAGTAAGAGATTTTTAGCTGAAATTTTATATGGATTTATTCAAAGAGATTACAGAAAAGTTGCAGAAGTACATTTAGTAGCTGGATTAGTTCCAAATAATGTTCCTATTGATGATTTGGCTCAAGCTTTGAGATCAATAGGAGAACCTATATTTGGACAAGCAGTTAAAGATATATCTGGTGGTAAGTTGCTAAAACAATTATTTGATGTGACTGAAAAATTTAATATGCAAACTCAGCCTCAATTATTAATGTTGCAAAAAACTATGGTCGTAGTTGAGGGTGTAGCAAGAAAATTAAATCCAGATACTAATATATGGACAACATCTAAACCGGTGCTTGAGAATTGGTTAAGAGAAACAAAAGATCCAATAAACACAATTTCAGATACCTTAAGCAACACATCAGAAGTTATAAAAAGATTACCAGAATTTCCTGAGATTATGGATAAAGCCAATCAAGCATTAACATTTTTAGCAAGTGGTCAAATTCCACAAAACTCAAATTCTTATACAGCCTTTAATAATAAGAAATCTGAAATGACTACTTTTAGAAACCAATCTATTATTGGTTTATTAGTTCTTGTAATTATAGGATTATTGGTATTTTAATTCGGCAAATGAAAAATCTGATTGACAAAAAAATTCTGTATATAATTTGTGGTGGAATTTCTGCCTATAAAAGTCTTGAAACAATTAGACTTTTCAAAAAAAATAGAGCACAAATAAAAACAATTTTAACCAATAGTGCTAAAGAATTTATAACACCTCTTTCAGTTGCATCACTTTCACAAGGTAAAGTTTACAGTGATCTATTTAGTGTAGAAAATGAAACAGAAATGGATCATATCGCTTTATCAAGATGGGCTGATGTGATTTTAATTGCACCAGCAACAGCAAACACTATTTCAAAATTAGCTCAAGGAACTACTGACGATTTAGCCTCTACTGTAGTGCTTGCATCAAATAAAGAAATTTATTTAGCCCCAGCAATGAATGTTAGAATGTGGGAACATCAATCTACAAAACAAAACTTAAAAAAACTAATAAATTATGGTTACAAACTTATTGGTCCCGAAATTGGCGAAATGGCATGTGGAGAATATGGTGAGGGAAAAATGTCTGAGCCTGATAAAATTTCTAACGAAATTAATAATTATTTCTTAAATCTTAAAAAAAATAAAAAATTAAAAGCACTAGTTACAGCTGGTCCAACAAACGAATATATTGATCCCGTAAGATTTATTACAAATAAATCAAGTGGTAAACAAGGGTACGAAATTGCTAGATCTTTATCTAAAAAAGGTTTTGATACAACTCTTATTTCAGGACCAACTAATTTAAAAATTGAAAAGGATATTAAACTTATTAAAGTTGAAACAGCAGATGAAATGTTATTAGAAACTCAAAAAAACTTACCAGCTAATGTAGCAGTTTTTTCAGCAGCAGTAGCTGATTTTAAGATAAATAAAAAATACAAATATAAAATTAAGAAGCAAGACTCATTAAGTTTAAATTTAGAAAAAAATGTAGATATATTGAGTTATGTTTCAAACCATAATTCAATGAGACCAGAACTTGTCATAGGATTTGCAGCAGAAACGGATAATGTTGAAAATAATGCAGAAAAAAAATTAAATAATAAAAATTGTGATTGGATTATTGCAAACGATGTATCCAATAAAAAAATTGGCTTTAATTCTGATTTTAATGAAGTAACGATTCACTATAGTGATAAAAATAAAGAAAAACTCTCATATAAAAAGAAATCTGAAATATCTGATGAAATAGTTGATAGAATAATTAATCAATTAAATTAATGACAAAAGTTCTTATAAAAAAATTAGACTCATCTGTTGAGTTGCCTATATATAAAACTAATGGAGCATCTGGCATGGATTTAATGGCTTTTATAAATGAACCATTAACATTAAAACCACAAAACTCTTGTTTAGTTCCAACTGGTATTTCTGTTGCATTTCCTAGTGAATTTGAGATTCAAATTAGACCGAGATCAGGTTTGGCTGCTAAAAATAATATTAGTGTTTTAAATACTCCAGGAACAATAGACAGCGATTATAGAGGTGAGATCAAAGTTATTCTTTATAATCACGGTAATACTGATTTTATAATAAATAATAAGGATAGAATAGCTCAAATGATTTTAACTCCTGTTATTAAAATGAATTTAGAAGAAACAGATACTTTACCTAAAACAGTTAGAGGAGAAGGTGGATTTGGCTCAACTGGAAAATGAGTTCAAAATTAAGTAAAGATCAACTCGAAAAATATTCAAGACAAATTATTTTAAAAAATATTGGTATTTTAGGTCAAAAAAAAATTTTAAACTCAAGAGTGCTAATTGTAGGCATGGGTGGATTGGGTTGCCCAGTTGCCGAGTTTCTAACCAGATCAGGAGTTGGATCTCTTGGAATTGTTGATCATGATTTAGTTAGTCTTTCAAATATTCATCGACAAACTTTGTATGATGAAAAAGATTTAGGAAAATTAAAAGTTAAAGCTGCAAAAAAAAAATTAGCAAATATTAACTATAAAACTAAAATTGATATTTATAATTTCAAGTTAGATAAAAAGAAATTTATAAAGATTATTAAAAATTATAATTATATAGTTGATGGTACAGATAATTTTGAAACAAAATTTTTAATCAATGATATAAGCTTAAAATATAAAAAATTTCTAGTAACAGGGGCTATAAGTAAATTTGATGGTCATATATTTACTTTTGATTTTAATAATAAAAAAAATCCTTGTTTAAGATGTTTTTATCAAGAAGAAACCATTTCTGATGACATATTAAACTGTGAATATGAGGGAATACTTGGCACTATTGCTGGTATTATTGGTACTATGCAAGCTAACGAAATTTTAAAAAAAATTTTAAATATTGGAAAAAATTTAAATGGATTTATTTTAATTCTAGATTTGTTAAATTTGAGCTTTAGAAAAGTAAAATTTAATAAAAGAAAAAAATGTAAATGTAATTAATGCGTAGAATTATTTACACACTATTCTGTTTTACAATTTTTATATCATGTTCTATTGCTGAAGAAACTTTTGTTTCTTTAAAAAAGAATAAAGTAAACGTTAGGTATGGACCTAGTTTTGACTCTGATGTAAAATTTGTCTATAAAAAAATTAACTTACCTTTGAAACAAATTGATAAAAAAGAAAATTTTAGAAGGATAATTGATTTAAAAAATAATAGTGGATGGATACATACTTCACAATTAAAGAAAAATAACTCTGTTATTGCAATACAAAATAAAGTTTTATTTAAAAAAGCATCAACTTTTGCAAAACCTATAGCCCGAATAGAAAAGGGCAGACTATTAATTGTCGACAAGTGTCAAGAAAAATGGTGCAAAGTCCAATCAGGTGATTATGTGGGATGGATTAAAACTAATGATTTATGGGGCTTAATTAACTAAAATCAGCTGATAAAGAACTTAAGTTTGCTGAACTTAGTTTTGTCGTATGTGAATATTCTTCATGATCAATTCCTATCTCAACTTCAACACTATCTGATTTGAACTTTTGAATTTGTTCATCATTAAGTTTAAAGTGAATGAATTGAACTGAAGAGGCTTTTCCCTCTGCTGAAGTTCTATCAACATCTTCCTCTGGAATTGCTTTAATCAACTCACCACCAATTTTAATAAAAACTTTTTCTTCAATCCCTCCAACTTTACTAAGGAATATCGTTCTTGAAACAGGGTTATCAATTTCAAACATTAGTGTTGCTGTAAGTTCTTTTCCATTTGGTATTAGAGGGTTGTAAGCAGTAAGCTCATCTTTTAGCTGTTCATCTCCTCCTTTTTCAATGTAAAGCATCTCTTGTACTTGTGCCAACATTGTTTCATAACTTTCAAAATAAAATGTAGCATATGGGCCAAGAGATATTCTTCTATCTTTTTTGAAACTAACAATATTTTTTCTAAGTTCTTTTCTATTTTTTATGTAGACATCTAAAGGCATGATATCTTCTTTTTTAATTTCTCTTTTTTCTCTTGGCATAATTATAATCTATAACTTTTTGCCATTAATTCGATAGGATGTAACGCCTCATCATTAGAAATATTTGTGTCTACTTCTAATTGCTTCAAGTGTTTTCCTGCAAGCGGACAATCTGAAGCCATGTATTTATTATTCTTATTTTTAATTTGTCTAGCAGTCGGTCTTCCAATTTTATTTGCTAAATCATGGGTGTCTTTCATCACACCAAAGGTGCCACCATGACCAGCACATCTTTCAACAACATCTAACTTAACATTTGGTATAAATTTCAGCATGTCTCTTGATTTAATACCCATATTTTGGGCTCGTGCATGACATGCATTATGAACTGTCACACCACCATCTATTTCTTGCAATCCTTCAGCTAAACCCTCTTTATTTGCTATATCAACAATATACTCATCAATATCCATAACATTTGATGATAATTTTTTTATATTTTCATCTCTAGGTAACAAAAGAGGCCACTCAAATTTTAACATTAATCCGCAACTAGCCGTTAAAGTTAATACTTTATAACCTTTATCTACCCACTGTAATAAATCTTTAGAAACTTTCTTTGCTTGGTCAACCACTTTAGGTAGATTTGCTTGTTCTAAAAAAGGCATACCACAACATCCTGGGTAAGCTTCTTGAACTTCAACTCCATTCTTCTTTAAAACTTTTAAAGCAGCAACCCCTGTATTTTTTTTATTAAAATTAACAAAACAAGTTGTGTAAATTACAACTTTTCTATCTTTATTTGGGATTTCAAAATTTATTTTATCTTTATTTTTTTTAAAAAAATTTGAAAAAGTTTCTGAGTTATATTTTGGTAACTGAACTCTTTTATCAATACCTGCTATAATTTCTAAAATTTTTCTACAAAATTTATTTTTAATGTTGGATGCCCAGTTAACTAGTTTTGAAAACATTACACCAATTTTTGCGTTTCTATCTATTTGAGCTAATTGTGTTGGTACACTTAGTAATTTTCCTAATTTTTTTTGAGCTGTTCTATATCTCAACATTAAATGAGGAAAATCTAGATCAAAATCATGAGGAGGTACGTAAGGACACTTGGTCATAAAACACATGTCACACAAAGTACATGCATCTACAACTGGTTCAAACTGTTCACTTTTTAAACTTTCAACATCCTCATTTTCTGACTCATCAATCATGTCAAATAACCTTGGAAACGAGTCGCATAAATTAAAACATCGTCTGCAACCATGGCAAATATTAAATGCTCTTCTCATTTCAGCATCTAATTTTTCAGGGTTTAAAAAATCAGGATGTTCAAAATCTATTGGATGACGAATAGGGGTGTCTAAACTACCTTCTTTACTCATGGTTTTATTTGAAATTTTTTTGATATTTATTGGGTATTAATTTACCCACTAAAAAAATTTATTAGCTAATAGATTCTAAAGTCTTTTGGAATTTACCAGCGTGAGATTTTTCAGCTTTTGCTAATGTTTCAAACCAATCAGCAATTTCTTCGAAACCTTCTTCTCTAGCTGTCTTTGCCATACCAGGATACATGTCTGTGTATTCATGCGTTTCACCTTGTACTGCTGAAGCTAGATTAGCTTTAGTTTCACCAATTGGTAAACCAGTAGCTGGATCACCTACTTCTTCTAAATACTCTAGATGTCCATGCGCGTGACCTGTTTCACCTTCTGCTGTTGATCTAAATACTGATGCAACATCATTGTATCCTTCGATATCTGCTTTTTGAGCAAAATAAAGATATCTTCTATTTGCTTGGCTCTCACCAGCAAATGCTGCTTCTAGATTTTCTTTAGTTTTTGATCCTTTTAATGACATTGTATATTCTCCTTAATTTAATGATCTCTAACCATATAATGATTATCTTCTTACTGTCAACAGTTTAGAATAATTATAATGTAAAATTTAAATAATTGATTTAATTAGATTATTTTTGATATTGATTATCACTCGCAACTCTAATCAGGACTTCTATAGAATTAATTTTTTTTCCAGTAATATTTTTTTTAATATTTATAGAATCAATTTCTTCGTTATTACAATCTATTAATTTATGCGTATCTTCATCATAAAAATGATGATGAGCAGATGTGTTTGTATCAAAATAACTTTTATCACTGTTAATCGAAATTTCTTTTAAATATCCTCTTTTTTTAAAAGCATGGACTGTATTATAAACTGTTGCTAATGATATTTTTTCTTTTTTTTCTTCTGAAATTTTTTTAACTAGATCACTAATTGTAAAATGAAATGTTTTTTCTTGATTAAACAATACCTCACAAATCTTAACTCTTTGCCTGGTTGGCCTTAACCCAGAATCTCTTAATTTTTCAATAAAATCGAAGTTTTTACTCATTTTTGTTTATAATAATTCTAAAGTAATAATTAAATTATAACGTTTTTACTATATTATATTATCATTAAATCAAGTAATAAGGGAACTCAAATTTTATGAAAAAAAATTCATATACCTATGATGACCTCATAATATGTGGAAATGGTGAGCTTTTTGGCTCAGGAAACGCCAAATTACCACTTCCTCCAATGCTTATGTTTGATAGAATAACTGAAATCAACGATAATAATGGGACTTTTAACAAAGGCTCTTTAAAGGCTGAATTAGATATTAAAGACGATCTATGGTTTTTTGATTGTCACTTTAAAGGAGACCCTGTTATGCCTGGTTGTTTGGGTTTAGATGCAATGTGGCAGCTAGTTGGTTTTTATCTAGGGTGGCTTGGTAATCCTGGAAAAGGTAGAGCACTTGGAGTTGGTACAGTAAAATTTACAGGCGAAGTTTTACAAAATGTTAAAAATGTTAGGTATGAAATTAATATGAAAAAAATTATGTCTCCAGGTGGAACAACCGTTGGCCTTGCTAATGGAACAGTTCTTGCAGATGATAAAAAAATATATTCAGCAGAAAGTCTAAAAGTGGGGTTATTTAAATAGTGAGAAGAGTTGTTCTTACAGGTTTAGGAATTGTATCTTGTTTAGGAAACAATCAAGAAGAGGTTCATCAGTCATTATTAAATTCAAAATCAGGAATTTCATTTAGTGAAGAATATAAAGAGCATAATTTAAGAAGTCACATCCACGGTAAACCAAATATAAAACTTGAAGATCATATAGATAGAAAAACAATTAGATTTATGGGTTCAGGTTCTGCTTACAATTATATTGCAATGAAAGAAGCAATTACAGATTCAGGATTAGAAGAAAAAGATGTAAGTAATTTTAAAACTGGAATTGTTATGGGCTCTGGTGGTCCATCAATTGAGAATGTAATTTTAGCAGCAGATAAAACTAGAGCAAAAACTCCAAAATTAATGGGGCCTTTTATTGTTCCAAGAACAATGGCAAGTACAGCTTCAGCAACGCTTGCTGTTCCTTTTAAGATTAAAGGAACTAATTATACAATGAGCTCTGCTTGTGCAACAAGCGGACACTGTATTGGAAATTCGATGGAATTAATTCAAATGGGTAAACAAGATGTTGTATTTGCTGGAGGAAGTGAAGAATTGCACTGGGCAATGACTGCAATGTTTGATGCTATGACTGCTTTATCATCAAAATATAATGATACACCTGAAACAGCATCAAGGGCTTATGACAAAACTAGAGATGGTTTTGTAATTGCTGGTGGTGGTGGAGTGTTGGTGCTTGAAGAATATGAGCATGCCAAAGCTAGAGGTGCTAAAATATACGCAGAATTAACTGGTTATGGAGCAACTTCGGATGGATATGATATGGTAGCTCCATCTGGTGAAGGAGCAGTGAGATGCATGAAAATGGCAATGGCAACTACTAAAAATAAAATTGATTATATCAATACTCACGGAACATCTACTCCAGTTGGAGATATTACAGAATTAAATGCCATTAAAGAAACTTTTGGAGCTGATATTCCAAAAATTAGCTCAACTAAATCTTTATCAGGTCATCCTTTAGGAGCTGCATCTGTTCATGAAGCTATCTATTGTTTAATTATGATGAAAAATAATTTCATTACAGGATCAGCTAACATAAATGAAATGGATGAAGAAGCTAAAAAATTCCCGGTAGTTGCTAAAACTGAAACAGAAGCAACTTTAAATACAGTTATGTCTAATAGTTTTGGCTTTGGTGGAACCAATGCTGCTTTAATTTTTGAAAAGGTTTAATTATGAGCTTGATGAAAGGTAAAAAAGGATTGATCATGGGTGTTGCTAATGAAAGATCTATCGCTTGGGGTATTTCACAAAAACTTGCAGAAGCTGGTGCGGAGCTTGCATTCACTTATTTAGGTGATGCTTTAAAGAAAAGAGTTGTTCCTTTGGCTGAAAAGTTAAATTCGAAAGTTACCTTTAGTTGCGATGTTGAAAAAAAAGAAGATGTAATAAAATTATTTGAAGATGTAAAATCTCAATGGGGTGAAATTGATTTTGTAGTCCATGCAATCGCATTTTCAGATAAATCAGAATTATCTGGTGAATACTTAAACACAACTAGAGAAAACTTTTTAAGAAGTATGTTAATTTCATGTTTTTCATTTACTGAAGTTGCAAAAGAAGCATCCAAAATAATGAAAGAAAGTGGAAGTTTAATCACCTTAAGCTATGAAGCAAACAAAGCTATTCCAAATTATAATGTGATGGGTGTATGTAAGGCTGCCCTTGAATCTAGTGTTAAGTATTTAGCAAGAGATTTGGGAGCAAAAGGTATGAGAGTTAATGCGATAAGTGCAGGACCTATTAAAACATTAGCAGCTTCTGCTATTGGAGATGCAAAATTCCTATACAAATGGAATGAGGACCATTCTTTACTTAAAAGAAACGTAGATATCCACGATGTTGGAAATTCAGCATTATATCTATTAAGTGAGCTTGCAAACGGTGTTACAGGTGAAATTCACTACGTTGATGCTGGATATAACAAGGTTGGAATGCCAGATCCTAAAAATATTACTTAAAATATAGTTAAATTTAGTTAAAAATATTAGGGGCGTTCTGTTGCCAGGTGCCTCATAAAAAAAACCCCAGAATTCTCATTCCAGGGGTTTAGAATTTTAATTTAAGCTATTATTCAGCAGCTTGTTTCATAGAAAGTTTAACTTTACCTCTATCAAAACCAATCACTTTAACCTTAACTTCGTCACCTTCTTTAACAACGTCAGTAACTTTAGCAACTCTTTTATCTGCTAGTTCTGAGATATGAACCAGTCCATCTTGTTTTCCTAAAAAATTAACAAATGCACCAAATTCCATAATCTTCATAACTTTACCTGAATAAATTTTATTCAGTTCAGCTTTTGCTGTGATGTCTTTAATAAACTGCATAGCAATGTTTCTAGACTCTTCATCTGGAGCAGCAACTGTCACTACACCTTCGTCATTTACATCAACTTTTGCACCTGATTTTTCAACAATCTCTCTGATCGTTGCACCACCTTTTCCAATCACAGCAGCGATATCTTTTTTATCAACTGTAATCTTTTCCATTTTTGGAGTGTGTTGTCCAACATCAGCTCTTGATTCACTTAAAGCTTTATTCATTTCACCTAATATATGAATTCTTCCATCTTTAGCCTGCTTTAAAGCCTGCTCCATGATTTCAAAAGTAATACCAGTAATTTTGATATCCATTTGAAGTGAAGTAATTCCATCTTTGGTTCCAGCAACTTTAAAGTCCATGTCTCCTAAGTGATCTTCATCACCTAAAATATCTGATAAGACACTAAAATCATCACCTTCTTTAATTAAACCCATTGCAATACCTGCAACTGGCTCTTTAATTGGAACACCAGCATCCATTAATGCTAGGGATGCACCACAAACAGTAGCCATTGAAGAAGAACCATTAGATTCTGTAATCTCAGATACTATTCTAAAAGTGTATGGAAAAGCCTCTTTTGAAGGAAGTGAAGAATTGATTGCTCTCCATGCTAATTTTCCGTGACCAACTTCACGTCTTCCAGTTCCAATTCTTCCTGTTTCACCAACTGAAAAAGGAGGAAAATTGTAATGAAGCATAAATCTTTCTCTGGACTGTCCATCTAGACTTTCTATTCTTTGTTCATCATCAGAAGTACCTAAAGTAGTGACTACAATCGCTTGTGTTTCCCCTCTAGTAAATAATGCTGAACCATGAGTTCTTGGTAAAACACCAACTTCACATTCGATAGCTCTTACATCAGCTAAACCTCTGCCATCAATTCTTTTTTTGTTTTTAAGAATATCAGTTCTAACAATTTTCTTTTCAAGATTTTTTAACTCATCATTAACATTAAAATCAGAGTAATCTTCATTATCAGCAAAAAGCTGCTTAGCTTTTTCAGATATTTCTGAAATTTGATTTGATCTATCTTGCTTATCTATTGTCCCAAAAGCTTTAGTTAAATCTTTAGTAAATTCACTCTCAAGTTTTTGCTTAACTTCAGATAAATCTTTCTTTTCAACAGTCCACTCGGGTTTTCTACATTCTTTTGCAAGTTCCTCAATCATTTCGATTACTGGAACAAATCCCTCATGACCAAATTTAACTGCATCTAACATTACTTCTTCGGTTAAACCTGATGTTTCAGACTCAACCATTAGCACAGCATCTTTAGTACCTGCTACAACTAAATCTAAAGTAGAGTTTTCTAATTCAGCTTTTGATGGGTTAAGAATATATTTACCATCAACATAACCAACTCTAGACGCTCCTACAGGGCCCATAAATGGCATTCCTGAGATTGCTAATGCTGCTGATGATGCAGTGATTGCTAGGATATCTGGTTGATTTTCTTTATCATATGAAATTACCGTTGGTAACAGCTGAACCTCATTTTTAAATTCACTAGGAAACAACGGTCTGATAGGTCTATCAATTAATCTTGATATTAATTGTTCACTTTCAGTTGGTCTTGCTTCTCTCTTAAAAAATCCACCTGGAATTTTCCCACCTGCATAATACTTTTCTTGATAATTTACAGATAAAGGAAAATAATCCATATCAGGATTAACTTTTTTTGCTCCTACCACTGTTGCTAAAATAACTGTTTCACCACATGTAGCGATGATTGCTCCGTCTGCCTGTCTTGCTACTTTACCTGTTTCTAAACTTATTTTCTTTCCTGCTACTTCTATTTCCTTCTTGTATACTTTAAACATTTCATTTCCATTTCGTTTCGTTCGTTTCGTTCCATTCCGTTCTATCTATCTTGATCTTTATTTTCTTAATCCCAATTTTGACAGTACATTTTTGTAAGAATCCATTTTTGTATTCTTTAGGTATTCTAACAATTTCTTTCTTCTATTTACCGCTCTCAACAATCCAACAGATGAATGTTTATCTTTTTTGAATTGCTTAATATGTGTAGAGAGAGTTTCAATTTTCTCTGTTAGCAAAGCAATCTGTACCTCTGAAGATCCAGTATCTTTTTCGTGCATTGCTAGTTCTTGTGCCTTTTTGTTCATGCCTCTTTTTTCCTATTTATTTGTTTGTTTTATTAAGTTTTCTATTTTTTCCGCATACTCAAAAGACTCATCTTTTTTAAAGAGTAATTTTGGTAAAAATTTCATAACCACTTTTTGTGATAAAATTTTTCTAATTAAAAATGAGTATTTCTTTAAAACTTCAATAACTTGCTCTGCATTTTTACCACCTAATGGAAGAACATATGCTTTAGCTATTTTCAAATCTTGACTCATTCTAACCTCAGTAACCGTTATAGTATTAGTTTCTAAATTCGGGACCTTAGCCTCATTTTTTATAAAAATCATGCTTAAAGACTGCTTGATCATTTCTCCAACTCTTAGTTGTCTTTGAGATATTGGCTTTCCAATTCTATCGCTCATTAAATCATTCTCTCTGTGGATGTTACACTAAACGCCTCTATTGTGTCGTTTTTTTGGAAATCCATGTAATCTTTTACGGTTATTCCACACTCTTGGCCGTTACTAACCTGTTTTACTTGGTTTTTTTCTCTAAATAGAGTTCCTACTTTTCCTGTATAAATAATCGCTCCATCTCTAATTATTCTAACATCTGAAGTGGTTGTGATTTCTCCTTCCATCACTTTTGAACCTGCTACTTTTCCAGCTCCTGAAACTTTGAATATTTCTAAAATTTGAGCTGTACCTGTAACTGTCTCTTGAATATCAGGCGATAATAAACCTGACATCTTTTGTTTTATATAATCTAAGACTTCATAAATAATATTATATGATGAGATTTTAATTTTTTCATTTTCTGCTAATTTTTTTGCTTCCTTGCTTGGTTTAACATTGAACGCTATTAAGACTGCATTTGAAGCTTTTGCTAATGTAACATCTGTTTCAGTTACCATTCCAATATCTGCTAAAATTATTTTTGGTTTAACTTCATCATGTTTAATCTGACTAACTGCATTTTTTATTGCCTCAGATGATCCATGAACATCTGATTTAATTATTAAATTTAGTTCTTCTGCTGAATTATCTAAAAAAGCTGATTCTTGAGTTGCAAATGATAACGGGTTTTTAGTATCTTTACTTTCTTGAGCTCTATTTTCACTTAAAGTTTTTGCCTCTTTTTCATTATCAACAACAATAAAATCATCTCCGGCTTTTGCCGCACCATTAATTCCTAAAATCTCAACTGGTGCTGACGGAGGTGCTTTATTGATATTTTTACCTTTATCATCAATTATTGCTCTAACTTTTCCCCATTTCAAACCACTAACAAAAAAATCACCTTTTTTTAAAGTTCCAGTAGTTACTATGATTGTCGCGACAGGTCCTCTTCCAACATCAATTTTAGACTCTAATACAACTCCTGTAGCCTTAGACTCAAAATCAGTTTTTAAATCTAATATTTCAGCTTGTAAAACGATTGCTTCAACTAATTTATCTAAATTCATTTTAGTAGTTGCTGAAATTTCAATCATTAAAGTATCTCCTGATAAATCTTCAGCGATTAGTTCATGTTCTAATAATTGATTTTTTATTTTTTGAGGATCAGCTTCTGGTAAATCACATTTATTAATAGCTACAACAATTGGAACATTTGCCGCTTTTGCGTGTTTTATAGACTCTACTGTTTGTGGTTTAACGCCATCATCAGCAGCAACAACTAAAACTACTACATCTGTCAATTTGGATCCTCTTGCTCTCATTTCGGTAAATGCTGCGTGACCTGGTGTATCAATAAAAGTTAATTTATTAGATTGGCTTTCTATTTGATAAGCTCCAATGTGTTGGGTGATTCCACCAAATTCTCCAGACACAACATTCGCACTTCTTAAAACATCAAGCACCGAAGTTTTACCATGATCTACGTGACCCATAACAGTAATAATTGGTGGTCTATTTTTTAAATTTTCAACTCTAGTAGCTTTAATTTTTTGAATTATTTCTTCAGCTTTTTCTTCTCTTATTGGATTGTGTCCAAACTCTTTAACTAAAAACTCTGCTGTGTCTGCAGCTAGTGTTTGGTTAATAGTTACTGTCACACCCATACCAAATAAATATTTAATAACATTACTTGATTGTTCAGCCATCCTATTAGCAAGCTCTCTTACTGTAATGGCTTCTGGAATATTTACATCTCGTTTTACAGGTTTTAAACTTTCTTGAACTTCTTCTTTAGTTAAATTTTTATTTTCTTTTTGTCTTGCTCTTTTAACAGAAGCTAAACTTCTTTCTCTTGCTTCAATTTCATCACTAAGTGCTCTTGAAACTGTTAATTTTAATTCTCTTTTTTTAGTTCCAGCTTTTAAAGTTTTTTTATCTTTGTTATCATTATCCCCTTTAAGTCTCTTTGTAGCTCTTTGCTCTGCTAACTTTCTTCGCTCAAAATCATTTGTTATCAGAGGTGATTTATGTGCAAATGACGGTTTTACAGGAGCGCCTCTATTAAATGTTGAGGAAGTTTTTGGCTTAAAACTTCCGGGTCTAGAGGATCCACTTCTGCTTGGAAATTTGTTTGGTTGTTTTTCAATTACTACAGAGTTTTTTCCTTTAGTCTTTGCAATCTCAATATTTTTGAAGGATTTTTTGGCTGAACCAGATATTGTTAATTTTGTTTTCTTTTCCATAGCTCATTACTCAATCTTTATAGATAATATTTCTTGCAGACATAATCAATTCATCTGCTTCTTCTTTTGATAAAGCAAAATCCTCTAGATAACCTTGGATTTTTACTCTTTCACCTTTAACAATATCATATCCGCCTGTCAGCTCATCTGATGCTAAATCAGCAAAATCTTCCAATGTAAGAATCTTTTGTTCACCTAAAGTCATTAACATACCAGGTGTTAAACCTTTTAAGTTTATTAAAACATCCTGAAGGCCCAATTCCTTGATTCTGTCAGAAATATCTTCCTGATCTCTTTGATAAAATTCTTTTGCTCTTTCTATAAGAGCTTTAGCTGTATCTTCTTCTATACCCTCAATTTTCATCAAACTTTCAACCGAAGTGTCTTTAATATCATCTATCGATGAAAAACCTTCGGCCACGAGCAATTGACCAAGTGTTTCATCAAGTTCTAAATTTTTTACAAAGTTTTCTGTTTTTTCCCTAAATTCAGATTGTCTTCTTTCAGAGTCTTCTGCATCAGTCATTATATTAATTTCATAATTTAATAACTTTGTTGCAAGTCTTACATTTTGACCCCTACGTCCGATCGCTTTACTTAAATTTTCTTCAGTTAAAATCACGTCTAATTTTTTTCTTTCTAAATCAACATTTACTCTCTGAACTTCTGCTGGTGATAAAGCATTTGAAACTAAAATTGCTGGATCTTCTGACCAATTTACAATATCAATTTTTTCGCCTTGTAATTCATTTACAACAGCTTGAACTCTAGAACCTCTCATACCCACACAAGCTCCAACCGGGTCAAGAGATGTATCAACTGCTTTTACACAAATTTTTGCTCTGCTACCTGGGTCTCTTGATGAAGATTTAATTTCAATCAATCCATCATAAATTTCTGGCACCTCTTGTACGAAAAGTTTTTCCATAAACTTAGGATGTGCTCTTGATAAGAAGATTTGTTGTCCTCTTGGCTCTCTTCTTACATCATAACAATAAGCTTTAATTCTATCACCAGCTTTAATGTTTTCTCTTGGTATCATTTCATTTTTCTGAATAATTGCTTCTGTACGCCCAAGATCGGCAATTACATTTCCAAATTCTAATCGTTTAACAATTCCACTTAAAATTGTATCTTTTTTATCAATAAAGTCATTATACTGTCTTTCTCTTTCAGCTTCTCTTACATTAAAACTAATTACTTGTTTTGCGGTTTGAGCTGCAATTCTTCCAAAATCAAATGATGGCAGCGGTTGTAATATTTCGTCTCCAACTGCTTTATCTTTGTTAGTTTCATTTAGATTAATTGCATCTTCAAGTTTAATTTCTGTATTAGAATTTTCAGGATTTTCAGCAACAATCAATTTTCTAAAAATTTCAATGTCACCATTATCTCTATTAATTGAGACTTTTATTTCATTTTCCTGGCCAAATTTAGATTTAGCTGCTTTTGCGATTCCAGTTTCCATCGAACTAATGATTAGTTCTTTATCGATGGATTTTTCTAAAGCAACAGCTTCAGCTATTCTTAATAATTCTAGTTTATCTGCTCTTTTATTTAACATATTTTTGTTTACTTCAAAAAAAAATGGGCTAATGCCCATTTTGTAAATTCAATAATGTAAGGGCAATATAGTAAAGTTTTTTTTTAATTCAACAGAAACTATTTAGAAAAATTGCTTGTTTTATCAGTTTTTTCCCAAGAAAATGAACCGTTATCATCTGGCGTTCTTCCAAAGTGGCCATAGGCGGCTGTTTTCTCATATATCGGTTTATTTAAATTTAGCATCTTTCTAATTCCTCGAGGACTCAAGTCAAAATTTTCTTTTATACTATTTACAACAAATTTATTTTTATCTAAATCGTTATCAAATAAATCTACATAAATTGATAATGGTTTAGATACACCAATTGCATAAGCTAATTGAATTAAACACTTGTCAGCAATTTTGGAGGCAACAACATTTTTTGCAATATATCTTGCTGCATAAGCTGCGGATCTATCTACTTTCGTTGGATCTTTTCCAGAAAAAGCTCCACCACCATGGGGTGCGGCACCGCCATACGTATCTACTATAATTTTTCTTCCTGTTAATCCACAGTCTCCATCTGGACCTCCAATAACAAAATTGCCTGTTGGATTAACATAAAACTCATCTTCATTAAAACCTTCAAGAAAATTTGATGGAATAGATTGTAACATATAAGGTCTCAATAAATCTCTAACCTGTGCTTGATTAACATCTGCAGAATGCTGGGAAGATATTACTACAGATTTTACTTTGGTAGGTTTTCCATCTACGTATTCAAAAGTAACTTGGCTCTTACTATCAGGTTCAATGTTTTTTAACTTTCCTGCCTTTCTGTCTTCTGCCATTAATCTCAAAATTTTATGAGAGTAATGAATTGGTGCAGGCATTAAAACATCTGTCTCATTACAAGCATATCCAAACATAATACCTTGATCTCCAGCTCCTTCATCTTTATTTCCAGATGAGTCTACTCCCATTGCAATATCAGCAGATTGAGAATGAAGATGACTTTCTATTTTTGTTGCTTCTTTCCAAGTAAAACCTTCTTGATCATATCCGATGTTTTTTATGCAATTTCTAACTTTTTCAATTAATTCATCTTGTTTTATTTCAGGACCTCTGACTTCCCCCGCCAAAACTACTTTATTAGTTGTTGTAAGTGTTTCACATGCAACTCTTGAGAAAGGATCTCCAGAAAGATAACTATCAACTACCATATCTGAAATTCTATCTGAAACTTTATCCGGATGGCCTTCAGATACTGATTCACTTGTAAAAAGAAAATTTTTTAAATTACTCATTTTTTAAATCTATTAAATGAAAATATCATAAAAATATATAGTAAAATTAATGTTATAAAAATTTTATTTCCATATTTAGAAAATAATGTTGGTTGTATTTTTTTTACTTCTTTAAAATCAACATAGCCTGATTTACCATATTCAACCTTTTGCTCTACAATCCCTAAAGGATTAACAATAGCTGCGATACCATTGTTTGATGAACGTAATAAATATTTACCACTTTCAATTGCTCTAAAAATGCTATGTGCAAAGTGTTGCTTATATCCTATTGATTTACCAAACCATCCATCTTCAGAAATATTTACCATAAAATCAAAACTTGGATTTTTAAATAGTTTTCCTGAATAAATTATCTCATAACAAATCAATGGTAATATCTTTAAGGAAAAATCATCTTTTTTTATCTCTATGATTTTTCTTTCATTTCCTTTTGAAAATGATTGATAGTTATTGGTAATTACTCTTAAACCTAATTTTTTTAAAATATTTTCAAAAGGTAAAAACTCACCAAATGGGACTAGATTGATCTTATTATAAAAATTTAATATTTCTAAATTATGATCATAAATCGATAAGGAATTAAAATAATTAATTTTTTCTTTGTTAGTTTTCTGGCTATTAATCCCAATAAATAATAAATGATTTTTACTGAAAGCCTCTTTAAATAACCACTTAAATTTAACTAATTCCTCTCTAGAAACATCAGGAAGAATTCCTTCAGGCCAAATAAATATAGTTTTGTCATCTTTACTTGGTTCGCTTATGTCAATTAAATCATTTATTACTGAGACTGGATCAATATTTGAATAAAATCTATCAAGACTAATATTTGAACCTATGGCTCTAACTTTATATTCATAGTTTACAACATCTGATGAATTAAATGTTTCTTTATAAGAATACCCATACAGATAAAATAAAAATGGCAAGATTAAAAAAATAACACACACCCCTATGTCTTTTTTTGTTTCTCTCAAAATAAAAATTGCAGGACTAGCAAACAATGAGACACAAAATAGATTAAAACTATAAGTTCCTATTAATGAGGTTATGCTTAATATTTCTAAATGATTAACAAAACTATAGGCTATCAGATTCCAAGGAAAACCAGTTAAAATTGAACCTCTTATAAATTCAAAAATTCCAAAAAATAATGAAAAAATTAAAAAAGAACTTACTGTTTTTTTAGTTTTTGAAATTATAAAACAAAAAGTAGCTAATCCATAAAAAATTGCCAGAAAGGAAGGTATTAAAATAATAGTTATAGGAATTAAAAATTGAAAGTTTTGATCAAATGTTAAAGATATCGATATCCAATATAAGCTTGATAAAATATAACCAAATCCAAATAGCCACCCATAAAAAAAGAAATATTTTTTACTTTGGATAATTTTTGATTTTTTAAACAGGAATATAAAAAATGCACTAAAGGTAAAAAAATTTATTATTAAGTAATTGTATGGAGGCAAACTTAAAGATGAAGCTACACCTAAAGTAATTAAAAAAACTATTTCAATGTAATTTTTTTTTATCAATCTAGTTAATCTTTGAAATTACTGATTTATATATTTTTTCTTCCTCGCTTATCATTCTTTTATAATCTTTATCTTTAATATGATTAAAATCTAGTAAGTGAAGGAATCCATGTATAAAAGTTTTAATTACTTTTTCTTTAAAATTTTTAATGTTTTGTGATCTAGGTTTATTCATAAAATTATAACTAATTATAATATCTCCAATATAAGTTTTTTTAGATATCAATGTTTTTTTAGCAAAAGGGAATGATAGAATATCTGTGGACTTATTTTTATTTCTAAAGTTTTTATTTAACTTTTTGATACATCTATTATTTGAGAGAAGTAAAGTAAGGGTTATTTTCTTGTTAGGAAATCGGTATTTTCTTGGAAACAAATTACAAATTTCTTTAAAAAAAAATTCTTTTTTTCGTAGTTTTTTTGACCAAGCTTTCTCTTCTGAGAAAACTTCAATACTAATCATTTTTTGAGTAGGCTTTAACTATTTTGGAGACAAGTGGGTGTCTAACCACATCTGAATGATCAAAATCAACTACTGATATTTCATTTAAATGACCTAATAACTCTTTCGATCTCACTAACCCTGACATATTTTTATTTGGTAAATCAATTTGAGTTGGGTCACCATTTACAACTATTTTAGAATTTTCTCCTATTCTGGTTAAAAACATTTTAATTTGAGTGTCAGTTGCATTCTGAGACTCATCCAAGATTGCAAACGAATTTTTTAAAGTTCTTCCTCTCATAAAAGCAAGTGGTGCTATTTCAATATCACCAATTTCAATCATTCTTTGAATTTTTTCAAAATCAAAAAGATCATACAAAGAATCATATAAAGGTCTCAAATAAGGATCAACTTTTTCTTTCATATCACCTGGTAAAAACCCCAATCTTTCTCCTGCTTCTACTGCCGGTCTAGATAAAATTATTCTTTCAATTTTTTTTTCTAACAACATTGTAAGACCTACAGCTACTGCTAAAAATGTTTTACCAGTCCCTGCAGGACCTGCAGAAATTATTATGTCGCTTTGTCTCAAAGCTCTTACATAATCTTTT
>CABXOW010000012.1 GCA_902513955.1 uncultured Pelagibacteraceae bacterium
AATTAAGCATGATGTAAGAGACAGTTTAAGTGCACCTGACACAAGTACAATAGTAGAAGGTGAAAATGTATTTATTTATAAAGTTGACGAAAAAAACAAAGTAATGAAAACAAAAGTAACTATAGGTGATAGATATTTAGGCTTTGTAGAAATTCTAGATGGATTAAATAATGGTGATAAAATTGTTGCCGAAGGAACAAAAAAAGTTAGACCAAATCTAACTATAAGACCAATTGAAAAAGGTGCTAAAAAAAAACAAGGAAACTCTAGTTGGGGCAAGAAAAAAAAATCAAAAAAAGGTGAAACAAAAAAAGGTAAATTTGATTGGTTAAAAAATATTTTTAATAAATCTGAAAAAGAAAAAAAATAATTAAATGTATATAACCGAAATCAGTATTAAACGACCTGTTGTAGCTTGGGTCATGTCTTTAATATTAATTATTTTTGGTATATTTGTTTTTTCGGAGTTGCCAGTAAGAGAGCTTCCTGATGGTATTCAACCTCCTGTAGTTCAAGTTCAAACAGATTATAAGTCTGCATCAGCAGAAATAGTTGATGAAGAAATAACTCAAAAACTTGAAGATGTTATTGGTGGAGCAGAAGGTATTAAAAATATTGACTCAAGCTCTTTAAATGGAAGAAGCAGAATTAATATTCAATTTAATACAGATATAGACTTAGACGATGCAGCAAATGATATAAGAGAAAGAGTTGCTCGTGTTGTGGATAATTTACCCAGCGAGTCAAATCCACCACAAATTTTAAAACAAGCAGCGGGTTTCACTACTACTATGTGGGTATCACTTTCTTCACCTAATTGGGATGATCTAGATCTTGGAGATTATGCTGAAAGATATCTTATAGATGCATTTTCAAGTGTACCAAATGTTGGTAGAATTTTAGTTGGTGGACTAAGAGAACTTAGTGTCAGAGTTTGGATAGACCCAATTAAATTAGCAGCAAATAATCTAACGATTCAAGAGGTAGAAAGAGCTTTAAGAAACGAAAATATTAACCTTCCCGCAGGGACATTAGAGGCAAATAATAAAGATTTAACTCTAAATATTGATAAGTCTTACACTAACATAGATACAATAAAGCAGCTTCCTCTTAGAAAAAATAAAGACAAAGTAATAATTCTTTCTGATGTTGCAAATGTTGAATTTGGGCCTGTTTCAGAAAAAACTTTATTCAAAGCACAAAGAAAAAATGCAGTGAATTTAAAAACTGTTGGAATTGGAATTTATGCAAAAAGTGGGGCTTCAACAGTAGAACTGTCTAAGCAAATAAAAGTCAAAATTAAAGAACTTAATAAAACTTTACCAGATGGATTAAAATTAGAAGTAGCATTTAATAGAGCTACCTACATTGGTGCTGCAATTGAAGAAGTATATAAAAGTTTGGTTATTGCTTTTGTTTTGGTTGTTTTAATTATTTATCTTTTTCTAGGTAATCTTAAAGCTGTAATTGTACCAGCAGTAGCATTACCAGTTAGTTTAATTGGTTCATTTCTTGGATTATACATATTTGATTTATCTATAAATATTTTTGTATTACTAAGTTTTATTTTAGCAATTGGAATAATTACTGATGACTCTGTAATTATGACTGATGCTATTTATACAAGGATAGAAAATGGAGAAACACCATTAGTTGCTGCATATAAAGGTTCTAAACAAATTACTTTTGCTATTATTGCAACTACATTGATTTTAGTTGCTGTATTCTTACCATTAATTTTTATAAAAGGAATTTCTGGAACATTATTTAAAGAAACAGCGATAGCATTATCTTTTTCAATTGTTGTATCTTCTTTTGTAGCATTAACTTTGTCTCCAATGCTAGGAAGCAAGTTCTTAAATAAAAAAGATAAAATTAATTTTTTTGTAAAAAAATTTAACAATGGGTTTAGATCTTTTACTGGATTTTATATTGATTCACTTCAATATTGGATTAATAAGCAAAAAACTATTTCAATATTTATAATCTTAATCATTTGTGCATCTGCATATCTTTTTAATTTTTCAAAAAAAGAGTTATTACCGACGGAAGATAGAGGCTCTTATTTAATAATAGGATCAACTGATGAAGGGAGCTCATTCGAATATACTCAAGAAAAAGCTCAAATAATTGAGGGTAGAATATTAAAGCTATTGCAAGCTGAAAATAGTCCATATGAAAGACTAATAATGAGAGTTCCAGGTTTTGGTAAATCTGCAACAACCTATAATACTTTTATTATAATTGCTTTATTAGACGAATGGAAAAACAGAGAAAAAAATAGTCAAACTGTCTTAAGAGAAGCAATTGGACAAGTAGTTTCAGTTCCTGAAACCTTTGCTTTTCCAATATCTCCTCAAGGGATAAGAGTTTCGAGCTATAATAAACCAGTACAAATGGTTATTTATGGATCTAGTTACGAAGAACTAGAAGAAATCCAAAGCAATATTTTAAGAGAACTTAGAAAAAACAGAAATATGTCTCGAATAGAAAGTGATTACACAAAAAATAAACCCGAAGTTAAATTAATCACAAATAAAAATCGAGCTAATGATTTAGGTGTATCTACTGAAAATATTGGAAGAACTCTTGAAACACTTTATGGTGGAAAAAGAGTAACGTCTTTTAGTAAAGAAGGAAGAGAATATCCAATTATATTACAACAATATTTAGCTGATAGAAGAGATAAAGATGGTTTGTCGAAGATCTTTGTAAGATCTGAAACGACAGGAAAATTAGTTTCTTTAGCGAGTCTTGTTGAGTTTAAGGAAAAAGGGACAGCAGAAGCATTGCCTAGATATAATCGTCAAAGAGCTGTTACGATTTCAGCAGCTCTCTCAGAAGATTACACACTTACAGAAGCAATTAAATATTTAGAGGATGTAATGATTAGAGTTGCTCCTCAGAACCAGATCACTTGGAAAGGAAAATCTGAAGAACTAAAAGAAACAACAAATGAAATATATTTAATTTTTGCTCTTGCTTTATTAACCGCTTATTTAGTTATGGCAGCAACATTCAATTCTTTTGTTCACCCATTTATAATTATATTAACGGTTCCACTTGCAGTCTTTGGTGGATTAGTTTTTATTTTACTTTTAAATAGTTCGATTAATATATTTTCACAAATTGCCTTGATTATACTTATAGGTATATCTACCAAGAATAGTATTTTAATAGTGGACTATGCAAATCAATTAAGAACAACTGGCATTAAGATAGAAGATGCTTTAATTAAGGCATGTCAGCTTAGAATTAGACCAATCATTATGACCTCTTTGAGCACAATGATAGCAATGTTGCCATTGGTTATTGGTAATATTGGACCTGGAGCAGGAGAAGGATCAAGATTAGCTGTTGGTTCAACTATTTTAGGTGGGATGATAATTTCAACATTCTTTACTTTATATGTAACACCTACGATGTATCTAGCACTTGCAAAAAATACTAAGCGTATTGATGCTATCGATATTGAGTTAAAAAAGCAGTTAGATTAAAAGAAAATATATTTTTTTGTGGATAAAGAATTTTTACATTTTGATAGTTGTTGCTTATAGATATTTGATTGTTTCTCTACTCTCTTAGCTAAGTTAGTTACTTTTTTATTACTTTTATAATTTTTAAAATTTCCCCAACCTTCATGATATGCAATATACTGTTTAAAAGCATCCTTCTTTGAAACTTTTAAAATTTTTTCAGTTTTATTTGTATACCAACCAATAAAATCTACACTGTCTTTAAATCTTGTTCTTGTAGCGTATTTATTTCCTGTTTCATCTTTATATTGTTTCCATGTTCCCTTAACAGCTTGTGAATAACCAAAAGAGCTTGATGGTCTTTTATAGGGGACTACTTTAAATAGTTTCTGTCTTGGTGGCTTTGCTAACCAGTCAAAGCTGGACTCCATCTTTATAATTGCAAGCTGTAAATAAACAGGAGTCCCCCATTTTTTCTCAGCTTTTTTTGCATGTTTATACCACATGTATCTTTCGTTAAATATTGAACAGCTATTTGATGTATTGCTGGGTACAGAAGAACAGCCTGAAATTAGAATAACTAAAAAAAATAAATAATTAATTTTTAAAAATTTCATTAAGAATATAGTTTTATTTATCAAATTGATCTAAAAGATAAACAAATGAGTTATTTAATTTTAGTAAGACACGGTCAAAGTATTTGGAATCTTGAAAAGAGATTTACTGGATGGGTTGATGTAGATTTAACAGAAAATGGAAAATCAGAAGCAAAAAAGGCTGGTGAATTAATAAAAAAAGAAGAAATTGAAATTGATCATTATTATTCCTCTTTCCAGTTAAGATCAAAAAATACCTTAAAATTGATAAAAGAAATTTTGCAAGATTCTAAAGTTTTTAATGAGTCCTGGGAATTAAATGAGAGACATTATGGTGCTCTCACTGGTTTAAATAAAGATGAAATGAAAGTCAAATTGGGTGAAGAAAAAGTTCATCAATTTAGACGTTCGTGGGATTTACGACCTGATCCATTAGATAAAAAAAATCCTTATCATCCTATTAATATTGATACCTATAAAGAAATACCAATTAATCAAATACCTGACACAGAGTCACTTAAAGACACTTATGAGAGGGTATTTAATTTTTATAAAAAAGAAATTAAAAATAAAATTTCAAAAAATAATATCTTAATTTCTGCACATGGAAATTCGATTAGAGCATTATGTAAATACTTATTCAAATTAGATGAAAATCAAATATCTAAATTAGAGATTCCAACTGGAAATCCACTATTAATAAATTTAGATGAAGATAAGAAAATTATAAATTGTAAATACTTAGATAAAGAAAGAGCTAAAGATCTTGTAGTTTTCTAAAAGTTTCAAGATCTGTTAAATGATAAAAATCATTATTAGTCTCATAGCCATATAATTCTTTTTTTTTAATAAGATCATTCCATACATTTGTTATTGAAAAATTTTCATCTTTATAATCAGAAAGAAGTTTTTTATTCATTATTTGGCATCCTGTATAAATAAACTTTCTTTCATTATTTTTTATAATTAAATTATCTTTGAGATCAAAATCCCCGTTCAAATTCTTATCAAAACTTAATTCTTTATTAACTAATAAAAGTATATTTTTAATTTTTTTAGAAAAATATATCTTTTCCATCTCAATAATTTCTTTAGAATAATGTGTTTTCCATATTGTATCTGGATTAAATATTAAAACATCATCCTCATTCGTATGATGTATCATATTGTTTATGCCACCACCTGTATTAAGAATATTCTTACCATCTTCAATAATTGTAATTTTAGATTTAAATTTTTTATGATTTATAAAATTATGAATTTGATCTTTTAGATAAAATGTATTGAGAATAATTTCTTGTATGCCCAAACTTTCAATTAATTTAATGCAAGTTTCAAGTACTGTAATATTATTCAATTTGATCAAAGGTTTTGGAGTATCTAACGTTAGGGGATTTAATCTTTTTCCAAATCCTGCGCACAAAATCAAGGCTGTATTAATTTTCATGTTATTTGATTATAAATTTAGGAAAATTAGATGCTAATAACAACTTCAAATTACCCAAAACTTTATTATTACTCATCCTGTTATCAATCATCTTCCACGCATAGGGAATAAGTTTTAAGTATTTTCTTTTCTTATCTCGCTCTGCTAGCCTCATAAATATACCGATAATCTTCAAATTTCTAAGAACTGACAAAATATCAAAATCATTTTTGAATTTATCTGCATCAATTTGTTTATTAGTCTTTAAATAATACTTATAAACTTTGTCTTTTAGTGAATTGGATGTTTTGTATCTAACATCATCTATCAAAGAAGCTAAATCGTAGGCCTTATTCCCAATAAGAGCATCTTGATTATCAATTAATCCAATTTGATTTTTTAAATTGATGATTAGGTTTGAAACATGAAAATCTCTATGGACAAAAGTATCATTTCTAAAATTTAATTTAGATAATAATAACTTAATTTCTTTATTAAATTTACTGTTAAATGTATTGATTTTTTTTTTATTTAATTTTTTTGGAACATACCAATAACTAAATAACTTTGACTCATCTAATAAGATCTTATTTTTATAATCTTTAATCAGGTATAATTCATTTCTGAAATTTTTGATTTTTTTATTTTTAACTAGTTGAATTTTATTCAAAACATTAATTACTTTTTTAAATATCGAATATTGATTTTTTTTATTTTTTGAAAATATTTGATAAATTGTTTTGTTTCCTAAATCTTGTATTTCAATATAATTTTTTTTATAATTTTGACTTAATAATTTAGGAGCGATTATATTATTTTTGATTAAGATTTTATTAATTGTGTCATAAATTAATAAATTTTTAATTTTTTCTCTATTTGCAAATACTATAATTGTATTTTTTTTGATATTTCTATAAAATTTTCTAAAAGATGCATCTCCTTTAATTTCTTTAAAATCTTTTGAAAGTTCCATAGTAAAAGATTAATCTAAACCATCAATTTTAACAGATCTATCATTTAATTCATTCTCATAATTAAATATTAAGTCTATTTTCGTTAAGTTTTTTTTATTGATTAATTGAGGCCACTCTATGAGTGTTATTGTATTTTTATCATTATTAAATAAGTCTAAGTTTTCAATTTCAGATTTGTCTTTTAATCTAAATAAATCATAATGTTTAATAACTAAATTATCTAACTCATACTCATTAAGTAAGTTAAATGTAGGGCTTGTTACTTCTGTAATTTGTAATTTTTTTTGTGTCTGAAAATTATTAATTAAATATTTAACGAAAGTGGTTTTACCCACACCCATTTCTCCATATAAAAAAATTATTTCACCCCCTTTTAAATAATTTGAAAGATCTTTGGCTAATTCTCTGGTCGTCTCTTCTAAAGATATATCTATTATGCTATTTCTAATAGCGATAGGCATCTGGTTTGAATGGACCCTCTGTCCCAACACTTATATAATCTGCTTGTTCTTTGGATAATTTAGTAAGTTTAGCACCAACTTTTTTTAAATGAAGAGTGGCAACTTTTTCATCTAAATGTTTGGGTAATACGTAAACTTTATTTTCATAATTTTTAGAATTATTCCAAAGCTCAATCTGTGCAATTACTTGGTTTGTAAATGAAGCGCTCATAACAAAACTTGGATGTCCTGTAGCACAACCTAAATTTACCAATCTACCTTCAGCTAAAAGAATAATTCTTTTTTTGCTTGGTAGTTCTATTTCATGAACCTGTGGTTTAACTTCGTTCCATTTATAATTTTTCAAAGCTTCAACTTGAATTTCATTATCAAAGTGGCCAATATTACATAAAATTGCTCTATCTTTCATATCTCTAATGTGATCTGCAGTAACAATATCTTTATTACCTGTCGCTGTTACTACGATATCTGCTCTGCTAATAGCTTCTTCCATTAAAACAACTTCGTACCCTTCCATTGCAGCCTGTAATGCACAGATTGGGTCTGCCTCTGTAACTAAAACTCTTGCTCCACTTTGTCTTAGTGATGCTGCGCTTCCTTTACCCACATCTCCAAAACCTGCTACGATTGCAATTTTTCCTGACATCATAACATCTGTTGCTCTTCTAATTCCATCTACTAAGCTTTCTCTACAACCATATAAATTATCAAATTTTGATTTTGTGACTGAGTCATTAACATTGATTGCAGGAACTAAAAGAGAGTTGTCTTTTTCCATTTTATTTAAGGCTTTTATTCCAGTAGTAGTTTCTTCTGAAACTCCTTTTATATCTTTCATCAAATCTTTATATTCATTATGCATGATTGCAGTTAAATCACCACCATCATCTAAAAGCATATTTGGTTTCCAATCAGGTTTACCAATAATAGTTTGTTTAATGCACCAAAGATATTCCTCTTCAGTCTCGCCTTTCCATGCGTAAACAGGTATTCCAGCTTTTGCAATTGCAGCAGCTGCATGATCCTGAGTTGAAAAAATATTACATGAAGACCATCTTGCCTCAGCTCCTAAAGCAACTAATGTTTCTATCAATACAGCTGTTTGAATAGTCATATGCAAACATCCAATAATTCTTGCTCCTTTTAAAGGTTTGGTCTCTGAATACTCTTCTCTTAAAGCCATTAATCCTGGCATTTCACTCTCTGCTATCGAGATTTCTTTTCTACCAAATTCAGCTGAAGATATATCTTTTACTTTAAAGTCTTCCATGAAAAAGTTTTATACAGTTAAGAATAAATTAATCAAGTTAAGATTAAACACTTGGAAACTTTATTTCTACAATTGCACCATCTCTATCTAATCGATTTGATGCTACAATTTCACCATCATGAAGATCAACTAAATTTTTAACAATATTCAATCCAAGACCTGAATGTTCTCCAAATTTATCTGGTCTATTGCTATAAAATCTTTTGAATATTTTTGATGTATCTATCTCTTTAAATCCTTGGCCATCATCAATAATTTTAACCACAATTTTTTTATTTACTGTATTTGATATATTCACAAAAATATTTTCTCCTTCTTTACAAAATGAAATTGAATTATCTAATAAGTTAGCAATTATTTGTTCAATTCGGTTTTCGATACCATTAATGATATATTTTTCATTACCATCATTTTCGTAATTGATTTTAATATTTTTTTTAACAGTTTGGATATTGTTGTAATCATCTACAACAGATTGAATAATTGGCTCTATATTAATTTTTTTCATTTTTTCTTTGCTAAGAGCCACTTCATCTTTTAACATTTGAGAATAATCAGTTATTAATCTTTCAATTCTCAAAACATCGTGGCTAAGAATATTTAATAATTTTAATCTTTGTTCAGAGTTATTAGTATCTTGCAGTATCTCAGAAGCACTTTTAAGAGATGCCAATGGGTTTCTTATTTCATGAACTAGATCTGTGGAAAAATTTTCAGCATGAGCAACTCTTTTTTGAAGTTCAATTGTCATATCATCCAGTGAATTTGATAAAAGTCCTAATTCATCATTTCGACTTTTTAGACTTTCAATATTTGTTTTGGTTTGACTTTTGTCTTTAATAACTTTTGTATAGCTTACAAGATTTTGGATTGGTTTAATAAAATATTTGCTCAAAACAAAAGAAAAAATTAGAATTACAAAACCCACAGCAATTGCTGTTCTAACAACAAAAGCTTTTCTTTCATCAGTAGCTATTTTGATATCATTAGCATTTTCTGTAATAGCAATGTATCCAATATTTGAATTATCTTTAATTACATTTTTAATTGTAATTAATTTAAATTGATTAAGATCTTCCTGTATAAATGTATAAGAATTTCCGTAAGTATTAGAATTTAAATACTCATTTAAAATATCTTTAAAAGATAAATTTTTATTATCAGTTAAATTAACATTATCATTTTTATCGTTTTTATCATTTTCATTCTCATTTAAACTTTCAAATTCAATTTCATCTAATCTTGTAGAAAAAGATCTTGGATCAAGGTCTAAAGTATCTGTATCACCAACTATATTTAAATCATTATCAAAAAAGATTACCCTATCAAGATTTTGAAATATAAATCGTGTTGAAAATAAAAACTTTCTAATATCATCAGAATCAAATTTTATATCTAATCTTACAAGATTATTAATTGTATTATCTATTACTTTTAAGTGATTTACTGATTTCTTTTTAATTAGATTGGGCTGGACGTTATTTAAATAAATAAATGTAAATAAACTAATAATTGTAAAAATTATAAAATTTATAAATAAAAATTTTTTTAATATAGATAGACTTTTTAAGTATTTAGTAAACATTAGCTAACATTCCATCTATATCCACTACCATATCTAGTTTCAATAGCTGAAAAATCAGGGTCTACTTTTTTAAATTTTTTACGAATTCTTTTAACATGACTATCGATAGTTCTATCTTCAATATCAGTATCTTCTCTGTAAGCAATATCCATTAATTGAGCTCGTTCTTTAATAATTCCTGGTCTTTTTGCCAACTCTTTAACAATTAAAAATTCTGTTGTAGTCAGCTTATCTGGAAGTTGTTTATTATTCCACTCACATTCTAGTTGTGATGGATCCAATTTTAGCCTTCCGTGTGATATTAAACTTTTATTTTCCTCTAAGATATTATTTGAGTCTTTTTTTCTTAGCTGAACTCTAATTCTTTCAATCAAAACTTTAATTGAAAAACCTCCAGATTTTTTTACAAAATCATCTGCACCTAGTTTTAATCCTAACAACTCATCAATCTCATCGTCTTTTGATGTCAAAAAAATTACTGGCAATGATGTTTTTTTTCTAAGTTTTTTAAGTAACTCCTCTCCATCCATCTTAGGCATCTTTATATCAACCACTGCTAAATCAGGAGGTGTTCTGGTTAGACCAATTAATGCACTTTCACCATCAATATAAGTTTGAACTTTAAAACCCTCTTTTTCTAAGGCAATGCTTAAGCTAGTTAGAATATTTCTATCATCATCTATTAAAGCTATAGTTTGTTTATGCATTCCTTATATAAAAATACTAAATTGTTCTAAATTGGGCAATCTAATTAAATTAATGGAGCATTCCCCAATTATCTCCAACATTAACATCAACAGTTAATGGAGTTGAAAATGAATGATAGTCACTTTGAGCAACACTGGTCATTTCTTCTTTTATCAATTTAACCATTATTTTTTCATCTTTTTTTGGTACCTCAAATATTAACTCATCATGAATTTGTAAAAGCATTTTAGATTTAATGTTTTTTTGTTCTAACAATTTTTTATCTAATCTAATCATTGCTAATCGCATTATTTCTGACGCAGAGCCTTGTATAGGAGCATTAATTGCAGCCCGCTCTTGAAAATTTCTAACATTAAAATTTTTATCATTAATTCCATTAAAATGAGATCGTCTACCAAAAATATTATTTACATAGCCACTTTTTCTACAAAACTTAATTGTGTTATCCATGTAAACTTTTATCTCTGGAAATTTAGCAAAATATGCGTTTAGGAATTCTTCTGCTTCATAATTTGAAACATTAATCTGTTTTGCTAGACCATACTGTGAAATTCCATAAATAATTCCAAAATTAATTGCTTTGGCTTTTCTTCGATGATCTTGATTTACTTTTTTAATATCTATGTTGAAAATCTGACTAGCTGTTAAAGAGTGGATATCCTCATTATTTTTAAAAGCTTTTTTAAGCTCTTTAACATCTGCAAGATCTGCCAAGATTCTCATTTCAATTTGATTGTAATCTGCCGAAATTAGTAAATGATCTTTTTTAGCAGCAAAAGCTTTTCTAATATCTTTTCCATCTTCTGATTTTATTGGAATATTTTGTAAATTTGGATCACTGGATGCTAATCTGCCAGTTGTAGTAGCTGCCAATAAAAATGAAGTATGAACCCTTTTTGTTGAAGGATTAATGTGTTCTGGCAAAGAGTCTGAATAAGTATTTTTAAGTTTTGATACTTGTCTCCAGTCTAAAACTAATTGTGGAAATTCACGACCTTTAAAAGCCAAATCTTCTAGAACACTTGCACTTGTTGCGAAACTACCCTTTTTAGTTTTTTTTAAACCTGCAATCTTAAGATCATTATAAATAATTTCTCCTAACTGTTTAGGTGATGCAATATTAAATTCTTTTTTTGAAATTTTATAAATTTTTTTTTCTAAATTATTAATTTTTTTTTCGAATTTCAAAGAAAGCGATTTAAGAAATTTACTATCAACTTCAATTCCTTCCATTTCCATAAAAGCAAGAATTTTAATTAACGGTTTTTCAAATATTTCATAAATATTTACCATTTTCTCTAACTTTAAATTTTTAATAAATTTTTTATACAATCTAAAAGTAATATCTGCGTCTTCAGCAGCATAATCTTTAGCTTTATCGATCTCAACATCGCTAAAATTTATCTCTTTTTTTCCTGTTCCAACGATTTCTTTAAAAGAAATTGTTTTATGGCCCAAATGAATTTCTGATAACGTATCCATGTTATGTCTGTTTTTTCCTGCATCTAATACATATGACATAAGCATTGTGTCTTCCATTGATGTAATTTTTATTCCCTGTTTATATAAAACTATAAAATCAAACTTAATATTTTGACCAATCTTTTTGACACTGGGATCTTCTAACAAAGGTTTTAATTTTTTAATAACAACATCTTTTTTAATACATTTTGATGATTTGTGTCCAATTGGAATATAACAAGCTTTGCCAATTTTAGAACATAGAGAAACACCTACTAAATCTGCTTGATGTGGATCTAAAGAATTTGTTTCTGTATCTACTGCGACCTCTCCTAACTCTTCAGCCTCTTTTATCCAATCATCTATTTCCTCAGAATTTGTAATTAAATGATAATTTTTGTTATTAATTGATTGTTGTTTATCTAATGATTTTATTTCGTTAGGTGTATTTGATAATTTTGGTTCGCCATACGCAGAAATAACAGAGCTCAAAAGTCTGTTAAATTCCATCTCTCTTAAAAAAGCATAAAGTTTATCTTTGTCTATCTCTTTTAATTTAAACTCTTTCAACTCTCTATTGATCGGAGCATCTTTCATTAAAGTTACAAGCTGTTTACTAATTAATGCTTTATCTTTATTTTCAATTAATGTTTCTCTTCTTTTGTTTTGTTTTATCTCTCCTGCAGACTTTAAAAGCTTTTCCAAAGTTCCGTACTTATTAATTAGTTCTGCTGCAGTTTTAACTCCTATTCCTGGTACGCCTGGAACATTATCGCTACTATCACCTGCTAGAGACTGCACATCTATTACTTTTGTAGCATCGACTCCAAATTTTGTAAAAATATCCTCTTCTAAAATAAATTTATTTTTCATAGGGTCAAAAATACGAACACCTTTTTTATATAATTGCATTAGATCTTTGTCTGATGAAACAATTGTAACTTTGGCACCTTTCTTTAGTATTTTTTCTACATAAGTAGCAATTAAATCATCTGCCTCATAATTAGGTAAATCAACTGAAGGTAAGTTAAAAGCTAGTACAGACTTTCTAATATATTCAAATTGAGGAGCCAAATCATCAGGCGCTTCTGAGCGGTTAGCCTTATAATCATTATAAATATCATTCCTGAATGTCTTTCTTGCAGAGTCAAAAATTACAGCAAAATGAGTTGGTTTTTGTAAATTTTGGTCTGACTTTGAATCTTCAAGTAGTTTAAAAAGCATACTACAAAAACCACTGACTGCCCCAGTAGGCAATCCATCACTTTTTCTAGTAAGTGGTGGTAAAGCATAATAAGCTCTAAAAATATATCCTGAGCCATCAATAAGATAAAAATGATCTGTTTTTTGAATTTTATCCATTAAAATACAGTTAAATATTACAGTCGTATTAAAATCTGTATATAAAAAAATTTACTTATTTTTAAGATAATTAGTTATATCTAGATTATTTTAAACTTAAATAGTATAATCTAATCATGGAATTAACTAAAAATATATCTCATACTAAAATAATAAAATCAGTATTAGTAGTAATACTTGGATCTATAGCATTAACAATATCAGCTAAAATCAAAATACCTTTTTATCCAGTTCCAATGACTATGCAAACATTTGTGGTTCTATTTTTGGGTGTAAGTCTTGGGTATAAAATTGGACTTGCAAGTATCGGATTATATTTGTTTGAAGGAATTATGGGTATACCAGTTTTCTCAAACTCTCCTGAAAAAGGTGTTGGATTAATTTATTTTACAGGTCCAACTATGGGTTATTTGATTGGTTTTTTAACTGCAGGATATTTGGCCTCAAAAGTAAATGTTAAAGATAATTTTTTGATTGTTTTACTTAAACTCATAATAGCAACTTCTACAATTTATGTATTAGGATTATTATGGCTTGGCACACTTATTGGATGGGACAAGCCAATTATAGCTTTAGGAGCTCAACCATTTTTACTAGCAGAGATTTTTAAAGTATTACTTTTAGCTTTAATAACAAAACAAATTTTAAAAATAAGAAATTTTATCTAGGTGATCTTTTGGAAAGGATTCTTTGAAGAGTTCTTCTATGCATTTTAAGTCTTCTAGCAGTTTCAGAAACATTTCTATTACATAATTCAAATACTCTATGAATGTGTTCCCATTTTACTCTATCTGCTGACATTGGATTTTCTGGAGGAGCAGCTTTTTTGGCAGGATCTGCAAGTAAAGCTTTTTCAATATCTTCAGCATCAGCAGGTTTTGCTAGATAATCTATAGCACCCTCTTTAATGGCTGCTACTGCAGTTGTAATATTTCCATAACCAGTTAACATGATTATTCTGCTTTCACTGTTTGAAGTTTGTATTTCTTTTACAACCTCTAGTCCGTTACCATCTCCAAGTCTTAAGTCTACTACTGCAAAACCAGGCTTCTTAACTTTGACCGATTCTACACCTTTTTGTACACTTTCTGCTTGAGTAACTTGGAATCCTTTTTTTTCCATAGCTCTAGCTAGTCTCTCTCTAAAAGGATTATCATCATCAACTATAAGTAGAGATTTGTTCTCGAAATCGCTTATATTTTTAAGGACAACCTGTTCTTTCATGAAGCTTATATGGTGATTAGCAAAAATAAATCAATATCTATTATTTGCTTTACATTATTAATCTATAGGCTTAATAGGAGGAAATTTTAAAGTTTTTTAGAGATAAAAAGCTTTTTTTTGTTAAATTTTTTTTGGAGGCATTTTAAATGCAAAAATTTAAATCAGTTGAACAAGTAATAAATCAACTGAAACCTGAAAAACCGATATATTGTATCAGAAAGAATTCTATTCGATCTGCAGTAAAATGTTTCAATAAAAATTTTCCTGGTAAAATCCTTTATGCAGTTAAGACAAACCCACATCCTGTAGTAATTCAAACAATCATAGATAATGGTGTAGAACAATTTGATGTTGCTTCTATAGAAGAAATTAAAAGCATAAGAAATTTTAGCCAATCAGCAAAATGTTCATATATGCATACGGTAAAAAGTAGAGAAAGTATTAAAGAAGCTTACTTTAATTATGGAGTTAAAACATTCTCACTAGATACTAAGGATGAACTAATAAAGATTATTGAAAGCACAAATAGTGCGAAAGATTTGGAATTATTTGTTAGAGTAGCGGTTTCTAATGAACATGCTGAAATAGATTTATCAAAAAAATTTGGCGCTTTAAACTCAGAAGCTGCAGGATTATTAAGATTAGTAAAACAACATGCAAAAAAAATTGGACTAAGCTTTCATGTTGGTTCCCAGTGTATGCATCCAATTTCATATTCAAAAGGTATTAATGAAATTGGAAATATAATTAAAAAAACAAAAATTTTACCTGATTACATTAACGTTGGAGGAGGATTTCCAACAATTTATCCAGACTTAATACCTCAATCTATAGATAATTATTTTAATGAAATTAAAAAAGGTTTAACAAATTTAAAACTTGAAAAATTACCTGAAATAATTTGTGAGCCAGGAAGAGCCTTGGTTGCTGAAAGTGGCTCTACAATTGTAAGAGTTAATTTAAGAAAAAAACAAAAACTTTATATAAATGATGGTACATATGGAACTCTGTTTGATGCAGGAACTCCAAATATAGTTTTTCCGTCTAAAATGATTAAAGAAAATTCTAATAAAATAATATCAAAAAAATTAACTGCTTTTGATTTTTTTGGTCCAACATGTGATAGCATGGATTATATGAAAGGTCCTTTTCTTCTTCCAAATAACATAAAAGAGAATGATTATATTGAACTTGGGCAACTTGGTGCTTATGGCTTAACATTCAGAACTCAATTTAATGGTTACTACTCAGATGAAATCATTGAAGTTGAGGATAAACCAATCATGACAATGTATGACAAAGACATTAACAAAGCTACTTTGGTGGCTTAATGTCAGATCATAAAAACCCAGGTCACAATAGTAAAAAAGATTTTTTAAAAAATCCTATTGAACATATCGATATCACTTCGTTTGACTCTCGAAAAATAATCTCTTCAATGGAAAAAATGTCTTTTGTTTCAAGAGAAACAGCTAACGCTGCAAACATTTATAATGATATGCTGAAAGATAAAGATTGTACAATATTTCTAACTTTGGCTGGATCAACTTCGGCTGCTGGGTGTATGAATATTTATAAAGATCTAGTGAAATACAATATGGTTGATGCAATTGTTGCAACTGGAGCATCCATAGTAGATATGGATTTTTTTGAAGCACTTGGATTTAAACACTATCAAGGTTCTCAATTTCAAGATGATACTGAGCTAAGAAATAATTATATAGATAGAATATATGACACTTATATTGACGAAGAAGAGCTTCAAATGTGTGATAAAATTATTTGCGACATTGCTGATGGATTAGAACCAAGAAGTTACACATCGAGAGAATTTATTTGTGAAATGGGAAAATATTTAAAGAAGAACTCTAAAAAGAAAGACTCTTTAATCGAAACAGCTTTTGATAATAATGTACCAATATTTTGTCCAGCTTTCACAGATTCAAGTGCTGGTTTTGGTTTAGTGATTCATCAAGAAAAAAATCCAAAACAACATTTAACTATAGACTCTGTAAGAGAATTCAGAGAACTGACAGAAATAAAAATTAAATCTAAAGGGTCAGGTATATTTATGATTGGTGGAGGTGTGCCAAAAAATTTTATACAAGATACTGTAATTTGCGCTGAACTATTAGGTAAAGAGGTTGATATGCATAAATATGCTGTACAGATAACTGTTGCTGATAGTCGAGATGGTGCTTGTAGTAGTTCAACTTTAAAAGAAGCAAGTTCTTGGGGCAAAGTAGATATTACAAAAGAACAAATGGTATTTGCAGAAGCAACAAGTGTATTACCTTTAATCGCAAGTGACGCTTATCATAAGGGTGAGTGGAAAAATAGAGATAGAAAAAACTTCACAAAAATTTTTGAATAAAATTGAAATATCTTTCAAATAAAAATGGATTTCTAGGAATTGACAATAAAGTTGATTTCAAAGAAAAAGTTGTTGTGATTCCTTTTGGCCTAGAAAAAACTGTTAGTTATGGTGGAGGAACAAAAAATGGACCAAAAGAAATTATCAAAGCTTCACATCAAGTAGAGCTTTATGATGAAGAATTAAATTGTGAACCATACAAAAAAATAGGTATCAAAACTTTAAGACCATTTAAGATAAACAAAAATATCAAAAAGGCACTCTCTAAAATGTCTAAAATTAATGAGGAAATTTTAGATAAAAAACTTTTTCCTATGACCTTTGGTGGTGAGCACTCAATCACACCTGGGTGTATTGCTCCTTTTGTTAAAAGATATAAAGATATTTGTCTTCTACACTTCGATGCTCATGCAGATTTGCGAGAAAGTTATAATGGAGAAAAATTCTCGCATGCTTCAGCAATAAAAAGATGTTTAGACTACCCAAATGTTTCCCTGATTTCTTTTGGTATAAGAAATATATCAGAAAGTGAGATTCATTTTTTAAAGAAAAACTCATCAAGAATTAATATATTTTGGGCAAAAGATAAGAGTAAATGGAGTCTTAATAAATTTAAGAAATTAATTAAGAACAAGACAGTTTATCTAACATTTGATGTTGATGGGTTAGACTCGAGCATTATGCCGGCAACTGGAACTCCTGAGCCAGGTGGATTATTTTGGGATGAAACTTTAAACATTATTCGAATTGCAGCAAAAAATTCAAAAATTGTTGGTGCTGATATTAATGAATTGTCACCAATAAAAGGCTTTAACTCATATAACTTTCTCGTAGCTAAACTAGCTTACAAAATTTTATCTTATAAATTTTTATATTAAATTTAAATTGGCTTTCTGATTTTAAGTAAAATTTTAAACGGTATCAACATTACTAGTGATACAAATAGTTTTACTGCTAAATCACCTAATGACAATGTTATCCAAGGGACTCCTGTTGCATAGAATGATATCGAAAAAAATAAAAAAGTATCAATTGTGGAACCAATAACAGATGAAGTTAAAGGCGCTATAAACCATTCTTTTTTTCTTAGACTATCAAAAATTTGAATATCTAATAGTTGCGCTGCAATAAAAGCAACTCCGGATCCGATTGCTATTCTAATGGAAATTAAATCAGTAAAATCAGTTGAAAATAAAAGTGTAAAAATGATCCCTATAAAAAATCCAAAATATACAATTTTTCTAGCAACAAATTTACCATAGAATCTATTAGCTAAATCTGTAATTAAAAAAGCTACTGGGTAACTAAAAGCTCCATAAGTGAGAATTTCACTTAATCCATAATAATTAATTGGAAATTGAACAAGATAATTTGAGGATAAAACAACCACTCCCATCAAAATTGACAGGGTAATAAAAAGTTTGCTCATTAAGCAGATTTAGCTACAGGCTTTTTCTTAAATGGAGATTTAATTAAAATACTTTTTTTTAATTTTTTTAGTCTTGGTGATAAATTTTTATTTTTAACAATCTTAAGAAATTCATCGAAGCTACCTTTTTTATCAACTGATCTAACACCAGAATTACTCACTGTTAATTTTAAACTTCTCTTCATTAATTCGCTTGTGAACTTTACTTTTTTTAAATTCGGTAAAAATCTTCTTTTTGTCTTGTTGTTAGCATGACTAACATTATGACCCTTCATTGGGATTTTTCCGGTTAATTCACATTTTTTTGACATAATAATAGTGCCTATATAAGGGGAGATATGGAAAGCGTCAAGTTTAATAGATTTAAGATAGAGTTTTATTTCCTACAATTTCGGTATAATTTTTAACTCCATCTCTAATTAATAATTCTTTTAGGTCTTTTTTAATAATTCCCACAATATTTGGACCTTTAAAAACCATCCCTGTATAAAGTTGGACAAAATCTGCACCTGCTATAAATTTGTCATAAGCTGCTTTGCCAGAATCAACTCCGCCAACACCTATTATTTTAATTTTACCTTTTAATAATTTATAAAATTTATTTATTAAAATATTAGATTTTTCTTCAATTGGTTTTCCAGACAAGCCCCCTTTTTGATGTCTTTGAATATTACTAAGCTTATCTCTTATGGCTTCTGATGTGTTTGAAACAATTATTGCTTTTATTTCATATTCTAAAAGAATTTCAGAGATCAGATTAACTTGATCTTCATTTATATCTGGTGAAATTTTAACAACAATAGGAATATTTGATTTCAATTTTTTTTTTTCTATCATAATAGATTTAAGTAAAATTTGTAATTTATTACCTTCGTGAAATGATCTTAAATTCTCAGTGTTTGGCGACGAAATATTGATTGTTATATAATCTGCATCATCATAAAAAGTCTTTAATCCAATTAGATAATCATTCAATCTATCGCTAGAATCTTTATTTGGACCAATGTTAATACCTAGTAAACCCAACTTATTATTACGGTTAATGCGGTCTTTAACAATTTCAGCGCCATGATTATTAAAACCTAGTCTATTAATTAATGCCTCATCTTCTACTAGTCTAAACACTCTAGGTTTAGGATTACCGTATTGTTTCAAAGGAGTAATTGTTCCAACTTCGACAAACCCAAATCCTAATTTAAATAATGGGTTGTATACCTCGGCATTTTTATCAAACCCAGCCGCCATTCCTATTGGGTTATCTAATTCTTTGTCGAAAATTTTTGTTTGAAAAATAGGGTCATTTTTATTTTCATCAAATACATTGGGAATTAAATTAAATTTTAATGACTTTATTGCTAAATTGTGTGCTTTTTCTGGATCTACTTTAAATATTAGTGGTCTTAATTTAGAAAACATTATTTTAATTTATTCATTATCAACTCAGTAGTTTCTTTTACACCAAAAAAACTTATAAAAAATCCCATTCGTGGTCCATTTTCATCTCCAAAAACTACCTCATATATTAATTTAAACCAATCTCTTAGATTGTCTGCATAGCCATTTTCTTTTCCAGTAGAATAAATCAAAGTTTGAATATCCTCTGGTGACATTTCATTTGCACATTTTTCAAGAGTTTTCACCAATGCCTCAAGAGCTAATTTTTCTGGATCATTTGGTTTTTTATATTTTTTCTGAGCTTTAATTACATCATTAAAATATTTTATTGCATAACCAACTAGGCCATCAAAAATTGGAAATTTTTTTTCAGAAATATCTGGCTTATATTTCTTAACAAACTTCCACAACAAATCCTTGCTGTCAGCATTACTAGTTTCAACTAAATTAAGTAACATTGAAAATGTCATAATCATTTCTTCTTTTGGAATATTGCCATTATGAACGTGCCAAACAGGATTCATTAATAACTGTAGTTCATTTTGTTTTTTTGATTTTTCAATACAATCTAAATACTCATCAACAGCTTTAGGAACTATTTCTTTATATAGTTTTTTTGCTCTTTTTGGATTTTGATACATGTATAAAGACAAACTTTCTGGTGATGCATATTCTAACCATTGATCAATTGTAATTCCATTTCCTTTTGATTTAGAAATTTTTTCACCTTTTTCATCTAAAAATAACTCATATGCAAATCCAGATGGGTTTTTCTTTCCTAATAAATTTATTATTTTTGTAGACAAGATAGCACTTTCAATCAAATCTTTTCCATACATCTCAAAGTCTATATCTAAAGCGTACCATCTCATTGCCCAATCAACTTTCCATTGTAATTTACAATTTCCATCCAAAATACTTACCTCTAATTTTTTTCCCTTATTATCAAAAATAATATTTAATTTTTCTTTATCGATTTCGATAACAGGAATTTCTAAAACATGTCCGGTCTCAGGGCAAATTGGTAAAAAAGGACTGTAGGTTTGTTGACGCTCCTTACCTAATGTGGGAATAATAATATTCATAATTCCCTCATAATTTTCTAGAATAATTTTAAGTGTTGGATTAAAAAATCCATTTTTATAAAGTGATGTAGAACTTTGAAATTTGTAATTAAATTTAAAACTATCTAAGAATTTTTTTAACTTTTCATTATTATGCTCACCGAAGCTATCGTATTTTTCAAATGGGTCAGGAACTTGAGTTAATGGTTTGTGAAGATTATTTGTTAATAATTCTTGATTGGGGACATTATCTGGAACCTTTCTTAAACCATCCATATCATCAGAAAATGTTATTATTTCAGTTGGAAAATCTGATAACTGTTTTAAAGCATTTACCATCATTGAAGTTCTTGCAACCTCGCCAAATGTTCCTATATGCGGAAGACCACTGGGACCATAACCTGTTTGAAGTATAATCTTACTTTTTTTTTCTATGAAAGATTTTCTCTCACGAAGTAATTTTTTTGCTTCAACAAAAGGCCAAGCACTAGTTTTGTCTAAATTTTCTTTTTTAATCATGAATTATTCATCTAAAAATCTTAAATTAGCGATTTTATTAATTCTTATAGAGTTGAAATTTATTTACCATAAAATAATGTTCTTTCAAAATGTCTAATTACAAAACTGTTTTTTTTACCCTTGGAATTTTACAAATAATTCTAGGTGTATCCATGTTCATACCTATTATTGCTCAATTTGCTTACTCTGAAATAGACTCTTCATTTTTTGGGGCATCAATTATTACAATAATTTTTGGAACTTTATTTTTTTTGTCAAACTTAGATCATGATAAAAAATTAAATTTACAGCAGGCTTTTCTACTCACTGCACTTTCATGGCTGAGTATAGCAATTTTTGGATCTCTTCCATTCATATTTTCAACAATAGAACTATCAGTAACTGATGCATTTTTTGAGAGTATGTCTGGAATAACAACCACCGGCTCAACAATTATTTCAAATCTAGAGTTTACACCAAAAGGAATTTTATTATGGAGAGCCTTATTACAGTGGCTAGGTGGTATTGGTATTATTGTTATGGCTATCACTTTAATGCCAATAATGAACGTTGGTGGAATGCAATTATTCAAAATATCAAGCAATGATTCATCAGAAAAAATACTTCCAAAATCTAAAGAGATAGCCTTAAGGTTAATATATATTTACTCAGGCTTAACCATATTGTGCGGAATAACTTATTGGTTATTTGGGATGAATAAATTTGATAGCTTAACTCATTCTATGACCACAATAGCTACAGGTGGTTTTTCAAACTACAATCAATCTATTGGTTATTTCAATAGTATTCCAATTGAGATAGCCTCTATGATATTCATAATATTAGGAAGTATACCATTTATAGCTTACATCAAATTTATAAGTGGAAATAAAAAAATTTTTTTAACAGATGTGCAAATTAAAACTTTTTTTAAAATTATTATTACAGCAATTCTATTATTATCTGCATACTTATTATTAAATAATTATGAAAATTTTAATTTAAGGTCAGTTTTTTTTAATAGTATTTCTATATTAACAGGAACTGGTTACGTAAATTCTGAATATGATAGTTGGGGAAGTTTTCCGATCACTTTATTTTTAGTACTAATGTTTATAGGTGGATGTGCTGGATCAACAACTTGTGGTATTAAAATTTTTAGAATTCAAATTCTATATTCATTTATAGCAACCCAACTTAAAAAAATTATTTATCCAAAAGGTGTATTTGTAATTAAATATGATCAAAGCTCAGTTAATGATAAATTTATTGCATCAATAATTTCTTTTATTTATTTTTACTTTGTAATTTTCTTTGTGCTTACTGCCCTGCTTTCTTTAACAGGTCTTGATTTTATTACTGCAATTTCAGGGGCCGCTACATCAATTTCAAATGTTGGACCAGGATTAGGCCCTATTATAGGTCCTAATGGAGATTTTTCATCTTTACCTGATATTTCTAAATGGATTTTAACAATTGGTATGATTTTAGGTAGACTTGAACTATTTGCAATATTAGTATTATTTTTGCCATCTTTTTGGAGAAGTTAAAATGATTGAAATAAAAAAACAATCTCTATCAGAAACCTTTTCGGTTTATTTTGATAGAAGAATGATAAGAATACTACTACTTGGGGCCATCTCTGGTTTTCCGTGGGTTTTGATAGGCAGTAGTTTGAGTTTATGGCTCAAAGAAGAAGGTTTAAGTAGATCTACAATAGGATGGGCAGGATTAATATTTGGGGTATACGCATTTAATTATTTATGGGCACCTCTAATAGATAGACTTCAAATTCCTTATCTTACAAAAAAACTTGGTCATAGACGTGGCTGGATAGTTTTAATGCAAACTGCAATTTTAATCTGCTTGGTCGTTTGGAGTTTAATAAACCCAACAGAAAATCTTGCGCTATTAATTACAGTTGGGTTAATCATTGCAATTGCATCAGCGACACAAGACATAACTGTGGATGCATTAAGAATTGAACAGATCAGTGAAAATGAGGGCAAATCAATGGCTGCAGGTGCTGCAATGGCAGTTGTAGGTTGGTGGAGTGGATATAAATTAGGTGGTGTAATAGCTTTATTTACTGCTGAATACTTTCAAAATATTGGCATAGCTAATTATTGGCAATCAACATTTTTAATTTTGGGAATTGTAGTAATTTTAATGAATATTGGGCTTATGTTTGTTCATGAAGCTCATTCGGATATCAGGAAGGTTAATCAAAAAAAAACTGACCAACTAATTCAGAATAAACTTGGATCACAAAATTTTATTACAAATATAATTGCTTGGATAAGTGGAACTCTTGGAGGTCCCGTAATAAGTTTTTTTAAAAAAAATGGGTTTTCAATTGCAATAGGTATTTTAGGTTTCGTGTTTTTATTTAAGATAGGTGAGGCATTTTTGGGTCGTATGTCCATAGTCTTTTATAAGGAAATAGGATTTTCTAAAGGCGATATTGCTATTTATTCAAAAACTTTGGGCTGGATTACAACAGTTATCTTTACATTGTTAGGTGGTCTATTTGTAATTAGATCAGGAGTTTTAAAAGCAATGTTTCTTGCAGGTATTTTAATGGCTGCAACTAATTTACTATTTACTGCATTAGCATGGAGTGGAAAATCAGAGTGGTTATTTGCAGTTGCTGTTATTTTTGATGATATAGCTGCAGCTTTTGCAACAGTTGCTTTTGTTGCTTTTATTTCATTGCTTGTAGACAGAACCTACACGGCTACCCAATACGCTCTATTAGCTTCAATAGGAACGGCAGGAAGAACTACTCTTGCATCATCATCTGGAGCCTTAGTTGATTGGTTAAATGGTGATTGGGGTACATTCTTTATTCTAACTGCTATCATGGTTATCCCTTCTTTGATTTGCTTATGGTTTATTAAAGATAAATTAAAACTTAGTGAAAAATAATTTTTTTAATAAAAAACAATATTCAAATATTTATAAAAGAACTTCTAGATTTTCGGAAGTTACTTCACAAATTCTATATGGAGAAAAATTTAAAATTTTATCTAGAAATAAAGATTGGATAAAAATAAAATCTTTATTTGATAATTATGTTGGCTATATTAAAAATGAAAATTATGTAAAAAACTATAAGCCAACACACAAAGTTTATAATTTAAAAGCTACTATTTTTAGTAAACCTAATAATAAAACTAAAACTTTTTTGCCCTTTGCATCAAAATTTTCAATAATTCATGAAAATAAAAATTATATACAATTTGATAAAAACAAATGGTTAAAAAAAAAAGATATTAAAAAAATTAATCATAAAGAAAAAAATTTTCTTAAAATATTAAGATTATTTTTAAAAACTAAATATGCATGGGGCGGCAAAAATTACAATGGAATAGATTGTTCAGCTTTATTACAGTTAGTTTATTATTATAATAACACATTTTATCCAAGAGATACTAAAGACCAAATCAAATATTCAAGAAAACAATTAAAAAGAAAAGTATATAAAAAAGGTGATATAATTTTTTGGAAAGGTCATGTTGCTGTATGTATTAATTCTAAAAAATTAATTCATGCTTATGGTCCAGAAAAAAAAGTATTAATCATGTCAATAATAAAAACAATAAAAAGAATTGAGAGAACAGCCAATCTATCTATAAAAAAAATATCCTCAATAAGATATTAGCTTCTTCCAAAATCAGGTTTATTGATATCTTGCTTTAATTTAATAATTTTTGTTCTTACTTTTTTAGTTTGAATTAATTTTCTTAAAATTGATTTATTATTTTTTGAATTAATATCTTTTTTAAAAGAATTTAGGTTTTTAATAAACAGATCGATGGCTTTTGAGATATTTTTCTTATTGTTAAAAAATATATCTCTCCACATAATTTCATTTGAAGCTGCTATTCTTGAAAAATCTCGCAAACCACCTGCACTATATTTAATCAAATCATAATTTTCAATTTTTTCAAAATCTTGTGCCGACTTGACTAAATTGTATGCAATTAAGTGTGGGAGATGACTAGTTATAGAAAAAATTTTATCATGTTTTTCTGGACTCATAATAGCTATTTTTGATCCAATCTTTTTCCAAAATTTATTTAATATAGTTAAATGATTTTTCTTAGTATTTTTCTCTTTTATCAAAATACACCATTTATCCTCAAAAATATCTTGTCTTCCATACTCTGGGCCGCTTACCTCAGATCCTGCTATTGGATGACTTTGTGTCCAGGAGATATCTTTTCTTAAAAATTTTTTAATAATCCTTGAAGACTCTATTTTTGATGAACCTATGTCAGTTATAATAGTTTTAGATAATAAACATTTGTTCATTTTAAGAATAAGATTCTTGTACTCATTCATAGGTGTACATAAAATAATCAAATCTGCCTTTACAACTCCATGCTCTAATTTTTTTATAATTATTCCTGGTAGTTTTAATTTTTTTATTTTTGCAATGTTAGACTTTGATTTCTCATAAATATAAATCTTATTAGCCATCTTCTTTTTTTGAATTCTTCTCAGTAAAGATGATCCTAATAAACCACATCCAATAATTAAAATATTTTTCATACTAATTTAATATTTTTTTTGCAGCATTCATAAATGCTAAATTTTCATTTTTAGACCCAATAGTTAATCTTAATTTATTCTTAATGTGATAACCATCTTCAGTGGATCTTACAATAATTCCTTTTGTTTTTAATCTTTCATAAAAATACTTGGCTGTATATTTGCATTTTTCAAAATCTAAAAATAAAAAATTTGCAGAAATTGGATTAGAAAAAATTTTATATCTTTCAAGAAAAGATTTTATTTTTTTTGCATAATATAAGTTATGTTTTATTGAGCGTTCTATAAACTTTTGATCTTTAAGCGACTCAGTTGCAGCCAATTGTCCAAGGTGACTAACATTAAATGGAGGTTTTATAACATTTAATGCATTTATTATTTTTTTTGATCCATATCCCCACCCAACTCTTAAAGAAGCTAGTCCAAATATTTTAGAGAATGTTCTTAATATAAAAACATTGTCTTTGTTTTCAAACAAATCTAATCCTGATTTGTAGTCATCATTTTTCATATATTCTGCGTAAGCATCATCTATCACCAATAAAATATTTTTATTTAATTTTTTTCTAAGATCTAATATCTCTTTTTTTGTCAAATAAGTTCCAGTGGGATTATTGGGGTTAGCAAGAAAAACGATTTTTGTATTTTTTGTTACTTTTTTGAGTATCTCAATATTTGAAATTTTAAAGTTAATTTCTTTTGCAAACTTAACCTTTGCATCAACAATATTCGCATAGATTCTGTACATTAGAAAACTGTATTCTGGAACTACAACTTCATCTTTTGGTTTTAAAAATAATTGACAGATCATTTGAATAACTTCGTCCGAGCCCGCTCCACATATAACTTTATCAGAATTGCATTTAAATTTTTTTGATATTTCTTTTCTTAAATTTTGAGATTTACCATCTGGATATCTCTCTAAATTTAACTTTTTACTATATATGACTTTAGTTGCTTTAGAACTCATTCCCAGAGCTGACTCATTTGCTGATAATTTTATAATTTTTTTTAGTTTTTTAATTTTAGATTTACCCGGTTTGTAAGGCTCAATATTAAAATTTTTAAATTTTGGAGTGGTCATTTTTTTAATTTATGAGTTCTTTATAGATAAAATTATAAATTTTTACATAGAATAAGACATTTTTTAAAAAAATTGACATAATAAATAACATCTAGTACAAAATTTATGCGCTGATTTAACTGAATTGCGAGCGCTTAAAAAAAAACCGCTAAAATAGTTTTTTTTCTCTCAATTCAAATAATAGCATTTATTATGAATACAGAATTAAACTTAAAAACTCTAATAGTAAAAAAACCACTTAAGCTAGATTGTGGAAAAACTATTAATGATTTTCCAATTGCATACGAAACCTATGGAACTTTGAATGAAAAAAAAGATAATGCTATTTTAGTTTTTCATGCATTGACAGGTGACCAATTTGTAACTGGCTTAAATCCAATTACAAATAAAGATGGCTGGTGGTCTTATGCTGTGGGTCCTGATAAGGCAATTGATACAAAAAAATATTTTGTAATTTGTTCAAATGTAATTGGTGGATGTCTTGGCTCATTTGGGCCAAGTCATAAAGATCCAGATACACAAAAAGTTTTTGGTACCAATTTTCCAGTAATCACTATTAATGATATGGTAAATGCTCAGAATAATTTACTTGATCACTTTGGTATAGATAAACTTTTTTCTGTTGTTGGAGGTTCAATGGGTGGAATGCAAGTTCTACAATTTATTAGTAATTTTCCAGATAAGGCTAAAACTGTAATTCCTATTGCATGTACCTCGAGTCATTCTTCACAAAATATTGCATTTAATGAACTTGGAAGACAAGCGATTGCCGCAGATAGTAATTGGAATGAAGGAAATTATAATTCTAAAGATACAATACCCAATAAAGGTTTAGCAGTTGCAAGAATGGCTGCTCATATCACATATCTTTCAAAAAAAGGCCTTCAAGAAAAATTTGGAAGAAAATTACAAGAAAGAGAAGATCTTAAATTTGGATTTGACGCAGATTTTCAAATTGAAAGTTACTTGAGATATCAAGGATCAGTTTTTGTAGATAGATTTGATGCAAATAGTTATCTTTATATTACAAGAGCTATGGATTACTTTGATTTAAACAAACAGTTTAACGGAAATTTATCAGATGCTTTTAAAGAATCCAAAGCTAAATTTTTCATAATATCTTTTACGTCAGATTGGCTTTACCCTACTCAGGAAAATAAAGATATCGTAATTGCTTTAAATGCTATTGGTGCTGATGTAGGTTTTGTTGAAATTGAGTCAGACAAAGGACATGACTCTTTCTTACTTGATGTTCCGGATTTTCTAAGTGCTCTTAAAAATTTTTTAGACAAGTCTTATATAGAAAATTAATTATGAAAAATGAATTCAAAATTATTGCTGATTTAATTGAAAAAGATAAAAAAGTTTTGGATGTTGGGTGTGCAGATGGCACTTTGATGAAGTTTTTAAAAAATAATAAAAATATTAACATTAGAGGATTGGAAATTTCAAAAGATAAAGTTCAAAAATGTATAGCAAAAGGTCTAACAGTAATTGAGGGAAATGCTGAGAAAGATTTAATACAATTTCCTGACAAATCTTTTGATTATGTTATTTTAAGTCAAACACTTCAGGCATTTTTAAATCCTGAACTAGTAATAAATGAATTATTAAGAGTTGGAAAAAAAGCAATAGTTACAATACCTAATTTTGGTTATTGGAAAATTAGACTTCATTTATTAATAAAAGGAACTATGCCCATAACCAAAACATTACCTGATGAATGGTACAACACTCCAAATTTACATATGTGTACAATTAAAGATTTTGTTTATTTTGTAAAATCTAGAAATTTAAAAATTTTCAAATCAATAGCTCTAAATAATGAAAACGTATCATCAATTAGTGATACTAATCTGGGTGTTAAAAATTTATTTGCTGATCTAGGTATATTTTTAATTGAAAAATAATATGAGAATAGAAATAATCCCATGCTTAAAAGATAACTACAGTTATCTTTTAATTGACGAGTATAATAATAGCGCATGTGTTATTGACCCCAGTGAAGCTGAGCCAGTTATTAATTTTATTGAAAAAGAAAATATTACTCTAAAATATATTCTAAATACACATCATCATTTTGATCATATTGGAGGAAACATAGATCTAAAAAATAGATACAATTCAATTGTAGTTGGTTATAAAGATGATGCTCACAGAATTCCAGAAATCGAAGTTTTAGTTGAGGATGGTCAGATTTGGAAAGCTAATAATTTTGAGGCAAAAATTATTCATGTTCCTGGTCATACGACTGGTCATATTAGTTTTCATTTTTTTAAAGATAAACTAATCTTTACTGGTGACACGCTATTTTCTCTTGGTTGTGGGAAAATTTTTGAAGGCACATATCAAGAAATGTTTAACTCTTTAGATAAGATAAAAAGCCTTCCTGAAGACACTAAAATTTATTGTGGACACGAATATACACTTCAAAATTCCAATTTTTGTATCAAGCATGAGCCTAAAAATTTAAATTTACAAAATAAAATATTAAGAATTAATGAAAAGCTTAAAAATAACCTGCCCACTATTCCATCCAGTCTTAAAGATGAAATAGAATGCAATATATTTTTAAGAGCAAAAAACGTTGAATCCTTTTCAAAATTGAGAGATTTAAAGGATAATTTCTAGTTAATACGACTTGACTAAAACCTTGCTACAACTATATTGCGGTAACTTAAATTTAAATTCTTACTATGTCATACGCTATAATAAAAACAGGTGGAAAACAGTACAAAGTAAAAGCTGGTGAAATCCTGAAAATTGAAAAATTACCAGACTCAAAACCTGAGTCTAAAGTAGAATTCAACGAAATACTTGCATATGGAGATGATAAATCTATAGAAATAGGTACCCCACATGTTGAAGGTGCTAAAGTAGAGGCTGATTTAATTAAAAATGGTAAAGATAGAACAATTTTAATCTTCAAAAAAAGAAGAAGACAAAATTCAAGAAGAAAAAATGGTCATAGACAAGAACACACAATGATTAGAATTAATAAAATTTTTTCTAAAGATGGCAAAGTTTTATCTGAAGCAGAAAAAATGGTTAAACCAACTAAAAAAGTTGAAGCTGAAGTTAAACCAAAAACAGAAGCGGCAAATAAATAAATTAGGTAAGTTATGGCAACAAAAAAAGCAGGTGGGTCATCGAGAAACGGACGAGATAGTGCTGGGCGAAGGCTTGGTGTTAAGAAGTACGGTGGTGAAACAGTAATACCTGGAAATATAATTGTAAGACAAAGAGGAACTAAAATTTTTCCTGGCGAAAACGTAGAAATGGGTAAAGATCATTCTATTTTTTCAATAGTAAAAGGTAAAGTTGTATTCAAAAAATCTAAAGCAGATAGAACTTTCGTTTCAGTAAAGCCCAATTAATAGTACAACTTAAATAGATGTTGTATTATGAAATTCCTAGATCAAGTAAAAATTTATATTAAAGCTGGAAACGGTGGTGATGGCTCACCAAGCTTCAGAAGAGAGAAATATGTTGAGTATGGAGGTCCAGATGGAGGTGATGGTGGAAAAGGTGGATCAATAATTTTAAAAGCCGAAGAAAATCTCAACACACTTATAGATTACAGATACCAACAACACCATAAAGCACAACGAGGAGAGAATGGTGCTGGACAAAATCGTACAGGTAAAGGAGGTGACGATTTATTTTTAAAGGTGCCACTTGGAACTCAAGTTTTTGAAGAAGATAATAAAACTTTATTATTTGATTTTAATAAAAAAGGAGAGGAGTTTGTTGTTGCTATTGGTGGTAAAGGTGGATTAGGAAATACTAGGTTTAAAAGTTCTACAAATAGAGCCCCAAGAAAATTTACTAAAGGTGGTACTGGAGAAGAATTTACAATTTGGCTCCAATTAAAAACAATCGCTGACATTGGGATAATTGGATTACCGAATGCAGGAAAATCAAGCTTGTTAGCTGCTATTACAAACGCAAATCCAAAAATTGCAAATTATAGATTTACTACTCTTAATCCTAATTTAGGAGTTGCATCTTACGATGATAAAGAAATAACTATTGCGGATATTCCAGGACTTGTAGAAGGAGCTCATGAAGGTGTTGGTCTTGGTATACAGTTTTTAAAGCATATTGAAAGATGTAAATCATTATTACATCTTATAGACATTACGAACATAGATTTAAATGAGTCTTATGAACAAGTTAAAAATGAATTAAAAAATTACAGCTCAAAATTAATTGATAAAAAAGAACTTGTGGTACTAAATAAAGTAGATTTAGTAGATGAAGATACTGTTAAAGATGTAATTGATCATTTCTCTAAAGGAAAAAATTGTGAGATAATGACTATGACAACATTAGAAAAGGACTCTATATCTAAAATTAAAGCTAAACTTTTGTCATATGTCTCTTAAAAATTCAAAAATAATTGTTGTCAAAATAGGATCTTCTCTCCTTGTTGATAATAATAAAAAGATTAGAAAAAAATGGCTATCTAGTTTTGCAAAAGATATTAAAAAATTAAAAGATAAAAATCAGAAAGTAGTAATTGTAAGCTCAGGTGCGATAGCACTTGGATGCAAGAAAATGAATATAAATAAAAAAACAATTAAACTTGATAAAAGTCAGGCTATAGCCTCAATCGGACAAATAGAACTGATGTATTTGTTTTCTCAAACATTTACAAGATATAAGTTAAATATATCACAAATATTGTTAACACTTCAAGATACAGAGGAAAGAAGAAGATCTTTAAATGCTAAAAGAACTTTTGAAAATTTGTTTAATTTGGGTTTTATTCCAATTGTTAATGAAAATGATACGATAGCTACAACAGAAATAAAATACGGTGATAATGATAGACTGGCGTCTAGAGTTGCTCAAATTACCGATGCTGACACTTTAATCCTTCTTTCAGATGTAAATGGTCTTTACACAAAAAATCCAAAAATTTACAAAGATGCTAAATTAATCAATAACGTAAATGATTTAAAAAAAGATTTAAAAAAAATTAATATTAAAGGTATGAATGAATATGGCAGTGGTGGTATGGAAACTAAAATAGAGGCAGCAAAAATCTGTCAATTAGCTGGCTGTAATATGGTTATAGCAAATGGACTGGACTTAAATCCTATTTCAATGATTAATGAAAAAAATAATTGTACATGGTTTAATTCTAAAGTTTCAAAACTTGATGCTAGAAAAAAATGGATCATAAGTTCTATTGCACCGAAAGGATCAATCATAATTGATGATGGTGCAAAAAAAGCATTAAGATCTGGAAAAAGCTTATTGGCTGCTGGAATTAAAAAAATCTCAGGAAAATTTAGCAAAGGTGATCATGTCAAAATTCTAGATAAAAAAAACAACGAATGTGCAAGAGGCTTAAGTTCTTTTACATCTGATGAAGTAATTAAAATTATGGGACATCATTCAAATCAAATTGAAAAATTATTGGGTTATGTTGCTAAATCAGAAGTTATTCATAAAGATGATATGGTAGAAATTTAAAATGAATAAAATAATGAATTTAATAGGTATTAAAAGTAGAAGAGCATCTGAAAAAAAAGTTGATATAGATACCAAAAATAAAGTTTTAAATCTTTATGCCAAATTGCTCGATAAAGAAAATAAATCAATTTTAAGAGAAAACTCAAAAGATATTAAATTTGCTCAAAGCAAAGGAATTAAAGAAAACCTAATTAACAGACTGAGAATTGATAGGGTAAAACTCAAAAATATAAAAAACTCTATTATTAAAATTTCAAAACTAAAAGATCCTATAAATGTAACTCTAAAAAAATGGAGTAGACCAAATGGATTAAATATTAAAAGAGTAACTATACCAATTGGCGTGATTGGTGTTATTTTTGAAAGTAGACCCAATGTAACGTCTGATGTAGCAAGTTTGTGCTTTAAATCTGGTAATGCTGTAATTCTTAAAGGTGGATCAGAGGCTATAAATACAAATAGAATACTAGCGAAATTATTTCGACAAGCTCTTCGAAAAAATAATGTTGATGAGAATTATATTCAATTTGTAGACTCTAAAGATAGAAAGATGGTCGACATTATGCTTTTAAAAATGAAAAAATATATTGATGTAATAATTCCTAGAGGTGGAAAAAACTTAGTTAAAAAAGTTCAGGAGTTTTCTACAGTTCCTATAATTGGTCATCTAGAAGGTATCTGTCACACATTTATTGATAAAGATGCAGAATTAAATATGGCATCAAATATCATATACAATGCAAAATTAAGAAATACAGCTATTTGCGGAGCAACTGAAACCATTTTACTTCATGAGAAAATAGTTAAAAAATTTTGTAATCCTATTTTAAAGAGACTTGGGGATCAGAATTGCAAAATATACGGAGATATTATCGTAAGAAAATATTACAAAGGTAAAGTGTATCCAGCTAAAAAGAAAGATTGGTCTACAGAATATTTAACATCCGCAGTATCGGTTAAAGTTGTTAGAAGCAATGATGAAGCTATCAATCATATAAACAAATATGGAACCATGCATACCGATTCAATTATTACTAAAAATAAAAAAACAGCTAATAAGTTTTTAAAGAATGTTAAAAGTTCTATTGCAATGCATAATACTTCAACACAATTTGCTGATGGCGGTGAATTTGGGTTTGGTGGAGAAGTAGGCATATCAACAAACACACTTCCCCCAAGAGGCCCTGTTGGATTAGAACAATTAGTTTCATACAAATATGAAATCTCAAGTAAAGGAAAAATAAGAAAGTAAACTAAATAAAGAAAATGAAAATTGGAATTTTAGGAGGTTCATTTGATCCAGCTCACAAAGGTCATTTGGCAATATCTAAGGAAGCTAA
>CABXOW010000013.1 GCA_902513955.1 uncultured Pelagibacteraceae bacterium
TAGTGCATGCTTCTTTAAAACAAGCTCTACCAGCAAGTTCAAAAGCTAGAACGCTTGAGTCCACATCATGATGTAAACCATCTAAAATTGTCACTTTATAATCTATCATTGGAAAACCACAAAGAATTCCATTGTCAGAAACTGTTTCAATTCCTTTTTCTACACCTGGAATAAATTCTTTAGGAATTGCACCACCCTTAATTTTACTCTCAACAGATCTTCCAGCACCTGGTTCTTGAGGTTCAACAAGAAGTTTAACTTTTGCAAACTGACCAGCACCACCGCTTTGCTTTTTATGTGTATATTCAACTTCAGATGCATTTTCTAATGTTTCTCTGTATGCTACTTGTGGAGCACCTACATTTGCCTCAACCTTAAATTCTCTTTTCATTCTATCAACAATTATATCTAAGTGTAATTCACCCATACCTTTAATAATTGTTTGACCAGATTCCTCATCAGACGTGACTCTGAATGATGGGTCTTCTTTAGCAAGTCTTCCCAAAGCTTCACCCATTTTTTCTTGGTCAGCTTTTGTTTTTGGTTCAACAGCAATTTCAATGACAGGATCTGGAAATTCCATAGGTTCTAATAAAACTGGTTTCTCTTCATCACATAAGGTATGACCTGTGATAGTATATTTTAAACCAGCTAATGCAACTATATCACCAGCATTTGCTTCTTTAATATCTTCTCTAGAGTTAGCATGCATCAATAACATTCTTCCTACTCTTTCTTCTTTTTCTTTTGACGAATTATAAATTCCTGTACCAGTTTTAATAGTTCCTGAATAAATTCTTATAAATGTCAAAGAACCAACAAATGGATCGTTCGCAACTTTAAAAGCTAAAGCAGAAAATGGTTGACTATCTTCAAATTTCATTTCCATCTCATCTTCAGAACCAGGTTTAGTTCCTTTAATTGATCCAATGTCAATTGGGCTAGGTAAGTAATTTATTGTAGCATCAAGCAACGGTTGAACACCTTTATTTTTAAAAGCTGAACCAGTCGTTATTGGTACAAAGCTAAAATTTAATGTCCCTTTTCTTATACATCTAACTAAATCTTCTTCTTTAATTTCATCTCCATTTAAGTAAGCTTCCATTAATTTTTCGTCTTGTTCAACAGCTGTCTCAACTAATTCTGTTCTATATTTTTGAGATATTTCTTTTAAATCATCTGGTATATCTTTGTAATCCCATTCAGCACCCAATGCTTCATTTTTCCAAACTTGTGCTTTCATTTTAACAAGATCAACAACGCCCGAAAGTGATGCTTCAATTCCAATTGGTATTTGAATTGGTAATGGTTTACATCCCAATCTAACTCTAATCATATCAACACATCTAAAAAAATCTGCACCAGTTCTATCTAGTTTGTTAACAAAACAAATTCTTGGAACTTTATATTTATCAGCTTGTCTCCAAACAGTTTCTGATTGAGGCTCAACTCCTGCCACACCATCAAAAACACAAACAGCACCATCTAAAACTTTAAGAGATCTTTCAACTTCAATAGTAAAATCTACGTGACCAGGGGTATCAATAATATTAATTCTATGATCATTCCAAAAACAAGTAGTTGCTGCAGAGGTAATAGTAATTCCTCTTTCTTGTTCTTGTTCCATCCAATCCATAGTTGCAGCACCATCATGTACTTCTCCTATTTTATGGCTTTTACCTGTGTAGTATAAAATTCTTTCTGTAGTAGTAGTTTTCCCGGCATCGATGTGGGCCATGATCCCGATATTTCTATATTTATCTAATGTATGAGTTCTAGCCATGATTTATTACCATCTAAAATGTGCAAACGCTTTATTAGACTCAGCCATTTTATGCACATCCTCTCTTTTTTTAACTGCAGCCCCTTTTTTTTCATATGCATCGAACAGTTCATTAAAAATTTTATCTGACATATGTTTGTCTTTTCTTTTTCTTGCAGAGTCTACTAACCATCTAATTGCTAAAGCCTGAGCTCTCTTATTTTTTACCTCAACAGGTACTTGATAAGTAGCACCACCAACTCTTCTCGATCTTACTTCAACAGTTGGCTTAATATTATTTATAGCTTCATTAAAAATATTAATAGGTTCATCTTTTGATTTGGTTTTAATTTTTTCGATTGCATCATAAACAATCTTAGCAGCAACACCTCTTTTGCCATCGTACATTATATTGTTAATTAATTTAGGAATTATAGTTGAATTAAATTTTGGATCTGGAACTACATTTTTTTTTGGTTGGGTTTTTTTTCTAGACATTATTTACCTTTTTTAGTTCCGTATAAAGATCTTCTTTTTTTTCTATTAGCAACACCTTGAGTATCAAGATTACCTCTTAAGATATGATAACGTACGCCCGGTAAATCTTTTACCCTACCACCTCTGATTAATACCACAGAGTGTTCTTGAAGATTATGACCTTCCCCAGGAATGTAAGCTGTTACTTCAAAGCCATTTGAAAGTCTTACTCTTGCAACTTTTCTTAATGCAGAGTTTGGTTTTTTTGGAGTCGTTGTATACACTTTAACACACACACCTCTTTTAAGAGGTTGTTTTTGTAACGCAGGAACTTTATTCCTGGTTAATTGTTTAACTCTTTTTTTTCTTAACAACTGATTTATAGTTGGCATAAAATTTTTTAAAATTAATTAATTTATTTTTAGAAGAAAATAACTGACAGGTTATTTTGTGGCAGCGTTTAGTACTATTAGTAGGTACTACATTCCAACCAAAAACATCGCCAAATTACTTATTAATACGTCTTTGTCAAACTAAAACTTCAAGTATTAAGTGATATTTTTACTAATTTGCGGGAGTTTCTGAAGCTTCTGATGTTTCTAATTTATCTTGTTCGGCAATAAAATTATTATCATCTTCAAGTGCTTTTTTGTTCCACTTATTTTTAATACTACCTGTACCAGCTGGAACCAATCTACCAACAATAACATTCTCTTTCAGACCATTTAATGGGTCAACTTTACCTTTAATTGCTGCATCGGTTAAAACTCTTGTTGTTTCCTGGAATGAAGCGGCTGAAATAAACGACTCTGTTTGTAATGAAGCTTTAGTAATACCCATCAACACACGTTCACCGACAGCAGGTGTTTTACCTTCTGCAGCCAACTTCTCGTTTATGTTATCAAATTTTATTCTATCAATGACTTCGCCTGGTAAATAACTAGAGTCACCTGAAACTTTTACTTCAACTTTTTTAAGCATTTGTCTTAATATAGTTTCAATGTGTTTATCATTAATAATTACACCTTGTAATCTGTATACTTCTTGAACTTGATTAACAAAGTACTCTGTTAATTCTTTAATTCCCAATACTCTTAAAATATCATGAGGTAATGGTTGTCCATCAAGTAAGTACTCACCTTTTTGAATTTTTTCACCTGGGTTAAAGTTGATATGTTTTCCTTTTGGAATCAAATAATTTGAAGGTTCGGCTCCATCTTCAGGAACAATAGATACTCTTTGTTTTCCTCTAACTTCTTTACCAAATACAACTTGTCCATCATTTTCGGCAATGATTGCGCTATCTTTTGCTTTTCTTGCTTCAAATAATTCAGCAACTCTTGGTAGCCCACCTGTGATATCTTTTGTCTTTGTAGTTTCTTTTGGAAGTCTTGCAATAACATCTCCTGCAAAAACCTTTTGTCCATCTTTAATCGAAAGTATTGAATCTGGTACTAAGTAATATCTTGCTTCATTATCATCTGCCTTTTTAATGACATTACCTTTTTCGTCTCTAAGAGTGATTCTAGGTTTTAAATCTGTACTTTTAGACTGCGCTCTCCAGTCAATAACTGATTTAGAAGATATACCAGTAGCATCATCTGTAGTTTCTTGAATAGAAACTCCGTCAATTAAATCTACAAAGCTTGCTGTACCACTTTTTTCAGCTATTACAGGAGTAGTGTATGGATCCCATTCGCAAATTTTTGTGTTACCTTTAATCTTATCGCCGTTATTAAAAAATAATTTTGATCCATAAGCAACTTTATAAACTGCTATTTGAACTCCATTATCATCTTCAATAGATAACTGAGTATTTCTACCCATAACTATTAGATTTTTTTTAGAATCTTCCAATATATTAGAGTTTATAATTTTAAGCGTTCCTTCGTTTTTACTAACAATTTGAGAATCTTGTTTAACAGAGGCTGTTCCACCAACGTGGAATGTTCTCATAGTTAACTGAGTACCAGGCTCACCAATTGACTGAGCAGAAATCATACCAATAGCTTCTCCAACATGTACCATTTTTCCTCTAGATAAATCTCTTCCATAACAAGTAGAGCATACACCCTCTTTTGAACTGCAAGTCATTACAGAATAAACTTTGATAGATTTTACACCGGCTGCATCAATTAAATCACATCCTGTTTCATCAATCATTTTTGATTTTTTAATTACTACTTCACCTGAAAGTGGGTTTTTTACCTCACCTGCTGTAACTCTTCCCAATGCTCTTTCAGATAAACTAACTACAACATTTCCACCTTCTAAAATTTCTGAAAGCTCTATAAATCCTGGATCATCACATTGAATTTTTGTAATTGTTAAATCTTGAGCAACATCGCAAAGTCTTCTTGTTAAATAACCTGAGCTAGCTGTTTTAAGTGCCGTATCAGCTAGACCTTTTCTGGCTCCGTGAGTTGAATTGAAGTATTCTAGCGCAGTCAAACCCTCTTTAAAGTTTGAAATAATTGGACTTTCAATAATTTCACCTGAAGGTTTTGCAATCAGACCTCTCATACCCGCAAGCTGCTTCATCTGAGCTGCAGATCCTCTAGCTCCACTATCTGCCATCATATAAACTGAATTAATTTTTAGGCCTTCTGGTGTTTTTTCTGTAGCTGATATTCCCTTCATCATTTCACCAGCGACTTTATCTGTACATTTTGACCAAGCATCTACTACTTTATTGTATTTTTCACCCCTTGTAATCAATCCTTCAGAATATTGAGTTTCATAATCAGCAATTAAACCTTTTGTATCTTCAATTAATTGAGTTTTGCTTTCTGGAATTACAAGGTCATCTTTACCAAAAGAAATTCCTGCTTTAAAAGCATGTTTAAAACCTAAATCTTTTAATTTATCGCAAAAAATAACAGTCGTTTTTTGTCCACAAAATCTAAATACTACATCGATAATCTCAGATACTGTTTTCTTGGGTAATAATCTGTCAACTAAAGAAAATTTAATATTATTATTTTTAGGAAGTAAGTTTGCTAATAAAAATCTTCCAGCTGTTGATGTGTATTTCTCATATTTTTTATTTCCATTTTCATCAACAGTTTCAATTCTAGATATAATAGTACTATGAACTTTAATTTGTTCTGAAGCTAAAGCAAATTCTATAGCATTAACATCAACAAAATAACCTATGGGTTTATCTGTCAATGGTTCCTGTGACAGGTAATAAATACCTAAAATCATGTCCTGACTTGGTACAATAATCGGTTTACCATTTGATGGAGATAAAATGTTGTTTGTAGAAAGCATTAATATTCTGGCTTCTAATTGAGCTTCCAAACTTAATGGAACGTGAACAGCCATTTGATCACCATCAAAGTCTGCATTAAAAGCAGCACAAGTCAAAGGGTGTAATTCAATTGCATCACCTTCTATAAGTTTAGGTTCAAATGCTTGTACGCCTAATCTGTGAAGTGTAGGAGCTCTGTTTAAAATTACCGGGTGTTCTCTAACAATTAATTCTAATGCATCCCAAACAGCATTTGTTTCTTTTTCAACTAATTTTTTAGCTTGTTTGATTGTTGATGCTAATCCAAGCTTATTTAATCTAGCATACAAGAATGGCTTAAATAGCTCTAAAGCCATTTTTTTTGGCAAACCACACTCATGAAGTTTTAGGTCTGGACCAACAACAATTACAGATCTTCCTGAGTAGTCTACCCTTTTACCAAGTAAGTTTTGTCTAAATCTACCTTGCTTACCTTTTAGCATTTCCGCTAAAGATTTAAGAGGTCTTTTTCCAGTTCCAGTTATTATTCTTCCTCTTCTACCATTATCAAATAATGCATCCACAGATTCTTGAAGCATTCTTTTTTCATTTCTAATAATGATGTCTGGAGCTTTTAGATCCATTAATCTTTTTAATCTGTTATTTCTATTAATAACTCTTCTATAAAGATCATTTAAGTCTGAAGTTGCAAATCTACCACCATCTAACGGCACTAATGGTCTTAATTCAGGTGGAATAACTGGCACAACTGTTAAAATCATCCATTCAGGTTTTTGACCAGTTTCAATAAAAGATTCTACTAATTTTAATCTTTTTATAGCTCTTTCTTCGTTAACTTTAGATTTTGTCTCTTTAATAAAGCTAACTAGATTTTTTCTCTCTAATTCTAAATCTAAATTTTTTAACATTTCGAGAACAGCTTCAGCACCAATACCAGCGGTAAATGACTCTTCGCCAAAATCATCTTGGTATTTTGCAAGTTCTTCTTCATTTAGAAGTTGATTTTTTTGCAATCCAGTTAAACCAGGTTCTATTACGATAAAGTTTTCAAAATATAAAACTCTTTCAATTTCTTTAAGTTTCATATCAACAGCTAAAGCTATTCTGCTAGGTAAAGATTTTAAAAACCAAATATGGGCAACCGGTGTAGCTAAATTAATATGACCCATTCGTTCTCTACGAACATTAGATTTTGTTACTTCAACACCACATTTTTCGCAGATAATACCTCTGAATTTCATTCGTTTGTATTTTCCACACAAACATTCGTAATCTTTAATTGGTCCAAAAATTCTAGCACAAAATAGACCATCTTTTTCAGGTCTAAAAGTTCTATAATTTATTGTTTCTGGTTTTTTAATTTCACCAAAAGTCCATGATTTAATTTTTTCAGGACTTGCTAAAGAAATTTTAATGCTATTAAAATTTTGAGCTTCAGAAATTTCAGTATTTTTAAATAAATCTGTTAGTTCTTTTTTCATTTTTTAATTAAGCTCCACGTTTAATGCTAATGATTTAATTTCTTTAACTAGAACATTAAATGACTCGGGAATACCTGACTCAAAGTTTTCTTCACCTTTAACTATAGTTTCGTAAACTTTAACCCTACCTGCTACATCGTCTGATTTAACAGTTAATATCTCTTGAAGTGTATACGATGCTCCATAAGCCTCTAATGCCCAGACTTCCATTTCACCAAATCTTTGACCTCCTAATTGTGCCTTACCACCCAATGGTTGTTGAGTTACCAAACTATAAGGACCTGTTGATCTAGCATGAATTTTATCTTCAACTAAATGGTGGAGTTTAAGCATATAAATAATACCAACTGTTACAGGTCTATCAAATTTTTCACCTGTTCTACCATCCCACAAGTATGTTTGTCCTGTTCCTGGTAAATTAGCTAGTTCTAACATTTCTGTTACATTTTTTTCTTTAGCACCATCAAATACTGGAGTTGATATTGCTATACCATTTTGTAAATTTTCACATAAATCTTTAAATTCTGGTTTTGACAGCTTTTCAACTTTTTCATTAAAAATTTCTTCACCATAAACAGATTTTAGGAATTTCGATATTTTTTCAGTTTTTTCAATTTTTTTATTATTTTCATTAACTAATTTTTTAACTTCCTCACCAAATTCTTTACAAGCCCATCCTAAGTGAGTTTCCAAAATTTGACCAACATTCATACGACTAGGTACACCAAGTGGATTTAAAACTATGTCTACTGGTCTTCCATCTTCCCTGTAAGGCATATCTTCTACTGGAACAATTTTACTAACAACACCTTTGTTACCGTGTCTTCCTGACATCTTGTCACCTGGTCTTAGTCTTCTTTTGATTGCAACGAAAACTTTAACCATTTTCATTACACTTGGTAATAAATCATCACCACTTCTAATTTTTAAAACTTTATCCTCAAATCTCTCAGTAATATCTTGTTTGGCTTTATTGTACTGGTCTTTTAGTTGAGCTAAAGTTGCTTCATTATTAACATTTGCTACTGTTATTTTAAATATATCATTGATAGATAACTTATCGATCGTTTCAAAATCTAATTCAGTACTTTCTGCTAAATCTTTAACTTTTTTAGTCAAAGAAGATCCTGATAAGAATTGTGATGCTCTTTGTTTAATACTTCTCTCTAAAATCTCTTCTTCAACAATTTTATCTTGTTGTACTTGTTCAATTTCAGCTCTTTCAATTGTAATAGATCTTTCATCTTTTTCTATACCGTGTCTATTAAATACTCTTACATCAACAACAGTTCCACTGCTGCCTCTAGACATTCTTAATGATGTATCTGTTACATCTATTGCTTTTTCACCAAAAATTGATCTTAAAAGCTTTTCCTCAGGCCCAGAAGCTGAGTCTCCCTTTGGAGTAACCTTTCCAACCAAAATATCACCGGCATTAACTTCAGCGCCAATATAAACGATACCAGATTCATCAAGATTTTTTAATGTTTCTTCGTTCACGTTTGGAATATCTCTTGTAATATCTTCTTCACCTAATTTTGTATCTCTTGCCATTATTTCATATTCAACAATATGAACAGAAGTAAACACATCATCAGTGACACATCTTTCAGAAATCAAAATTGAATCTTCAAAATTATAACCTTGCCAAGGCATAAATGCTACAGTTACATTTTTACCTAAAGCTAGCTCACCTAATTTAGTAGATGGACCATCAGCTATAATATCTCCAGATTTAACCTTGTCGCCAACTCTAACTAATGGTTTTTGATTAATACATGTATTTTGGTTTGATCTTTTGAATTTTTGTAAATTATAAATGTCTACACCTGATTTAGAAAAGTCAGTTTCTTCAGTTACTTTAATTACGATTCTTTTACCATCAATTTTGTCTACAGTACCGTCTCGTTTTGCAACAATAGTAACACCAGAGTCTAAAGCAACATCACTTTCGATACCCGTTCCTACTAATGGAGACTCAGGTTTCAATAATGGAACTGCTTGTCTCATCATGTTTGATCCCATTAATGCTCTGTTTGCATCATCATTTTCTAAGAAAGGTATTAATGAAGCTGCAACTGAAACAAGCTGTTTAGGCGATACATCGATATAATCAATAGTATCTGGTTTTGCTAAAAGGAAATTCAAATTTTGTCTACAAGAAACTAGTTCTTCAACTATTTTTCCATCTTTATCTAATTTTGTATTTGCTTGGGCAATGGTAAATTTAGTTTCTTCCATTGCAGATAAATACTCAACATTGTTTTGAACAACGCCATCCTTAACTTTTTTATATGGACTTTCGATAAAACCATATTTATTAATTTTTGCATAAGTTGATAAACTGTTTATCAGCCCAATGTTTGGTCCTTCTGGAGTTTCGATCGGACAAATTCTTCCATAGTGAGTTGGGTGGACGTCACGAACTTCAAAACCCGCTCTTTCTCTAGTTAAACCACCTGGTCCTAAAGCTGAGACTCTTCTTTTATGTGTTATCTCAGATAACGGATTTGTTTGATCCATAAATTGTGAAAGCTGAGAACTTGCAAAAAAATCTTTTAACGAGACTGTTAATGGTTTTGCATTAATTAAATCTTGAGGCATTGCAGACTCAACATCTAATGTTGTCATTTTTTCTTTAATAGCTCTTTCCATTCTGTAAACACCGATACGAGCTTGATTTTCAACTAATTCACCAACAGAACGTACTCTTCTGTTTCCTAAATGATCAATGTCATCAACTTCATCTTTTCCATCACGTAAATCCAACATTTTATGAATGATAGCTATAATATCGTCATTTCTTAAAATAGTGATTTTATCTGAACATTCTTGGTTTAATCTTGAATTCATTTTAACTCTACCAACATCAGAAAGATCATATCTGTCTGAGCTAAAAAATAGATTATTAAAAATTTGAGTAGCTATTTCAATTGTTGGCGGCTCACCAGGTCTAAGCATTTTATAGATTTCTGTAATAGCCTCATCTTTTGAATTATTTTTATCATTTAAAATTGTGGTTAATAAATAAGGCCCTTTGTTAATTGAATTTGTTACAGAGATTTGTAAAGAATGTATATTTGCATCTAATATTTGTTGAATAACAGCATCATTAAGTTCTGTACCTATTGAAAAAGTACCTTCTTCCTCTTCATTTACCTTAACATTTCTGTGTAAACATTTTCCAAATAAAGACTCTTTCGATACCAAAATGTCTTTAAGGCCATCATTTGCTAATTTTTTTGCATTTAAAAAATTAATTTTATCACCTAATTTTATTACTACCTCACCAGTCTTTGCATCAACTACTTCCTCTGAAAAGTTTTTAGCTTTATAATTTTCTGGATTAAATTTTGTTTTCCACTTTTCAGTTTTAGGGTCGTAACTATATTGTTCGTTATCATAAAATTCATCTGCAATTTCTGCTATAGAATATCCTAATGCTAATAGTAAAGTTGAAGCAAAAATTTTTTTTTTTCTGTCAATTTTAAAATATAGAAAATCTTTAACATCATATTCAAAATCTAACCAAGAACCTCTATTTGGAATTACCCTGCAGTTAAATAATAATTTACCACTTGCATGGGTTTTACCTTTGTCATGATCAAAAAATACACCAGGACTTCTATGCATTTGATTTACGACTACTCTTTGCACGCCATTAGTTATAAAAGTACCACTGTTGGTCATCATAGGTACTTCACCCATGTAAACTTCTTGTTCTTTTGCTGATAAGATGTCTTTTGTATTATTTTCCTGGTCTATTTCATAAACAACTAATCTTAAAGTACATTTAAGAGCTGATGAATATGTTAAACCTCTGGTTATACATTCTTCAACGTCAAATTTTGGTTTTTCTAATCTATAAGAAACATATTCTAATGTTGCCTTGTCATTTAAGTCTTCAATTGGGAATATACTTTTAAAAACTCTATCAAACCCTTTAGTTAACTCTGTTTCAGAATAAAATTCAGTTAATTCTTTGTAAGAATTTTTTTGTACTTCGATTAAATTTGGAATGGATAAGCTTTCTTTAAGTTTACCAAAACTTTTTCTTATGTTTTTTTTTTCAGTAAAAGATAATTGCATCTATGTTTAATAATACTGATTAAAAATAATCAGTATCCGAATTCTTTCTTATTAATTTATTTAAGTTCTACTTTAGCGCCTGCAGCTTCTAACTTAGCTTTGATCTCTTCAGCTTCTTTTTTATTTACACCAGACTTAACTTCTTTTGGTGCACCCTCTACAAGATCTTTAGCTTCTTTTAATCCTAATGAAGTTGCTGCTCTAACTTCTTTAATAACGTTAATTTTTTTCTCGCCTGCTGATATAAGCATAATTGTAAAATCATCTTTGTCTTCTGCTGGAGCCGCACTACCTGCTGCTACTGGAGCTGCTGCTGCAATTGGAGTTACACCCCATTTTTCTTCTAATTGTTTCGATAACTCTGCTGCTTCTGCAACAGTCAAACTTGAAAGATCTTCAATAATTTTATTTAGGTCAGGCATAATTTACTCTTTGGGTTGTGTTTCAGAATTTTCTGCGGACAAATTACTCATTTTTTCTGAGTATGCAAGAAAAATACTCACTAATTTTGATGCTGGAGCATTCAAAATACCGACAATATTTGCTCTCGCTTCGTCTAAAGTTGGTAAACTAGCTACATTTTGGACACCAGCCTGATCTAAGACTTCGTTATCCATTATTCCGCCAATTAATTTTAAATTTTCGTTATCTTTTGCAAATTTTGAGAGAATCCTTGCGGACATTATAGCGTCTTCACCAAACGCAACAGCTGTTGGTCCGGTAAATAACCCTGACAATTCTTTGCACTTAGTTTTTTCTAAAGCTAATTTAGTTATTCTATTTTTTGTTATTTTAAAGATTATTCCATGCTCTCTCATCTGTGCTCTTAACTCATCTAGTTGAGTCATTGTTAAACCTTGATAATGAGTAACCATAACAGCTTTGCTATTTTCAAACTGAGTTGTTATTTCTGAAATATAATTCTTTTTTTGCTCTTTAGTTAACATGATTATATCGACTTCCCTAATTTGACTTTATACGAAACTCCCATTGATGAAGTAACAAAAGTATTCTTAATTAAATCACCTTTTAAAGTATTGTTAGATTTTTCTTTTTCTAATGCATCTAATATTGCGTGAAAATTTTTTAATAATTGATCATCATGAAATGATTTTTTTCCTATACTAACACCTATATTACCATCTTTGTCATTTCTAATTTCAACTTGACCAGATTTTGCATTAGTCACAGCCTCTTTAATATTTTCAGAAACAGAACCTAGTTTAGGATTTGGCATTAATCCTTTTGGACCCAAAACTTTACCCAATTTAGAAAGCTTAATCATCATTCCAGGTGTGCATATTAATTTTTCAAAATTCAATTCACCGCCTTTAATTTTTTCAACAAATTCATCGCTACCAACAATATCAGCTCCTGCATCTTTGGCTTCTTGTGTTTTATTATCTTCACAAACAACAGCCACTTTAACTTTTTTTCCAGTACCACCTGGTAAGTTAACAACGGTTCTAATATTAACTTCACTTTTCTTTTGTTTATTGTTTATTTGAAAAATTAAATCTACAGACTCATCAAATTTAGTTGTACAATTTTTTTTAACTTCAGGTAATAATTTTTCAATGCCCTCAACGTCAAGATCTTTTGTTTTTTCAGGTAATTTTTTATATCTTTTTGATGACATTATTCTTTTACCTCTATACCCATTGATCTAGCTGAACCTGCTATAATTTTTACTGCTTCATCTAAATCATGAGCATTTAAATCATTCATCTTTTGATTAGCAATATCTTCTAATTGTTTTTTTGATATTGAAGCAACAATATTTCTTCCTGGTTCTTTTGATCCACCTTTAAGTTTTACTGCTTCTTTAATAAAGAAAGATGCTGGAGGAGATTTAATTTTAAAATCAAATTTTTTATCTTTATAAACTGTAATTTCCACTGGAACGGGTTTTCCAGCCATTGTTTTAGTTTTTTCATTAAAAGCTTTACAAAACTCCATAATATTTACACCACGTTGTCCTAACGCTGGTCCTACAGGAGGAGCTGGGTTTGCTTGACCGCCCTTAATTTGTAACTTTATAAATCCACTTATTTCTTTTGCCATTAACTTACTTTCTCAACTTGGTTATATTCTAAATCTACAGGTGTTGGACGTCCAAATATAGAAACAGAGACCTTAAGTCTAGACTTTTCTTCATCTATATCTTCTACCATTCCACTGAATGATGCGAAAGGACCATCTACAACCTGAACTTTTTCACCAACGTTGTATTCTATACCAGATTTTGGCTGAGCCACACCATCTTTTATTTGTCCTAAGATTTTTTCAATTTCTTTATCTGATACCGGAACAGGTATTCCTTTTGATCCTAAAAATCCACTAACTCTCTTTATATTTTTAATCATATGATAAATGTTGTTATCCATTTCACTCTTTATCAATACATAGCCGGGGAAATATTTTTTTTTACGTTGAATCCTTTTACCTCTTTTAACCTCAGTTACATCGTGTGTAGGAACAATAATTTCTTCAAATTTTTCACCAATTTTTGCTTTATCTGCTTCTTCTTTAATTAATCCAGCAACTTTATTTTCAAAGCTGGAGTGTGATTGAACTATGTACCAATTTTTCATTAAATGCTCACCTTAAGCAATAGTTCTAAGAAAAACTTTAAAACTTGATCTAAAAGAAGAAAAAACAATGACATTGCAACAGCCATTGCAAAAACCATCAAGGCACCTTGTAAAGTCTCTTTCCATGTGGGCCATGAAACTTTAAATGCTTCCTGTTTTACTTCCTGAATAAATTTAATTGGGTTTTTCATAATTTTTAGCTCTAATTGGCAGGAGCGGAGGGACTCGAACCCTCAGCCTCCGGTTTTGGAGACCGGCGCTCTACCAATTGAGCTACACTCCTATTTATAGAGTTACTCTATAATTTTAGTTACTACTCCTGCTCCAACAGTTCTTCCACCTTCTCTAATAGCAAAATTTAATTGTTCTGACATAGCAATCGGTGTAATCAACTTAACAGTAAATTTAGCATCATCACCTGGCATAACCATTTCTGTACCAGCTGGTAATTCTACTTCCCCGGTTACGTCCGTTGTTCTAAAGTAAAACTGTGGTCTATATTTAGTAAAGAATGGAGTGTGTCTTCCACCCTCATCTTTTTTAAGTACATATGCCTGAGCTTCAAATTTAGTGTGTGGAGTAATTGATCCAGGCTTACAAAGAACTTGACCTCTTTCGATGTCAGATCTTTCAATACCTCTCAATAAAATTCCTACGTTATCACCAGCTTCACCTGAGTCTAAAAGTTTTCTAAACATTTCTACTCCAGTACAAACTGATTTTTTAGTTTCTTTAATACCTACGATTTCAACTTCTTCACCAGTTTTAATTACACCTGATTCAATTCTACCAGTTGCAACTGTTCCTCTTCCTGAAATTGAAAACACATCTTCAACAGGCATCAAAAATGGTTTGTCAACATCTCTAGCTGGCTGTGGAATATGTTCATCAACAGCTTTCATTAATTCTAAAATTGAATTTTTTCCAATTTCATCATCTCTTTTTTCTACTGCTGCTAAAGCTGAACCTTTGACAATTGGAGTTTTATCTCCAGGATATTTGTAAGAAGTTAAAAGTTCTCTAATTTCTTCTTCTACAAGTTCGATCATATCTTTATCATCAACTTGGTCTACTTTATTTAAGTAAACAACTATAGCTGGAATTCCAACTTGTCTTCCTAAAAGAATATGTTCTCTTGTTTGTGGCATAGGACCATCAGCAGCGTTAACTACTAAGATAGCTCCATCCATTTGTGCAGCACCAGTGATCATGTTTTTAACATAGTCAGCATGACCTGGGCAATCAACGTGAGCGTAGTGTCTTTTTTCAGTTTCATACTCAACGTGAGCTGTTGAAATTGTAATTCCTCTTTCTTTTTCTTCAGGAGCTTTATCGATTTGATCGTAAGCTACTGCTGCTGCTCCACCTGCTTCTGCTAATGTAATTGTGATAGCTGCAGTAAGAGTTGTTTTACCATGGTCGACATGACCAATAGTCCCAATGTTACAGTGGGGTTTATTTCTAACAAACTTTTCTTTTGACATTACTTTTTTACCTCAGTTTTTGTTTTCATTAATAATTTTTTTTTCTTGGAGCGGGTAAAGGGAATCGAACCCTTACATCCAGCTTGGAAGGCTAGCGTTCTACCATTGAACTACACCCGCACAACCCCAAGAGTAACACTCCATGTTACTTAAAATTCATTGAATGGTGGAGGGGGAAAGATTCGAACTTTCGAAGACCGAAGTCAACGGGTTTACAGCCCGCCCCATTTGACCGCTCTGGAACCCCTCCTTTGGGGAAGTGTCCCCTGTTCAATAAAGCTTCAAACAACATGGGTTTTATATATTTTATTTAATCAAATGCAACACGTGATTTAATAGGAAAATATCCAAAAAAACGTGTAAAAATGATAAAAATTTATGAATAAAACCTCTTTTTTTATCGCTGGTCAACATGCTGTTATCGAAGCTCTTAGAAATCCTAATAGAAAGGTTTTAAGAGTTTTTTTAACAGAAGATGCTAAGAAAAATATTCACAGAAAAAACCCTAAAAAAAATGTTTTAGAAGACGTTAAAGTTTATTTTAAATCTAAAAAAGAATTAGACAAATACACATCTAAAGAACAATTAATGCATGGAGGTTATGTTGCAGAAATTGAACATTTAGATCAACCTGATTTAAAAGAATACATTAAAGAAAAAAAGAATTGTACATTTGTTTGTTTGGATGAAGTAACTGATCCAAGAAACATTGGTTCACTTATCAGAAGCGCATCTTCATTCAACATTGATGGCTTGATAATTAAAGAAAGACATTTTCCCAAAGATAGCAAGCTTATGTACAAGTCTGCAAGTGGTTGTATGGAACATTTAAATATTTTTCAAGTTGCTAATATCAATTCAACTCTTAAAAATTTAAGAAATAAAAATTTTTGGGTTTACGGTTTTGATGCAAGAGGAGATAAAGATTTTACCGAAGTAAAATGGGAAGGAAAAAATGTTCTTTTGTTTGGATCCGAAGGCTTTGGTATGAGAGAACACACAGGCAAATATGCAGATTTTTTTGTTAAAATTGATATAAATAAAGATATTGAAAGCTTAAACATATCAAATAGTGCTGCAATAGTCTTTCATCATTTAAGTTATTTAAAAAAAAAGAGTTGATTATTTAACAAATAATTAATAGTTATTGCGCATGCCCTTGTAGCTCAGTTGGTAGAGCAATTGATTTGTAATCAATAGGTCCGCGGTTCGAATCCGTGCGGGGGCACCATCACTCAATAAAATCAACACTAATTATTTTTGCTAAATTAAATTTTAACTAAATTTTAACATGGAGTGCAGTCATAGTGCAGTCAGATTGCAGTCAGATCAAGTAGTTGTTTAATTAATTCTATATATAATCTTAAAATCTTCTTTTTCTGTACAAAAATAATGCAACCAAATAGAAATATAAGTATAAAATGAAACTATAAACATTGATTGTGATCCTGTTGCAATTGCAAAACCAAATGGAATAGCAATTGCATAAGTATACATAGCATTAGAAGACCATTTAAAAATTCCTCTTTTTTCAAAAGGCATATCTCTATATTTTGGATCGAAATGATCAGCACCAGCAGCTCTAACAAATCCAAAATATTTTTTAACTGAATACATTGTATAGAGACCTGGTATAAAAACTATAACAGACAAAGCCCATGATATTAATCCAGGTTTATATAAAGAGCCATAATCAACAAAGCACAAAACTACTGCAGAAAATCTTAAAATAATTAAAGTAAAAAAACCTATTAAATACCCTTTAAGCCCAATTGAACTACTAACTGACTTCCAACATAATTCTGATCTCCAACAAATCCAAGTATAAACTTGATGAACTAAAGGTATGGTCATAGCAATCATAAACCAACTTAGAGCACTTATTCTAAGAAAAGTATTTGTATTGCTTTTAAGATCAACAAATTGATAGCCAATATAAAATAACGCAATTGTTCCACCAACGTGCCAAATTTGATGTCTAAAGAAAAAATTTAATTTATTTTCCATAATTTTAATTTACCCAGAACCACGATCCCTAAAAGTTTTTTCATTTGTAAATAATTTAGCACAATATAATTTATTTTTACTAGTTAATTTTTTGAAGATATTGTGCTCTCAGTAAATTTATTTAATTCGCACATTGTTGTAAGTTTGCATTCAAATGGATCAGATAGGCCCGCATTTGCACCACAAGCAAATCTAGTAGTTCCCACAATTTGATTATTATTTCTTGAAGGTGTTATAACTGCAGGAAGAGGATCTCCTTCAAAAGGATTTCTATATCCCAATCCATAAAAGTGATCATATATTACTGCTTCGCTACCTTGATAATAACCATAACAACTTGGATGACTAGTATTATTTGCTGCAACTGCTGCACAAATATCAGTTCCATGAGCATAATACTGTGTGTTTGATGGAAGCCAATGTAACCAGCACATACCTGAATGTTCGACTACATCGCAAGTTGATTTAAGATCAACATTTCTCCATTTTCTAAGTATTTCTTTTTTAAAAATTTTATGTTGATTTTTACATTGAGTCATTTTGGTACCTTTAACATACCCGCTATAAGCAACTACACCTACAGCAGCAAGAATACCGATGATGGCTACTACGACTAAAAGTTCTATTAGGGTGAAACCTTTTTGTTTCATAACATTATTATACTATCTCTCTATGCTATAGTCCTGCTATAGTTGTCCCACAAAATCCTATAAGTTTTTTCATTTAAAACTCAGCAGTAGATACATCTGTACTAAGGCAATCGCTATTTCCTGTTCCATATCTAGTAATCACAATTATTTTATTTGCTCTCCCTGCAATACTTATTTGACCAAAAGTATTAAGATTACACTCTGTATTCTTGGTAGGTTGTACTCCTGTTCCACCGTCAAATTGATTTTTCCATTCTTGTTCTCCTGTATTTTGGTGTATAATTGAAAAATGCTGAGCAAACTTTGTTGCTAAATACCAAGGATCTGAAGTTGCTTTCTTTCTAATTTCATCACATTTAAGATTAATACCATGAGATAATTTTGGTTCCTCACCGAAAATACATCTCGCAAGTTCCGCTTGAATAATTTTAACAACTAGTGCATGATTAGTTTTTGTTACTGCAACTTTTGCAGCTTTCGTATACCCATTATAAGCAACCACCCCTACTGCAGCTAGAATACCGATGATAGCTACAACGACTAGGAGTTCTATTAGAGTGAAGGCATTTCTATTCATGGGTTTATGGGTATTGAGATATAGGCCATTGATAAACTATAACTTTACCCCTGCATCTCATTCTTAATTTAAATCCAGCACTCTCAGGATAATATGCTATGCCACCATCCATTGGTGGATCTCCAATGTAAGTTAAAATAGGAATGTTGTATGTTAAATTAGGTTCGTATGGACTAGAGGCATAATTACCAAAACTTTTAGTTGTTTCACCTGCAATAGTTCCAAAATTTTGGGGACAAGATAACATTCTATCTTTTCCAGGAGTATTATTTGTATATTGCATCTTTATATTAATTTCATTTTGAAACTCACAAAATGTATAATTTTGGACTATCATTTTTTTTAGAAGTGAGAAATTATTCTTACATACAGATTCTTTTGCACTAGCGGTATACCCATTATAAGCAACAACACCTACCGCAGCGAGAATGCCGATGATGGCTACTACGACTAGGAGTTCTATTAATGTGAAGGCTTTATGATTCATCAATCAAGTTTAATTGTATTTTCAAGTCTGTTATCTGAACTATTGCACGGCGTTTTGATACAAGTGCAAACAGTAACATTATCCCATCCGTTTCTTGAGTTTATCCAAACAAATCCAGCATTTGCATCTCCACTTGCCGCATTTCTACACCAACCTGGTTGCTGAACTCTGTTACCAGTTGATTTGTATGGATTTTTCCATCTACCATTATTATCCATATCATTAATTAAATAATCAGCAAAAAATGTAAACTGGTTTCCATAACAATTAATATTATTTTTAGTTTTATTGTTTGGTATCGACATCATTGTTACACTGCCATTAATATTGCAATCTTGTATTGTTAAAGTAACTTTTTTTACAACATTATTATGATTTGTTTTAGAGGCGTTAACTTTTGCTGCACTCGTATACCCATTATAAGCAACCACACCTACTGCAGCTAAAATACCGATGATGGCGACAACGACTAGGAGTTCTATTAGGGTGAAAGCTTTTTTGTTTCGCATTACTATTTCCATTGTGCTGTATAAGTAATCACGTTTGAACTATCGCTACAAGGACTATCAACACAGGTACATACTTCTATAGTTTTTGTTGAAGTTTTATAATCCATATTAACATATCCAATATATTTTTCTTGCGTACATGCCCAACTATTTCCTTCCATTGCAACATAATTTTTTCCCCATGGTTCTTTTGTATGGTTATTTTTCCATTCAATTGAGTTGTTTAAATCATTGGTAAAATATGTTCTAAAAAACAAATATGTATTTACATCATACCAACATCCTTTTTCATATTCAGTTTTATCATATCGTTTCAACATCAGTTTTACTTTGCCATTGGAGCTAATATCACATTCTTGAATTAACAAATTAAGCTTTTTAACAGCTGTACTATGATTGGATTTTGATACCGCTACCTTTGCGCTGTTAGTATACCCATTATAAGCAACTACCCCTACAGCAGCTAGAATACCAATGATGGCTACAACGACTAAAAGTTCTATAAGTGTAAAACCATTTCTTTTCATCTGTGAGTAATACAAACAATTGTACTTAAAACTTTGTCAGAACCTGTTGATGAAAAAGTCCAATACTCATCTGTTAGACCCGATTGAACTACCATTTCTCTATCACATCCATTTTTTTCAACAGTTAAACTGTAAAGACCAATTTGTCCTTTGCACATTTTTTTACCAAGGTGCGCTGACTGTATAGAAGTCATATCAGTCCAACCAGACCAAATATCACAAGTTCTATCTTTACCTACACTGCCGTACGGATTTTTTACCATACCTTGATATCCAATGTGTGTTTGCAAAACATTTTCGTGAAATGGTGTCTTGTTATAGTCTGTAACGTTAGAGCAATCTTTATTTTGACCACCACCACTATTATTTGTTTGTCTAAAGATTGTACCACCATTCATTACACACTTCATCGCATCAGTTTGTATCCATTTAACTACCGCTTTATGGTTTTGCTTAACAACGGCTTTTTTAGCAGAACTTGTATACCCATTATAAGCAACCACCCCTACAGCAGCAAGAATGCCTATGATGGCTACAACGACTAGGAGTTCTATTAGGGTGAAGGCTTTACGATTCATATAAAAACTCTACCAATGTTACCAGATTTTTGCCAAACATAAATTATTTTTCAAATGTCGTTATAAACAAATAATTATTTAAGAGATGAGTCTTGATTTGTAATTAATAGGTCCGCGGTTCGAATCCGTGCAGTGACACCATCGCTCAATTAAATCAACACTAATTATTTTTTAGAATTTTTATTTTTTTTCATAAATTAAAAAATTCCTATAATTATTGATATAGAAATTTAATATTATATATTTTATAAAATTAATGGATGGCTTCGTTTTGATTGGAAATAACAGGGGTTTTTTTCTTAGCTAGTGCTTTTTTTTCAGCTCTTTCTTTTTTTCTTGTTAAGTAATTATCAAAAGCTTTAGTGCTTTTATTTGAACCATTTTTATTGTTTTGGTCTGTTGTAAATCTATCTGCATCAGACGATGTAGCTTCCCAATTTACCATACCATCCATAGTTTCATTTCCTTGTATTGCAATGACTTGAGATTTTACGTTCGTTTTCTTTATATTATTTACTTCATTGCTCCCACTATGATGTCTAAACCCTCTAAAAGAAGTATCTTTATTTGTGTAAAGGTGGTCAATTTGTTCTAAAGTTCTTTTTTTTTGTTTATCATAATAATTTTTCATCAGCTCTGAATTGGCCCAACGTAAACATTCATAATATTCCTCATCGCTTAATTCTGTAAAATTACAACAAATTAAATCTGAGTTTAAATGTTTTCTTTCATAAAAATCTTCTGCTGGATTATCTTTGTCTAATAAACCCATTTTTATAGCATCATAATAAAGGGGCGAACCAGGATATGGCGTTACCGGTCTAATTGTTCTTTTCTGAGCAAAATCATCATACTTGATTAAAAAATTAACTGCTTTTTCTATTGTCTCTCTATTGTCACCCTTATTTCCAAAAATGAAATTAAGACCAGGGCTTATTCCAACTTTCAATGTGTCTTCAATACCCTGAACAATCATTTCTGGTCTAAGTCCTTTTTTCATATTATTTAAAACTGTTTGATCCACGCTTTCTATTCCATAATTGATAAATACACAGCCAGCATCTTTCATTAATTGTAATAATTCTTCACTACAATAATTTAATCTTCCGTTGCACATCCATTTAATTGGTAAATTTCTTTTTATAAATGCTAGACATACTGCTTCCGTATGCTCAACTGATGACATTAACAGATCATCTTGGAAGGAAATATAATTAATTCCATATTTCTTATGTACCATTTCAACTTCATCTAACAAATTTTCTGGTGTTCTCATCCTGTATCCGGGGTCCATACGATAACAAAAAGTACATTTAAAAGTGCAGCCTCGTGCTGACATTAATGGAAGTAAAAAATCTGTAGCTTGTGCTTTTGCAAACCTTTGCATTCTATAATATTCCATTGGAAATAATTCATATGGAATTGGAGGTAAATGATTTAAATTTGCAACCAAGGGCGCTCTTGGAGTTTTTCTAAGTTTACCATTTTCCAACCATGCAATTCCTGGAACATTTTCTAGAGATGTTTTATTTGTGATGGAATCCATCAATTTTGTAATTGTAACTTCTCCCTCGCCTAGCCCTACAGCATCACAACCAGATTTTTTTAAAAAAAACTCAGGCTCAGGGGTTGGACCATAACCTCCTAAAACGTAAAATGGTCGATTTTTAGAACTGTTAATAGCTTTTGATAAGCTTTTCATCTTAGCATACTGATAGTAGCCTCCAATTAGGCTAAAAACTAGGACATCAAACTTGTTTTCGTCAAGATATACTCTTAGATAATCGTCTGGCCAATGATGTTTATCTTGATTCCATATCGTAACATCATGTCCATCTCTTTTAACAATTGCTGCAAGGGCACCTACACCCATTGGGAATGTATGATCAAACGAACCATTATCATATACTACAAATAAAACTTTTAGTCCCATATTGGAAATTTTTATTATATTTGAACATAAATAACAAGTTTAAATAAATTTAACTTATATAGCTATTTTTATTAACAATTTAAATTCTTGACACTGTTATTATTTTATTTTATCAAAAAAATATGTTGAATAAGTGAGTGGGAAATCAATGCGAAATTCATTGGCTGTACCTGCAACCGTATAGTCGGAGCACCACCCAACATAGTCCGCTGTTGAATGAAGGCCAGGGAAAGTCTAGTTCTACTAATAAAAATTAGCATCGGCATTAAAATAAATCAATCTTGTTATTAACAAGATTGAATAGAGAGGTGTCGTATGATCTTGAGATCAAGTCTATTTGTATCATTAATTATATTATTTCTATTTTCAAAAGTCAGTGCACAAATACTTGAAAATTGTAAATGGAATAATTCTAATGGCACTCCATGTGTTACAGTTAGCAAGACGCCTAATAGTTCTGATTACAATGAAATAGGCATTAACAAAAAAATTATTACAAAACAAGAAATTATAGAGTCTGGTGCAATTGACACCAATGATATATTTAAATTAATACCAGGACTTGATGTTTTTCAATCAGGTCAGAAGGGTCAACAAACATCAATATTTACTAGAGGGTCTGAGTCTAATCACACTCTAGTGCTTTTAAATGGTATTGCTATTAACGATCAATCTACTACCGATGGTTTACATGACTTTGGTCAAGACTTTGTACAAACAATACAGCAAATTGAAATTTATAAAGGTCCTAGTGGTGCTCATTTTGGACCAAGTGCAATTGCTGGTGCTATAAATTTTATTACTGATGTTGATTATTCAAATAGTTATTCTCTTGGTGGATTTGATAAAAGGAATAATTCTATATCAGGAAATCATACAAAAATTACAAAAAATGGTTGGCATTTAAACTTAAAAGGTACACTGAATCAAAGTAGAACTGATAGCGCTATCGCAAAAGGAAATGAGGAGGATGAAACAAAAAATTATCAATTAAATATTAATAGTAAAAAATGGATAAATGATAATTTAAAAATTAATTCTACTTTATACTCTAGAAGAACTTTATCTGATTATGATGGGAGCGCCACAAATGAAATTGGATATATTTCTGATAACAAAATGTATGCTCTTCAATCAGGTTTGGAATATAAAACAAAGAACTCAAATAATAATGTTACATTACACTACCATAGTTATGATAGAAATTATGAAAATGGAGGATATTTAGATGAATACTATAGTGAGGCATTAAATATAAAGCTAGAGAGCAAAATTATTGCTAATGAAAAACTTTCATTTGGATATGGAGGTCAATATAAGTACGATTGGGGTAGTTTTGAAAACCGAGGTAGCTATACCGCATCAACAAAAGGTCACGTAAAAGATTTAGCTGTATTCACAAACGCTGGGTACAAATTTAATGAAAAACAAATATTATCAATTTATACAAGGGCTGATGATCATAAAACTACAGGAAGTAATCAAAATTATAAAATAAACTTTACTCAAATTTTTGAGGACTTCAAATTAGGCTTAACACACTCAACAGGTCTTAGAAATCCATCTTTATACGAATTATATGGATCTGATAATTTTGGAATAAGTGGAAATATACATCTTAAACCAGAAAAAAGTAAAACTAATGAAATCTTTGCAGAATATAATATTTCAAAAAAATTAAAATTTAGTTCTTCAGCCTATAGAACAACAATTTATGATCGAATAAAAACTAACTCTGCTTACTCAAAACACGAAAATAAAACAACTGATTTAAAGCAAGAGGGTATTGAAAACGAATTATTTTTTAAAGGTATAGATAAATCCTTTTCTATATTTGCAAATTTTACAAAAAGCAGAAATGTTTCTGGTGGTCATCAATCTCGAAGACCAGATTTAACTTACGGTTCAAATTTTACAAAAAAAATTTTATTTAAAAATTATGGCCCTTTTAATATAAATTTAAATTATAAGTTTACTGATAGATATTTAGATTGGGATGGATCAGCAAATACATTTCAAAAAAGTACAAATCTAATAGATTTATCAATTAAAAAGAATTGGTTAGGAAACTCAATCTCTTTCAATATAACTAATTTACTTAATGAGAGATACGAAAAACCAGCTACGTATAGCCAAGACGGTAGACAATTTAGATTTAACTTTACCAAATCATATTAGTTGTGATTTTTTTTTAGTTTAATATAATTTATTAATGAATTATTTGAAAATAAGTTTAGGAATATTTTTAATTCTTTCGGCAAGTAGATTTATTCCTCATCCACCAAATTTTACAAGTTTGCTAGCATTAAGTTTTTATATACCTGTTATGTTAGGTTATAGGTATGTACCTGCTTTAATCATATGTCTTGCTTTAACAGATATTATTATTGGTTTTCATAATACATTATTATTTACCTGGGGAAGTATTATGTTTATAGGATTAATATCAAATTATTTTAAACAAAATATTTTTAAAAGAATGAGTGGTGCTCTACTTGGTGCCTTAATTTTTTTCATAGTAACTAATTTTGGTGTTTGGTCTTTAGGCTATTATGGATATTCTTTTGAAAATTTTATCACTTGTTACACATTAGCATTACCATTTTTTGCATATAGTTTAATATCTACTTTTATTTTCTCAGGAATTATTGAGATAATTTACAAACTTTTTAAAAAAAACTCTCAAACTTTACAATACTAAGATTTTAAAAGTTTTTTCTTTTTAACTAGTTATAAATTTTTGTAGGTGATCAATAAGTTCTTTTTGTTCTTTAATCATAATTTTTAAAACATCACCGATTGAAATAATTCCAACAACTTTTTTATTCTCTAATACTGGGAGATGTCTTATTCTATTTTCAATCATTAATTCCATACACTGATCAATTTTAAAATTTCTAGTAACAGTAATTAATTCTTTGGTCATAACTTCATCTAATAATGTATCTTTGCTATTCTTGCCTTTTAAAATAACCTTTCTTGCATAATCTCTTTCTGAAAATATACCTATAGGAAAATTATTATTATCAATGATAATGATTGCACCTATATTTTTTTCTGACATTAAAATAAGTGCTTGCATTACACTTTGGTCTTTTGAAATAGTCCAAATTTGTCTATTTTCATTTAGTTTTAAAAAGTTTTCTAATCTAGTCATAATCTTTTTCTATTAAAAAACTTTATCACTATGTTAGGAGTGTGTTAAGAATGTTTTTCAGTCAAGTAGTCTTTTATTTAAGTATAGCTGTTAATATTGATATAAGTGATAAAACTAGTACCCCTAAATAAAAAGGATAAAATTTATCATCAAAGGTTTTTTTAAACTTTAACTTATTTCTAAACAAACTATTGATGATGGCTATTATTAAAGGAATAAAAATAGACCCTAGTCCATAAGCTACATTTTCTCCTGAAATCAAACTAATAGCAAAAATATAAGTTAGTGAAATGATAACTATATTTTTAGTTGTTAAATATTTTTTAAATTGAGGGTTTTGCTTTAAAATATAAATTCCTAAATATCCTGAGCCTAATAGTATAGCGATGACTATTCCTAGAATTATAATTTGCGAAATACCTATGCTCATAAATTTAGCTAGTTTCTTTTCTTATTTGCTCAATTTTAATCTTTTTTTGTAGACTTCTATTTTTATCATAAAGAAGGTTAAACTTAATTTTATTATTAGTTTTTATAGTAATTGATTTAGCATTCCTTACTTCTAAATTATCTGCAACAGCGCTTATGGGTCTTTTTGATGGATTTAAATTTGTGATAACAATTTTAGATTTATCATTAACAATTTTACCCTTCCATCTTCTTGGTCTAAATGCACTTATAGGAGATATAGATAATTTTTTTGAATGAAGACTTAAGATAGGTCCATGTACAGAAAGATTATAAGCCGTACTTCCAGCTGGTGTCGAGACTAATACTCCATCTGAAACTAATTTTTTAATTATTTGTCTTGATCCTTGTTTAATTGACAATGAGGCTGCTTGCCTACTTTGTCTGAGTACAGAAACTTCATTTATTGCTATAGATCTTTTTGTTTGATTATTTTTATTTTTAACAATCATCTCCAAAGGTGAAATTGAAACCATATTTGCTTTTGATAGGTTTTTAATAATATCTTTTGAAGAAAATTTATTCATTAAGAACCCATAATTTCCTGAATTAATTCCATAAAATCTTTTTTTATAATTTTTATTTTTTTTTAAAGTCCCAAGCATAAAGCCATCACCGCCAATAACAATTACAAGGTCCTTTTGTTTAAATTGATCGTTATCAATTATTTTGGTGAGTAAATTTTTTATCTTTAATGATTTTTTATTTTTATCAGAGATTATCTGAAGCTTAGTCATTTAGTGGTGCCCTCGGCCAGACTCGAACTGGCACTCCGCAAGCGGCAAGGATTTTAAGTCCTTTGTGTCTACCAATTTCACCACGAGGGCATTAATGAATTTCATGAGTATTTATGCTAATATTTATAATTGAACAAGGGTAATAAGTAAAATTTTTTTATTTTATCTCTCCATGTACAAGTCTTGTACAAGTTCTCCTATAAAATCCCACTTACTCCACAGCTAGTGAAGAAATAATATCCGTAAAAATTTTGTTCATTTCAATATGATTTTGATAAGAGGAAAGCTGTAATGTGTGATTAATTTTGGATCCAATTTTAGAAACTTGAATAGTTGTAGTTGCAATATTATGATTAGAGAGGTTTATATGCTCATTTCTTGTGAGATATTGAAAATTTAGGTTATCTGCAGGAAATGTTTTACAATTAAAATTTTGGATAATTTCATTGCTTCCTGCATTTTCTGCAACTTTTTTGTGTTTCTTTTTTATTTCTTTATTTTCGTTAATTGATTTTAGATGTATCAAGCTTAAATCACAATAAGTGTTATCCTTTACTGATTTTAAAACATCATTAGCATTATTCTTTTTAAATATATGTATATGTTCACCTGTTTTGTAAAAAATATCTTTATTAATTATTAATTCGCTTGTTTCATCAAATTTCATCTGTTGATAAATATTTGATAATTCTTTGAATTCATCTTTATTAAGATTAAATTCTTTATAATTTTTCTCTGTTAATTGGCTTAACGGAATAGCATTTTCTGGTATTTGAATTAATAAATTTGAATAATTATATGTATTCTTTGCCTCTACATTGAAATGTAATAAACAAACAAAAAGAATTAATATTATTTTATTCATATTTAATTTCTTCCTCCAATCTATTATCAGAATTACTACACGGTTCCTCGAAACAAATACATAAGGTTATATGATCCCAGGAATTTGGTGAATCAATATGAGTTATACCGACATATTGTCCTCCCCATGATGCCACTTTACAACCATTAGCTCTTTGTGCGCTCCAGGCAGTAGGATTATCAGGATGTGGAGGATATGGATTTGTATATCTACCATTATTCTCCATATGATTAATAAGATATCTTGTTATGAATGTTCGTTGATTAGGTTGATAACAAGTAACTACACTTTCAGTTTTGGAACCATAGACTTTCATCATTGTTACACTTCCATAAATATCACATTTTTGGATCACAAGATAAATTTCCTTCTTAATCGCTGCATGATTAGATTTTGCAACTGCAACCCTTGCGCTTGCCGTATACCCATTATAAGCAACCACACCTACCGCAGCGAGGATACCGATGATGGCTACTACGACTAGGAGTTCTATTAGGGTGAAGGCCTTTCTATTCATAAACTTATGGCGTGGTTATATCATTTCTTGAATATCTTTGAGACCAATTTCCGCTGTAATCATTATCCCACCTCATTGCAAGACGCATAGTTTTAGGTGATCCAGATACATTTGTTATAAATATATATCCAGCAGCTTGGCTATTATTTAATTTAGATGATGGATATCCAGAATTACTACAATGCAAAACATACTCACTATCAATACTATTTTGAATATAGTGATCTATGTATGGATTTTTCCATTTTAATGATTTGAAATGTGCAATCAAAATATGACAAGCTCCTAAGGGGCTATTATTGCAATAAGAATTAGTAACATCTTTAGAATTTCCTGATTGATCATTCATCATCACAGGTTCACCTAAATCACATTTAGTATAATTTAAATTTATGAAGTTAACTATTTCTTTAAAATTATGTTTTACTGCATTAATTTTTGCAGCTTTAGTATACCCATTATAAGCAATCACTCCCACTGCAGCTAGTATTCCTATGATTGCCACAACAACTAAGAGTTCTATTAGGGTGAAGGCTTTTTGTTTCATGATTAAATAACTATAATTTTTTATCTCTCCATGTACAAGTTTTGTACAAGTCTACACAGATTAATTAAGCCTTATTATCTAATCTTAATTAAAAGCTAAACTAAAGTTATGAGATTTTATAGGATGTTTAGACTACCTTGGACTTCTATGGACTGACTTTAACTTCTATCCCTTGGCTTTTAAGTCCTTTGTGTCTACCAATTTCACCACGAGGGCATTAATGAATTTCATGAGTATTTATGCTAATATTTATAATTGAACAAGTCTAATAAGTAAAATTTTTTAAATTTATTTTCCCGTTTCATAGTTTAGAATATTGAATATAAAATAAAAGTCTAAAAATTAAGCAAAATCAATCTTTTGCAGAAATTTTAAATTTTATTTTTTTTTTAAAATTATCTTTACCTTTTCCGTTAACTTCTCCATCAAGACTATTTAATGCTAGTGTGCCTGAAGCATTAATATTTTTTTTCAAACAAATAAATGACCATGTTCCTTTCGTTTGTGAAAGAGCATATGTTCCAATACAATTTCCATCATCATTTGGTAAAGAAAATTTAATTTTACCAAATAAATCTTGTTCTGTGAAAGTTATTTTGCCTAATATAAGATCATCATAACCTTCCCAGCTCATTGCAAAAGACCTTTTGCCTCTAATTATATTTGAAGTAGATGCAACTTTTGATTTACTAGCTAATTTTTCCTTTTTTTTAATTTTTTTTTTATCAGAAATCTTAACTACTTTTCCTAAGTTAAATTCATCTTTTTTTATTTTTAAACATCTTCCAGAGGATTCATATTCATAATTTTTATTTGATTGATTTTCAGAATTTGGTGACCACCAATTTTCATTACGTGTAAATGCGTAACTGTCGTTAATTTTTATAAAATTATATGTATTTTCAACATATTGATCTTTATTTGTTACTTTATTATAAACCTCGTACCCTAAAGAATTTTTAATCAATTTTTGACCAGAAATTATTTGGATGGGTTTATCATTACTATCTGAGTATTTGAATTTGATTGATATTGATTTATTTATATGAAATTTAACATAATTTACTCCTAAAATAGATCCAACTTTAAGAAGATAGTTTTGACCGTTTATAACTTTTAAAACTTTTTCTGGACACTTAAAATACTCATTATTTGCCAAAAGTTTTGTCGAAAAAAAAAAAATTATTAATAATGAATAAAAAATTATTATTTTAAATTTTGCTAACATGCATTTCCAGCGTGCTTTCTGCAAGCTTCCATTGCTTCTTCATCAGTTCCGCCCATTGCATATACTCTAATAATAGCTTCGATTGCTGCTGCTGCAGCAGCTTCCGATACTCCTTGTTGAACAGCATAGGCAATAGCTCTGTTTATTTCTCTAGCCAGTTCGTTTTCTACAGCTTGATCTATAGCTTGCCCAGTGACTTTTTCAATTTCAGAGATAAATGCATTAGCCATCTCCTCACCTATAGTTCTTTCAATTTCCTGTCTAATTTGTTCTGTAATTTCTTTTCCTGCATATTTTTCAGTTAAATCTTTAATTATTTTTTCTTGCTCTTTTGAAATAATTTTCTCAGTTTCTTTGGAAAATGCATCATGTCTTGTTTCCATAATTTTATCTATATCAGAAACAGATAAATTATACTTTAAAGATAATTCTTCTTTAACTTTTTTAACTGCTTTTTCAATTTTTTTATCAAATAATTTAAAGTTTAAAGAAATCATTTTTTTTCCAGGAATAACTATAAAATAGTGAAAAGGCTTAACACCATCAACTTGCATTTGATGAAAGGTTGCTTGATAACGTGAAACATATTTTCCTGTCCAATTAATCAATTTCCTTCCTTTATAAAAAAGATCGCTTTTTAAATTTTCTTGATCAAATTCAAATTTAAAAAATTTTTTTCCATTTTTAGTAAATTTAGTTTTAAAATTTCCATATAAAGTAACATCAGTGTCGCCAGTTAACATATTGTCAATTCTTATCGTACCTGGACTTAAAGTATGGACTCTAAAATTATCTATATAAAATTCATATTTTTCAAATTTTTCTCTACCTGACGAGCCACTTATTTGTTTTATTTTAATTTTAGTTTTAGTTTTTTCATTTAAATTTAAAATTTTTTTAAACTCATCTTCGGTAATTAAACCTTTTTCCAGCATTAATTTTAATTTTTCAGTTCTTTCATCTGATAAAGCTAAGTTAATTGATGTGATAAAAATAATTAAAGTAACGAATATTCTAATCATTGATTAGATTAATTTTGAAACAATTTTTTTTTTGCTTCTTCGAATTCTTCTTTGGAGAGTGCACCTCCCTCAAATAATTTGGTTAAAGTTTCTAATTCTTTAACTATATCATTTTCATTTGTTTTTGTTTGAGAAACATTGGTTTCTTTTTCTCCTGTAATTGTTATTGCATCATTTGTTTGACCTGTTGATATATCTATCCCAATTAATTTAGATAAATCACCGTCATAAAAACCTCCCTCTTGAATCTTTTTTGCTATCACGAAAGGACTTTTAAGATCTTTTTTTCGAATTTTAACTTTTGGACCACCATTTTTCCAAACAATTCGTCTTTTTTTTGCAAATATAAAGCAAGGTGATCCATTGGAATATTTTTCACATGCAATTATCGCACTTCGAGCAATTCCAGTTTCTACACATTTATTTTGATACTCTACTGGACAATAATAATACATGTAGCTAGTCCCATCCTCAGAAATCGCCATCATCATCGGGTCATTTTTTCTTTTAGCAGCGCCAGAATATTTTTTATTCCCAGCACCATACATGTACATTATTACTGTTTCGATTGTTTCTTTGCTTAGTTTTAACTCACCTTTACCCCATTTTGCATAAGTTGGTTGTGTAAAAAAAACAGATGCGATAATAATCAAATATAAAAAAATTCTCATATAAAAATCTTATTAAAAATTATTAACTATTTCTATTATTTTTTTTTCAATTTTGAGTTGAAATATTTTATAATTATTTAATAAAAACTTGATTAATTTTTTTAACTAATAAATTTTTAATTTTAGTTGAAAGGCTAATACTGCCAAGATAACTATTATTGCCACAACAACTAGGAGTTCTATTAGGGTGAAGGCTTTGTGGTTCATTTAATCAACAGGTATTGTAGCACTTAGCTGATCGGCAGAAGCACAACCTTGTCTAATACAAGTCATAACTGTTACATTTGTTCCACTAGAATTTACTCCAACCATACCAAGTGTATATGTGTTTGCATTATGTAAAGCATTCACCGATGTGTTAAATGGATTTTTATCTTTTAGGTTTGCAATTGCACCTTTGTAAGCTTTTACAGAATTAGCTGGACAATCTTGGTTAACCATAAATTTTGCTTCACCTAGACTACATTTCATAACTTCTGCTGAAATATATTTTACAGTTTGTGCATGGATAGTTTTTGTTGCAGAAACTTTTGCTGCACCTGTATACCCATTGTAAGCAACCACTCCTACTGCAGCTAATATACCGATGATGGCTACTACGACTAAGAGTTCTATAAGGGTGAAGGCTTTGTGTTTCATTTAATTTTAAGATACTGGAAATTGTATACTAGACTCAATACATGTAGAATCTCCAGTGTTTGACCATATTAGAAATTGTCCTTTATTATTTCCATAAAAACTTGTTTTGCCTTTAGTAGCAGAACAACCATTGTTCCACTCTGGATTAGTGTTTGGATTATTCTGATCAAAAGGATTTTTAAAATTTTTGTCATAACCATATTCAGCCATAAAATGATATCTCATATGATTGTAACCTAAATCCATCACTAAACTCCAGCCGTTGTTATAACTACAACCTTTTTCTTCAGTTGATCCTCTGTTTCTCCAACTTTTATAAGTAATCTTTCCATCAATTTCACACTCAGTTGCTTTAAGCACAAACCATTTTTCAATGTTTTTATGATTTTGTTTAACAACATTTTTTTTCGCAGAATTTGTATACCCATTATAAGCAATCACTCCCACTGCAGCTAAGATACCGATGATAGCTACCACTACTAGAAGTTCTATTAGGGTAAAAGCTTTACGGTTCATTAAATAACTATAATTTTTTATCTCTCTAAGTACAAGTTTAGTACAAGTTTGAACAAATTAATTAAGCCTTATTCTTTAATATTTATTGAAAGCTAAATTAAACTAATGGGACTTTATAGGATGTTT
>CABXOW010000014.1 GCA_902513955.1 uncultured Pelagibacteraceae bacterium
ACAAGGTTTGAAACCAATTGTTGTAATCAATAAATTAGATAAAGCAGACCAAAGAGCTAATGAAGTTTTAGATGAAACTTTTGATTTATTCGTAAGTTTAGATGCAAATGAAGAACAATTAGATTTTCCAGTTTTATATGCAAGTGGACGATCTGGCTGGGCTGATAAAGAAGCTGATGGTCGAAGAGAAAATTTGAATCCACTTTTAGATTTAATCTTAGAACATGTAAAACCAGCTGAACTTGATAAAACAAAACCTTTTGCTATGCTGTCAACACTTCTATATGCAGATAGTTTTTTAGGAAGAAGTTTGGTGGGTAGAATAGCTCAAGGAACTGCTAAAGCTAATCAATTAATAAAAGCTATAAATTTAAATGGTGAAAAAGTTGACGAAGGAAAGTTAACTAAGATTTTTAGATATGAAGGAACAAAAAAAGTTCCAATTGAAGTTGGTGAGGCTGGAGATATCGTGGTTATAGCTGGATTGGAAAAAGCTAACGTCGCTGATACAATTTGTGATATAGAAATCAGTGAGCCAATACCTGCAACACCTATAGATCCGCCAACAATGTCTATTACCATTACTGTAAATACATCCCCTCTTGCAGGAACTGAAGGTAAAAAACTAACTAGTACTCAAATTAGAGACCGACTACTTCAAGAAGCTCAAAATAATGTTGGTATTACTTTTTCAGAAAATAATAACAATGACTCATTTGTAGTAAGTGGACGTGGTGAGTTAATGTTAGAAATTTTATTAACTCAAATGAGGAGAGAAGGATTTGAAATGACTGTAAGCCCTCCTAAGGTTTTGTATAAAACAAATGAAAGCGGAAATAAGCTAGAGCCAATCGAAGAAATAACAATGGATTTGGATGAAGAACATTCATCAAAAGTAATAGACTCAATGAACAGAAGAAAAGGTAGACTAATAGACTTAAAAGATACTGGTAAAGATAAGAAAAGATTAATATTTCATGCTCCAACTAGAGGATTAATGGGATACACAAGTAGATTTCTTACTCTTACAAAAGGAAATGGAGTAATTAATAGAATATTTCATGATTATGGTCCTTTTGAAGGAGATATGGAGGGAAGAAGAAATGGTGCTTTAATCTCAATGGAGAAAGGTAAAGCTGTTGCTTTTGCAATTTTTAATTTACAGACTAGAGGAGAAATGTTTGTAACTCACAACGATCCAGTTTACCCCGGTATGATTGTTGGTTTATCTCCAAAACCAGGTGACATGATCATCAATGTCATGAAGGGTAAAAAATTAACTAACATGAGAACTCAAGGAACTGATGAAAATGTTGTGTTAACTCCTGTAAGAAAAATGTCTATAGCTGAACAATTGAGTATACTAAATACAGACGAAGCTTTAGAAATAACTCCAGATTCATGTAGGCTAAGAAAAGCAATTCTTGATCCACATGAAAGAAAAAAAAGTGAAAAATCTGGCGCAGCAGCCTAATTAAAAAGTTTATTTACTAAAAACAAACCTAAGGCCACAAAAGGACCTATTCCAAAAGCAAATATTAGTGTCCCTATACCAACAGTTCCACCTAGATACCATCCTATACAAACAACTGTTATTTCTAGACTAGCTCTTACTGCTGCAATTGGTAAGTTTGTTTTTATTTGCAATCCTACCATTAATCCATCTCTTGGTCCCGCTCCTAAATTAGCAATTAAATAAATTCCCCCTCCTAAACCAACTATAAAAACTGCAATAGCTCCTAATAAAATTTGAGAAAAATAATTTTCTGGGGTAGGAAAATATTTTATGCAAATATCAATCATTAAAGCAATAATTAAAGCATTAAGGATTGTACCTATTCCAGGTTTTTGATTTAACGGAATCCAAAAAATTAAAATTGAAATACTTATAACAAATGTAATTAATCCAACTGAAAATCCTGATTTTACAGAAATACCTTGAGCTAAAACTGACCATGGTGAAGCCCCTGAAGATGAAACAATCAATAGACCTTCTCCTAAGCCAAACAGAGCTAATCCAAAACACAAAAAAAAGAATGTTGAAATTTTTGGTTTAAAATTTAATGGTTTTTCAGAACTCCAAGAAACTTTTGGTATATCTTTAATTTTTAAAAACATTTCTCAATAAATTACTTCTTTTAAATTTAAAGTCTATTAAAGTAATTATTTTATGAAAAGATTTCTATTACTAATATTTTTCTTAACATATTCATTTAATAGTGCTGCACATATGGCTCACTACAACAAGTTTACTAAAATTGAAATGGAAATCTTAAGAGATGGAGAAGTTATTGGTTATAATTATTATTTTTTTAAAAAAGAGTCAGGTCAAACAACTGTTACGAATCAAATAAAATTTACAGTCAAATTATTTGGTGCAACCATTTTTGAAGCTGAAGGATATGGTGAAGAAAAATATATCAAAGATAAATTAATATCCTTTAACTCTAAAACTCGACAGAATAATAAAGAAAAATATGTAGAACTTAAATTAAATGAACAAACTAATGAATATGATATTAAAGGGTCATCTTATACAGGCAAAGCGTCAATAGACAATGTAATTGGCAATTGGTGGAGTCACAAAGTACTAGAATCAAATAGTCAAATAAGCCCAATCTCTGGAAGTATTAAAGAGCAAGTAGTCACCTTTGTTGGAAAAGAAAAAATAGAACTTTATGGAAAATCTTATGATACTGAACATTTTAAATTAACTTCAAAGGATATGTCTATACCTAAAGACAAAAGATTAAATTTTGATATTTGGTTTGATAAAAAAAATACCTTAATTTTGAAAGTTACATATTCAAGAATGGGAAATTGGGAATATAGAGTTAAAAATTTTAAATAAATTTACTTTATTATAATAAAAAATTTATCTATTAGGTTATCATTTTCCAGCAACGGTCATCCCCTCAATCATCATTGTCGGTGAATTAACTGAGTATTCAAATTCTAAATCATTAGCTAAAATTATATTTTTAAACATATCTTTAAAATTTCCAGCTATAGTAATTTCACTAACAGGATATTTAAATTGTCCATTTTCAACTAAAAAACCAGTAGCACCCACAGAATAATCTCCAGTAACAATATTGCTACCATGTCCGATTGTTTCTTTAATATAAAGACTTTTGGAACTATTTTTTAATAGTTCCTCAAAACTAATCTTCCCATTTTCAAAATAAAGATTAGTAGTTCCGCCACTTCTACCATTTGATTGTAAATTTAATTTTTTACCATTGTAAGTATCTACAAGATAATTTTTCAGAATCCCACCTTTCACAAGGTTTACAGTTTTTGATTTTACTCCTTCAGAGTCAAAACTTTGAGAACCCATGCCTTTAATCATATCCGGTTTATCAATAATATTTACAGATTTTGAAAAAACTTGTTGATCAATTTTGTCTTTTAAAAATGATGTTCCTCTAGCAATTGCAGAAGCAGTTATAGCACTTGCAAATGCACTCAACATTCCTTTTGCAATTCTTGTATCAAAAATTAAATTAATTTTTTCACTACCAATTTTATTAGGGCTTAATTTTTTTATAGTTTGTTCGGCTGCTTTTTTTCCAAGGTCTTTAGGTTTTTTAATATCAGATAAATGACGCTTACTTGTAAATTCATAGTCTCTTTCCATACTATTTTCATCTTTAGCAACTGTAACACAAGAAGCAGTAAAAGATGATGTTTTATAACCATTACAAAAGCCATCACTATTTGCTAAAATAAAATTTGATCTATTTTCTGTAAAACTTGACTCTGTATTTACAATTTTTTCTAATGCGTATGCAGACTCTTCCAATTCCTTTAGATAATTAATTTTTTTGTCATTTTCAAATCTTGTTTGATCATACAAGTTAAGATTATTTATTTTTTCTGCCAATAAACTTTTGTCTGGTAAAGAGTTAAATTCGTCTTCAGGTGTAATTTTTGTAGTTTCAAAACATTTTTCAATTAAAGTTTTTATATTTTCATCTAGCAAGTTTGAAGATGAAATTGATGATCTTTTTTTGCCAATATAAATTTCAATACTTAAAGCTAATCCATCTGATCTATCTGAGGCCTCTAGAGACTTATTTCTAAAATTTACAGTCTCTGAAATAGAGTGACCCAATGTAACACTTGAATCAGTTGCTCCCATTTTTTTAGCTAGATCTAGACAATAAGAGGCTTTTGATTTTAAAAATTCTTGATCTTTAATCATGATTTATATTTTTGTTCCTCCAACTGTCATTTTATCAATTAAAATTGAAGGTTGAGCCACTCCAACTGGCACACCTTGTCCAGCTTTACCACAAGTTCCTATACCTGGATCTAACATCATATCGTTCCCTACCATAGAGACTTCTTTTAAAATTGATGGACCATCACCAATTAAAGTTGCTCCCTTTATTGAAGATCCAATTTTGCCATTATTTATTTCATATGCTTCAGTGCAGTTAAAAACAAATTTTCCAGAGGTGATATCAACCTGTCCTCCTCCAAAACTAACTGCAAAAATACCTTTATCAACTGATTTTATCATTTCATCTTGAGTTTGTTTTCCACTTAACATCATCGTATTTCTCATTCTCGGCAAAACTACATGTCTGTAATTTTCTCTTCTTCCAGAACCTGTTGATCTCGTATTCATTAATCGCGCATTGTGTCTGTCCTGCATGAAATTTTTAAGAATACCGTTTTCTATTAAAACTGTTCTTTCAGTTGGTGTTCCTTCGTCATCAATAGTTAAGCTTCCTCTTCTGTTGTCTATTGTACCGTCATCAACAATTGTAACCCCTTCACTAGCAACCTTTTGACCCATTAAATCGTAGAAAGCTGAAGTTTTTTTTCTATTAAAATCACCCTCAAGACCATGGCCAATTGCTTCATGGATTAAAATAGCTGGCCATCCTGGACCCAACACTACTTTCATTTCTCCTGCAGGTGCAGGTTTACTCTCTAAATTTACTGAAGCAATTCTAAAAGCTTCCTCACAAACATTTTTCCAATTTTCATTTTTTAGATAATCATCATAAGATTGTCTTCCACCAATTCCGTATACACCCGTTTCTTTTCTTCCATTTTTTTCTAGCATTACAGATATATTAAATCTAATCAAAGGACGTACATCTATTAAAGACTCACCTCCTGATCTAATTATTTCTATAGATTTTTGCTCACCTAAAAAACTTGCTGTTACTTGTTTAACAGATCCATCTTTTTTTCTTAAAAACTCATTTACTTTATTCAAAACTTCTAATTTTGAATTTAATGTTTTTTGTTCTATTGGATTAATATCTTCATAAAATTTCTTGTTAGATTTAGGAATCTCATGATTATAAATACCTTTTATTGATTTAAGAGTAGATTTAAGATTATCAGAAGAACTTTTTAAAGAATCTTTGGAAATTTCATTTGAATAAGAATACGCAACAACTTCATCCGAAATGGCTCTTAATCCAAATCCTAGATCTGAACTATAATTTGAACTTTTGATTTTATTATCATCTAATAATATTGACTCTGACTTAGACTCCTCCAAGTAAAGTTCACCATCATCACAATTTTTTAATGTATCAGATACTATTGTATCCGCATCTTTTCGAGTTAAGTCTGATTTATTGAAGAAATTACTCATACACCCTAGATAGTGGTTTATCAATAATTTTCAACTGATCATTTTACACATGTACAATTTTGCCCAGAAAGATAATTATTACGCAATGAAAGTATATTTTAATAATTCTTGTAAAATTTGTAGGTCAGAAATTAACATATATAAAAAAGAAAATGTTAAAGATATTGATTGGGTAGATATAACCAATAATTCTCAAGCTGAAAAGAGACTTCAAAAAACAACTTAAGAATTAAGTTAAGAAAATTATCAAAATTTCACTTAAGAGTGACATAGATAAGATAAACATAATAAAAACTACAGAATACATAATTGTAATAATTTTATTTCTTTTTCTCCTTAACCGAACAAAATTTTTATCATCTAAATCAGAAATATCTCTTTCTCCAATCACAGGATAATCATAACTCCACCGCCATGTAGATTGACCCAATCTAGAGTCAAGACTGTTATAATATTTTATCCAAGATAAAATATATTTCAAAATAATGTACAAAATAAACATCACAATTGTTCCAAAAAGCATGAACAATATTACTTAATAAAATAAGATTATTTAATGGTTATTTTTGGCTCTTTTTCTTGCAATTAATTGAGTAAGCGCATCAACCATTGTATCCGAGGCCTTAAAAATTTCATTGTTTTTGAACTCATGGGAAATATTTTTTTCAGGATTTGTTTTGTTCTCAATAACTATTCCTTCATCAGGAGAATTATTTTTAATATATATCAGTAAAAGCCACTCATCATCAGAGGCTTCATCCCATTTTACAAATATCTCTCCAGTTTCAAACCTTCTATCAATACATCTAAAAATAGACATGTGTCGTGTTATATGTCTTTTATTTAATTGAAAAACTAGACTACTTGCACTTCTGTAAAAACTTTCAAGAGCAAATTCAATTTTTTGTCTAGCTAGCGCATATTCTTTTTCTTTTTGAAGCAGAGTTTCCCTGTCCTCATCACCTTGAATTTTAACTCCTAAGGCCTCTACCCTATCTCGTATTTTTTGATCTCTTATAATTCGATATTTTTCTTTTAATTTTTCTATTCGTTGTTGAAGACCAGCATAATCCTCTCTTTTTTCTCTAAGTGAAATTTTTTCTAATTTTTCTAATTCTTTAACTTCTCTAACTCTAAATTTTTCAATTTGTTTATCTAATTTTAATTGATGTAGAAATTTCTTCTGTTTTTCTGACTGTTCTATTCTAAGAAGAGCCTGCTCTTTTCTTAAAAATAATTTTATTTCTTTTGTTCTTTGTTTTTCTAATCTAATTTCTTCTTTTAACGCTTGTTCTTTTAATTTTACCTTTAATTCAACTTCTTTTTGTTTTTTATTCGCAATTTCAATCTTTTCTAATCTTTCTCTTTCTTGTTTTTCTAATTTAATCTTTCTTGCCTCATCCTTTTTAATAATTTTGTACTGTAAAATAGTATCTGATATTTTATCAAAGAATGCTTGGATATACTTTTCAATACTAAAATTTATTTTAAATTTTATTTCGGGTTTTAATGAATTTTGAAAATTAATTATCTTTAAAATTAAACCTGGTTTTTTTGCCTCTTTAGGTTTGAATTTTTTTACTATTTTTTTTGATTTTTTTGATTTGATTATTTTAGATTTACTCTTAATTTTTTTTATTTTACGTTTCGATTTTTTTATCGGTTTTTTATTTATTTTTTTAGATTTCGTATTTATTTTTTTTTTAGCTTTGACACTATTTTTTTTTATTTTTTTCATTTAAAGGAATTTAATATCTATCAATAATTTATTGATAAATATAGTCTCTTGTCACTGGCGTTGATGAATAATTTTTAGTTAATTGAAATTGATAAACAACTTGATCACCCCATTTAAATGCCATTTCACAACCAGCAAGATAAAATTCCCACATTCTGAAAAATCTTTCATCAAACATTTCAATTATTGTGTCTTTATTCTTTATACAATTTTCTTTCCAGTGCCTCAAAGTATGTGAATAATGAAGCCTTAAAACTTCAACATCTGCAACGATTAATCCTGATTTTTCTATAGGTGTTGTAACTTCACTTAAGCTAGGAGTGTATCCGCCAGGAAAAATATATTTTGTTATCCAAGGATGTGGATCTCTTGGTGGGTTTACAGATCCAATCGTGTGAATTAGTGAGATGCCATCATCATTTAATAGTTTTTCAACTTGTGTAAAAAAATTTTTATAAAATTTTCTACCTACGTGCTCAAACATCCCAACGCTTACTATTCTGTCAAATTTTTCATTAAGCTCCCTATAATCTATTAATTTAAAATTTAATTGATTTTCTAAATTAAGTTCTTTTGCTCTTTTATTGCAATAATTAAATTGATTTTCTGAAAGAGTTATCCCTGTAACTTTACAATTTACACTTTTTGCAATTTCTACTGCTAGTGATCCCCACCCACATCCAATATCTAAAACTTTCTGATTTTGTTTAATGTTAAGTTTTTTTATTATGTGTTTAATTTTATTATTTTGAGCTGTTTCTAATGAGTCTGTTTCGTTCTTAAAATATGCACATGAGTATTGTCTCTTTGGATCTAGAAATAAATCATATAAATCATCAGATATGTCATAATGATGAGAAACATTCATTTTTGATTTTTTAATAAAATTAAAATTTGTTAAATATCTATATGACCCTCTTAACCTATTTATCAAATAGCTAAAAAAATTTAAATCTCCTCTTCCAAAATTCATTAATGATAAATCTAAAAAATCAGTAAGACTTCCATTCTCAATAACTATTTCTCCATTTGTATAAGCCTCGCCAAAATAAAGATCTGGATGAAATAACAATTTATAATGAAGACTTTTATTTAAAATTTTAACTTTTATTGGGTTTTTACTTTTTGGGTTTCCAATAATATAATTTTTAGAATTGGCGCCTACTAATATAAAACCATCTATCTTAAAAACACTATTTAAGAATCTTGCTAGTTGCATTTCATGCTGCCATTAAAGATTTAATTGAAAAGTTAAATTTTTCTAAATTATTTATTAAATCTTTTTCGCTCTTTTCATCTAGAATACTTAAAGGAGGTAAAAGATTTTCGTAAATATTTTCTTTTTTTTTATAAAAAGTGTGTAATCCTGAAATTAAATTATATTGTTCAAAAACACCTCTAACATTACAAAGCTTTTCGCTTACTGTTTGTTCATTACCTGATTGAAAATCATCATAAACTTTTCTAGCTAGTTCAGCAGTCACATTACATGTTGCTGTAATTATGCCCGAACATCCTAGTTCAAGACCTTTTAATAGTTTTGACTCTGAACCAGGCATTACTGAAAAGTTTTCTAATTTTAGATTTTCGAAAAGATTATATGAACTATCTTTAACTCCAACTATTTGTTCTGGAAATTTTTTGACAAGCTCTTTTACGCATTCGGTGCTAAACTTATATCCACATAATTTTTCAAAATTATATAAAATAATTTTACTTTCCGGTATTGCCTCTACTATTTTTGTATAAAAATTAATTACTTCTTTATCTCCATATTTATAAAAGGCAGGAGGCATAATTAAAAAATTTTCAAAATTTAGGGACTTAGCCACTCTCATAAAGTTTATTGTTTCTCCCAATGAATTAAAACCTGTTCCAATTAAAAATCTATCTTTATATTTGCTAGTAGAAAGTTTATTTAATAAATTAATTTTTTCTGAAATAGGAATAAGTTGTGCCTGTCCAGTACTTCCAAACATTGCAACTCCATGACAACCATTATCAATCACCATTTCTGCATGCTCGATAGTTTTATCAATATTTAATGTCAAATCTTTATTTAACACTGACATTGATGCTGCATATATGCCTCTAATATTCTTCATAAGTAAAATTTATATAAAAAATAAATTTAGTAAAGATTAAATAACTTAACTTAAATCTCTTAAAACAATTTCTTTAGCTTCGTTTACCAAAGAAGATAGTCTTGATGTTTCTGGGGATACATCTGGATGAATTTTTTTTTGAATTTTAATGCAGGCCTTATTGACTTCTTCTATTGTTAAACTTTTAGAAGGATTTAAGTTCAGTATTCTATAAGCCTCTTGTGTTGACATAGTATTTAAATTAGAAGAATTTTGATTATTAAATGAAAATCGCCCAGATTTTCTCAAAGTTTGTAATAATCTATATAAAGAAATTAACTGAAACAAAGACAGCCCTTTTAATTTTAAAAGAGCCAAACTTGCTAGCGTAAAAGGTAAAGTTAATAAAATTTTTCCACCTATTGCAAACAAAATTGCAAAAATAGCTAATACTATAAATAATAAAATTCTTAATCCTTTAGATATTTTTTTTGATGCAACCCCTGCAAAATACTTTAGTAAAAAATATAAACCTGCTAAAATTAATACTGTATAAATTATAATATTCATATATTCCCTATATAAAATGAAAGTACCATATCTTAAAAAAAAACTAGAGATAAAATCTTGTCACAATATAGAATGGGAAGATAATTATAGCTGGATACATCAAGAAAATATTTTAAAAGTTCTCAAGGATAAAACTAAATTAGACCCAGAGGTAAAAAAATACTTAGATGATGAAAATACCTATGCCGAACATCAATTAAAAGATACCAAAGATATTCAGAAAAATTTATTTAAAGAAATAAAAGGTAGAATAAAATTAGATGATGAGTCTTTACCATTCAAAGATCATACTTACGAATACTGGACAAAAACTACTGCTATAGGGAATTATTCAATCAAACTTAGAAAAAAAATTGGTTCAAATAATATCGAAGAAATATGGAATGGAGACAAAGAAAAAGAAATACTTAAGGCAGAATATTTTGGGGTTGGAGATTTAGAAGTAAGCAATAATGATAAATATCTTGGCTACTCTTTAGATTTAAAAGGATCTGAATATTATACAATTTATATAAGAGATATAAAAACTAACAAAATTATTTCAAAAGAAATCACAGAAACAGCTGGAGGTATTACTTTTAGTTTAGATGATAAATTTATTTTTTACTCAAAACTTGATGAAAATCATAGAGCAAGAAAAATATACAGACATGAAATAGGAAATTTTAAGAAAAAAGATGAATTAATTTTTGAAGAAAAAAGTGAGGCTTTCACAGTAGGTTTGGGAATAAGTTCAGATGAAAAATATTATTTTATAAACTCTTCTGATCACAATACTTCTGAACAATATTACTTTAACACAAATGAAAAAAAACCTCATCCAAAGTTAATTATTAAAAGAGAAAAAGGAATTCTTTACAATGTAAGTTCTTGGGATGGTAAATTTTATAATCATACAAATAAAAATGCTGAAGATTTTAAAATTGATATTTGTGATAACTTAGAAAATCAAAATTGGAAAACTTATTTACCAGCAAAACCTGAAGTTTTAATAGGTGGACTCACATTTCTCAAAAATTGGATTATTAGAAGTGAAACTTCAAATGCCTTAGATAAATTATTTGTTCGAAATATTTCTACAAATATTGAAGAAGAGTTAATATTCTCAGATGAAAGTGTTTATGTTCCAGGAGTATCATTAACACAAAAAAATAGAGATACTAACGAAGTTCACTTAGGATACTCGTCACCAAAAACACCCTCGAGAGTTTATAAATATAACTTATTAAATAAATCTAAAGAACTTGTTAAAGAACAAGAAATCCCTTCAGGACATAATAAGGATGATTATATTGTAGAAAGAATTGAGTTCAAATCTCATGATGGGAGATATGTTCCTTTGACAATAACTAGGCATAAAAAAACTAAAACTGATGGTTCAGCAGTATTATTACTTTATGGATATGGATCATATGGAAGTTCAATGAGTCCAAGTTTTTCATCAACAAGATTAAGTTTAATTAATAGAGATATTATATGGGCTACAGCACATATCAGGGGTGGCTTAGAAAAAGGGATGAAATGGTGGAAGGAGGGAAAATTAACAAATAAAAAAAACACATTCGAAGATTATATTTATGCAGCAAATTACTTAATTGATAAAAAGTATACCTCTAAGGGTAAAATAATTGGTATGGGTGGATCAGCTGGTGGTTTGTTAATGGGTGCAGTGGTCAATAAATCTCCAGAATTATTTTTAGGTATTATTATGGCTGTTCCATTTGTGGACTCCTTGACTACTAATCTTGATCACTCATTACCACTTACTGTAGGGGAATTTGATGAATTTGGTAATGCAAAAGATAACAAAGATCATTTTAATTACATATTTTCATATGCACCTTATAACAATATAAAAAAAATGGATTATCCTCATATTTTAATTACAACGAGTTTAAGTGATAACAGAGTTTTATTTGATGAACCTGCAAAATTTACAGCTAAACTAAGAGATTATAAAACAGATAACAACTTACTATTACTGAAAACTGAAATGAATGCAGGTCACGGAGGAAAATCAGGTAGAGATGGTGCAATAGAAGAAATTGCAATTGATTATGCATTTGCATTAAAAATTTCTATAAAAATATAATACTTTCAATCTTGAAATTAAAATTCTAGTTACTACATACCTATTGTATGTCGCCTAATGGGGCCTACATAAATAAACTTGCTTAACAAAAGGAGAATATTATGACAAGTAAGGATCTATCTATATTTAACTCTCTAAGACCTTTTTCAATTGGGTTTGACGATATGTTTGATCAATTTGAAAATATGTTAGGAAATGGAAATTTGGCAATGCAGTCAAATTATCCGCCTTACAACATTCGTAAAACTGGTAAGGATAATTATGCTATAGAAGTAGCGTTAGCTGGTTTTAGTAAAAAAGATGTTGAGGTTGAGTTCGAGGATAACTTGTTAACTGTAAGAACTAAACAAGTTAATAAATCCGAAGATGGAGATGTTAACGGAGAAATTATTCATAAGGGTATTTCACAAAGACAGTTTGCAAGGTCTTTCACTATTGCTGATGATGTAAAAATCAATGGTGCTGAACTTAAAGACGGTCTTTTAACAATATCTTGTGAAAGAATAATTCCAGAACACAAAAAAAAGAAGCTTATCGAAATTAAATAAGTCTTAAACCTTGCTTGTGGGGATTTCTCCCCACAAGTTAAATTATTAATTATTTTTTTACCATTATAGCATTTAAAACAAATGCTAATAATCCAGCAGGTATAAGTCCAGTAGTTAACAATAGTTTCAAACTTATTCCAAAATCTGGAATATTTTTTACAAAGTCAGGCAATAATGACATTCCAATTCCAAAAGATAATGAAAGAGCTAAGATTAATAAATTTCTTTGATCCATTTCTGCTTTTGAAATCAATTTAATCCCAGCAGCCGCTATCATACCAAACATAATGATCGCTGCTCCACCAATAACTGACTCTGGCATTGCAGCAATTATTCCACCTAATTTTGGAAATAGACCCATTAAAACTAAAATTATTCCAGCTATAGTTCCAACATTTCGACTTATTACTCCTGTAAATGCAACTAGTCCTGCGTTTTGTGAATAGGAAGTATTTGGCATTGCATTAAATAATGCACCAAATGCTGTTCCAACTCCATCTCCCATTATTCCACCTGATAATTCCTTGTCAGTTGCTTCTCGTTTAGCACCACCCATTGTCGTAGCACTTATGTCTCCTATTGTCTCAATTGTTGTAACAATTGACATAAACAACATTAGAATTATTGCACCTGGAACAAAATCAATTCCATATTGAAGAGGCATTGGAAGTGCAAACCATGATGCAGATTCAATTTTGCCGTAGTTAACCATTCCTAGTGCTGCAGCAACGATGAAACCAGCTACTATTCCAATTAAAATTGAAGCTGAAGAAGCCATCCCTTTACCTTTAATATTAAAACCAATAGCAACTATAAAAACAGTAAAGGCAACAGTTAAGTGATTTGCATTTGCAAAAATTTCAGGTTTGTTGTTCATTAACCATCCACCTCCACCAGCATACATGAATCCAACTTTGAGCAAACTAAATCCTATCATTAACACGACTATTCCTGTGACTAATGGTGGAAAAAGATGCCTTATAGGTTTTAAAATTTTCCCAATAAAAATTTGGAAAATTCCTCCAATAAATGCTGCTGTAAATACTGCGCCTAAACCTGCGGCTTTAAATGGTAGCATTATTGGTATAAATGCAAAACTTGTACCTTGAATTATAGGTAGTCTTGCACCAATTTCTTTATATCCAACAGTTTGAATAATTGTTGCTACTCCCGCTACAAACAAAGCCATTTGAATCAAAAATATTTTTTCTTCAGGCGTTTGACCAAAAACTCCAGCCACAATAATAGGAACAGTTATATTGCCAGCAAACATTGCTAGCACGTGCTGAATTCCTAAAGGTATGGATTTATTTAATGGAAGTTTCTTGTTTGGACTGTTTGTAGAGCCCTTTTGTGTTTTACTTGAAACCATTTATCCTCCGTCGTTAATTAGGAAGACGTTACATTATTAGTTATCAATTTATATAAAAAAAAACAGTTTAGTTTGGAATATGTCTATTTTAGAAGGTTAAAAAAACCTATAATGAGCAGATTAAATTCAACTATTAAAAGAAAAATATTAATTTAGTATTTTCGTAAATTGATTTTAAAAGCAACCATTTGACACAAAACCTATAACAATCTTATCTGAATTAACTTCAAACCTTCTTTCACAAGGTACCAGGTATTTTTTACTATTATAAATTAGTTCAAAATTTCCTTTAGCATTTTTGAAATCTTCATCTGGTTTTCCTAGCTCCATCTGTAGTTCGCTCGCTGATTTTCCAAGAAATTTACTTAATTTTTCATTTTCTTTTTCAACAATAGAATCAGTTTTTTCTTTAACTGTTTGACATCCTGAAAAAAAGAGTAAGATTGCAAAAAAGCTTATTATAGTTTTTAATTTCAACATTGTTTAAATTAACATTTTTATCATTTAGTAAGTATTAACTTTTAAGTTGTATAAATTATTTATTCTCATTAATTTTAAGTTTAATTATATTAACAATTGTGTTCTTTATTTGTTAATTCAAACAATATGACAGAAAAAGCCTTAGAAAAATTTCTAGATATATTTAATAAAGAAATTTTACCTCTTACAGAAAAAGGGGTTGATAATGGAAATAAAATATTTGGTGCAGCAATACTTAAAAAAGACGATTTCTCTTTAGTGGTTGCAGGATCAAATAATGAAATAGAGAATCCGTTGTGGCATGGGGAAACTCATACACTTAAAAAATTTTACGAAATAAATAAGGACACAAGACCAAGTGAAAAAGACTGTATTTTCTTATCTTCACATGAGCCGTGCAGTTTATGTCTTAGTGCAATAACCTTTTCAGGATTTGATAATTTTTATTATCTTTTTCCATATGAAACGACAAAAGATGAGTTTAATATTCCCCATGATTTAAAAATACTTAAAGAAGTTTTTAAAATAAATAATGGAGAGTATAATAAAGAAAATTCTTATTGGAAAAGTCATGATATTGATATGTTAATTAAAAATTTATCATCCTCAAAAAAAGAAAAATTTATAAGCCAATTAAAAGAAATTAAAAAAAATTACATTACTTTATCAAATAAATATCAAATGTCTAAAAATAAAAATTTTATACCTTTAAAATAATCTATGAACACAAATCTTAAAATTTCAAATATAACTAAAATTTATCCTGGATGTATTGCAAATGAAAATGTTTCATTGGAATTTAAAAGTGGAAAAATTTATGCATTGCTGGGAGAAAATGGAGCTGGTAAATCAACATTAGTAAAAATTTTATCTGGTGTAATTATGCCGGATAAAGGTGAAATGTTTTTAAATAAAAATATTTTAAAATTAAATTCTCCTCTAGATGCAAAGAAAAATGATATCGGAATGGTTTTTCAACACTTCAATCTTTTTGAAACATTATCAGTATTTGAAAATCTAATTATTGACTCTGATGAAACGAAAGAAAATCTAAGAGAAAAAATTGAATTAATTATGAAAAAATATAATTTTTTAATTAATCTTGATGTTCCAATATTAAATCTTTCAGCAGGTCAAAAACAGAAAGTAGAAATAATTAGATGTTTAATAAGAAATCCTAAAGTACTTATTATGGATGAACCAACTTCTGTTTTAACAGAACAAGAAACTAGTGAATTATTTTTGTCTTTAAAGAAATTTTCAGAGGAAGGAATTTTAATTATTTATATAACCCATAAACTTAAAGAAGTAATGCAACTGTGTGATGAAGTTGCTGTAATGAGAAAAGGGAAATTAGTTTCTGTAAGTGAAATAAAAAATGAAAATATTGAGTCACTTGCAAATAAAATGGTAGGTCAAAATTTAAAAACAATTAAGAAAAAAAAAGTAAAAATATCAGGGGATCAATTAATTAAGATCACCAATCTTAATTTTATAAGCGAAGACCCTTTTGAAACTAATTTAAATAATATTAATTTTTCTGTTAATCGTGGTGAGTGTTTGGGAATTGCTGGAATATCGGGAAATGGTCAAAGCGAATTATTTCAAATTTTGAGTGGTGAAATTATTTCAGATAAGAATTCTATAGAATTCAATAAAAATTATATTGGAGATCTGAATCCTCAAGAAAGAAGAGAGTATTTAATGGCATTTTCTCCAGAAGACAGACTTGAACAAGCTGCAAATCCACAAATGAAAATTTTTGAAAATGTTGCTTTAAATAATTTTAAGTCATCAAATTTTTTTAAAAATGGTTTAATTAATGAAAACAAAATTAAAGAACATGCAAAAAAAATTATATCTAATTTTAATGTTAATACAGATAATATTGAATTAAAAAGCCAGTTTTTATCAGGTGGAAATTTACAAAAACTTATTATTGGTAGAGAGTTAATTACATCCCCTGACTTATTGATTTGTTTCAATCCAACATGGGGCCTAGATGTTGGGGCTATAAATTATATTCATGAAACACTAATTAAAATTAACGAACAAGATAAATCAATAATATTGATCTCTACTGATACTGATGAGTTATTAAAATTAAGTGATAAAATTTCAGTAATACACAAAGGAAAATTATCAAAAATTATGAATGCTGAAGAGGTTACCTCAGAAAAACTTGGAGTGCTTATGGGAGGAGGAGAAATTGATTAAGATAGTAAAAAGAGATCAGCCCTCACGAGCAATATTTTTTCTTACGCCTGTCTTGGCAATTTTCCTCACATTATTTGCAGGTGGTTTAATTTTTTATATTTTAGGTTTCAAACCTTTTGAAGCTCTTAAATTTTTTTTCATAGTTCCAATTGCAGATATGTATGGTTTCAGTGAATTACTTTTAAAAGCAACTCCACTTTGCTTAATAGCAATAGGTTTATCTTTTTGTTTTAAAAGTAACAATTGGAACATTGGAGCAGAAGGTCAACTAACTTTTGGAGCTATAGTCTCTGGAGGTGTAGCTTTACTTTTTTATAACCAAGAAGGTTTTTACATTCTTCCAATAGTAATACTAGCTGGAGCAATAGGTGGCATGCTTTATGCATCAATACCTGCAATCTTAAAAACTTATTTTAATACAAATGAAATATTGGTTAGTCTTATGCTAGTGTATGTTTCAAAATTAATTTTAGACTATCTTGTTGTTGGACCTTGGAGTAATCCTGAAGGGTTTAATTTTCCAGAAACAAGACAATTTAGCGACTCTGCAAAACTTCCTATATTATTCGAAGGATTAAGAATTCATGCTGGTATTTTTTTAGCTTTAGCTGCAGTTGTTGTAAGTTGGTTTGTTTTTTACAAGACATACTTGGGCTTCCAAATGAAAGTTTCTGGATTTAGTTTAAAAACAGCAAAGTACGCTGGTTATAAAGGTAAGAAAATGATCATTCTAGTTTTTTTAATTAGTGGCGCTTGTGCTGGTCTGGCTGGAGTTGGAGAAATAACTGGACCAATAGGTCAACTTCATAGAGAAGTATCTCCAGATTATGGTTTTACTGCAATAATAGTAGCGTTTTTAGGACGCTTACATCCTATTGGAATAATTTTTGCATCATTAATTGTAGCAATTACTTATTTGGGTGCAGAAACAGCTCAAATATTTATGCAGATTCCAAAATACACAGGCCAAGTATTTCAGGGAATGATTTTATTTTTTCTTCTAGCTTCAGACTATTTACTATTTTTCAAAATTAAATTCACAGGTTTAAAAAAATGATATTTGATATAAATTTCGTTGGACTAATAATTGCTTCAATTATGGCTTCTTCTGTGCCTTTAATTTTAGCATCTTGTGGTGAGCTCATTACTGAAAGATCGGGAGTTCTGAATTTAGGTGTTGAAGGAATGATGATAATTGGGGCTATATCTGGTTTTGCTTTAATGACAGTTACAGGAAGCTTATTTATAGCAGTTATTGGCGCAATGTTAGGTGGAGTTTTAATTTCTACTATTTTTGCATTCCTTACCCAAACTTTAATTACAAATCACGTAGCAACTGGTTTAGCACTTACGATATTTGGGATCGGTATTTCTGCAATGATTGGGAAAAACTTTGTTGGTATTCCTGGAAAAGAGTTCCCTGTTTTATTTAAAAGTTTAAAGGACACGTTACCTTTTTTAAGCCCAATATTATTTGGTCACTCAATTGTATTTTATTTTGCTTTCGCTTTACCATTTTTTACTAATTATTTTTTAAAAAAAACAAAGTTAGGATTAATTGTGAGAGCTGTAGGAGATTCTCCTGAATCAGCATCTAACCAAGGTATAAATGTTAAATTAGTTCGTTATTCTTGCATACTTTACGGAGGAGCAATGTGTGGACTTGCAGGTGCCTATTTGTCAATGATCTATACTCCACAGTGGATTGAAAATATGACAGGTGGTAGAGGCTGGATTGCATTAGCACTAGTGGTATTTTCTACATGGAACCCAATTAAAATTTTAATCGGTGCAATGATTTTTGGTGGATTAACAATAATTCAATTTCATATGCAAGCTGTAGGTGTAAGAATACCAGTACAATTTTTGACTGCTCTACCATATATTGTTACAATAGTAGTACTGGTTATAATTTCTCGTGATAGTAGAAAAATAAGACTAAGTACACCAAGTTCATTAGGTAAATCATTTTATAAAGACAATTAATTATAAAATAATTATTTTTTTTTAAATAATTTAATTTAAGCTTAATTTTTAAAAAAAACTAAAAGGGATATAAATTTATGCATAAAATATTTACTCGTTCTTTGGTCTCTTCTTTAGTTTTCTTATTTACATTAACTGTTTCTGCTGTTGCTAAGGATGTTAAAGCAGCATTTGTTTACATTGGTCCTACTGGTGACCATGGATGGACATATCAGCATGATGTAGGGAGAAAAGCTGTAGAAGCTGCCGGATATAAAACTACATATGTGGAAGGTGTTCCAGAAAGTGCTGATGCTGAGAGAGTTCTTAGACAATTAGCTAATTCTGGTCATGATGTTATTTTTACAACTAGTTTTGGATATATGAATCCAACTAACAAAGTTGCAAAAGAGTTTCCAAACGTAAAATTTGAACATGCTACTGGATACAAAAGAGAACATCCAAATGTTTCAACATATGCAGCTAGATTCTATGAAGGTAGAGCTATCTTAGGAACAATAGCTGGATCGATGACAAAATCTAATGTTATTGGGTACGTGGCATCTTTTCCAATTCCAGAAGTGATAAGAGGAATTAATTCATTTACTTTAGCGGCTCAAAAAGTAAATCCAAATATCAAAACAAAAATTGTTTGGGCTTTTACTTGGTATGACCCAGGTAAAGAATCTGAAGCAGCTAAAGCTTTGATTGATCAAGGTGCTGATATAATTGCTCAACATACTGACAGTACAGCTATTGTTCAGATTGCAGAAAAAGCAGGAGTTTATGCTTTTGGTCAAGCAAGCGATATGGATAAATTTGCGCCTAAAGCGGTATTGACTTCAGTTGAAAATAACTGGGGACCTTACTATGTTGATAGAGTTAAAGCTGTAGCAAATGGAACATGGAGTCAAAAAGATACTTGGCATGGCATCGGCGATGGTATGGTAGTTATATCTGATCTTGACTCTGCAATTCCTTCTGATTTACAGGCTAAAGTTAAAAAACTTCAAGCAGATTTAGCATCTGGTAAAGTTCATGCTTTCACTGGACCTATTTATGACCAGAAAGGTGGTTTAATGGTTGCAGAAGGTAAAACTGCAGATGATGGCATGCTTGCAGGAATGATGACATATGTAAAAGGTGTTGAGGGAGATATACCTAAATAATTTTTACAAAGTAATTTAAAATTTAAAAGGCCAGTTTTTATACTGGCCTTTTTTATTTCTGATGTCTTTTTTTAATTTCTTCTATTTTTAATTCTTCATAAATTTCAAAAGGCTGAACAATCCACGGATTGTCGGGAAGTTTATTAGCGCAAAAGTCTGGCTCAAAAGTTGATTGTTTTTTTTTAAAAAGGGTAGCTGTTTTTATATCCTCAATTTTATTTTTTATTGGTTCATATTTTTTTAACCAATCAACACTTTTATTAAAAGTCATTCCTGTATCAGATAAATCATCACATAAAAGAATTCTTCCACCCATACTTGGTGCAATCGAACTCATCTCTCTTGAAAAAACTAAATCACCTTGTTCGTCTTCAACTCCTTTTCCACTATAAGACTCAACAGCAAGATAGGCGCATTTTAATTTAAAAATTCTACTTAAAACATCAATCATTGGTGCAGCTCCACGCATGATTCCAATTAGTATTGTTGGTTTATAACCACTTTCATGAATTTGGATAGCTAATTTCTCTACTGTCTTGTTGTATTCATCCCAACTGACAATTAATTTTTCTGACATAATTTTTATATATTTAGTTATTTAAATAATAAAACTAAAACTGCAAGGAAGATGAGTGCTATTATTGAAGAAATTAAAATATACAACCTGTGAATGTTTCTTCCTCTTAAATTAAAATAGTGTCTAGCAACTGCAGAGATCACGCCAATCGCACATAAAATTAACCAGTTATACTTGTGATAAACTAAGAAACTTGAGTGTCCGGAAAGCATAATAAACAACACTAAAAAAGTGGAATAATTATTATGAATAGATCTTTTTTTGGCTGCTAAGGATAGGCTCATATCAAATTTTTCACCTCTTTCACTACTACTAATAATATTCATTTGATTAGGTATTATTACTGTAAAAACATTACCAAACATATTGGTTCCTATAATCAATCCAACACTTAAAATTGCAAATTTAGGTCCAAATAATTTAGTGAGACCAAAAGAAACAAGTGCTAACAAAATGATTGCTGTAGAAATAAATAATATATTATTTTCAATCAATTTAGATTTACATAAAAAATCATAAACAAACCAAGAAACAATTAATGATAAAAGTGAGATAACAATGGCATAACTAGGAGGTATTAACAAAACACGTTTATCAATCATTAATACACCAGCGTTATAATAATAAATTACAACTAGTAGCAACATTCCAGTTACAAAAGTTAAATAACTTTGCCATTTAAAGATTACTAATCTATTTAAATAATCCTGCGGTGGTGATGTTTTTAACCTTGATAGTTTATAAAAAAAACCAGAATGCATCAGATATCCTTCACCATCAATATCATCACTTGTTATATTTTTATTTAAATTGTTGTCTAAGTAATTAAATAAAAAACTATTACCTACCCATAATATTGCAAATAATACATGGCCCCATCTAAGAATAACTTCAAACCATTTTATTATATAAGGTAAAAATTCCATCAATATTTTATTTTATCTACTTTTTTATCCCAAATTTCAAATGCTTTTAAAGCATCATCTCTAAGCATTTGTGTCATTTTAATTTTTCTATCACTTATTTTTTTTGGAATCTCTAAATAAATAAATGAGTCATCAAAGTCTATATTTTTTGCATCTTCTCTTGTATTTGCATAATATATTTTATCTAATCTTGACCAATAAATTGCGGAAAGACACATTGGACAAGGTTCACATGATGTATAAATCTCACAACCCGACAGATCAAAAGTATTTAATTTTTTGCAAGCTTCTCGAATTGCTACAACCTCTCCATGAGCAGTTGGATCATTTGAAAAAGTCACTTTATTAGAACCCTCTGCAATAATCTTGTTATCCTTAACTATGACACTTCCAAAGGGTCCACCAATAGTGTTTGCGCTATTTACAGAAAGTTCAATGGCTTTTGCCATAAATTTTTTTTTATCTTCCATTTAGATTTTTTATTTTATTTTTGATCTTGTTAACACTCATTAAAATTCTTTCAGGAGTTGCTGGTGCATTAAGTTCTGGTGCAATCTGATAATTTCCAATTGAAGCAACTGCATCTTTTATTGCATAAAAAACACTCATAGCTAGCATTAAAGGAGGTTCTCCAGTTGTCTTTGCTTTATTAACAACTTTTTCATTATTTGATCCTTCTTTAAAAATTTCTACATTAAATTTTTTTGGGATATCACTTACCGCAGGTATTTTGTATGTTGATGGAGAAAAAGTTGTAATCTGTCCATTTGATTTCCAATTAAGCTCTTCAATAGTCAACCAACCTTGTCCCTGTACAAAACCACCTTCTATCTGACCTAGTTCAAGTGCTGGATTTATTGGTTTTCCAGCATCATGTAAAATATCAACTCTTTCTAAAACATTTTCACCAGTTAATGTATCAATAGTTACTTCTGAAACAGCTGCACCATAACAAAAATAATAAAAGGGTCTTCCTCTAAATTTTTTTTTATCAAAATTAATTTTTGGTGTTGAATAAAAACCTGAAGAAGAAAGAGAAATTCTATTTAAATATGCTTCTTGAATAATGCTTTTAAATTTAAATTGTCTATTTCCAAATATTATATATTGATCTTTATAGACTGCTTCATGATTATAGATCTTATATTTTTTCTTAATAAATTTTTCTAAATTTGATTTAATTTTTGCTACTGCATTTAATGCTGCGGCTCCATTAAGATCAGTAGTTGATGAAGCAGCACTGGCTGATGTATTTGGAACTTTAGATGTATTCGTTGATGAAATATGAACTAAATTATAGGGTAATCCAAAAGAATTTGCCACTAATTGAGCAATTTTTGTATGGGTACCTTGACCCATTTCTATACCTCCATGGTTCAAATATATGCTTCCATCTGTGTAAATATGGACTAAAGCTCCGGCTTGATTTAAATGAATTGTTGTAAATGAAATACCAAATTTTAACGGTGTAATAGCTATACCTTTCTTTTTAAATTTATTTTTTTCATTAAATCTTCTTATATCTGTATATCTTTTCTTATAATTAGATTTATTTTCTAAATCTTTAAATATTTCATTAATTACGTTATCTTCAATAGTCATCCCATAATGAGTTACGTTATTTTTATCTTTTTGATAAAAATTTTTCTTTCTAACTTCTATAGGATCTTTTTTTAAGTACCTTGAGATATTATCTATAATGTTTTCTATAGCCATCATTCCTTGGTTTCCACCAAAGCCTCTAAATGCAGTTGAAGTTGGAATATTTGTCTTACATAAATTGTTTGTTACCTCAATATCTGAAATGTAATATGCGTTGTCTATATGAAGCAAAGCTCTTTCGTTTATTGCCGCTGATAAATCAGGTGACATTCCACAATTTGAAGATAGGTTTATTTTTAATCCTTCAATAATTCCTTCATCATTAAAACCAACTTCATATTCAGATAAAAATTCATGTCTTTTACCTGTCAATATTATATCGTCATCTCTGTCTAATCTTAATTTGACAGGCTGACCTGATTTTTTAGCTAATAACGAACAAATACAAGCTGTCATGAAATTTGTTTCTTTTCCCCCAAACCCACCTCCAATTCTTCTTACCTCAACATTAATTGAATTGCTTTTTTGATTGAACATTTTTGCAATTAATTGTTGTGTCTCTGAAGGATGTTGTGTTGAGCTATAAACTAAAAAATTATCGTCTTCTTTAGGAATAACAAAAGCTGCTTGACCTTCTAAATAAAAGTGTTCTTGACTTCCTGTTGTAAAATTACCTTTTAAAATATTTTTTGATATTTTTATTTTCTTTGAAGGATTGCCTTTTTTTATTTTTCTAGGTTTAAATAAGAACTGTTTTTTATTTAAAGCTTCTTTAATTGTAATAACTGGTTTTAACTCTTTATAATTTATCTTAGCTTTTAATACTGCTTTTCTTGCAAGTTCTGTCGTTATAGCAGCAACAGCAAACAATGGTTGGCCATAAAACTCAACTTTTTTTGTTGGGAAAATAGGATCACCATCAAAAACAGGTCCTACATCATTTCTGCCAGTAATATCACTTTGTGTAACTACTGAAATAACACCCTCACTTTTTTTTACCTCAGTTAAATCTATTTTTTTAATAATTGCATGTGCTTTTTTGCTTAAACCAATAGCACCATAAATTGTATTTTTCGGTTCATTAATATCGTCAGTATACTCAGCGTATCCACTTACATGTTTGTAAGCACTATCGTGTGGTCTTATTTCCTCAATATAGTTCTCTTTGCTCATTTATTTTAATCTTGTTAGCTTATTAGAATTTATTTCTACAAAACATTTCATTAACAAATTTTTTGCTATCTCTAGTCTGTATTCTTTACTTGCTCTCATATCTCCAATAGGACTTAAATCTTTTTCTAAATAATTTTTTGCTTGGTCAAAAGTATTGATATTAAGAGGCTTATTTTTAAGAATTTTCTCACATGCTTTAGCTCTTTTCGGTACAGCTGCCATACCCCCATACGCAATATATACTTCTTTAATTTTATTATTATTAATTTCGAAATTAAAAGAACCACAAACAGATGAAATATCATCATCAAATCTTTTTGAAATTTTAAATGCTTTAAATATATTTTTTTTAAATAATGGTATTTTTATTGATCGAATAAATTCAGTTTTTTTTAATTTAGTTTTTCTATAATCTATGAAAAAATTATTTATCGGTAAAACTTTTCTTTCATTAAAACTCTCTATTAAAATCTCAGCATTTAAAGATAGTAAAATCGGTAACGAGTCACCAATTGGTGATGCAGTTGCAATATTACCTCCTATAGTACCTACATTTCTAATTTGAACTGAGCCATATCTCTTTAGAACAGAATAAAAATCTGGATAATATTTTTTAATTTCATTTTCAAATTTTATTAGAGGAGTGGCGGCTCCAATCTCTAGGTAATTTTTACTTACCTTTATAAAATCTAATTCTTTAACCTCTTTTAAATCAATTATAAATGGAATTTCTTTTCTTTCTTTTGTAACTGTTAAAGATAAATCTGTTCCACCAGCAAGAAAATTAAAATTTGAGTTATTTTTAATTATACTTTTTAAATTTTTAATATTTTTAGGTGAGAAATAAATTTTATCGTCTTTTTTAATAAAAATATTTTTTGGTCTAATATTTTTTAATAATTTTATAATTTTATTTTTATTTTTAGTAAACTCATCTGTCTTATTGGTCTTATTTAAACTTTTAGCAGCATCAATAATGGGTCTATAGCCAGTACAACGACACAAATTTCCCGATATTGAGTCTGCTATTAATTCGTTGTTATAGCTTTTATTATTTTTAAACATTGAAAACAAAGACATAACAAACCCTGGAGTACAAAATCCACATTGTGATCCATGAAATCTTACCATCGCTTCTTGAACTGGATGGAATTTTCCTTCTTTGGAAACCAAATCCTCTACAATCAAAAGTTGTTTACCATTTAAAGATGGCACAAATGAAATACAAGAATTTATTGAACTATATTTTATATCATTGTTAACTAACTCACCCAAAACGATAGTACATGCCCCACAACCACCTTCTGAGCATCCCTCTTTAGTTCCAGTTTTTTTTAGTTCAGTTCTAATGTAATTAAGAATTGTTTGATTTGGATCAGGGTTTTTAATTTCTAGAATCTTATCGTTTAATAAGAATTTTACTGAGTTTGATATCACTTAACTGCCTCTATAAGTAGAATAACTCCATGGTGAGACTAATAAAGGTACATGATAATGCTGTGAGGGATCTGAAATACCAAATCTGATAATTACATCATCCAAGAATGGTACATCACTTACTGATGTTATATTTTTAAAATAATCACCAATATAAAAAACTAATTCATACTTACCCTTAACAAAAATATCTCCCTCTGCTAATGAAGAGCTTGCTCTCCCATCATCATTAAGTTTTATTGAAGTTATTTTTTTTCTCTCTGAATTATTTAAGTAAAACAACTCAACTAAGATACCCTTTCCAGGTTTACCTGAATATACATCTAAAACATGAGTTGTGAGCTTTGTCATAAAATTATAGTATCATTTAAATTTCAAACTTAAATTATTTAAAATTATATGAGAACAATAGATAACATTAACGATCTTAACAAGTCTGATTTTTTGTCAATATTTGGTAATGTTTTTGAAAAAACTGAGTCAGTGGCTTCAGAGGCTTTTGAGTCAAAACCATTTAAAAACCTCGAAGATATTATGTTTAAAATGTTGAATATTTACGAAAATTATAAAAAAGATAAAATTTTAGAAATATTAAATGCTCACCCTGAGCTTGCTGTGGCAAAAAGAATGACCTCGGAGTCTATATCAGAACAAGCTTCTGCAAAATTAAATGAATGTTCTAATGAGGAATATGAAGAATTCAAAAAATTAAATTCGGAATATAAAAAAAAATTTAATTTTCCATTTATAATTGCTGTAAAAGGCAAAAATAAAAATGAAATATTGAATAATTTTAGACAAAGAATACAAAGTGATGTAGAAAGTGAATTCCAAGAGGCAAAAAAACAAGTAAAAAAAATTGCAACCTTTCGTCTTAATGAAATAAATAAAAAATGAAAAATTTTATAAATTCAAAAATGATTAATTTAGCTGATCCAAGAATCGGATCTAAAATTATATTTAAGACTGATGATTTTTTTGCAGCTGCTCACAGAATTTTAAACATAGATACTCCAGTTTTTAAAGATGGACTATTTGACAAACATGGTAAATGGATGGATGGGTGGGAAACTAGAAGAAGAAGATCAAAAGGTTTTGATTATTTAATTTTAAAATTAGGCAAACCTGGAAAGATCTTTGATATAGACATTGACACAAAACACTTTAATGGAAATCAACCTACTCACGCATCAGTGGAGGGTTGTTTTAGTAGATCCAAACCTAATAAAAAGACAAAATGGATTCACTTACTAGATAAAAAAAAACTTGGGTCCAACAAAAACCACAGCTTTAAATCACAAAACAAGTCTATTTTTAATTATATAAGACTAAATATCTTTCCCGATGGTGGAGTTGCAAGACTTAGACTTTATGGAAAAATTGAAATGGAAAAAAGCATTTTTAATAATAACAATATAAATTTAACATCTGTTTTAAACGGTGCTTCAATTGTTGGTTGTAATAATGAACATTTTGGAAGAGCTGAAAATATAATAGCTCCTGGTAAGGGAAAAAATATGGGTGATGGTTGGGAGACAAGAAGAAGTAGAGGAAAAAACTATGATTGGCTTATAATAAAATTTGGAAAACCAGGCTTAATAAAAAAATTAGAAATAGATACACATCATTTTAAGGGAAACTACCCTGATACTTGCTCTATTCAAACTGCAAATATTTCAAAAAATCTATCAAATAAATTAATTGCTAATAATTCAAAAAATTGGAAATTTATTTTAAATAAATCCAAACTTTCAGCAAACAAAAAGCACATTTTTAAAAAATTCTTAGTAAAGAGAAATAAAGAAAATTACCTTAGAATAAATATCCATCCAGATGGTGGAATTTCAAGAATTAGAGCATTTGGAAATTTTGTAAAATGAAAGTTGTAAAAGCAAAAAATATAACTAAAAAAAATTTTTCTAAGTTTGGACAATTAATAAATACATCTAAAAAAAATCCTATAAATATTAACGATGGATATGCAAAAAGGTTTGATAATTTAATAAACATAGATACCTCAAAAAAAAAAGGGAAAGGCAATAGTTAGTATTTTTAAAGCAAAAAAAAGAAGATTTCCTATGAAAATTGATATGATGGAAAAACATCCTTTAGGAAGCCAAGCCTTTATACCAATGGAAGACACAAAATTTTTAGTATTTGTAGCTCCAAGAGGAGATAAACCAGATATAAATAAAATCCAATCCTTTTTAGTTCCTAAACAAACTGGAGTGAATTACAAAACTGGCATTTGGCACTTTCCACTTATTTCTGTGAAAAATATGAATTTTCTAATTGTAGATAGAAAAGGAAAAGGAAACAATCTTGTTATTTATAAATTTAAAAAAGATAAAATTATTTTAAAAAAATGAAAAAAAAATATCCAAGAGATTTGGTAGGATATGGTTCCAAAAAAATAAAGGTAAAGTGGCCTGGTAATGCTAAGTTAGCTTTACAATTTGTGCTTAATTATGAAGAAGGAGCAGAGAACTGTATTCTTCATGGCGATAAAACCTCAGAGGTATTTTTATCAGAAATTATAGGAGCAAAACCAATTAAAGGTCGACACTTAAATATGGAGTCAATTTATGAATATGGTTCAAGAAGAGGATTTTGGAGAATTCATGATTTATTTAATAAGAAAAAATCCCACTAACTATTTTTGGTGTTGGAATGGCATTAGAAAGAAATAAAGAAATTTGTTCAGCTATAAAAAAAGCTAATTATGAAGTTGCTAGTCATGGGTGGAGGTGGATTGATTATCAAAATGTATCAAAGAAAAAAGAAAAGAATGATATGAAACTTGCAGTGAAATCTATAAAAAAAAAATTTGGTACTCAACCTGCTGGTTGGTATACCGGGAGGTGCAGTACAAATACTTTGGATTTGGTAATTGATAATGGTAATTTTTTATACTGTAGCGATACATACAGTGACGATCTTCCATATTGGATAAAAAAAGGTAATAAAAAACAACTAATGGTTCCTTACACTCTTGATAACAATGATATGAGATTTGCAACTAATCAAGGATTCAACTCTGGGGAACAATTTTACAATTATTTAAAAGACAGCTTTGATGCTCTTTATGAAGAAGGAAAAACTTCGCCAAAAATGATGTCTGTTGGTTTGCATTGTAGATTAATTGGAAGACCTGGTAGAATACAATCGCTCAAGAAATTTTTAAATTATGTGTCAAAATTTAAAGACATATGGATTTGTAAAAGAGTAGATATAGCGAAACACTGGATTAAACATTACAGTTTATAGTCAAAGTATTTTTATTGATCAGCACTTATAGAAACATAATAAGCAACTGCTTCTATTTCCTCATTAGATAATAAGCCTTCCATTGCAGGCATTACTCCTATCCCATTTCTAACAGCCATAAGAATTCTTTCAACATTTGGTCTTATTTGGTTTAGATTTGGACCAATATCACCAATTGATCCTGCGTCTGATAGAGTATGGCACGCAGCACAATTACCTGCTTCAAGAAATACTTTTTTCCCCTTATTAAGTAATTCATCAGCATTAGCTTGAATAATAGATGCAAACATTAAAAATAATAAAGTACTACAGAAATTTAAAAATAATTTTTTCACTTAAATTTGGTATCATAATTAAAAAAAATTAAAAAGGAGAATTATGAAAGCATATTGGGTTGCAAATTATACCGAAATAAAAGATACAGAAAGACTTAAAAAATACGCTGTAAAAGCTAAAGAAGCTGTTGAAAAATATTCTGGAATAATATTAGCAAGAAGCTCAAATAACGTAACTTTGGAAGGTAGAGAAATGGTCAGAGTAGCTCTTGCAGAATTTCCAGATATTGAAGCTGCAAGAAATTGCTACAATTCTGAAGAGTATATTGAAGCTAGAAAACATTTAGAAAAAAATGTTATTAGAGAACATATAATCTTTGAAGGGATGTAAAATAAATAGGAAATTATACTAATTTATACTTTTAAAGTTCTTAACAAAAAATTTTACTAAATGTCAAAATCATTTGAAATAATATTGGAAAAGGCAAATTCGTGGATTGAGTCTAACCAAAAAGTAGTTTTGGCAACAGTAATCCAAACTTGGGGATCTTCTCCATGCCAAGTTGGAAGTAGAATGATTGTTAACGAAAAAGGTGGCTTTTTAGGATCAGTTTCAGGAGGTTGTGTAGAAGCAAACGTAATAAATGAATGCATGGAGTTAATAAAGAGCAAGAATTCATTCAAAAAAATAGAATTTACAATTTTAGATGAGAATGCCTGGAGTGTGGGTCTTGCATGTGGAGGGGAAATGGCAGTTTTTATAGAACAAATTAATTTATGAAAATAGAAATACTTAAAGAAATAATTAAAAAAAAATCATCTAAAGAACAATTTGCTGTTTTAACAAATTTATCAAATGGTAATAGTGAAATATTTGAGTTTGGAAAACCATTAAGTAAAGATTTTGAAAATTATAAAAATGAAATAGAAAATTATTATAATTTAAAAAAAAATGGTACAATTAATGGAACACAAATATTCATTTTAAATTATATTAAACCAATTGAAGTAATAATTGTGGGTGCAGTCCATATTACACAGTATTTAATTGATTTAATAAAAAATTTTAATTTTGTTATTACAATCATTGATCCAAGAGAATATTTCACAACTGAAAAAAGATTTCAAAATATTAAGATAATTAATGAATGGCCAAACAAAGCTTTAGAAAAAATTCAAACAAACTCCAATTTTGCATTAATTACTTTAACACATGATCCAAAAATTGATGATCCAGCATTAAATCATGCTTTAAAAAATAAATTTTTTTATATAGGTGCTCTTGGAAGTAAAAAAACACATGAAAATAGATGTAAAAGATTAAAAGAAGCTGGTTTCAATGATAAAGAGATTAACTCTATACATGGTCCAATAGGTATAAAACTTGGGGGCAAATCTGCTCCTGAAATAGCTTTATCAATTGTTGTACAACTAGTTTCCGAAACAAACAAAATATCATTGAAATCTAGAAATTAAAAAAATAAATTAAGTGAATGAAAAAAGGTTACTGGATTAGTTTATATTCAAAAGTTGAAAATCAAGAAAACTTAAAAAAATATTCTGAGGTAGTAACTCCTATAATCAAAAGTTTTGGGGGAGTTCCTCTAATAAGAGGAGGTGAACACAAAACTTTTGATGGTAATGATTTTATAAGAACAGTTGTTTGGGAATTTCCAAGTTATGAGAAAGCTATTGAATGTCACAATTCTAAAGAATATCAGGCAGGATGGGATTTGGCGAAAGATACAACTATTAGACACATGCAAGTAATTGAAGGTTTTAGTACTGAATAGGCTCTGGATCTATACTTCTCCATAAATACCAAGTCGCAACTGAACAATAAGGTGAAAATCTTTTATTCAATAACTTCACATAGTTTTCTGGTGGTAAATATTTTTTTTTATAATTTTTAGATATTGCCCTAAGTAAACCTATATCTTGTATCGGCCAAATGTTTGAACGGTTATAA
>CABXOW010000015.1 GCA_902513955.1 uncultured Pelagibacteraceae bacterium
GTCATTTAGTTCTTTTGGCAATTTATCGTCAATAATTATTTCAGAACCAGTATCATTTTTGGCATCCACGATTCCCAATCTAACATCCTGAGAAAAAGCATCTTGTTCAAATGCCATCGCAATTTTTACACCTTTACCACCATTTAATTCAACAGCAGTTCTAATAGCTACGTCTAGATATAAATTTGCTGAGTAATTAAGATAATTATTGCTATTATAATTAAAACACACGCTGAAATTGTGTTTATTATTTTAGGATTAGCTTTTAACCAAACTATTAATTTATTTGCAAGAATTGCATAAGCAATAAGAGATAAAAAATCTAAAACAACATAAGTTGTAATTAAAATTAAGAATTGCACAATATAATTAGAATTAAAATCTATAAACTGAGGAAAAATAAAAGGAAAAAACATCCAAGCCTTTGGACTTGTGCCTGCAACTAAAAAACCATCTCTAAAAAAAGAAAATAAACTTTTTGAAGAAATATTATCCGAACTTACATCCTTAGGTTTTGATTTGTAAAGATCATACGCAAGATATAAAATATAAATTACCCCAACCCATTTAAAAATATTTAAAAAGTTTGGATTATCAGAAAAAAAAGAGCCTATTACAAAAATTACTAAAGTTGCTTGAATAAAATTTGCAGTAATATCTCCTAATGCGGTCCAAATACATTTTTTAACACCATAATTCATAGAGTAAGAAATGATCACAATTCGAGGTGTTCCAGGAGTTATAAATAAAAACAATATTATTTGTAAAAATAGGAAATAATTTAAGGGGTACATTTTAAGGAAGATAGTCCAAAAAAACCGGGAGCTAAAGATGGCTAAGATGGACTATCAAATATCATAATATCATGTCCTAAAAAAAATGCATTAATCTTTTTTTTCAAATATAAAGGATTTATGAAAAAAAAAGGTCACACCTCCATAACTAAGGTTAAAAATCCAGAGCCAAATCTAGATGACCCAGATTGGATAATTTGGGCAGCCTGGGCTGATCGGATCACTTTTGAGGAAATAGAGAAAAAGACAGGTAAGACAGAATCTGAAGTTATTAAAATTATGCGAAGATCTATAAAACCTACTTCCTTCAGATTATGGAGAAAAAAAATAAATCAAAAAAGTATAAAACACAGAAAAAAATTTGAATATTCTAGAAAAGAAATAACTAGTAAAATTAAAAAAGATAATTATTTATAAGTCATGAAATCAATTACCATTTATACAGGACCACTTTGTAATTATTGTGATGCCGCAAAAAGATTATTAACTAGAAATAATGCGCCTTATAACGAAATTAATATCGCTACAGTTGATGGTGCTATGGACGAAATGATTAAAAAAGCTAATGGTAAAAAAACAATTCCTCAAATATTTTTTGATGATGAACATATTGGTGGTTACGATGAAGTTAGAGTTTTAGAAAAAGAAAATAAACTTCAAGATCTACTAAAATAAATTAGCTTTTAGGCTTAAAAATCAAGCAAACACCGTTGTTACAGTATCTTTTTCCTGTTGGTTCTGGTCCATCTTCAAAAATATGTCCATGATGACCACCACATTTTTTACAATGATATTCTGTTCTTGCATAACCCATCAAATGATCTGTTTTTGTTTCAAATACATCTGGTAGAGATTCATAAAATGAAGGCCACCCTGACCCACTTTCATACTTTGTTTTAGAGTCAAATAATTTTTCTCCACAATTAGCACAATGAAAACTTCCTTCTCTTTTTTCATGATTTAATTCACTTGTACCAGCCATTTCGGTTCCATCTTCAAATAAAACTACTTTTTGTTCTTTAGTTAAATTTGGGTTAATTTTTTTAGTCATATCTATTTTAAAACTCTTATTGGTTTACCATTTACACAAGCTTCTAGATCTTCAATCATTTGATTATAGAAAATACTGTAATTTTCTGCAGTTACGTAACCAATATGTGGGGTTAATAATGCATTTGGTAAAAATCTTAATTTATTATTTTCTGGTAAAGGTTCTTTTTCATAAACATCAAGACCAGCTCCCGCAATTACATTTGTTGATAATGCTATAATTAAATCATCTTCATTAATAATTGGTCCTCTTGAAGTGTTAATTAAAAATGCTGTTTTTTTCATTTTATCTAGTTCTTTTAATGTAATGCAGTCTTTATATCTTTCTCCACCCTGGACGTGGATTGAAACAATATCAGAATTTTGTATCAAATCATCTTTACTGCATGGTAAAACATCAAGTTCTTTACATGTATCTAAATTTAGATTTTCACTCCAAGCCATAACTTGCATCCCAAAAGCTTTACCTATTTTAGCCACTTGCGACCCTACTCTTCCAAGACCAATTAAACCTAAAACTTTACCTTTCAATTCAACACCAATAGTAGTTTGCCAATATCCCTGATACATATTATCAAATTCTTCTTTGAAGTTTCTAGCCAAACCTAAAATAAGAGCCCAAGTTAACTCGGGAGTTGGATTGATATTTATTTCTGTTCCACAAACAATAATTTTTCTTTTTTTTGCAGCCTCAAGATCAATGGATTTATTTCTCAATCCACTAGTAATTATAAATTTTAAGTCATTTAAATTATCTATTAAATTTTTCGATATAGGAGTTCTCTCTCTCATAATCAAAAGAGCTTCAAAGTCTGCTAATTGTTCAATTGTATCAGCCTCATCTAAAAAAGGTTCACTAAAAATTTTAAATTCATATTTTCCTGATAATTTTTTTAAGTCCACAAATTCTTGTGAAACATTTTGATAATCGTCTAATATTGCAACTTTAAGCATTTTTAGCTTTCTTATTTGATAATAAAATTCCTGAAATAATAAAACAAGCACCTAAGATATGATAAAACATAAATTTTTCATTAAAAAAAATCATGGCCATTATGGCGCTTATGATAGGCATCAAATGTAAAAACACACCAGATCGATTTGCTCCAATCATGGATATACCTTTAATCCATAATATAAATGAAGCTAAACCAGGAAGCAAAACAACGTATGATAAAATTAAAATGAATGGTATATCGAGTTTAATTCTAAAGCCAACTTGATACTCAATGAAATAAACTGGGATTAAAAAAATTAAACCAAAAGAAATAGCTACTTGCAGTAAGCTAATTTGAGACAATTCATATTTTTGTCTTTTTAATAAAGTTGAGTATAGCGCCCAAGAAAACATAGCGACTACCATTGTGATATCGCCCTTATTAAAATCTAAATTTTTTAAAACTTGAAAATTAGCTTTAGTAATAATGATCGTTACACCTAAAAATGAAAGTATTACACCAATTATTTGAAATACATTTGTTTTTTCGATTTTTAAAATCGATGAAAAAAACATAATCATTACTGGAATTGTGGATATCATCAAAACTCCACTTATAACCTGAGTAAAATTTAATGAATAATAAACAATAGAATTAAAAATTGTGATGCTTGTGACACCTAAAACTATAAATAATTTATAATTTTGAGCTATATATTCTTTCTTTTTAATAATTTCAGGAATAGTAAATGGTGCTAAAATTAACCAAGCAAAAAACCAACGATAAAAATTTAAGGAAAATGGAGGCACTTCATAAAGACTTGCAAATTTTCCAACAATAAAATTACCTGCCCAAAAAGTAACTGTTAATAATAAAAAAATATAAGCAAGAAAATTAGATTCTTTCTTCACTTAACTAAATCTTAATGAGCTATATGGATCTAAATTTAGATTAGTATTCTCTTTAGCTATCATTCCAGCAATAATCTTCCCAGATATTGGACCCAATGTCCATCCTAAATGATGATGACCAAAACAATAAAAAACATTTTTATGATTTTTTGATGGTCCCATTACAGGAAGAAAATCTGGCAATGACGGTCTAAATCCTAGCCATTCATCTTCATGTTCTGGTAAATCTCCAAGCATATATTTTGCATTATTAATTAAGTTTTTAACTCTTGATTTTGATAATGTATTATCTAACCCACCAAACTCAACAGTTCCAACCACTCTTAAACCTTGTTCCATAGGAGTAATTCCAAAGCCACGATTTGAAAAAATTACCGGTCTGCTTAGTAAATGGTCACAATTCTTAAAGTGAACATGATATCCTCTTTCTGTATCTAGAGGTATTTTTTCACCCAAGTTATCAGTTAACTTTTTAGAAAATGCTCCACAAGCTATTACTACTTTATCAAATACATAGTTCTGTGTTTCAGTTTTAAAAATTGGTTTTTCATCATCAAAACTAATATCTTTAATTTTTACTTTATTAAATTTTCCACCTTTTTTTATAAAAAGATCAAATAATTTAAGAAGAATTTTTTTTGGATTACGAGCATGTCTTGCGTAAGGATAATAAACACCAGCATGATAAAATGGTTTAATATGAGGTTCAAGGTCATGAATTTCAGCCTTGTTTACCAATTGTTGTTTAACACCTAATTCCTCTCTAACTCGAATTTCTAATTCTCTACTTTTTAAATTTTTTTCATTCCAAATATATAGAGTTCCTTTATTTTCAACTAAGCCATCTAAATCTATTTCATCAAACAATTCATCATAAGCAGGTAAAGCTAAATCCAAAATTTGATGCATATTTTTTGCAGTGTGCATCATTTTCTTTGTAGTTGAATTCATAATAAATTTTAAAAACCAAGGAATCATTTTTGGAACATAATTCCATTTTAACGCAAGTGGTCCTGAGGAATTTAATAGCATTGATGGCACATCTGCCAAAACATCAGGTCTATTAAGAGGAACTGAAGCATACGGAGAAAAATGTCCCGCATTTCCATAAGATGCTGCCTGACTTCCTGGATTATCTCGATCAAAGATAGTTACATTAAAACCTTTTTTTTGAAGAAATAGTGCATTTGATACACCCTGTATTCCTGCTCCTACTATTCCTATTTTAAGATCTTTATTCATAAAAATTGTTATACAAGTAAAAGTTAAAATATAAGAGTGACAAATTATGCAAATTTTAATTTGTTTTTTATGAAATAATTTGTTTGTGATTGATTTTCGCACTTAATACAATGCCAAAACCAATCATGGTTGCGAGCATCGAGGACCCTCCATAAGACATTATCGGAAGTGGAGAGCCAACTATTGGGAGTAGACCCAAAACCATTGATAAATTTACAACTATGTAAATAAAGATTGCGAAAGCATATCCAAAGCAAAATAGTCTAGCAAAATTACTCCTTGAGATTGATCCTATCCTGATAATTCTAAAAATTATTATTGAATACAATAACAAAAGACCAATAGAACCTATAAATCCAAATTCCTCAGAAAATAAAGTAAAAATAAAATCTGTATGTTTTTCTGGTAAAAAGTCTAAATAACTCTGAGTTCCTTTTAAAAAACCTTTTCCCTCAAAACCTCCTGAACCTATTGCTATTTTGGATTGTATAATTTGATACCCGGCTCCTAAAGGATCTCTGTCTGGATCTAAAAAGGTTAGTATTCTTAATTTCTGATAGGGTTTTAAGAATGAGATTATAAAAGGAAGTGAAATCAAAAAAGCAATAAAAGAATAAATAAAATATTTAATTTTTACACCGCCTAACCACAAAATGATTAATCCACTTGAGGCTATCAATATTGAAGTACCCAAATCAGGTTGAGAAATTACAAATATAATAGGAATCAAAATAATTGATAAAACTAAAACTATACTTGTTAAAGAATTTACGTTTTCAATTTTTAATCTATGATAATATTTTGCTAGACACAAAATAATTGCTACTTTCATTAATTCTGAAGGTTGAAGTACAAATAAATATACATCCATCCATCTTTGTGATCCTGAAGATTTAATTCCAAAAAAAGAAACCCAAATTAACAACAAAATTACTAAAAAGTAAAATACATATGAAAAATTATGCCAAAATTTTATGTTAAAGAAAGCAACAAATATCATTAATGGGAAAAAAACAGAGAGTTTAACAAGATGATTTTTTGTATGAAAAAGAATTTCACCTCCATCTGTAGAATACATTACAAATACACTTACTATTGAAAGAAGAATGACTGAGATTACTAAAATGTAATCTAAATTTTTTATTTTTTTAAATAATGTAATCTCGTTATTCAATCTGTCATTTTGAAACATTTAAATCGTGATCCTCTCAAAATTTGATTGTTTATTTCTTAAATCATGTCTATCAATTATTAATTTAAATAATTTTTTTGCTATAGGTGCAGCTGTTCTACTACCAGAACCACCATGTTCAACAATGATACTGAGTGCATATCTTGGATTAATATAAGGTCCATAAGCAACATATAAAGCATGATCTCTATCTTTGTATGGTATTTGTTCTAATTCTAAATCTAATTCACGCTCTCTTTTGCTAATTCTTTTTACTTGAGCTGTTCCTGTTTTTCCTGCGAATTGATATCTAGGGTCGTCAATTCTTGATCTGTAAGAAGTTCCAAATCTTTCATTTGTAGAACTGAACATTGCTTCTTGAACTATCTTAATATTTTTTTTGTCTTTAAATAATTTTTTGTCTTTAAATGACTTAGTTTCAGTGTCATATAACAATCCTTTCTCCATTGACTGTTTTGCATCCTCAAAAGATAATGGATTATTGTCTACAATTATTTTTGGTTTTATTGCATAACCACCATTTGCAATTTGTGCTGTCATCATACAAAGTTGTAAAGGAGTAGATTGTATATACCCTTGACCAATGCCTGTTATGAGTGTTTCTCCTAGCACCCAGCCTTTACCAAGATTATTTTTTTTCCATTTTGTATTAGGAAATAATCCTTTTTTTTCTATATCAAAATATTCACCAAGAACTTTTTTTCCTAAACCAAACTTTTCAGCAGTATTATTTAATCTATCAACACCCAGCAATCTCGAAACTTCATAAAAATAAGTATCACAAGATTGTTTCATTGCATTTTTTAAACTTACCCAGCCATGCCCTTTCTCTTTCCAGCAATGAAATGTTTGTCCATACAATTCCATTTTACCCGTACATTTGACTTTGAACTTTGTATTGATAACATTATTTTCTAAAGCTGATAGCGCAACGATTGGCTTTATCGTAGATCCTGGAGAGTAGAGACCAGAAAGAGTTTTATTTACTAAAGGTTTAAGTGGATTATTTCTTATTAATTGCCACTCATCTTGACTTATTCCAAAAAGAAACAAATTTGGATCATAAGAGGGTGAGGAATACATAGCAATAATATCTCCAGTATAAATATCCATTACACTTATGGACCCTGCTTTTCCTTTTAGTAATCCCCCACAAGCTTTTTGTATTTCAGTATCAACTGTTAAACGTATTTTTAATCCCTGTTCTCCTTTTTGATGTTCAAGTTGATTAATTCTTTTACCATAAGCATTTACCTCATAACGTTGAATAGCATTTGTGCCTATCAAATGATTTTCAAGTCTTTTTTCTAATCCTAATTTTCCGATTTTCATTCCTGGAACAAATCTTTCCTGAACAACTTCATTTTCTAAAATTTCTTTTTCATTAGGCTGACTGACATACCCAAGAACATGTGTATATGCATCTTTAAAGGGATAATTTCTAGAAATAGTCATGACTGGTTTAACACCAATTAAGTCATATAAATAATTATTGATTTTTACAAATTGACTCCAGCTTAAATTTTCAGAAACAATTATGCTATCCCAAGGCTTTAATTCAGCTTTTAACTTATTAATTCGTTGAATTTTTTTATCGCTTAATTCTAAAAGATTTTTTAATCTCAACAATAAATAATTAAAATTCTCAACTTGCTCAGGAATTATATGCAATTGATAAACTTTTAAATTTCCAGCAATTACATTACCGAAATAGTCAACTATGTCTCCTCTAGTTGGAGGTAATTTCCACTCTCTAATTCTATTTTTATCAGAAAGTGTAAGATATTTTTTATTCTCATTGATTTGAAGAGAAAATAGGCGAGCAACGATACCTGAAAAAACTACTATTTTAGCTGCTCCTATTATGAACATTCTTCTGTTTATAACATCTGTTTTTCTAATTCCTGAGCTCGATTTAATCATTTTGCTGAATTGAAATTCTCTTATTCAAAAAATTAAAAACTACAAAAAATATTGGATAAAATAAAAAGGTGAATCCTGAATTAATTAAGTAATTCATATAATCAACTGTTATCAAAAATATTAAATCTAAAACTATTACTTGAATTGAGTTTATTAATAAAATTGTAAATAACAACGATATCCAATCTTTAATAAAATTTGGAGATAAAGTTATATTTCTAATATAGGCTGTTACTGAACAAAGAAGTAAATAACAAAAACTACTAATTCCTAGTGGTATTCCAATTACTACATCATTAATTATACCTGCAAAAAAAATTACAAGATAGCCTAGGTGGTCTGGGTTTCTTAATGTCCAGAAAAAAATTAATAAATGTACAAAATTAAATGAAAAATATTCAAGTTTTAAATAATTAAAATCAAATTCATTAAAAACTGAAAAAAAAAGCATAAATATTGGAAGATAAGATAAAAAAATTTGTAAAAAAGGACTTTTATTTAATGACGACATTATTTCTTGCTACCTATTTTATAAGAAGTTATTTTTACATAATTAAGCTGTGTAAAATCTGAAAAAAAGTTTATTTTTCCAGTTGAACTTATGGACATTTTCCCAATCGGGATACCAGGTTTAAATAACCCGCCAAGACCTGAAGTGTAAGCTATTATTTCACTTTCATTCAAATTTTTTTCAATTTCATATTGAGTGTATTCAATTATTCCATAATTACTTCCAGTTCCAGAGACTACAGCTTGGATGTCATTAGGAGCTAAAACAGAGGGTATTTTGCTGTTAAAATCAGATAATAATAATGCCCTCGAATTAGTATAATTAACCTCTATGATTTGTCCAACAAGGTAAACCCCATCTACAATTGCCATTCCAATCTTAACATTGTCTCTTGAACCTTTATTTAAAACAACTGATTTTAGATAAGGACTTTCTTTGTCAATTAAAACTTTTGCAAATATTTCTTTTGTTTCGATATTTTCATCAATCAATGATCTTAATTTTTTATTTTCTATTTTTAGAAAATCATTTGTTAATTGTTTTTGTTTTAAATTTTCTAATTCTATTTTTGTTGCTTTGTGTGTTTTGTACAATCTCATATGCTGATCAAAGTCTTTTTTTAAGCTTTTGATGTAATTTTCTGGAGTAGATATTAAGGCTGAAGATCTATATATCACCTCATTAATACTTGATTTAACAATTTGAGTTGCTTTAAAATTAAAATTACTTAATACAATTACAATAAAAGATAAAAAAATTAAGGTTAATAATGAAAATTTTTGTTTATCTTTTTTTTTTAAAAAGGCTGACCGAATAGCAATTACAAAATCATCTCTGCTTGAAGCCATTGATCTTAATATTCAGATAACATAGTAGAAAAAGTTTCTTCCTGATCTAATGCTTTCCCTGTACCAACGGCTACACAAGATAATGGATCATCTGCAACATGAACAGGTAATCCAGTTTCTTTAGAAAATCTTTTATCAATATTTTTTAACAAAGCTCCACCACCCGTTAGTGTTAATCCCATATCAACTAAGTCAGCAGACAATTCTGGAGGAGTATTTTCTAAGGCTTGCTTAATAGCATTAATCATTTCCCTCATGATGTCATTTAATGCTTCTGCTGTATCTTCCTCTGTAATGTTAACTTCTTTTGGCGTACCAGATCTAAGATCTCTACCTTTGACTGGATAAGTATTTGTACCTGAGGCTAATGCTGTGCCCATTTCTTTTTTAATCTTTTCAGCAGTAGTATCTCCAATTAAAAGATTATATTCTTTTCGCATATAATTAACTATTGCTGTATCCATTGCATCGCCTGCAATTCTTAAAGACTTAGAATAAACTAGTCCACCTAAAGACATGATAGCAATCTCACTAGTTCCACCGCCAATATCTACTACCATAGATCCTGTTGCTTCAGAAATTGGAAGCCCCGCTCCAATTGCAGCAGCTATAGGCTCTTCAATTAATTGTACTCTTCTGGCACCTGCCGCAAGTGCGCTGTCTTGAATTGCTTTCCTCTCAACTGGTGTTGAGCCTGTTGGAACACAAATTAAAATTCTTGGATTTGCAAATGTACTTCCTTTATGAACTTTTTTTATAAAATGTTTTATCATTTCTTCAGTAACGATGAAGTCTGCGATTACACCATCTCTTAAAGGTCTAATTGCACTTATGTTTCCAGGAGTTCTTCCAAGCATTGTTTTTGCTTCATCACCAACTGCCAAAACATTTTTCTTTCCACCTTGTTCTACTATTGCAACAACAGAAGGTTCATTCAAAACTACACCTTGTCCTTTTAAAACAACTAGTGTGTTAGCTGTTCCAAGATCGATCGCCATATCTTGGCTCCAAATTTCTTTAACTTTGTCGAATAGTCCCATTTTATATACCTCTCACTTTTTGATTTTCTTGCTCCATTGGAGCTGTTTTATCCCGTTTAATAATCATTTTATTTAATGCATTAATATAAGCATTTGCTGAAGCTACAAGTGTATCTGTGTCAGCTGCTTGGCCTACTGTTGTTTTTCCTTTTTCTTCAATTTTAACACTTACAGTAGCTTGTGCATCTGTTCCTTCAGTAACTGCATGCACTTGATAAAGTTGTAAATTTACATTGTGAGGATAAAGTGTTTTTATACACTTAAATATTGCATCAACTGGACCATCACCTGTTTCGGATGCTTGTTTTATATCTCCATAAACATCTAAAGTCATTTCTGCTCTTTGGGGTTCGCCAGTTCCTGCAAACACTTTTAAAGATTTTAAACTGATCGCATTAACTTTATTATCAATAATCAAGCTATCATCAATTAATGCTACAATATCTTCATCATAAACATGCTTTTTCTTATCTGCTAAAACTTTAAATTTTGCAAAAGCATTACCAACAACATCATCTGTAAGATCAGGATAACCCAAACTATTTAGTTTGTCTTTAAATGCATGTCTGCCAGAATGTTTGCCCATAACTAATGATGTTTGCTTAACCCCAACACTTTCTGGTGTCATGATTTCGTAAGTCTGTCTATTTTTTAACATTCCATCTTGATGAATTCCCGCTTCATGTGCAAAAGCATTTTTACCAACAATTGCTTTATTATATTGAACTGGAAAACCAGTTGCATTTGATACAATTTTCGACGCTTTGCTTAAAAGTGTTGTGTTAATTCCAGTTTCATAAGGCATCAAATCAGGTCTTGTTTTAATTGCCATTACTACTTCTTCTAATGCTGCATTACCTGCTCTCTCTCCCAAACCATTTATTGTACATTCAATTTGTCTAGCGCCAGCTTGAACACCGGCTAATGAATTTGCTACTGCTAAACCTAAATCATTATGACAATGTGTAGATAAAATTGCTTTATCTATATTTGGAACTTTATTTAACAAAGTTTCTATAATTGTAGTGAACTCTGATGGAATAGTATAACCAACTGTATCAGGAATATTTATTGTTTTAGCTCCACTTTTAATTGCAAGTTCAACCGTTTTACACATGTAATCCATATCAGTCCTTGTTCCATCTTCGCAAGACCATTCAACATCATCAGTAAATTTTCTTGCATAAGCTACATGTTTACCTATTGATTCATAAACATCATCAGGTGACATGTTAAGTTTATGCTTCATGTGTAATGGACTTGTGGAAATAAAAGTATGAATTCTAAATCTTGGTGCGTGCTTTAATGCTTCATAAGCTCTATCAATATCTTTTACTGAATGTCTTGAAAGTCCTGCGGGTATAGAATTTTTTAAAATTTTACTAACTTCTGAAACTGCCTCAAAGTCTCCTGGTGAAGCAATTGGAAAACCTGCTTCAATAATATCAATTCCTAATTCGTCAAATACCCTAGCAATTTGGATTTTTTCTTCCAAACTCATAGATGCGCCTGGTGATTGCTCACCATCACGCATTGTAGTATCAAATATAAAGATTTTATCTTTATCGCTCATAACTTAAATTTTTGAAAATCTATAATACAATCTATAAGAGAGATTGCAAAATAATTAGTAAAATTTCTCTTATTATTCGACCATTTCAGACCATCTAAAGATTAATTATAAATAGACTCAATTTTTGGCATTAAGCGCAAAAGTTCCTTGGTATAATCGTGCTGTGGTTCCAAAAACAATTTCTCTGTATTTGAAACTTCACATAATTTACCATCCTTTAATACTCCAATTCTATCACACATTTGTCTAACAACTGGTAAATCATGACTTATAAATAATATTGTTAAATTAAGCTGTTCCTGAAGATCCTTTAACAAGTTTAATATTTGAGCTTGAATACTCACATCTAAGGCTGAAGTTGGCTCATCACAAACAAGGAGTCTTGGTTGTGTCGCTAAAGCTCTTGCTATAGATATTCTTTGTCTTTGGCCTCCAGAAAATTCATGTGGATAACGATCTGCTGAATTTTGTATTAGTTCAACTGACTCCAATAAATCAAAAACATAATTATCTAAATCTTTTCTACTTATAGAAGGATTGTGAAGTTTAATTGGTTCTGAAACAATATCTTTAACTTTTAATCTTCCATTTAAAGATGAGTAAGGATCTTGAAATATCATTTGTATTTGTTTTCTAAATTTCATCATTTCTAAATTTTTCTTAATTTTTGTAATACAAATATTATCAAAGAAAATATCACCGGAACTAGGTTTAAATAAATTTACAATTATTTTTGCTATGGTAGATTTTCCACTACCACTCTCACCTACCAATCCAAATGATTCACCTTGTTTAATTTCAAACGAAACATCATTAACTGCCATTACTGAATTTTTAGAACTTTCAGTAAAAAAATTATCATCAAAACTTTTACTAAGATTTTTCACCTGAACTAAGTCTTGTTTCATAATTTCTTTCTTAGTCCATCTATTTAATATTTTTAAATTATTTTCTTTATTATTTTTATTTTCTTTTTCTATAATTACAAATCTAGATATTTTTTTATTTGTTGGAGGAACAGAACTAACTAAACTTTTAGTATAAGTTTCTTTGGGATTAGTTAATATTTCTTTAGTGACACCAATTTCTACTAAATTTCCACTTTTCATTACAGCTACTCTATCCGCTGTCTCTGCTATCACTCCCATATCATGAGTAATTAATATTGCAGCTAGATTTCTTTCTTTAGTTAATCTTTTAATTAAATCAAGAATTTGTGATTGAATAGAAACATCTAAAGCTGTAGTAGGTTCGTCTGCAATTAAAAGTTCAGGTTCACAACATAAAGCAAGTGAAATTACCACTCTCTGTCTCATTCCTCCTGAAAATTGATGTGGATAATTATCAAATCTACTTTCAGCATCTTTAATTCCAACCTCTTTTAACAAACTTATTGATCTATTTTTTGCTTCTTCATTATTTAACTCAAGATGAGTTTGAATAGTTTCAATTAACTGTTCGCCAATTGTAAGTATTGGATTAAGAGATGTTTGAGGGTCTTGAAATATCAAACCAATTTTTTTTCCTCTATATTTAATAATATTTTTAGGATCTTCATGAATATTTATTTCTCCTAATATGATCGAACCACTTGAAACTTTGCCAGGTTCATCAATTAGATTAATTATTGCATTTCCTACAGTACTTTTTCCTGATCCAGATTCACCAACTAATCCTAATATTTCACCCTTATTTACATCAATATTTACATTTTTAGCCGCATAAACAGTTTCTTTTCTCATTCGATAATCGACACTTAAATTATTTATTTTGAGGAAACTCATTTATTCAATCTTGGATTAAGAGTATCTCTCATCCAATCCCCTAATAAATTAATTGAAAATGCCAGTATCACTAAAAAAATTGCTGGAAAAAAAGTAATCCACCATTCACCTGAAAATAAAAAATCATTACCAAGTCTAATCAGTGTTCCTAATGATGGGGTGGTAGGTGGCACACCAACACCTAGAAAACTTAAAGTCGACTCAGCAATAATTGCAAGTGCAAGTCCAATAGTTCCAATTACTAATACTGGTCTTAAAATATTTGGCAAAATATGTTTGAACATAATAATTATATTTGAAACGCCAATTATTGTTGATGCTGAAACATAATCTTTATTCTTTTCAACTAAAGTTGCTGCTCTTGATACTCTTGCAAATTGAGGCCATTCAGAAATCCCAATTGCAAAAATTAAAACATAAATTGCCATTTCATCATGCATCTCTCTTGAAATAAGTCCTCTTGCTATTCCATCAACCAAAAGAGCCATTAAGATACTTGGAACTGTTAGTTGAACATCGGTTAATCTCATTACAATCATTTCATATTTGCCACCAAAATATCCAGCTGTTAATCCTAAACTAACACCTAAAATCAAACTAAATATAATTGCTGAAAAACCTACAATTAATGAAATTCTTGAGCCGTAAAGAATTGTTGATAGCATATCTCTCCCTTGACCATCTGTTCCTAAAATAAATTTGGCTAGTCCATCATCAGTCCATGACGGTGGAGTAAAAGCATCCATTAAAGATAAAGAAGATGGATCAAAAGGGTTGTAGGGTGTAACTAACTCCACAAAAAATGAACAAAAGAATATTATAAATAAAATTACTGAAGATATAATTGCAGTTGGAGATTTAATAAAACTATAATAAATATCACTATCTTTAATTCTGCCCCAGGCGCTAAGAGTATTGTTATCCACTTGAAACATCTCCTTTAACTCTAATTCTTGGATCTATAAAATAATATAAAATATCTACTATAAAATTAATCATTACAAAGACAAAAGCTATAAAAACTAAATAAGCAGACATAATAGGAATATCTACAAATTGTACAGCTTGAATAAATAAAAATCCCATTCCTGGCCATTGAAAAACTGTTTCGGTAATTATTGAAAATGCAATAAGTGTTCCAATATTAATTCCAGCAATAGTTATTACAGGGATTAAGCCATTTTTTAATGCATGTTTATATTTTATACTTTTTTCACTTATTCCTCTTGCTCTTGCAAATTTAATATAATCAGTTTGTAAAATCTCCATCATTTCAGCTCGCACAAGTCTAATTATATATGTCATTTGAAAAAGGCTAAGAGTAACTGATGGAAGTATAATTGCTTTTAACCCAGAGATAGTTAGAAATCCTGTAGTCCAAAATCCCAAATCAACCACCTCACCTCTTCCAAAAGATGGTAGTATTCCTAAAATTACTGAAAAAAGATAAATAAATAATATACCAATAACGAATGTGGGGAGCGATACTCCGAGCAATGATACCGCTAAAATGATATCACTTAAAAAACCTTTCCTATTTATTCCTGTATAAACTCCTAATAATGTCCCAGAAATAAGAGCAATTAGTGCTGAAATTACCACAAGCTCAATGGTTGCAGGCATTCTTTCTGTTATTAATTCTGAAACAGGTCTTCTTAATTGATAAGAAATTCCAAATTCTCCCTTAGACGCATTTACTACAAATCTAGTAAATTGAATATGAATAGGATCCATTAAACCTAAAGTTTCTCTAATTTCTGCTCTTTCTTCATCAGATGTTTCTTCTCCAACCATGTTATTTATTGGATCTCCTACAAAATTAAACAAAGAAAAAGATACGAAGGCAACGACTAACATTACCAAGGCAGACTGAAATAATCTTTTGAAAAAGTATTTTATCAATTTATGAAAATTATTAAATTACAAGCCCCCAATATTTAGGGGGCTTATAAAAAATTTATTTAATTAAAGTTAGCAGTTCTGAATAACGGTTCGTTATTCGGTCTTATAGGTACATTAACATCGCTTTTTGATGCCCAAGAAATTACTTGGTGATGCAAAGGAAGATAAGAAATATCATCTTTTACAATTTTCCAAGCTTTTGCAATTGCAGCATTCCTTTTGTCTAAGTCAACTTCACCTTCCATAACTCTGATTGCAGCATCAACTTCTGAGTTACTAAAGTTAACTTTATTCCAGCTAGCACCACTTTCATATAAATAATGAAAAACATAGTGACTATCTAAAGTAGGAACACCCCAACCAAGCATATAAAAATCACCTTGGTTATCTTTAAGTTCTTTAAAGTGCTTACTCTTAGTTTGAGCAAATAGATTTACATTAACGCCTATTTTACCTAACATTCCAACAACAGCTGTGCAAATAGCTTCGTCATTTACATATCTATCATTTGGACATCTTAGCTCAATATTAAAACCATCAGGATAACCTGCTTCAGCTAATAGTTTTTTTGCAGCATCAACATCGTAAGGCAATCTTTTATCAAGATCTGTAGTATAACCGTTTACTCCTGGAAAAGTTATTATTCCAGCAGGTTCACTTAAACCTCTCATAACTTTTTTCTTGATAGCTTCAATATCTATCGCTTGATAAAAAGCTTGTCTTACTTCTTTTTTCTTAAATGGATTGTCACCAGTATTACCTGATCTCAATTTATCTACAGCTTGGTCCATTCCAAGAAAAATTGTTCTCATCTGTGGTGTGCTTTCTACTTTATGTCCTGAAGAAGAACCAATACGTTTTAAATCCTGAACAGGTGCATCTGTAACTAAATCAATTTCTCCAGATAACAAAGCTGCAACTCTAGTTGCTGCATTTTTAATTGGAAGTAATTCAATTTTTGTTAGTTTCTTGTCTTTCATTTCACCCCACCAATGTTTATTTTTTTTAAACACTGTTTTTGTATTAGGTTCTCTTAAAGTTATTTTAAAAGGTCCAGTTCCCATAGCATTAGTTGCTGAAAAAGTTTCTTGGCTAGCATCCCAATTTTGTGGAGACATCGCAAAGTTTTCTTCAGACCATTTCTTAGACATTATAAAAATGTTAGACAATTGGTTTAAAAGAATTGGATTTGGCTTACTTGTTGTTATTTTAACTGAATAATCTCCAACAGCTTCAACACCTGATACTGTGCTAATATATTCTTTAAAATCCGATGTTCTTTGTTTAGCTCTTAATATACTGAAAACAACATCTTCAGACGTCATTTTAGAACCATCAGAAAATTTAACATCCTCTCTTAAAGTAAAAACCCATGTATTTGGATCTGTAGCTTTCCATTTTGTAGCTAACGCAGGTCCTATTTTCATATCCAAACCTCTTTGAACAAGTGCTTCGTATACTTGCCTAGAGACCTGAGTAGTCGGGCCTTCGTTTTGTGCGTGTGGATCTAGTGTAAGACTATCTCCTTGCATAGACCACTTTATAGTTTTTGCCCATGCTGAAGAAAATCCAAATACTAAAACCAAAGATAACAGTATTCTAATTAAATTTTTTATCTTCATTATTCCCCTCTTTTTTAAATTTATTTAAAAAAGTATAAGTGAAATAATTCGATTATTACAGTTATAATTTTAGCTAAAATTTAACTTTTATCGCTATCTACTAATTTTTTCTTAGCTATCCAAGGCATCATTGCTCTAAGTTCAGCTCCGACTTTCTCTACTGAATGTTCTGCTAATTTAGCTCTGGTTGCAAGAAAGTTTTTTTGACCATTTTTACATTCATCCATCCACTCTTTTGTGAATTTTCCTGATTGAATATCAGCCAAAACTTCTTTCATTTTTTTTTTAGTTTCCTCTTTATTAACAATTCTAGGACCTGAAACATATTCGCCATACTCAGCAGTATTAGAAATGGAATAGTTCATGTTTGCAATTCCACCTTCATAAATTAAATCGACAATTAATTTAACTTCATGAACAGTTTCAAAGTAAGCCATTTCAGGTTCATAACCTGCTTCAGTTAAAGTTTCATAACCATTTTTAATCAACTCAACTAAGCCACCACATAAAACGGTTTGTTCTCCAAATAAATCTGTTTCAACTTCATCCTTAAATGTAGTTTCAATAATTCCTGATCTTCCACCACCCACTGCAGATGCATATGATAAAGCAAGATCTCTAGCTTTACCTGAACCATCTTGATGAACAGCAAACAAACATGGAACTCCACCACCTTTTTCATACTCACTTCTAACTAAATGTCCGGGTCCTTTTGGAGCAACCATAAATACATCTAAATCTTTTCTAGCTTTAATTAAATCGTAATGAACATTTAAGCCATGAGCAAATGCAATACTTGTTCCTTCTTTTACTCTTTGCTCTATATGATTTTTATAAATCTCAGCTTGTAATTCATCAGGTGTTAAAATCATAACAACATCTGCCCAGGCAGCTGCATCTGATAAATTCATAACTTTTAAACCTTTAGACTCAGCTTTCGCAACACTTGAAGATCCTTCTCTAAGAGCCACAACTATTTCTTTAACACCACTATCTTTTAAGTTTAAAGCATGAGCATGTCCTTGGCTTCCATAACCAAAAATTGCAATTTTTTTTCCCTTAATTAGATCAACATCTGCATCTTTTTCATAAAACATTTTCATTTTTTTTCTCCTTAATTAATTAGTTAAATATTCCAGCGCCTCTAGTCATTGCAACCGCTCCAGTTCTTGAGACACTTATAAGACCGTGCGATTTTAAATTTTTTGTCATTTTATCTATTTCTCTTCTCATTGCAGTTATTTGAATTACAGCAGATTTATTTGTCTGATCTAATATAACTGGATTAAATTTTTTACAAGCATTTAAAGTTTTTTTAATTTTAGAAGAATTTCCTACAATTTTAAACAATGCCATCTCTTTAAAAATTACATTTTTATCTTCTCTTTTAAAATTAGCAACTTTATGAACTGGAACTAATTTTTTTAATTGTAATACTATTTGCTTAATAACCTCTGGAGTTCCTGTGGTTACAATAGTAATTCTTGAAAGGTTTTCTTTTTGATCAACTTCTGCAACTGCAAGAGATTCTATATTATATCCCCTACCAGAAAAAAGACCTACTACTCGTGACAAAACACTTGCTTCATTATCCACCCAAACAACTAATATATGGGTTTCTAGCTTACCAATTTTACTTGGGATACTGTAAGCTGATTTAGATTTTGCCATTTAAACTAATACCTTCCCTTTGCTTGTAATTTTGTTTTCTTCTTGATCTTTTGGACCTAACAGCATTTGATTGTGAGGTTTTCCTGATGGAATCATTGGAAAACAATTTTCTGCTTGATCTACATGACAATCAAAAATTACTGGTTTGTCTACATTTATCATTTCTTGAATTTTTTCATCCAATTCGTCTGGATTTTTTGCTCTAATACCAACACACCCATAAGCCTCTGCTAATTTTACAAAATCAGGCAAAGCTTCTGTATAACTTTCAGAATAATTTTTTTCATGAAGCAATTCCTGCCATTGTCTAACCATGCCCATATACTGATTATTTAAAATAAAGATTTTAATAGGTAGATTATATTGAACAGCTGTAGACATCTCTTGCATTGTCATCAAAACTGATGCTTCTCCAGCAATATCAACGACTAATTTTTTTGGATGAGCTAATTGTACTCCCACCGCAGCTGGCAAACCATAACCCATGGTGCCAAGACCTCCTGAAGTCATCCATCTATTTGGTTTATTAAATTTATAGTGTTGTGCTGCCCACATTTGGTGTTGACCAACTTCTGTTGTAATAAAAGTGTCTTGATTTTTAGTTAATTCATAAAGTCTTTGAACTGCATACTGTGGCTTAATTATTTTATCACTATTAATAAAGTTTAAAGATTGTTTTGTTCTCCATTTTTGTATTTGTTGCCACCATTTTGAAATTTTTTGTTTATTTGATTTTTCTAAATTTAAATTTTTCTTTTTTAAAGTTTTAGTAGTTGAATTGATAACATCGGTTACGTCTCCAACAATTGCTAAATCTACTTTTATAATTTTATTTATTGAAGAGGGATCAATATCAATATGTACTTTTTTTGATTTGGGAGAGAACTCGTCAATTTTACCAGTAATACGATCATCAAATCTTGCACCAATATTAATCAATAAGTCACAATCGTGCATGGCATTGTTAGCTTCATAAGTTCCATGCATTCCTAGCATTCCTAAAAATTGATTGTCATCACCAGGATAAGAACCTAACCCCTGAAGAGTTGAGGTGATTGGAAAACCAGTTAATGCAACTAATTCTCTTAAAAGTTCGCTTGCTTTTGGTCCCGAGTTTACAACGCCACCCCCTGTATAAAAAATTGGTTTTGAAGCTTTGTTCATTAACTCAATTAATTGATCAATGTCTTTTTGATTAAATCTATTTTTATTTTTAATTTCTATTTTTTTTTCTTTTTTTAGAGAAACATATTTAGCTTTTGCAAACTGAATGTCTTTTGGAATATCTACTAGTACAGGGCCAGGTCGACCAGTAGTTGCAACCTTGAATGCTTGATACATTATTCTTTGAAGATCCTTAACATCTTTTACTAACCAATTATGTTTTGTGCAAGGTCTTGTAATTCCAGTTGTATCACATTCTTGAAATGCATCTGTTCCAATTAAATGAGTTGGTACTTGTCCTGAAATACAAACTAATGGCACCGAGTCCATATATGCATCTGTTAATGCGGTAACAACATTCGTTGCACCTGGTCCAGAGGTAACCAAAACAACTCCAGGCTTACCAGAAGATCTTGCATAACCTTCCGCTGCATGACCAGCTCCTTGTTCATGTCTTACTAAAATATGTTTTACTGAAGAATGATTTTTAAGCTCATCATAAATTGGAAGAACTGCTCCACCGGGATAACCAAAAATATGTTTTACCTTTTGCTCTTCAAGGCACTTAAATAAAATTTCTGCTCCAGTATATAATTTTGGCATTTCGCAATCTAGCTGAAGTTGTACTGATTGGTCAAGTTTTAGAATGAATTATTTAATTTTTTTTAAAAATTTATTTAAATCTTGGGGTCGTAATTTTAACCAACTCGTCATGTTACCTCTAGCCCAAGTGCTTTGTCTTTTAGCGTATTGCCTAGTCTTTATTGATATTTTTTCAATAACATCACTCATATCTTTTCTTTTTACCAGATATTCTTTTATCTCATTGATGCCGATGGCTTTATTGACGCTCTTATCTTTCCTAACTTTTAATTTGATAAATTTTTTAACTTCTTTAATTGCACCAATCTTAATCATTTGTTCGGTTCTTTTACTAATTTTTTGGACTAGGTCTTCACGTGGATAATCAATATAAATTTTTAAAAAATCATCTTTATTAAAATAAGATTTTGTATTTTCAAACCAATCATGAAGAGACTTTTTCGTAAATTGCTTTACCTCATAAGCTCTTATTGATCTTTGTGCATCTGTTGAATTAATTTTTTCTTTTGATTTTGGATCAAGTTTTATAAGTTTTTGATAAAATTTCTTTTGACCTAAATTTTTATGCAAAGTTCTTATCTTATTCCTAAATTTAATTGGAATATTTGGAATACTTACCAATCCATCAGTTAAAGCCTTAAAGTATAACCCGGTTCCTCCAACAAAAATTGGTATTCTTTTTCTTCTTTTCACTTCTTTAATTTTTTTAATTGCATATTTTAGCCAATCTCCTGTTGAAAAATTATTTTTAACACTACGAAAACCATATAAGTGATGTTTTATTTTTTGATAATCTTTAGGATAAGGGCGAGCTGATAAAATTTTTAATTCTTTGTAAACCTGCATACTATCTGCATTAATAATTTCACCATTAATTTTTTTAGCGAATTTGACTGAAAAATTAGATTTCCCTGAAGCTGTTGGTCCAGAAATCAAAATAATCTTGGACTTTAAATCCATGACTAATCTAATTTAATACCAATATATCTTCTTTGGTTTTGAGTATTATATATGGCAAATAGTATTGTTTTTTGATTAGATTTTAAAACATCTTTTACTATTTTTTGTAAATCACTTACACTTCTTATTTTGGTTTTTTGTGCTTCAACTATGATACTATTAACTTCAAGAGATTTGAGTAGAGGACTATTATTTCCTATTTTTGTAATAACCAATCCTGAAGTTTGATTGGGAAGTTTTCTGGTCTTAATATCTTCTTTTGTTAACTTTCTAACTGTAATTTTTAAGTCATCTATTATAATTATATCTTTTGGCTGTTCAGATTTTTTTTTACTTACTTTAAAATCATCTGAAGTTTCTAGTCTTCCTAATAGAACATTTTTTGTTAATTCTTTTTTATTTCTCCAAATTTTTACCTTAACGTTTTTACCAACCTGGGTTTTAGCAACAATAGCTGGAAGCTCTTTCATTTGTTGAATTTTTTTACCATTAAATTCTAAAATAATATCTCCAGCTTTAATTCCTGCTTTTTCTGAAGGACTATTTTCTGCAACACTTGCAACTAATGCCCCTCTAGGCTCAACTAACTTTTCAACATCAGCAATTTCTTGCGTCACATCTTGTATTCTAACTCCTAACCATCCTCTTTTAGTTTCTCCAAATTCAATTAGTTGACTAATAACAGTTTTTGCACTGTTGGAAGGTATTGAAAAACCGATTCCAATTGATCCATTTCTACCAAGGATAGCTGTGTTAATTCCAATTACATTTCCTTTCATATTAAACAAAGGTCCTCCTGAGTTGCCGGAGTTAATTGATGCATCTGTTTGTATAAAATCCTCATATCTAGATAATCCAATTGATCTATTTCTTGCCGAAATAATTCCTGATGTAACAGTTCCACCTAAGCCAAAAGGGTTACCTATTGCAATAACCCAATCACCTATTCTAGCTTTATCAGAATCACCAAAAGCAACAGGCTTAAATTTTTCATCTGTTTCTAATTGTAATACTGCAATATCCATTAAAGGATCTGCTCCTAAAACTTTAGCTTTAAATTCCTGATCACCATTAACTCTTACAATAATATCTTCAGCATCCTGAATTACATGATTATTTGTAACAACAATTCCTTTTTCATCAATAATGAAACCAGAGCCTAGAGCTGCTGACTTTCTTTCTTGAGGTGTTCCAAATTCTTTAAACATATCTCCGAAAGGAGATCCTGGAGGGAATTCTAAGCCAGGAAATGGATTGCTTCTAGTTACTACAGTTTGAGTAGTTGATATATTTACAACTGAAGGCATTAATCTTTCCGCAAGATCTGCAAAAGATGCCGGTACTGATTGAGAGTTTGATTGAAATGAAAAACTGAAAGTTAAAATTAACGTGAGAAATATAAGTTTAATTTTTTTCATACTAACCTTTAATATAATAAATAATTATAAATCCTATAATTGCAAAAATTAACCCACCCGATCTAAGTTGACTATCTTTTACAAGTTCTAATTTTTTTAACATACTTTTCATTTTTGATGGAAATATGGCATACAAAATTCCTTCTATAAAAAGAAAGAGACCAAATGCTATGATCAATTCTTTCATAATAAATAAGTTATTCTGATTTAGGTTTTATATTTCCAAAAAATTTAAAAAATTCACTGTCAGGGGATAAAATCAAAGATGTATCTCCACCAATTAAAGCAGTTTCGTATGCTTGCATTGCTCTATAAAAAGCAAAGAATTCAGGATCTCTTCCAAATGCTTCAGCAAAGATTTTGTTTCTTTCCCCATCACCTTCTCCTTTCATAATTTCAGAGTCTTTATTTGCATTTGCTAAAATTACTGAAACTTCTTTATCAGCTGTTGAAGTAATGGTTACTGCCATCTCTGCACCTCTTGCTCTAAATTCTTTAGCTTCTCTCTCCCTTTCAGTCTGCATTCTTCGATAAATTGCTTCACTGTTTGCTTGAGGAAGGTCTGCTCTTTTAATTCTTACATCTACAATCTTAATACCAAATTTTTGAGCTTCTGTATTTACACCTTCTTGAATTAAAGACATTTGCTTTGACCTATCTTTTGATAGCAATGTTTGTAATTCTTGTCGTCCTAAAACATTTCTAATTCTAGAGTTAATAATTGTTGCTAATCTTGATCTAGCAACTCTTTCATTTCCTACAGATATATAGAATTTTAAAGGATCAATAATTTGAAATCTTGCAAAAGCATCAACTATTAATCTTTTTTGATCAGATGCAATAACTTCGGCTGGTGGTGTATCTAAATTTAAAATCCGGCTATCTAAAAAAACAACATTTTGAATAAAAGGAACTTTAAAATTTAAACCAGGTTCAATAATAATTTTTTTAGGGTCACCAAACTGAAGAACAATTGCTTGATTAACTTCTTTAACAATAAATACTGAAAAGAAAACTAGAGCACCTAATACAGCTACTATTGGGAATAATATTTTTTGCACTTTCATTTAATTACTTGCTTTCTTTTTTCCTAATTGAGGTAATGGCAAATAAGGAACGACTCCTGAACCTGAATTTTTATCAATAATTACTTTATCTATGTCAGCTAAAACTTTTTCCATAGTTTCAAGATACATTCTGTCTTTAGTTACTTTTTTGGCTTTTGCATACTCATTGTAAATAGATACAAATCTGCTAGCTTCACCCTCTGATGCAGCAACAACTCTTTGTTTATATGCCTCTGCTGCTTGCATAATTTTTGCTGCTTCCCCTCTTGCTCTTGGAATAACATCGTTAGCGTAAGCTTCAGCTTCATTTTTAGATCTTTCCATGTCAGCTCTTGCAGCTTGAACATCTCTGAATGCATCTATAACTTGATCTGGTGGATCTGCTTTTTGAGTTTGTACTTGTGTAATTTGAATTCCACTATTGTATTCGTCTAATATTGATTGAATAATGTCTTGTGTTTCAATTTCAATTTTAGCTCTTCCTTCAGTTAAAATTGGCTGAATATCACTTTTGGCAATTACTTCTCTCATTGCAGTTTCTGCAGCAGCTTTAACTGTTCCTTGAGGGTCTTGAATTTCAAATAAGAACTTGCCTGCATCTTTAATGACCCAAAATACTGAAAAGTCTATATTCACAATATTTTCATCACCTGTTAACATCAAGCTTTCCTGTGGAACATCTGCCACTCCACCTCCTGTAGTGAAACCACTATCTCTTTCAGATCTGAAACCAATATCCATTCTATTAACTTTTGTAACTTTAGGGGTTTCAACTGTCTCTACTGGAAAGGGTATGTGATAGTTAAGACCAGGTTGAGTTGTTTTTACAAATTTACCAAATCTTAAAACTACCCCTTGTTCGTCGGGTAATACTCTATAAAGCCCACTTGCAAGCCATACAAAAAGTAAAACAATTAAAATTAAACCAATTGGTTTTCCACCTGATTTACTTCCTCCAGGTAAAAATTTATTAATTTTTTTTTGAATATCTCTAATTATAGCGTCTATGTCCGGAGGTGTTGGTCCTTTTCCTGAACCATTTCCTCCTCCTGGGGGTGAACCCCAAGGACTTCCACCTCTGCCTCTGAAATCGTCTGACATATGACAAAGTATATAGTGTTTTTATCGTAAAAAACAAGTAATGATGAAAATATGACTGATAAAAAGCCAGAATTAAGTGACTCAATGAAAAAGAAGTTGGAGCCAAAGAAATTCACAAAAAATCCAATCTTAGGAACAAAATTTACAATAGCTATTTCAAGTGCAAAGGGAGGAGTTGGAAAATCTACATTTGCAACAAATCTTGCTCTAGCTTTAAAACAAGTTGGTTGCAAAGTTGGATTGCTGGATGCTGATATTTATGGTCCGTCAATTCCAAAAATGTTTGATATTAATGAAAAACCAAAAAGTGATGGTCAAAAATTAGATCCAATCACAAAGTATGACATTCAATGTATGTCAATCGGTTTTTTAGCAGATCAACAAACTCCAATGATATGGCGTGGCCCTATGGTGACAAGTGCTATTAAAACTTTTACTCAAAAAGTTAATTGGAAAGATTTAGATTTTATTATTGTTGATATGCCTCCAGGAACTGGAGATACTCAATTAACTTTTTCACAAGAAATTAAAATGGATGGAGCAATCATAGTCTCTACTCCTCAAGAAGTAGCTTTATTAGATGTTAAAAGAGGTATTAAAATGTTTGATAAACTTGGAGTAAAAATTTTAGGGTTAGTGGATAACATGAGTTATTTTACGGGAGACGATGGTAAGAAATATAAGATTTTTGGTGAAGGTGGTGTTAGAAAAACTGCAGAAGAATTTGAAAAAGAATTTTTAGGTGAGATACCAATTAATCCTGAAGTTGGAAAGAATGGAGATGAGGGAAAGCCTATTGTTGAAGCTAATCCTGAACATGAAATTTCAAAAATATATTTAGATTTTGCTAATAAGATTAAATCAACTTATCTTTAAGATCAAAAGCAATCATTAATTCATTCCATTCTCTTTTTGAAAGTCCTGAACTATCTACATCAACATTTTCACCTTTGATAAGTTTTTGAATAATTGCTTTACCTTTTGCTGAAACTTCAGTGCCACCAACTCTATAATCCATAAAAGCATTATAAGTGATTGGAACCCATTTTTTAACAGTATCCAACATGATATCAGCATAAACTCTTATTTCATATTGCGCATGACTATCAGCTCTTAATCTTAAAAAATTCATTAAATTTAATAAATCAGTTTTCCAATACCACTGCGTGTAAGTATTTAAAGTTAAATTCATTCTAGCAAGCTCTCTAGCTAATCCTTTTTTGTTTTCGTCTATTGTTGAGCCGTCAAATCTTTCATTCAACATTGTCTCATAATTATCATAAGTTCTTTCAGCATCATTTTTTAAAAGTTCCAAAACTTCTTTTGCTTGCTCGCCCTCTAAAACATCTCCTCTACCTTGTCTGTTGCTTGTAGATTGAGCTGCTAAATTTTCTGCACTTGGTAAATAAAATTCCTTATCTAAAATAGAATACCTTGCAGAGTATTCATTTACATTTGCAGTTCTGTGTCTAATCCATTGTCTTGCAATAAAAATTGGAAGCTTAATGTGATATTTAATTTCACACATTTCAAATGGCGTACTATGCCAATGCCTCATTAAATATTTAATTAGACCTGCATCTGTTGAAACTTTTTTCGTTCCTTTACCATAAGAAACTCTAGCTGATTGAACGATCGATGTATCGTCCCCCATATAATCAACTACTCTTACGAAACCATGGTCTAATGCTGGTATTGCTTCGTATAAAATATCTTCAAGTGCGGGAGCTGTAACTCTTTTTGTTTGATTGTGTTGAGATTGTTGTTCTTTAATCTCTTGTAATTGCTCACTAGTTAGTTTCATGATTTTTATTGAATCTCTTGTAATAGCTTTTATATTAATAATGTTGGTTTTCCAACTACGACGATAAACGAATTTCGTAATAACCATTGCGGACGTGGGGGCAGTACCCACCACCTCCACCATTACAACTTACGGGGGGGTGAACTAGATTCGACGGATGACTAAAGGCTATTCTTTCGTTCGGGATTGTTCCACCGTGACGGGCAAATTTATAATTGCTAACGAAAGTTACGCACTTGCTGCCTAATTAACTTTGTTAATTAAGTAGACGGGGTCCGGGGCACCTGGCAACAGAACGCCCCTTATAAAAGGTATCCGTTGACCTTACTCATTTTCCTAAAATAAAGTTCAATGAAGTTTCAGTGAAGTTTCAGTGAAGTTAGAAAACAATAGTTAGGCATTATACTCGCAAATGCGTCTATAATAATTGTTCAAAAATATAACTATTATTTATTTATTTTGAGTATTCCTTTAAAAATTTCTCTTTATGCATTTTATATATTTCCTCACATAATTTAATCCCAATACCGTATGTTTGGTCTTGATTTTTTGTGTTTTGTCTAAAACTTAAAAAGGTATCAATTTCATTTTGTGTTTCCGTATCTTTAAAATGTTCTTCATATTTTGTATCAGCACAACGATAAATTAGTGATTGATGGTCGTCTTTTGGATATAAAATCAAACCTACTATAACTATCAAAAAAAACAAAAAAACTATTCTTACAATTTTCTGTCTTGAACTTTTTTTCTTATTTTGTGTTTTAACAATATATTTAAAAAATTTAATTATTTGATAAGGAATAATATTAAAAACTAACAATACGAAAAAAACTACAATAAAAAACTGTAGCACATTATCTGCTGCTGCGATTGTTATTCTGCTAATCGCAATTACAAGTAAGACATAGTATACATAAGAGAGTTTGTGTTTTGGTATCCAAAAAATTTTATTCATTAGTTTCTCATACTACACTAAAGGTTTATAAAATAATTGTT
>CABXOW010000016.1 GCA_902513955.1 uncultured Pelagibacteraceae bacterium
CTGATAATGACTTAACTATTAATTCATATATTTCTTACGCTAATCATTATGCAAATACTTTGGTGATATGGAGAAATGAATTTATTAAAAAATGGGAACAAATTAAAAGCAAAGGGTTTGATTTAGCATTTAAAAGAATGTGGGAGTTTTACCTTTCTTACTGTGAAGCTGGTTTTAGATCCAAAAATATAGATCTGATACAATTTTCAATGCAAAAGAAATAACAATTTTTGTAGTAATTAATGCAACATATGAAATTAATTAAGTCAATTTTATTGATAATCTCAATATTCTTAATTACAAGTTGTTCAGACAATAGCTCTATGAAACCTGAAGATTTTAAAAATAAAGAACCAAGATTAATTATTGAAGAGTATTTAACTGGAAATGTTAAGGCATGGGGTGTTTTACAAAATAGATCTGGAAAAGTTACTAGACAATTTTCTGCAGATTTAAATGGAACTTGGGATGGCAAACAATTGATCCTTAAAGAAAAATTTAATTGGGACGATGGAGAAGTCCAAGATAGAGAATGGACTATTAATAAAATTGATGAACATAATTATGAAGGGACTGCAGGTGACGTTGTTGGTAAGGCTATTGGTTATTCTTACGGCCCAGCTTTTAAATTTGAATATGTATTGTTAGTTCCAGTTAAAGGTAGAGAATTAAAAATAACTTTTGATGACTGGATATTTAAACAAGATGAGAAAGTTGCCATCAATAGGGCTACAATGACTAAGTTTGGATTTAAAGTAGCTGAATTAACAGTAGTATTTATTAAAGATTAATTATTTTTTTTGATATTTTGTTAATTTACCAACCAAACTAAAGTAAATTTTACTTGGTAAAAAGCTAAAGAGTTTTAATATTATTGTTAGTATCTTTGGAAAATGAATTTCAAATATATTTTTATTAACTAAACCATCATAAATTTGATCTGCAGCATATTCTGGTGTTTTTAAAAATGGCATTTTAAAATTATTTTTATCTGTCATGGGCGTTTTAATAAAGCCAGGAGATACTAAACAAATACGAACATTGGATCTTTTAAAATCAAAATACAAACTTTCAGTTAAGTTATTTAATGCTGATTTAGATGGTCCGTAACCAGTTGAATTTGGCAAACCTCTATATCCAGCAATGGAAGAAACTATAGTAATTATCCCACTTTTTTTGTCTTTAAAATATTGTTCAACAGCTTTGATGCTATTCAGGGTTCCGAAAAAATTTACTCTAAAGACTTCTTCAATTTGTTCTATATCTATATCTTTTTCCTTTTTAGGATTCCAAGTACCTGTTGAAAAAAAACATATATCTATATTTTCAAACTTATTTTTAATTTCATCAAATACTTCTGTGCACTTTTTTTTATCTGTTACGTCTAGTGGGAAGGCTGAGATATTTTCATATATATTTGAAAGTTCATTTAATAATTCAGTTCTTCTTGCTGATACAGCCACATTCCACCCTTTATTTGCAAATTTAATTGCTAGAGCTTTACCAATTCCAGTACTACCACCAGTTATCCAAATAGTTTTTTTGCTCATTTTTTGCTATGTATTATTAACATGATTAAAAATAAATTATTAACATTTATATTGTTTCTAATCATTACTTTTTCAACCTCTTTAATTGGTGGCTTAGCTACAATTAATTTTAAGGAACCTTGGTATTCATTATTAAATAAACCAATATTTAATCCGCCAGACTGGGTGTTTGGCCCCGTGTGGACTACTCTGTATTTGATGATGACTATTTCAATATGGCTATATTGGCATACAAAAAATAAAGAAATAAACACAGTTTATATTTATTTTATACATTTGGTTTTTAATACAACTTGGAGTATAACTTTTTTTGTATTTCACAATAAGTCTTTAGCTTTAGTTGTGTTAATCATGTTAATCGCTTTGATTATTAATCTCATTTTAAGGTTTAGACGCGTCAAGATGATTAGCGCTTATTTAATGATTCCATATTTACTTTGGTGTTCCTTTGCACTAATTCTCAATACTAGTTTAATAATATTAAATTAATTATGGAAGATGTTGTAGTAATAGGCGGTGGAATAATAGGAGTAGCAACAGCTTATTTTTTATCTAAAGAAGGCAGAAAAGTAAAAGTTATAGAAAAAGATCCAACATATAAAACTGCTTCATTCCCTCTGTCCTTAGGTGGATTTAGAAGACAATTTTTTCAAAGAGAAAATATTCTATTAGGAAAGTTTGCTAGAGAATTTATTTTTCAAATACCTGAATTATTAAAAACTGAAAAAAATCCAAATCCCACAGCAAGTATGGTAACAAACGGATATCTTTTAATGTTTGGCCCCGAACATGCTGAGGAACAATACCGAGCTTTAGAAAATCATAAAGAGTGTGATGCGGGAACAAAAAATATTAAAGGATCAGAATTACCAAAAGTATTTCCCTATGTTAACAATGAAGGAATTGAAACTGCAACTTATACAGACAATCAAAGTGAAGGATGGATCGATCCATTTATGTTTCACAGTGCTCTTAAAAGCAAAGCTATAGAGCTTGGTGCTGAATTTGTTAAAGGAGAAGTTAAAAGTATTTCTGAAATTAAAGCTAAAACAATTGTTTCAGCAGCAGGATGTTGGACAAAGGAGTTATTAGAAGATATTCCAGTTGTTCCTCAAAAACACACAGTTTTTAGGGTTAAATGCCCAACATATATAAAAGAAATGCCATTAACTGGTGATTTAACAACAGGTGTTTATTGGAGACCGGAAGGTGGAGAGTATCTCGCAGGTTCACCACTTTCTGTATTTGATGCAGATGATTTAGAACCAGCATGGAATGATTTTGAAGAATTAGTTTGGCCCGCGCTTGCAAAAAGAATACCAGCTTTTGAGGAATTAAAGTTAACAGGTGGATGGGCAGGTTATTATGATTGTAACAAATTAGATAATAACGCTGTTGTTGGCAAACATCCTAAATATGACAATGTATACATGGCCTCAGGATTTACAGGAAGAGGATTGATGCAAGCACCAGGAATCGGAAGAGCACTGACTGAATTAATTACAACCGGATCTTACCAAACAATTGATATCAGTGATTTTGCAGTTGAGAGAGTTTTGGGTAAAACTGCAAGACCTGAACCTTACGTATTATAATTTTAAGTACCGCAGAAAGTTTGGTATTTTTTATTACTTATTGGAGCAGGGGCTTGGTACTCCTCAATACCTTTTTGATCACCATAGGGGTTTTTTAATATGGCAATAAGCTTATTAATTTTTTCTAAATTTCCTTTATCTGCTTCCGTTAATGCTTCTTCTACTTTATGGTTTCTAGGAATAACTATTGGATTAGTTTTTTTCATTAATTCAATTTGTTTTTCTTTAGAAGAATTATTTAGTCCAGATCTTTTTTTCCATTTATTTGACCATTCTAAAAAATTGTCATTTTTGTATTCGTTATCATTTATTTTGACTCCCATTAAATGACAAAAAGTATTTGTGTAATCAACTTTGTTTTTTTCCATCCAATTAAATAAATCATTAATTAATTTTTTATCGCTTATATCTTCTCCAAACAAACCTAGTTTATCTCTCATCATATTTAACCACTTTTCTTCATAAATATTTTGAAAATTATCAATTAAATCAGTTGCAATTTTAACAGAAGTTTCTTCATTTTTATCAATAAGAGGTATAAGGCATTCTGCAAACCTAGCTAAATTCCATTTTGTTATTGGAGGTTGGTTGGTATAAGCATATCTTCCAAATTTATCTATCGAACTAAATACTGTTTTTGGATTATATTGATCCATAAAAGCGCAAGGACCATAATCAATTGTTTCCCCAGAAATTGCCACATTGTCTGTATTCATTACTCCATGAATGAATCCAACACGCATCCAATCAACTACTAACTGACATTGTTTTTCCATTACAAGGTTTAATAAATCTAAAGCTTTTGTTTTAGATGATTTAATTTCTGGATAATGTCTGTCAATTGTGTAATCGATTAATGTATTAAGATTTTCAATATTTTGTGTTGCTGCGATATATTGAAAAGTTCCTACACGTAAATGACTTGATGCTACTCTTGTTAAGATTGCACCTTGTAATAAATTTTCTCTTACAACTTTTTCACCAGTTTTAACTACAGCAAGACTTCTTGTTGTTGGAATGTTTAATGAATGTATAGCTTCACTTATAATATATTCTCTTAGCATTGGGCCTAATGCTGCACGTCCATCACCATCTCTAGAAAACGAAGTCCTTCCCGAACCTTTAAATTGAATGTCAAAACGATTGTTTTTATTGGTTAAATGCTCGCCTAGTAATACAGCTCTACCATCTCCAAGCATAGTAAAATGACCGAACTGATGACCTGCGTAAGCTTGTGCTATAGTATTTGTTCCTTCAGGTAATAAATTTCCTGAAAATATTTCTGCTATTTTTTTTTTATCAATTTTTGAAAAATCTAAATTTAAATTTTTTGCAAGTTCATTGTTCATAATTATTAATTCAGGATCATGAACAGGCATAGGTTTAATTTCTTCTTTAAATTTATTTGATAATTTTGAATAGGTGTTATCAAAATGCCAACCAATGGTCATTTTAATTAACTAACTTCAGCTTGATGTTCTTTTGGTTTAACTTCTGTTTTAAATTGATTAGAAATTTTTTGGACTTCAACGGAAGATACTTTGTATTCAGCACACATTGTTTCTTCATCTTTACCGTGACCAGTAACCATATTAACCATATGTTCAGGAAAATGGAACGTTGTAAATACAATTCCTTCTTTAACTTGATCGGTAACTTTTACTTTTAAAGCAACCTCTCCTCTTCCAGAGTATAGTCTTCCAATATCACCTGAATTAAGATCTCTATTAGCTGCATCATTTGGATGGATAAGAAGAACATCTTCATCAACAATATTAATATTTTTAGTTCTTCTAGTCATAGTCGCAGCGTTATAATGTTGTAAAACTCTACTAGTTGTTAGAATTAGAGGATAGTCTTTTTTATTAGTTTTAATTTCAGTAGATTCTTTCCAATCAAAATTTTTAAGTCTTCCTTTGCCTAGTTTAAAAGTCTCTGTGTGTAAAATTTGAGTATCAGTTCCATCCTCTTGAACAGGCCATTGTAAACCAAGTTTACCAAGTCTTTCTCTTGTAACTCCTTTAAAAAAAGGAACTACATCAGCAATTTCTTTTAGCATTTGATCTGCGTCATATGTAGGTTGATCAAAACCTAATTTTTGCATCATATCTGTAACAATGACACCATCTGGTTTTGTGCCTGGTAATGGTGGAACAGCTCTGTTTACTCTTTGAATTCTTCTTTCTGTATTTGTAAAAGTACCATCTTTTTCAAGGAAAGTGGTGCCTGGTAATACAACAGTTGCAAGTTTTGCAGTCTCACTCATGAATATTTCTTGAACCACTAAAAGTTCTAATGAATTCATTGCCTCAACAACATGCGCACTATTTGGATCTGTTTGAACAATATCTTCTCCAATAATCCATAGCCCTTTCAACTCTTTTTCGATAGCTGCTTCAAACATTTGCGGAATTTTTAATCCAGGTTTTGTTGGATGAGTTACACCATATTTTTCTGTATAAAATTTTTGATTTTTCTCATCAGCAACTTCAAAGTAACCAGCACCTTGATGAGGTTGACATCCCATGTCAGCTGCACCTTGAACATTATTTTGTCCTCTGAGTGGATTAACACCAACACCTTTTCTTCCAATGTTTCCTGTTATCATTGCAAGATCAGCAATTAGCATAACAGTTTTGGATCCCTGTTCTTGCTCTGTTACTCCTAAACCGTGAAATTCCATTGAATTTTTAGCTGTTGCGTAAGTAATTGCTGCTTCTTTTACCATCTGTTTATCTACACCAGCAACTTTAGCTAAGTGATCAACATCTTGTCTCTCAATCTCCTTTAGAAAGTTATCAAATCCTTCAGTTCTATCTCTAACAAAATCTACGTTATGAAGTTTTGATTTAATAATATAGTGCAACATCATATTAAGGATAGCTACATTAGTTCCTGGCCTTAATTTGATATGATAGTCAGCAAGTTTTGCTAATTCGGTAGTAACAGGATCTAGGACAATCAATTTTTTACCTTTCATCACCTGTTGTTTTATTTTTGCACCTGTAACTGGATGTGCATTTGTTGGGTTTGCACCAATAACTATAAAACAATCTGCATGATAGATATCTTCAGTAGAGTTTGTTGCGGCACCTGTTCCAAATGTTTGCTGCATTCCCCAAGCAGTAGGTGAATGACATATACGTGCACAACAATCAATACTGTTGGTACCAACAGCTGCTCTAATCATTTTTTGAAATATATAGTTTTCTTCATTAGTGCATCTAGCAGAAGAAATTCCAGCAAATGCATCTGGCCCATTGTCTTTTACAATTCTATTCATTTCTTTTTTGATAAAATCATAAGCTTCATCCCACGATGCTTCTTCAAATTTGCCATTTCTTTTTATTAATGGAGTTTTTAATCTATCGGGGTGATCATAGAAACTAAAAGCATATCTACCTTTAATACAAGTGTGTCCTGCGTTAACTTCAGTTTCTTTAGGAGTGTCAATTGCTACAACTTTATCATCTTTAATCGATGCTTCTAAGTTACATCCTACACCACAATAAGAACATGTTGTTCTAACTTTTTTATCCACAGCAGCAGATTTTGATTGAAACACATCAGAGATAGCATCTGTTGGGCAAGTATGTGCACAAGCACCACAAGAAACACAAGATGAGTCACCAAACATCATGTCGTTGTCTGTTGTAATTCTTGATTCAAATCCTCTTCCGCTCATTGTTAAAACAAATGATCCTTGAATTTCATCACATGCTCTAACGCATCTACCACAATTAATACAATTATCTAAGTTCATTCTCATATAGTCATGAGATGTATCTCTTGGAATTCCTTTGTGTTGTTTTGGACTGTTATATCTATGGTCTGAGATGCCCAAATCATTCGCAACTGTTTGAAGTTCACAATTATTATTTACTTCGCAACTATCACATTCCATAGGGTGGTCTGTTAAAACTAATTCAACAATATTTTTTCTTAGACAGGTTATTGCTTCGTTGGATGTAAAAATATGTTGGTTTTCTGCAACTGGAGTATGACATGAGGCAACCATTTTTGTTGGCCCATCTTTTTCTAAAGCAACTTCAACTGAGCAAACTCTACAAGCACCATAAGGAGCTAAATTTGGATCGTCACAAAGTGTTGGAACTTTCTTTTCTCCAACATAACTTTTAACAAATTTTAAAATAGATGTGTGGTTTGAACCAATTTCATATGGTTTTCCATCAATATATGCAATTTTTCTCTTCTCAGAACTCATTAATTATCTTTCACCATATCATTTTTCATTTCATCACTAAAGTACTTAAGAATATTCATTATTGGAGTGGGGATGGCACCACAAAGTGCGCACAAACAACCTTTTTGCATTGTAACAAGTAATTCGTTAAGTAATTTAAGAGGTATTTTGGCTGTTTTCTTCTTTGCTTGATCAAACATCTCTTTACCTCTATAGGACCCAAGTCTTCCTGGAAAACATTTGCCACATGATTCTTCTGCTGAAAACTCAAATAAATGATGGATATATTCTGACATTGAAAAATCTTTTGGAATACTAACAACACTAGCATGCCCTAACATAAAACCTTTTGCTGTAAATTCCTGAAAATCCAAATTTAAATTATTTATCTCATTTAATGGTACTACACCACCTAATGGGCCACCAACCTGAAATGCTTTAATTGGTTCTTTATATCCTCCACCAATTTCATTGAATATTTTACTCATAGGAGTTCCCATATCAATTTCATAAACTCCAGGGTTGTTAAAAAAACTATCAAGGCAAACTAGCTTTGTACCTGCTGATTTTTTATTTCCTATTGCAGCAAATTTTTCAGAACCATTAATCAAAATACCAGTTGCTGCTGCCAATGATTCTACATTATTTACAACAGTTGGTTTTTTGTACAAACCTTCTGTAACTGGAAAAGGGGGCCTTACATCTACTTCTGCACGCCTTCCTTCAATAGATGCTATCAATGCAGTTTCCTCACCACAAATATAAGCACCTTGGCCAATACAAATCCCTAGATCAAAAGAAAAATCTGTTCCTAAGATATTATTACCAAGTAAACCTAATTTTTTAAGTTCGTTTATACTTCCATTAATTGCCTCAATAGATTTTGGATATTCGCCTCTAATATATAAAACACCTTCGTCGCTTCCAATTACAAAACCACAAATTATCATTCCAAAAATAACTTTGAGAGGTTGATCTTCTAATAAATATCTATCTGAAAAAGCACCCGAATCTCCTTCGTCTGCATTACAAACAACATATTTTTTTTCTCCTTTTGCTTTACTACAAAAATCCCATTTCATTCCAGTAGGAAAACCAGCACCACCTCTACCAGTTAAGTTAGAATCTAATAATGATTTAACAATCTCTTTTTTATCAGATTTTAAAAATTTACTTAATTGATCTTTAAATTGATCTGCTGATGAAAGTTTATTATCCATTAAAAAACTTGTTGTAGCAAAACTTTTTGAAAAGAATTTTTCTTGTTTGATATCTTCACCTTTTAAAATCTGATCAATTTTTTCAATATCTTTTCCCGCATAATTTTCACCATCATAATGAAAAGCATTATTTTCATAGCAATGACCTAAGCAAAACATTTCACCAACTTTGTCATCACCAAGCTTTTCTTTTAAAGTATCTTTTAATTTATCTTGAGTTCCAGCGCACATGCATGCGCTACCATTACAAACGAATGCTTTTTTTTCTCTATGAGAAGGTCTTAAAAATTCATAAAAAGATTCAGCACCATGAATTGTCGAAACTCCAAGGTTATGTTTTTTGGCAATTTCTTCAATATCTTGAGGTTTATCGCTTAATGTATTTTCAGAGATTTGCTTAAATAAATTATCTTTTAAGCCAATTCTACCAGATAAATTACTTATGTTTTTTGACACGAATACCCTTTTTTAAATTTAATCCACAATAACTTTTTTGTTATTTGTGTAAATATTAAAACTCTCACTCTTTACGAAACCTATAAGGGTAATGTCAAATTTATTTGCTAAATCTATAGCAAGACTTGTTGGCGCACCAACACCAATCATAATACCAATATCTGTCATCAAAACTTTTTGAACTAATTCAAAATTTAGTCTACCAGAGCATGCTATAAATTGAGTTTTTGGATCCAGCTGGTTATTCTTTAATACACAACCAATAAGTTTATCTAATGCATTGTGTCTTCCAACATCTTCTCTAAGTTCTAGTAATTCTCCGTTACTACTAAAAAGGCCGCTTGCATGGATACCACCGGTTTTACTAAATTCAGATTGTGCTTCTCTCAAAAAATCTGGAGCCTGAATTATTATCTCTTTTGTAATTTTCGGTTCAGATGAATTGGTTTTATTTTTTTTTATAATTTCAAGTGTATCGAGTGATGATTTTCCACATACACCACAAGATGAATTCGTCATAAAATCTCTTTTTATTTTTGTAATATTCACATTTTTTGAATTTGTTAATGTTGCTAATATTTTATTCTGAATATTGTATTGACCAACTTTTTCTCCATAACTTTCAACAGAATCAATATCATTTATACTTGTAACAATTTGTTCATTAAACAAAAATCCCCTAACTAAATCATCATCTTGACCTGGTGTTCTCATTGTAATCGATAAATTTTGATTAATCCATTTATCTTGTACTTTATACTTTAAAGAAATTTCAAGAGGCTCCTCTATTGAAATTAGATCTTCAATATATTCAAATTTTTTTGAAGAAAATTTTAGAACTTTATATTTTGTATTCATAAAATTATTTTAAAGGATAATTTTTTTTTAAAACATACTTGTTGATAATAATTGCTAGGAATAAAATAATAATACATCCAAAAATTATTGGGTTGATCAAATAATCGTATGATGCACTTCCTATTATTACCATTATAGGGTTCCCACCAGCTGGTGGATGAACTACGTTTAATAATATCATCAAAAAAACTCCCATACCTACTGCGGCTGCAATATTAATGTATATAGGTAATGGAATAAAATGTACAAAAATTACACCAACTATGGCTGTCAATAAATGTCCAAAAAAAACATTTTTAGGTTGAGCAAATGGACTTTCAGGAAAGCCAAATAACAATACCATAGAAGAACCAAAAGATGCTGCAATAAAAAACCCAAGAGTACTTTTGTATGTAAGAACTGTTAGAACACCAATTGTGAACGCTGAAAAAAATCCAGCAATTAATGCTTTCTGTAAAATAGTTTTTGAAATTTTAATCATTTAAATTTTTAAAGCTCTTGCAATAGTTCTTAAAGGTAATAGCAAACATTCTTTTCTAGAGAGATTTTTTTTATCTAAAATTTCCATAAAATCCTTCCAATGTTTTTCTAAAGTTATTTTTACATCATCAAAGAGCTGTTCTCCTGTTGTAATAAAAGTTTTAATTTCCTCTATTTTTTTTTCTTTAATCTTTCTTGATAGTAAACTAACAGAAGCTTGACAATAAACACATGATTTACACTGATATCCCATGTCTTTTATAACTTCGTCTTTAACAATTAAGCTTATTTCCATTACATCACCACATAATGGATTTTTGTGTTTAGATTTATGAGTATAGTTCTTAAGAACTTTGTTATTTTCAGTGTGTGAGGCAATTTCTAAAATTCTTAAGTCCATTTAATTTCTTTAATTCAAGTTTGAATGTTTTATATTTTGATTAATGGATCATAACAATATTTTAGGCACTGTGCTAGCGGGTGGTAAGTCACAAAGATTTGGTGAAGATAAATCTCAAGTAAACTTAGCCAATAAGTTATTAATAGATCATATACTATCCGAAATAATTGATGAATTTAATGAGGTTTTAATTGTTTCAAACAATTCTATTAAATTTAATAAATTTGAAAAAATCACAAAAATTGAAGATTACAAAAAAGGACTTGGTCCTTTAGGTGGAGTTTTGTCTGCTATGAAATGGATTAAAACAAACAAAAGAGAATACCAATGGATTGCTACTTTTCCTGTCGATACACCTTTTTTTAAAAAGGAGATATTAAAAGATTTTATTCAAAAAATTAATTTAGAGAAAAGTGATCTTTTTTTTATTAAATCTAATAACACTCGCCATAATATATTCGGTTTATGGTCAATTAAACTGTTAGATAAATTAGAAAAAGACCTGGATAAGGGGGAAAGAAAAGTGGAATTATGGGCGAATAATATTGGAGTAAAAATAATTAATATGGAGTTTTCAAATAACGATCCTTTCTTTAATATAAATACAAAAGAAGATTTAGAAAAAGCTAAAGAATTATTAAAAAATGATTAGTTATGATCAATCAAAAAGAATTTTAAAAAAAGCAAAAATTAAAATTAAAGATGAAATTATAAAGAGTGATGTCTCTTTAAATAGGGTAGTTTCAAAAAATATTTATTCTGGGATAAATTATCCTTCAGCAAATAATGCAGCCTTTGATGGATATGCTGTTAATTCAAAAGATACTGTTGGAATAAAAAAAAATTCATCAAAACAATTTAAAATTATAGGTTCAATTGCTGCTGGAGTTAAACCATTTAAAAAAAAAATTAAAAAATATAACACTGTAGAAATAATGACCGGAGGAATTATGCCAAAAGGTTTTGATACTATTATTCCTATCGAACAAATTCATTTTTATCCTAATAAGAAAAACAAAAAATATATTCTTGTTAATCAAAAAATTAAGAAAAATAATCATGTAAGATTTGCTGGTTCTGATTTTAAAAAAAAAGACATAGTTGTTAAAAAAAATACCATCATTCAACCAAATCATATTTTAGCTTTTAAAACTCTTGGAATAAAAAAAATTAAAGTTAAGAAAAAAATAAATATTTTATTTTTTTCAACCGGTAATGAAATTTCAAACAATGATGATATTCCAGAATGGAAAGTAAGAAATTCAAATAGTCATTATATTAGAAATTTAGATGAAAACTTTTTATTTAATTTTAAAGATGGTGGAATTTTGAAAGACCACCATCAAAAAATATATAAATCTAAAATTAATAAAATGTTAAAATCTAATATTGATATTATTATTACTTCTGGAGCAGTTTCTGCAGGTAAATTTGATTATATACCAAGTATTGTAAAGTCTTTTAAGTTATCAAATTATTTCAAAGGTGTTGCGATTCGACCAGGCAAACCCATTTTGTTTGCAAAGATTAAGGGTAAACAAAAAGCAATTTTTGGTTTGCCTGGAAATCCAATGTCATCAGCTGCTTGCTTTAGATTTTTTGTACATCCTTACTTGGAAAATATTTTGGGTCTTGATACAGAAAACCCTGTTAAAGCTATTTTGAAAAATAATTTTTCAAAGAAGAAAAATTTTACTAGATTTGCTAAGAGTAAATTAAACACAACTAAAAATGGAAAAATTGAAGTTGAGGTTCTTAAAGGACAAGAGTCTTTTAGAATTAAATCTTTTGTTAAATCAAATATCTGGACATTATTACCTTCAGGAAAGTCAAAATTTAAAAAAGGAGAGTTAGTAGATTGCTTTTTTCCCAATCATTCTAATCAATCATTAATATAAATAGAGGATGTCATTTTTGTTGTAGTTAAATCTATTTATAATTAAATATCGGTTTATGTTAATACTTAAAAATCCTAAAATAGCTGTTCCAGTAGTTTTGTTTGCTGGCCTTATTTGGTCTTTTGGCCCCTTAGTTGTGAGATACATGGATGATCCACAATTAATCCCTTGGCAGTATATTTTTGGCAGAGGTTTAACAATATTTATTTTATTAAATTTATATTTATTTTTTGAAGAAGGAACTGAATTTTATAAAAATTATTTAAGGATGGGTATATCCGGTCTTCTGGGTGGTTCAGGACTTGGTGTTGCTATGATTACTTTCATGTTTTCTATAACTAATACAAGTGCTGCAATTACGTTATTGTGTTTGGCGGCTATGCCATTTTTTACAGCGTTATTAGCTTTTTTATTTTTAAGAGAAAAAATTTCTTTAAATGTTTGGTTATCAATAATTATTGCTACAGTTGGAATAGGCATAATGGCCATGGGAAATACTTCAGAAACTTCACTAATTGGATTTGTTTTTGGTATAGCTTCTTCAGTTGGTTTTTCTGTATTTTCAGTATCTTTAAGATGGCGTAAAGAAACACCAAAGTTTACCACAACTGCTTTTGCAGGATTTTTTTGTGTTGTTTTTGCTTCAGTAATGATTTTGAACAAGGATTTAGTATTTTTTTCTTCAAGTTATAATAGTTCATTATTTTCTCTTCATGGAACTCTAGTTTGCTTGGGATTAATTTTATATTCAATTGGATCAAAAGCTATTCCAGCAGCCGAGTTAACACTATTGTCATTAACAGAAGTTATTGGTGGAATATTTTGGGTATGGTTGCCGTTATTTGGCATTAACGAAATACCTGCTACTAATACTATTATTGGTGGTTTTTTTCTTTTTATATCATTAACCTATTACAGTTTAGTGATGAAATGGAATAAAAGATATATCAGCTTAAATTAATATTATGGAAAGACCAGATTTTTTTACATTGAAGAATGCTGAGAAAGTTAAACTTCCTTTTACAAATACTGAGTATGATCGAAGAGTAGATAATTTAAGATCTGTTATGGATAAAAATAACCTTGATCTAGTTATTTTAACTTCAATGCATAACATTGCTTATTACACAGGTTTTATTTATTGCTCATTTGGCAGACCTTATGGATGTGTTATCACAAAAAATAAAATTTCAACAATTTCAGCAAATATAGATGCTAGCCAACCTTGGAGGAGATCACATTGCAATAATGTAATTTATACAGACTGGAAAAGAGATAACTTTCTAAAAGCAATTGTATCAATCATTGGAAGGGATGAACCACCAAAAAATATTGGACTTGAGAATGATCATGTCACATTAGATATGAAAGAAAAAATTGGATCTATTTTTACTTTTTCTGTTTTTAGTGATGTTTCACAAGATTTAATGAAACTTAGAATGATTAAATCTAATGAGGAAATTAAAATAATAAAAGATGGTGCTCGAATTGCTGATTTGGGCGGAGAAGAGATTGTTAGAAATATTAGAGAGGGTAACACAGAAATTGAAGTTGCAATTGCTGGTCGTGATCGAATGGAAAGAGAAATTGTAAAAACTTATCCAGAAGCAGAATACATGGATACTTGGGTATGGTTTCAATCTGGAATTAATACTGATGGAGCACATAATCCAAAAACAAATAGGCAATTAATTAAAGGAGATATTTTATCACTTAATACTTTTCCAATGATTTCTGGTTATTATACGGCGTTAGAGAGAACGCTTTTTTTAGATCATGCTGATGATGAAAGTCTAAAGGCATGGGAGGCAAATGTAAAAGTCCACAAACGTGGATTAGAATTAATTAAACCAGGTATTAAGTGTTCTGATATTTGCCATGAACTTAACGAGCTTTTTGCGGAACTTGGTTATTTGCATTATCGAACTTTTGGTTATGGACATTCATTTGGAGTACTTTCACATTTTTATGGACGAGAAGCTGGGTTAGAACTTAGAGAAGACATTAATACAGTACTAGAAGAAAACATGGTTGTTTCAATGGAACCCATGATCATGATCCCAGAAGGAAATCCAGGAGCAGGTGGATATAGAGAGCATGATATATTGGTTATTGGTAAAGATGGTGCAGAAAATATCACTAAATTTCCTTTCGGACCTGAGAATAATATTATTAGATCCTAATTTAAAATGAATGAAAACATAAGCATAAAAAATATTTTTGAAAAAGTTAATGAAAATCTTGCTACGCAAAATTTTAGTTTAGCTGAAGATAATCTAAAAAAAATTATAGATATTGATGAAAATAATTTAAAGGCATTATTTCTTTTAGGGTCCGTTTTTATTCAAATTGGACAGTTGGATAACTCAATCAAATATCTAGAAAAAGTAATTAAAATTGATCCAAATATTGTAAATGCTCACAATAATCTTGGTATCGTTTACATAAAGTTAAAAAAATTTGAGAATGCAAAGAAATTTTTAAATAAAGTTTTAGATATTAATCCCAATCATTTAGATGCTTACAATTCTCTTAGTATTGTCTATGCTGAGCTGGGAGATTTCAATAAAGCCTTATTTAATGCAAAAAAAGCATTGGAGTTAAATCCAAATTTTGTTTCAGCTCATAATAATTTAGGATTAATATACAAAAAATTTGAGCATTTTAATGAAGCTGAGACTTCTTTTAAGAAAGCAATTGAATTAAACCCTAAATTTATGGAATCTCATTATAATTTAATGGAGCTTTATGAAAAAGGTAATCAGAATGATAAATTAGAGATAACTATAACTAACTTTGAAAAATTATTTAAATCAAACTCAATATCTTTTCTTTATAAAAGTCATGTTTTATACAAAAAAGATTTATTTTCAGAGACTATTAAAAATTTAAAATCTTTTTCTATTGAAAATAATACCAATCTAGAGATTGATCGTATTAATCTATTAGCGAAAAGTTACGATAAAGTTGATAAAATTGACGATGCTTTTTTATATTTTGAAAAAGCAAATTTATTAAATTCAAGTTTTAAAAATAAAGATATTGATAAAAATAATTTTTTAAATGAAATTAAAGTAAGAATTGATTATTTTAACAATATAACAAATATTGAAAATTTACCAAATCAATTACAAACTGATTATAAACCAATTTTTATGATTGGATTTCCTAGATCTGGAACTACGCTTTTAGATACAATTTTAAGAAGTCATCCCATGATCGATGTAATAGAAGAAAAATCTAGCGTAAAAAAACTAGTTAACTCTTTGAGTAAATTAACAAATAAATCCTTTCAAATGATGAATGATGTTAAAAAAGAAAATATAAAAGAGATAAGAAAAGCTTATATTGAAGATTTATTTTCATACATAAACCAAGAGAATAAACAAAAAATTTATATAGATAAATTACCGCTAAATATAATTTATATTGCTGAAATTTTAAGAATTTTTCCAAATGCAAAATTTATAATTTCTCTAAGGCATCCTTGCGACTGTGTTTTAAGCTGCTTTATGCAAAATTTTAAATTAAATGAATCGATGTCAAATTTTTTAAATTTAAAGGATACAGCTGTCACTTATGACTTAATTATGAATTTATTTAAAATCTATAAATTAAAATTTAACTTTAATTTTTATGAAATTAAGTATGAAAAACTAATATTAAATTTAAATGATGAAATAAAAAATTTATTAGATTTTTTAGAACTACAGTGGGATAATTCTATCCTTGAATACCAGAAAACAGCTGCCGCAAGAGATCGTATCTTTACTCCAAGTTATGATCAGGTTATAAAACCTCTTTATTCAAAATCATCTGGAAGATGGATAAAGTATAAAAATAAACTATCAAATGTTTATCCAATTCTTGAACCATGGATAAAAGAACTTAAATATGAATAAAAAAAATACTATTGTTAATAGCTGGAATGAATGGGATCCATTAAAGCATGTAATTGTTGGCAGAGCGGATGGAACTTGCATACCAGCTCCTGAACCAGCACTTGATGCTAAAGTTCCTGAAGATAGTGATATGAGAGGTCAGTTTGGTCCAAGAACCAAAGATACCGTAGATAAAGCCAATCAGTTATTAGATAATTTTTCAATCATGCTTCAAAAAAGAGGCGTTAAAGTAGACCGACCGACACCAATTGATTTTAATCAAAAAACATCTACTCCAGATTGGGAAGCTGAAACGATGTTTGGTTGTATGCCACCAAGAGACGTTTTGCTTACAGTAGGAAATGAAATATTAGAGGCAACAATGAGTTATCGTTGTAGATGGTTTGAATATCTTTGTTACCGACCTTTACTTGAAGAATATTATAACCAAGACCTAAATATGAGACACGAGTCTGCACCAAAACCAAGGCTGACAGATAAAGATTATCGAAAAGATTATTTATCAGATAAAATTGGTATTCAAAAAAGATTAGAATGGACTGAAGATAAATTTTTTGTAACAACTGAAGAAGAACCACTATTTGATGCAGCTGATGTACTTAGATTTGGCAAAGATCTCGTAGTTCAGCATGGTTTTACAACAAATTTAAAAGGAATTGATTGGTTAAAAAGACACTATAAAGATCACAGAGTCCATGCTGTTAATTTCCCAGGTGATCCTTATCCAATTCATATCGATGCAACGTTTACTCCTATTAAAGAGGGTTTAATTATTAATAATCCTCAAAGAAGATTGCCAAAAGAACAGAGAAAACTATTTGAGGATAATGGTTGGGAAATTGTTGATAGTGCACAACCTGCTCACAATGAACCCCCACCTTTATGTTATTCTTCTACATGGTTATCTATGAATGTTTTAGTGCTAGACCCAAAAACAGTTTGCGTTGAAAAAAGTGAAGTTTACCAAGCTGAACAGTTAGATAAATTAGGAATGGAAGTTATTCCAGTAGAATTAAGAGATGCGTACGCATTTGGAGGAGGACTTCATTGTTGTACAGCAGATGTTTATAGAGAAGGCACTCTAAAGGATTATTTTCCAAAACAATAATATGACTAAAATAAAAATAAAAAGGGAGCGTGTGAAATTCGCCTCAGATAATGTTGCTGGTGCGTGTCCTGAAGTTATTGATGCAATTATAAAAGCAAATGATGGAGACAGCACCCCTTATGGAAACGACCAAATTTCAACCAAATTACAAGATAAGTTCTCTGAAATTTTTGAAAAAGAAGTAATAGTTTTTCCAACCGCATCGGGAACCGCAGCTAATGCTTTGGCATTATCAACGATGACGCCATCATTTGGAAATATCTATTGTCATAAAATGTCTCACATCAATACAGATGAATGTGGTGCACCTGAGTTTTATACAGGAGGTGGAAAACTAGTGACATTACAAGGAATTAATGGAAAGATAACTGCCAAAGAATTAGATGAAGAAATCGGTGGAAAAGGAATTGTTCATCATACCCAGCCTTCATCAGTAAGTATTACCCAAGTTTGTGAAACTGGAGAGGTTTATCAAATAGATGAGATTAAAAAAATTTCAGAAGTTGCTCACAAACATAATCTAAATATGCACATGGATGGTGCAAGATTTGCAAATGCTTTAGTCTCCTTAAACACTTCCCCTGCAGAAATGACATGGAAATCTGGAATTGACGTTTTATCATTTGGAGCAACTAAAAATGGTTGCTTGGCTGCTGAGGCAATAATTTTTTTCAAAAAGGAACTCGTTGGAGATATTGCTTTTTTAATGAAAAGAGCAGGACACTTACTTTCAAAAATGAGATTTGTCTCAGCTCAATTAGACGCCTATATTTCAGATAATGTTTGGCTCAGGAATGCTAAACATGCAAATAAAATGGGAAAAAAATTAAGTGAAGGATTGGATGCTTATTCAGATATTAATTTAGCCTACCCAACAGAAGCTAATGAAGTTTTTGCAAAATTTCCAAGAAAAATGATTGAGCACTTAAACTTAGAGGGTTACAAAATGAACGAAGATGAATTAGATGGAAAAGCAGTTAGACTAGTTGTTGCTTGGAATACTCAAGATAAAGATGTTGATCAATTATTAGAAACTTTAAAAAATTCTAACTAGGATTCTGTTTTAAAAACTTAATGTACTTTATTACTTCTTCAAGTTTTTCATCAGGAATATCTTTATAGCTAGCATCAAATTTACCCTTCACACAGATTGCAATGTGAGCATAAGGGTTTCTTCCTTTCGGGTGATTAGGATGTTCGGGTAGCTGTCCCACCAAATAATCACCAGCTTCCTGAATGATTTTCCAGAGTTTACTTGCGTTTTCTTTATTCACAATGCCTCAAACCATGTTTTATCTCGAAAGTCTCTAGTCATATCTCTAGTTTATCCTATAAAATCCTATAACCAAAATTCCCTGCTTAAGTCACTAATACAGTTATTAATAGTAAAACTTATTTGCATAATCAATACGAAAAAAATATCAAACCAAAATGAGTTGACACCTCTATTTATGTTGTTCAAATTGGGTTTTTTAAAAATATGAAACATAGACCAAGTTTTTCCAATGAAATTGGTGAAGATAAAATCTTTAAAGTTATCAATAAAAATTTTAGTAAAATTGCACCTTATTGGTTTGAATTAGTGACTAGTTGGCTTATTCGTGCATACAATGTTTTTGGTGATATCGATAAATTCTTAATTTTAATCTACTTCATTAATAAAGATTTAGTATTCTGTAGAAAAAATGGATTAATAATAGATTACGAAACATTTTATAACGATAAATCAATAGAAATTCCAAAAATAAATATTAGTGATATTTCAAGAGATCTTATAATACCTAAAGAAAGTGTAAGACGTAAGATCCAAGATTTAGAGAAAGAAGGAGTGATTAGAAAAAGTGGAAAAAAGATTTTTGTAGATAGCTCTGCTTTTATAAAAGCAAAAGCAAAAGCAGAGCAAACTTTAAAAGAAGTAAGTACCTTACTTAATATGTTTAATAAAATATTAATAGACGAAAAAATAACTAATAAGGTTTTCACTATAGATGAAATTACAGTGTCACTTAAAAATAATTTTTCTTTTTGTTGGTATCAATTTCATAAATTATTATTTGTTTTTACCAATCGTTGGAGGATTACTGTTGATGATTTAGAAACTTTAACTCTTGGGTTAGTGGTTCTATTAAATACAGTAGACAATAAAAGTTTTAAAGCAAAAGTTTTAAATAGAGAAAATTGGACAAAGATTGCTCAAGGAGCCGATGATGTGGGAGTTAATCCCAATTCTTTATCAGATATTACAGGTATTCCTAGACCTACAGTTACTAGAAAGATAAAAAGATTAATTGAAGATGGTTTTTTACATATGAATGAAAAAAAACTTATTATAATGAACATGACAAGTTCAAGGTTTAAAAAACAAACTAAGATGCTAGATCAAAATATGAAAAGTTTAAGTAATATGTTGCATAGAATTTTAAACCAAATTAAGTATATAAATACTAATTAGATTTTTTTAAGTTTTTTTTCTGAGTAAATAGTTGGTCCCAAAGTAGCTATAATTTTTGCTTTTTTTCTATCATATTAATAATTAGTTGAAATTTGTTTAATAGTAAAACTTATTTAATTATTGTGCCTGGAATCCAATCCTATTAGGTAGCCATAGTGCTATCTCAGGGAAAATAATTATTAGAATGATAAGTAGTACCATAATTAAAACAAAAGGAAGTGACCCGTATATTACGTCTGTAATTTTTCCTTTTTCTCTTAAGCCTTGTAAAACATATAAATTCATTCCAACAGGTGGGGTTATTAAACTTATTTGCATAATCAATACGAAAAAAATACCAAACCAAACTGGATCAATTTCATAAAATAAAATTAATGGAATTATAATTGGGACTGTTGCAATCATCATAGAAAGGGTTTCTAAAAAACAACCTAGAATCATATAAAAAATAATTAATGTTATAAGTAAAATATACTTATTTGTTGTGAATGAAGAAATCTGTTCAACTAAAACTTTTGGCAAACCTAACATACCAATCATAAAATTAAAAAATTGAGCACATAACATTATAAATATTATCATAGAGCTGATTTTTACTGTGGACATAAAGGCTTCGTGTAGCACTTTAAAGGAAAACTTTTTATAAAGGAGTAATAATAGAAAGGCACCTACAACACCCATTGAGGCTGACTCTGTTGGTGTCGCATAACCTAAATAAATTGAACCCATAACAAGTAAAAAAATAAATAGAGGCGGCAACAGATCTAAAAGCATAAAAAACTTTTCTTTTAGGGTATATACCCCCATTGATTCTCCTGCTAAACTTGGATTAATTTTTGTTCTGATAATTATATAAGACATAAATAAAACCATCAGTAAAACTCCTGGTATAAAGCCCGCAATAAATAGATTCCCTATTGATGTGTTGGTCATAGAACCATAAATTATCATATTTATAGAAGGTGGTATTAGAATACCGAGAGTTGCTCCTGCTGCTATTGAGCCGAGGTTTATTCTTTCATCATATTTTCTTTTTGAAAGCTCTGGTAATGCAATAGTACCTATCGTTGCAGTAGTTGCTACAGAAGATCCAGATACAGAAGCAAATAAGCCTGATGCTAATATATTCGTATGAAAAAGTTTTCCTGGTAAAAAAGTTATTAATTTTGAAAGAGAGTTGTACATTCTGTCGGTAATTGAGCTTTTAATTAATAATTCACCAAGTAAAATGAATAAAGGAATTGCTGTAAGAATAAAACTATTTAAAGTACTCCAAGCTGTGCTACCGAATGTTGTTAAAGAAGGCAAACCAACATACATAACGGCTGCTAATAAACATGTAAAAAAAATAGAAATAGCAACTGGTATGGCTAAAAAAAGCATACTAAGAAAAATTACAAAACCTACAACAGCAGCACTAAAACTAATCATAATCTTTTTTAATAACTTTTTGGGTTATAGATGGTGGACCATATTCTTCATTAAATAGTATCTTATTTTTAGAAAAAGCTTTGATCGCGTAAAAAAATACTATTGTTGAGGTAATAAAAAAAAATGAAAGGCCTAAAACCCATATAAATTGTGGCGCCCACAAAGGTGTTTCTAAGGGAGTACCCGATAAACTTTTATAAGTAATACTATCTCTTAATGTGCCTACACTTCTAAATAAAAAAAAGCATGAAAAAATAAAAAATAAAAAATAAGTTAATAAATTTAAATATGCTTGAAATTTAAAATTGAATTTTTCAAAGAAAAAATCTATTCTAATATGTCCTCTTAAAAGTACATTTTGTGAAATTCCAAAAGCAACTAAAATAGCTACTACATAACCACCATACTCATCTACACCTTGCATAGAAAAATTAAAAACAGCTCTTAAAAAAATTTCTAAAACTATTGAAAATGATAAAATTAATAAAGAATACCCAGTTAAAATAGTTAATAAATTTGATATTGACTTAAGTTTTTTCATTAACTGTATTAAATTGATTTAAATTTTGTGGGTAGAAAATATTTATTCTACCCACAAAAAAGTTTATATTATTTAATTGTCATCCCTGCAACTTTTCCAACAGTTTTATTCCAAGTATCAGAGCAATTTTTATCTACACTGTTACATGTTTTTTTCCAAGTTGGTAAAACTACTTTTAAAGCAGCTTCTTTTACTTTAGCGGTATCTGCGTCACTCAATTTAACTCTTTTCAAGTTATATTTAGTATGTTTTTCACAAGGTTCTTCACCAACGATACATCTCATAGCATCATCATTTACTGTATTAGCTAAATCCCAAAGATCATTTTCTAATTTTTTAAATCCTTTTTCTAATTTAGCTTGTTCACTTGATGACATTTTATTCCATGTATCTAAATTCATAAAGTGACCTTGTACAGCGCCAGAAACAGATAGAGGCATGAAGTGAGTTGTTACTTCCATCCACTTACCAGTGTTACTTGATGTTGGTGACGTGACTCCACAACTTACTACTTTTTTTTGTAGTGCTGGATAAACTTCAGAGAATCCTAAAGTTACTGGTGTTGCACCAAAATATTCAAGCATTGCTGACATTGAAGGTGTAAAACTTCTAATTTTTAAACCTTTTAAATCAGCCACACCTTTTATTTCTGCATTACAATAAAACATTTGTGGTCCAAATGGCCATAAAGTCATCACCTTAGCATTAAACTTTTCTTGAAGTCTTTGATCAAAAACATCTCTGTAAGAATCTACAGCTTTTTTTAATTTAGCCATATCTGTTGAAACTCCAATAAGATCTATTCCTTCAAATAAAGGCTCGTCTCTTGATGCCATTCCAATTTGAACTGACATAACATCAAATGTACCAGCTTTTATTAATCTTAATGCATCTGGCGCTTTTATACCAATCACGTCCATAGGATTGTAGTTTGCATTAATACTTTCAAAATACGCTTTTTCAATAGCAACATGCTTTACATTCTTAGTAAAGTTACCCGCAACTTTTAATGCTGCAGAATTAGCATTAGTTAAAAGTAAAAATGAAATAATCAATCCAGATATTACATTTCTCATTATATTCCCCCTATTATTATTTAATCTAAAATTATGTTCGCAACCAAAAGGGTAGTCAAAATGTTAACGAAATGTTGTTAAGCAAAACATCAATGATATCAATAAAGTTATCAAAAGTTTATAGTTCAATCTGGGTCAAAAATTTATTAAATATATAATATAACGTATAAGTAGAATTATATTTTTAAATATTTAGCTTGGCTAAAATTTTAATATAATTTGATCTAATTTTATCACAGTGTTAAAAATATTTCATGGATAGTAGAAAATTTATAGGCATGCTTACACCATCATCTAATACTGTCCTAGAACCTATTACTAATAAAATTTTAAACTCTATTGAAGGTGTGACTTCACATTTTAGCAGATTTACAGTTACTGAAATTTCATCAAATCCAAATTCATTAAATCAATTTAATTATTCAAAAATTATTGAATCAGCAAAACTATTAGCTGATGCAAAAGTAAATGTGATTGCTTGGAATGGGACTTCTGCTAGTTGGTTAGGGTTCGATACTGATGAAAATTTATGTAAAGAAATAAAAAAAGCAACAGGGATAAAAGCAACAACTACAGTCTTAACATTAAATGAAATTTTTAAGATGAATTCTGTAAAAAATTTTGGTTTAGTTACTCCTTATTTAGAAGATATACAAAAAAAAATAATTTCTAATTATAAAGAAATTGGCTTGAATTGCGTTGGAGAAAAACATTTAAATGACAAGGGTAATTTTTCATTTTCAGAGTACAGCCCTGAATTAATTGAAGGATTGATTAGAGAGGTTGCCAAAAATAAGCCAGAAGCAATAGTTGTATTGTGTACAAATTTTAGGGGAGCAGAAGTAGTTCATTCTTTAGAGGAAGAATTAGGAATACCTATATATGATAGTGTTAGCATAACATTATGGAAATGTTTAAAAATGTGCAACATTAAGACTGATGTAATAAAAGGTTGGGGAGGTTTATTTAAACAATAATATGATTGATTTAATCATAAAAAATGCTCATGTAGCAACAGCTACAGATACTTTTAAATGTGACATCGGTATTGATAAAGAAAGAATTATATTTCTAGAAAGAGATACTAAACAAAAATCAAAAGAAATTATTGATGCTAATAATAATTTTGTACTACCTGGTGGTATTGATGCTCATTGCCATATAGATCAACCAATGAAAGATGGATCAGTAATGGCAGATAATTTTGAGACAGGCTCACTATCTGCTGCATTTGGAGGAACAACAACAATAATTCCATTTGCTTGTCAGTATAAAGGTGAAAACTTAAGAGAGGTTATCAAGGACTATCATCAAAGAGCTGAAAATAAATCATATATTGACTATGCATTTCATACAATAATTAGCGACGTTAATAAAAAAGTTTTAGGTCAGGAGCTTCCAGCAATTATTAAAGATGGTTATAGTCATTTTAAAATTTACATGACTTATGAAGATTTAAAACTTAACGATAAAGATATACTTAATGTTTTAGAAGTTGCGGGAAAAGAAAAAGCTGTTGTAATGATACATGCTGAAAATGACGACTGTATTTCTTGGTTGACAGAAAAATTAGAAGAAAAAGGAAAAACAGGACCAAAATATCATTCTTTTGCTAGGCCAGATGTCGTTGAGTCAGAGGCAACTAATAGAGCTATATCTTTATCTAGAATTGTAAATACACCAATATTATTTGTGCATGTTTCTGGAAAAGAAACTATCGACATCATTAGAAATGCCCAAAGTAGAGGATTTAAGATTTTAGCAGAAACTTGTCCTCAGTACCTATTTCTAACTAAAGATGATTTAGACAAAGATGACTTTGAAGGTGCAAAGTTTATATGCAGCCCACCACCTAGAACGGTTGAGGACCAACAACATGTTTGGCGAGGACTTAATAATGGAACATTTCAAATTTTTTCTTCTGATCATGCTGCTTTTAGATTTGATGATGATAAGGGAAAAATGATGAATGGAAAAAATTCTTCTTTTAAAAAAATTCCCAACGGCCTTCCGGGTCTTGAAACAAGACTTCCATTGCTATTTACATATGGGGTTTTAAAAAACAAAATTTCATTAAATAAGTTTGTTGAACTAACCTCAACTAATCCAGCTAAAATTTATGGGCTATATCCACGTAAAGGAACTATTGCTATTGGGTCTGATGCTGACTTAGTAATATGGAATACAAAAGTCAAAAAGAAGATTGCAAATAAAGATCTACACCATAATGTTGATTACACCCCCTATGAAGATAAAGAAATTAATACCTTGGCTAATACTGTTATTTCAAGAGGAAAGATTCTAATTAAGGATCAAAAATTATTAAGTAAAAATAGTCATGGGAAATTTTTAAAATCTGAAATTTCAGATTTTGTTTACTAAAAAAATACTCAGGTAAAGTTATAAGTATCAATCATTTGATTTATCTCAAAAGTCTCTAGTCATATCTCTAGTTTGTTGCTTAAATTAATGAGTCTTGAAGCGATTTATTTTCAATGAAAGTTAAATAGTCCGCATAACTAGTGTGATGTAGTGTGAGCTAGTGTGTACCGCTAACACCGCAAATAATCACCAGCTTCCTGAATAATTTTCCAGAGTTTACTTGCGTTTTCTTTGTTCACGATAAAATGAAATACTATAAAATTCACTTAAAATGAATGAAAAAGAGTTGAATTTATTGACAAATAAACGCTGTTAAACAACCAAACTATGAATAGAGTTTAACTATAACCGATGATTTGATTCGGTTTAATAAAACGAAGGGAGCTAACATGAAAGTGTTACAAGGGTTAACAGGAACAATAACAAGCTTAACTAATGTTGTTATTTCTTTACTAGGACTAGGTATCGTTGTTTCTCTACTTGGTGGAAATGTGCCATTTGTAGGTGGAGTTGCAGAAAATATTGTTGGTCTAGTGCAAGGTTTGGGTGACGCGGGTATAGTTGGATTAGTAGCCGCTATTATCATTCTTAACTTGTATAAATAAGTTATAATTAATTAGCACTTCCTCTTGGTTGCTAATAAAAAATCCCTAACCGGAGTCTAAGAAAGAGGTTAGGGATTTTTAGAAAGGGTATAAATGAATAGTTGGATTTCTAAGATTTCAGGATATTTAAATAAATTTCTTGAGTTGGGAGTTCTTTTACTTGGTGTCTCTGTAATTGCTGAGATATTATTTGGTCCCAATGTTGCTTTTTTTGGGTCAAAGGTAACAAATAATTTAATTAATCTACTCAATAGCCTTGGAGAACAAGGTGTCGCTGCGTTAATAATTGTTTTTGCCGTTATATTTGTTTACAGAAAATATTTAAAATAATCACCAGCTTCCTGAATAATTTTCCACAGTTTACTTGCGTTTTCTTTATTCACTTATTTAAGATTAATCTCTAAAGTTTATAAATTCTATTGGAAGTCCAATATCGATAGTTTTTATTGCAGCTATTGCTTCTTGCAAATCATCTCTTTTTTTTCCATCAACTCTTAACTCTTCTCCTTGAATTTTAATCTGGATTTTAAGTTTAAGTTTTTTAATATCTCCAACAATTTTTTTTGCATTTTCTTGGCTTATTCCTTCTTTTAATTCAATAACTTGTCTTATGGTTCCACCTGATGCACCCTCTGAGTTTTTAACACTTAAAACACGTGGATCTACTTTTCTTCTTATAAGGTGAGTTTCTAAAAGTTCATTCACTTGCTTAAGCTTTAACTCATCTGAAGCAAGCGTAGTGATAGTTTTATCTTTTCGTTCGATTGATATATTAAGGCCTTTAAAATCATATCGATTATTAATTTCTCTTAAACAATTAGCAAGAGCATTATCAAATTCTTGATAATTAATTTTACTGATTACATCAAATGAAGGCATTCTTTTTACTTAATTTATATTAATATTTCAAATAATAATATAATCTTACTATCATTTCTCTAACAAATTTACTAGTTCCACTTAATGAACCAACGGAAGGTATAAAATCCATAAAAGTAATTTGTTTAGCTGAATTTCTAAAATCTACTGCAAATGGGATCACTTTAATATTCACTGACTCAAAATTTTTTTTTGCTCTTGGCATATGAAAAGCAGAAGTCACTAATATGATATTAGCATCATTTTTATCTAAAAGTTTTTTCACAGATATAGCTTCTTGCTCAGTATTGTTAACAATTTCTGTTAGAAGAATACTCTTTTCTGGTACTCCAAATTTGATAGAAAATTGTTTTAAATATTCACCTTCGGGAACTCCTTCTGACCAAGGAAATTTACCTTTTGTAAAAACTAACAAGGGAGCTTTATTCTCTTTAAATAAATCTATACCAGACAAGATTCTGTCAACCGCTTCATTAAACTCGTAACTTAGACTATCTTTAGTTTTTATTGTTTTTACCATACCGCTTAAGACCACAATTGCATCTGCTTTTTCAATA
>CABXOW010000017.1 GCA_902513955.1 uncultured Pelagibacteraceae bacterium
ATATATAAAAGTTATTAATATAAAAACCATAGATAAAAGCTCCCTGACATGTCAGAATGTTAACATTAATAATAATAAGAAGGGGTAAAAATGAAAATGACTAAAATCATCTATATTTTTATGTTTTCTTTTATTCTTGGAATTTTTAATTCGGCCAATTCAGGAGAGTTGTGTACTGAGTGTCTAAAAAAAGTTCCTCAAGAAATGAGAGATTATGTATATAATATGGACTTTATGGATAAAGACCAACCTCTTGGCCCGGCGGTAATGAAGGGATGGAAAAGTCCTAACAAACCACCTTGGACAATAGGTTATGCAAGTACTTATGCTGGAAACACTTGGCGTAAAGGTGCAATGGAACGTTTAATGGAAGTTGTTTATCCTAAATGGAAAGCGTTAGGTATGGTTGATGAAATCGTAATCACTCAATCAAACTTGGACGACTCATTGCAAATCCAACAAATGAGACAAATGATAGATGGAGGGAAAGTTGATGCAATTATTATATGTTGCTCTAACATAACTGCTCTTAACACTACTATTAAATATGGTTGGGAAAAAGGAATACCTACACTATCATTTACAGGCTTTACAACGTCACCATATTCTATCAACACATCTGTTAATTACAGATTAGTTGGTTATTATGTTGGTGCATGGATGGCTGAGCTTATTGGTGAAAAAGGTAATGTAATAGTTATCGAAGGAATACCTGGTTATTCTGCTTCAGACCAACAAAACAAAGGTGTGTTAGCTGCATTGGGAGAATATCCTAATGTGAATGTTGTTGGACAATTAGCTCACAACTGGACTTCTCAGGTTGCTCAAAAAGAATTGTCTCAATGGCTATCAACAAATACAAAAAAAGTTGATGGTATTGCTGTTCAATCTTCAGGAGAAACTGGAACGTTACAAGCATTACTTCAGTCTGGACTTGATCCTATTCCACCGATCGCATTAGGTGGTGAACTTGGTGCTCTATGTTATTGGAGACAGAATCCAGGATATATTGATGAAGCGATATATGCATGGCCTCCAGGTGATGAAGTAGAACTAGGTATGGATGTAATGATTAGAACTTTGCAAGGTCAAGGTCCTATGATTCAATCTATATTAGTTGGTCCCGCTACAAAAAATTTCGATGAAATCTCTGAAATCTTAAATGAAGATTGTGATCGAAATTCTACTGGTTGGGATAATCCAGGAATGGATAAATGGGCTCCTAAAGAATATGTGGAAGCATTCTTTGAGAATCCTAGTGATCCTACAAAATACGATCCAAAATCTCACTAATACTTAAAACTAAGTATGAGTGCGGAAAAAAATATAGAAGACAACACCTCTAAAGAGGTGTTGTCTGAAAACTCAAAGACTGTTCAAGGTGATATTTACGTCCAAGATGTTCATAAATATTTTGGCGTAACTAGAGCACTTAATGGAGTAAATTTTAATGCCAACTTTGGAGAAATTCACGCAATTGTTGGAGGAAATGGTTGTGGTAAAAGCACATTAGCAAAAGTATTATCTGGAGTATTACCTGTAGACAAAGGTAAAGTTTCAGTTATTGGTCAAACTCCAACTTCTCCTGTAATGGCGAGGAACTTGGGAATAGCAACAGTTTTTCAAGAAGTAATGATTGCTGAAGAGTCATCAGTTGTAGACAACTTATTTGTTGGCTCAGATGATTTTTGGTACAAAAATTTAACTCAAAGAGAAAAAGTATTAAAAGCTCAAGAAATTATGGAAGATCTTGTTGGCGAATACGTTGATCCATATACACAAGCATTTAATTTATCACTTCCAATAAAAGCTTGGGTTACAATTGCAAGAGCTTTTTTAAGAGATAATACAAAAGTATTAATTCTTGATGAATCTTCTGCTGCCCTAGATTTTGATTCAACTGAAAGATTATTTAAAAAAATGAGAGAATTACGCGATAAAGGTGTAGCAATATTTATTGTGACTCACCGTATTGCTGAGTTAGTAAGAATTAGTGATAAAGCAACTGTCATGAGAGATGGTAAAGATGTTGGGGTATTAGAAAAAAAAGATCTTAATGAAAAAAATCTAATAGGTCTAATGACTGGAAGAGAAGAAACTGGAGAAAAATCTACATCTGCGGCGATGCAAACTAAAACTGATAAAGTTGTAATGAGAGCAGAAAATTTAGTTGTTTGGCCAGATAGTAAACCTGTTAATTTTGAAGTTAAAAAAGGAGAAATAGTAGGCATAACAGGCTTAGATGGAAATGGACAAGATGACTTTGTTAAAATTTTAGCCGGTGTACAAGAATCTCACGGTGGCACCATAGAAATTCTAGATATAAATGAAAAATTTTCAAAATATAATTCACTGGATGATGCAAAAAAAAATGGAATATCTTTTGTTTCTGGTGATCGTAAAAAAGAAGGAATACTTCCTAACTTAAGTATATATGAAAATTTAGTAGTTCCTCTTTATAGCAAAACTAGTAAAGCAGGATTTTTAGGTTTTATTAATTGGATGGAGTTAAATGGAATCTACGATTGGGAGGTGGAAAGACTTAATATTAAAACTGGCTCAAGTGATAACTTAATTGGTTCATTAAGTGGAGGAAACCAACAAAAAGTTATGATAGCAAGATCTTTTGCACAACATCCTAAAGTTCTTATTTTAAATGATCCTGCAAGAGGCATAGATATAAGCACTAAAAGAGATCTATATGTTCATTTAAGAAAATATGTTGAAGAAGGTAATACTGTTGTTTTCCTATCAAGTGAACTAGAGGAATTTATTGGACTATGTCCAAAAGTTATAGTTTTTAGAAATGGAACAATATTTGATATTTTTGAGAAAGATAAAATTAATGCAGATACCTTATTAGAAGGAATGTTTGGTCAAACTGCTGGCGTTGGAGAAACAATTATTTCAAGTAAATCAAATTTATCTTCATCTTCAATAAAAAATAAAGATGAAAATAATAAAAAATCTGAGGAAAGAAAAATTGTAAAAGTGATAAATTTTGATGAGGAAAATATTAGTAAAAATAACAATAAAATAAAAATTAAAACTTTTTGATGAAAACAGAAGATAAAAATAAATATTATAATGATGAAGATGAAATAAATTTTGAAAAATTAAATAATTTTAGAAAATTTAACTCTAACTTTAAAAGTTATATTAAATCTAATAATCATAATATTAAGTATGCTAATTCTGATAAAAATTATTTTAACAATATATTAAAAACTAACGAAAAAGTGGCTCTATATAATGAAACTGATTCAGAAAAAGAGATTAATTATTATAATCCTTCAGACTTTCAAAAATTTGATCAACTAGATAACTTTCCTGAATACAATAATAATGCGAAGAAAATAAATCAAAATTTTACTTCTAAATCAAATTATTCATCTGAAGATTATAACGAATTTAATAAAATAATTCCAAAAATAGATGTAGATCAAAAAAAAATTAAAGACCAAAATAAAAAAATTAGAGTTATTGATTACGGTAAAATAAATAAAAATGAAAAAAAAATTAAAAATAAATTAGGAATTGATAAAATAAAAATAGTTTATTTTGATTAAAAAAAATGGAAGTAATTGAAAAATTAAAAACCTATAGATCTAGTGTAGATATTTCTTCAAATAAGTATCTAATGGTGCCAATTTTTATTTTTTTTGCCTTATTAATTTTTGCTTTAATCAGAAGTCCTATTCTTGTATCGCAGTCAGGTATTGGAAGTGCGATAATGCTTACAGCTCCATTAATTTTAACCACATATGCTTTAACATTTATAGCTATGGCAGGAAGAGGTGGGGTAGATTTGTCTATTGGTCCTTTCATGGGTTTTATAAATGTAAGTAGTATTCAACTATATGCTGCAGGATATTTACAAACACCAATTGGTTGGTTTGTTTATGCAATAGCTATGGGATTAATTTGGCAGCTTTTCTATGCTTTAATTGTTTGTTTTGTCAGAGTTTCTCCTATCATTGTGTCTCTTGCGGGGTATTTAGCATTTGCAGGAATAAATATAGTAATTTTACCGAGACCAGGAGGAATAGCTCCTGATTGGCTGCTTCCATGGGGAGAAGGTTTTACAATTTTGAACCCAATATTCCTTCTTATGATTTTGGCGACAATATTATTTTATATAATTACTCATACAGCATTTTGGGGCCATCTTAAATTAATGGGTTCAGATGAACGTGCCGCTTTTACAAGTGGTGTAAAAATCCACTTAGTGAGAATAGTAGCACATATGATAGCTGGAATTTTTGCAGCTCTCTCTGCTATATGTTTTACAGCTCTTGTTGGTTCAGGAGATCCGCTACAAGGAACTAAATACACTTTACTAGGTATTACAGCTTTAGTTCTAGGTGGTGCAAGTTTAGCAGGTGGACGTGGAGGAGCTTTTGGAGCTATTCTAGGTGCATTAAACTTATATCTTATAAATTATATCTTGGTTACTTTTAGATTTGAAAGACTTCAAAGTTTTGTTTCAGACTTATCTTACGGTGCTGTTTTAGTCATAGCTTTATTGGTTAGTCTTATACTTCCTTATGTAACAAGAGTAACTAAAGGTTTATCAGTAATGGTTTTTTTTCATTCTAATGGCATTTGCTGGATTGTTTGTTATGCTACATCAAGTTTATGACCAACCAATTGTTGTTGAAAAAGTAGTTGAGACTGAAGAGAAGTCTCAAAATGATATAAGAGGGTCAAAAGTAAGAAAAGTAGACGCTACAGGAAATATAATCGTTGAAGAGTCAGAAGCTGGCGCAACAACTGGAACAGGTACTGCTAAAGGTGGTTCACTCGCAGGTCATGGTGTAGTTCAATTCACAGAAACGCCAGGAACTATTGTTTTTTATGTAATTTTAGGTATAGCATTTGTTGCACTATTACTTTACCTACTATCAGCTCATAGAAGTCCTTCTACAATTTCTTTTGTGATTATTGTGGTCATAATGGCTGCTGGTTTAATTTTTGATCCAGAAGATAAAGAAAAGGATATTTTAAAAGATACAGAAAAAATAACTTTACAGTCTAATCAAGTAAGCAGTATTGAAACTTCTGCGCCTCAATATTTTAGTTTAGAAAAAATAAATTACTTTCCTAATGTCTTAGAAAGTCCTCTTATTTCTGGAACTTCTTATAGTATAATTTATTTTGCTGGAATTGTATTATTAGCCTCTCTAATTGTAATTACAATGCTTCCTCAATTTAGCCCACGAACTAAATCAACAGCGCTATTATTTTTTCTAGCAGCTTTATCTTTAATTATCCTAAAAGGCGTTTCCTATAATAATTTAGTTGAAAGCTCTGATAATAGCTTTTTTGGAATTCAAGGATATGGTGTAATATTAGTAGTTTTACTTCTATTTGTCATAACTGCTCCATTTGTTCATTCAAAAATAAAAAATTTAACCAATGTCTATATATTTGGATTTGGTGTTCTTGCTATAATTTCTACTTATTTTATTGGTGGAAACACATTTGTTCCAAATGATCCATCTCTTTATCAATCTAAGATTATAAGCGAATTAAATATTGGAGATCTTTCACAAGTTAAATATGAAGAAACAAAAAGATTTTTTTATGAAACAACAACTTCTGGATATTCTCAATTTGCATTTAGTATTCTAGCAGTATTTTTACTTCAATATTTTTTATTCCTTAACATGGGTGAGAAAGCTAATTATAAAAGATTTGCACCATATATTTACATAGTTACGATAGCAGTAGCTCTTTGGACGTCAATTTTTTATTCAGTAGGATATTCGTTTTATAAAATTCTAGCAGTATTAATTATTGGGATACCTATTACTCCTTTAGTTTGGCAATTTATGTCTATCTATAAAGAAAAAAATGCACGTGACAAACAACTAAGTCAATGGGAGGAAGTTAAGTAGATGAAAAGATCAGCCTTTCTTTTTTTTAAAGGACTAGGATTGTTATTTGCAATTCTTTGTGGCATAGGGACTGCGGTACTTGGCTGGTTTGATAGTGCTGATTGGATGAATATTGCCACCTATTCAATTGCTGTAACAGGATTAATATTATGGGGATGGTATCATTTCTCAGTTAAATGGATTAATGAAGATTTAAAACAAAATATCTTTACCAAATTTCCTAAAGAAGAAAATATAAAAGATGAAGAAGATCAAGAAAATTTCTTCTTTAAAAATATTAAAGAAAATAAATGGAAAACATTAGCTTTCCTCGGTGTAATTATTATTTTTGTTTTTGTATCTTTTGTTTCAGAAAATTTCTTTTCTGGAAGAACGCTAGTTTCATTTTTGATCTTTCTAGTATTTGTAATTTTTATGGGTGTCATAAGCAGATACATAAAAGGATCTAAAAGTGTTTTTGTTGGAATATCTGTTTTAATTGGATTATTTATTATTGGATCGTTAACTATACCTGGATTCTTAACCACTATGAATATGAAATCCATGTTGGTTTTTGCTTCATTTCTTGGATTAGCAACTATTGGACAAACTTTTGTTGCCCTTTTAGGAGGTTTAGATCTGTCAATTCCTTTTGTTATTGGCTCTATGAATGTTGGTTTAATGTCATTAATTTCAAAAGGAGTTCCACCTTGGTTGGCTTGCATAGTTATATTGTTACTAGGTGCTTTAATTGGATTTGTTAATGGGACTTTAAGTTTTAGACTTCAGGGACAAGCATTGATTTTAACCTTGGGTGTTGGTTTTTTTGTTAAAGGTGGAGTTCAAATTTTAGTTTCAATGGGAACTTTTTCAGCTGGTACAGTTTTTGGTGTAGTCCCAGATTGGATGCAAAATTTAGCCTCAATGGGTGGAAAAACTATTGGTCTTCCAATACCTCCTGTGATCATTATTTGGATAGTTGCAAGTATATTAGTTATTGTTGCCCTAAGGTTAACAAAATGGGGAAGACACTTATATGCTTTGGGAGGAAGTAGATTGTCTTCATCAAGACTTTCTATTTCTGAAAGAGGTTACTGGATTGGTGCTTATGTTATTAGTGGTTTTTTCTCAGCTTTAACAGGAATACTACTTCTTGGTTGGAGTGGTGGAGGATATGTTGGTGCTGGAGATATTTATCTATTTACTACAATCGCAGCAGTAGTTATTGGAGGAACTTCTTTACTGGGAGGCTCAGGTGGTTATGGGTTAAGTGTTATTGGAGTATTTATTTTGCAAATAATAACAACTGTATTAATTGGTTGGGGTCTAAGCTGGGAAGCACAACAATTCATTCTAGGATTACTTATTATTCCGATGGTTGCTCTTTATGCAAGATCACCACATATACGAAGCCAAATATAAACTAAAGGAGAGCATTTATGATAGAGCTAAATTGTGATATGGGTGAAAGTTTTGGAATATACAAAGCGGGTAATGATGAAGAGATAATGCCATTAATTGATATAGCAAATGTTGCGTGTGGATTTCATGCTTCAGATCCTAATCACATGAGAAAAACTGTAGCGTTAGCTAAAAAGCACGGAGTTAAAGTTGGTGCTCACCCGTCATTTCCTGACCTACAAGGTTTTGGAAGAAGAGAAATGAAAATGCCAAGACAGGATATTAAAAGCATGATTATGTACCAAGTTGGTGCATTAAAATCTTTTTTAGATGAACAAAAAATGTCTCTAAATCATATCAAGCCTCATGGATCATTATATGTAATGGCAGCCAAAGATGAAAATATGGCTAATGCAATTGCTGATGCTGTTGAAACTTTTGACGTAAGCATTTTTGGAATGGCGAATACTTGTCATGAAAAAATTTATAAAGATGAAAGAGGTTTAAATTTTATTTCAGAATTCTATGCTGATCTAGATTATGATAAAAATGGAAACTTGGTTGTAGCGAAAGGTAAAAATGCCAATTACGACAGTAAAATCGCAACAGAACGTGTCATGCGTGCAATAAAAGAAAAAAAAGTTACTAATACAATTGGTAAAGACATTAATGTTAGTTGTGATACAATTTGTGTTCACTCTGATACACCCAATGCAGTTGAAATAATTACAGGTATCAAATCGGCAATTAATAAATGAAAAGAATTTTAATAGCTAACAGAGGTGAAATAGCTTGTAGAATTATAAAAAGTTGTAAAAAACTGGGCCTACAATCGATTGCTGTATATTCTGATATAGATAAAAACAGTAAACACGTTAGAGAAGCAGATGAGTCAATTCATATAGGAGGTTCAAAAGCTCAAGATAGCTATCTTCTCCCAAAAAAAATAATTGAGGTTGCTAAAAAATTAAATGCTGATGCTATTCATCCTGGATACGGATTTATGGCTGAAAATGCTGAATTTGCTCAAAATGTAATAGAATCAGGCATCATTTGGATAGGTCCAAAACCTGAGACAATCATATCAATGGGTAATAAAGATATAGCAAGAGAATTAGCTATAAAGAATAACCTTCCTATTTGCCCTGGCTTAAAAGATGAAGATATAAAAAAAGATGACCTAGAAAAAAAATGTAATGAAATAGGCTATCCAATTTTAATAAAAGCAAGTGCAGGTGGTGGTGGAATTGGAATGCAAATAGCAAATGATTATAAAAATTTAGTTCAATCAATTGATAAAACTAAAAATTTAGCAAAAAAAGCTTTTGGTAATGGTGATATATTCTTAGAAAAATTTATTTCAAATGCAAGACATATAGAAATTCAAGTTTTTGGTCTTGGTAAAAAAAAAGCTTTACATTTTTTTGAGAGGGATTGTTCAATACAAAGACGTTTTCAAAAAATAATTGAGGAAAGTCCTGCTCCTAAAATTGAAAAATCAATTATCGATGAAATGGCTGAAAGTGCAATAAAATTTGTTACAAGTCAAAAGTATGAAGGAGCTGGGACAATAGAATTTATATACGACATTGATAATAAAAAATTTTACTTCTTAGAAATGAATACTAGAATTCAAGTAGAACACCCTGTAACTGAGATGATTACAAATTCTGATTTAGTTTCAATGCAAATTCAATTTGCTTTAAACTTAAATCTTGATTTTATAGAGCAAAATAAAATTAATAAATTAGGACACGCTATTGAATGTAGATTATATGCTGAAGATCCATCTAAAAACTTTCTTCCTTCACCAGGCAAAATAACAAAATTAAATCTACCTAACACTGGATTTGCAAATATTAGACTTGATATTGGTGTCGATGTGGGAGATGAGATATCTTTTTACTATGATCCAATGATTGCGAAAATTATTTCAAAAAGTGAGAATAGAAATGAAAGTATAAATAATATGATTCATTATTTAACCGAATTAGAAATAGAAGGAATAAAAACGAATAAATCTTTTTTAATATCTGTTTTAAAAAATGAATATTTTGAAAACGCAAACTACAATACTAAGTTTATAGAAAATAATTTGTCATTATTTACTAGTGAAATAGAAAACGCAAAAAAAAATGATTCTAATACTCAAAGCAAAGAAAAGGTTGTTAAAAAATATACCGATAATGATGTTGAGGCTTTTAAGAAAATTGCTGCTCAAGCTCCTAAAGATAAATCTTCTGAAAATTATACTGAAAAAGATTTCAAAGCATTTAAAAACATTTTAAATAAAAAAAATGATATTAATAAAAAATCTTCCATCAATAATATAATTGGAAGAGTATATGACGAACCAATTATCAAACCAGGTGGCGATAAATACATGGTTATTGAATTTGGTAATCTGATGGATTTGGAAATTAATTTTACAGCGCAAAACTTAGCTAAAGCTATTCTTGATAATAAGGTTAAAGGTATTTATGAAACGGCCCCATGTTTTGCTTCGATGCTTATTCATTATAATCCTGAGGAAATAAAATTTAATGATTTAAAAAATGAGATGAAGTCGCTTATTAATTCATTAGGTCCAACTGATGACATTGAAATTAACAGTAGAATTTTTTCATTTCCCACAGTTTATCTGGATAAATGGACAAAAGAATGTATTGAAGATTATTCAAGTAAAATAGCTGAAAAAACTCCTGATCCTGATTTCATTGTAGAGTTAAATAAGCTTGAAAATACTGATCAATTTGTACGAGTTCACTCTGGGACTGAATATTGGGTTTCTGCATTAGGTTTTTGGCCAGGACTACCATTTATGATGCCTTTAGATCCTAGATGTAAATTAACTGCACCTAAATATAATCCTCCAAGAACATGGACTCCGAAAGGTGCTGTGGGAATGGGTGGTTCTTCAACGGCTATTTACCCTGATAGACTGCCCGGTGGTTATCAAATTTTTGGCATAATTCCTGTACCTATTTGGGATACTCATAAAAGCTTTTCTGTATTTGAAGAAAGTATCTGTCTATTTAAACCTGGCGATAGAGTAAAATTTATACCAACTAGCTACGAGGAATTTGATCACGTATCAAACAAAGTAAAAGATAAATCTTATGATTATAATATTATTGATTATCAAAAATTTTCAGTAAGAAACTATAAAAATTGGCTTAAAACAATTGATAAAACGAAAAGGTTTTAACTTCTATGGTTCAGGTAATTAAAAAAGGTTTAGAAACATCTGTACAGGATTATCCTGGAAGAATCGGAACATTAAACCAGGGATTCCCAGCATCAGGTCCAATGGATAGTTGGTCTTTTAGACTTGCAAATATTTTAGTTGGAAATAAGCCTGGCGATGCTGCATTAGAATGTCAATTTATGGGTCCTACACTTAAATTTATAGATGATAGAACTATAGCAATAACAGGTGCTGATATGTCACCAAAAATAGACGGTAAAAGTATTCCTTTGTGGGAAAGTATTGAAGTAAAAGCAAATCAAATTTTAGAATTAGAATTTGCTACAATAGGAGCAAGATCATATATTGCCTTTACTGGAGGTATCAATAGTGAACCTTGGCTTGGATCAAGATCCACATTTCATAAAGCTGGCGTTGGTGGGATTGATGGTAAAGCTATTGAAAATAATCAAATTATACCACTGGGAAAAAATAAAAAAATTCAACCAAGAAAAATAAAAAAAAGCTCAATACCAGAAATCTCTAAAGATAAAAATTGGTCTATAGAAGTTGTTTTAGGTCCTAATGATGATTGGATTGATAATAAAGGTCATGAGATTTTTTTTAAATCTAAATGGAAACTTCAAGCAAAGAGTGATCGAACAGGATATAGATTAGATGGACCTAAATTATCTTTTACTGATAAAGCTACAAACAAAAGTCTTGAAAACGGATCGGAGCCATCAAACATTATTGATCAAGGATATCCAGCAGGAGCTATTAATCTTGCTGGGCAAACACCGATTATACTTGTAAATGATGGTCCAAGTATGGGAGGTTTTATAAACCCGTATACCGTTCCCTCTTCTGCATTTTGGAAATTAGGGCAAGCTAAACCAGGTGACATTTTTAATTTTATAGAAATTTCTGTTGAAAAAGCTCAAACATTAAGAGCTGAACAGTCATTAATTTGTAGTGAAGAGAGTCTTTTGACTTTTAGCAAAAATGAAACAAATAATAATGAAAAAAACAAAAAATTAAGCGCCATCAAAATAATAGATTTTGATAAAAATAAGTTAGAGGAAAAAGAAAGATTAAAAATGATGGAAAAAAAAGGTATGAAAAACATGAAAATTCGTTTTTTTAATTAATTATAGAATATGAAAGGAATAATTTAAAAAATGACAACAGGGGTAAAAACAACGGTTCCAGGCAATATATGGAAAGTATTAGTTAAAGTAGGAGATGCTGTTAAAAAAGATGATGACCTATTCATCATGGAAGTAATGAAAACTGAAGTACATCACAACTCACCTGTTGATGGAAAAGTTATACAAGTAAACATTCAAAATGACCAAGAAGCTGTTGAACCAGGTACTGTTGCGATTATTATTGAATAGAATATGAAGTCTGAAAAAAAATTTATTACTAAATATTTAGATACAATAATCGAACTATCTGAGGAAACTGGAATGTCTAAAAAAGAAGTAAGAACAATGTTAGATATTACATTATCATACCAAAATCCTAAGTTTATAAATTTTGATGAAATTAAAACAGAGATAAAAATATTTCTTACTATTAATATTTTTTCTCTTATCTGTAAGTTATAAATTTTTTTTGCTAATCATAATAGAACATTGGGGCTTTTTTCCAATCTAACCATGTAACTGGGTCGTGTCCCCAAACTACTTTTGCATTATAATCTTTAGCAACTTTTCTTAATTTTTTTACAGAGTCAGCCGCATCCGATGCTGAAGCAACTAGTCCAGGCAAACATTTATCACACCAATGATCTCCAGTATAACATGCATCACCAGTGAATAACATATGGCCAGTTTTAGGGAGATTTACAAGCACAGACTGATGTCCAGGTGTGTGTCCAGGTGTAAATATTATCTTAATAACTCCGTCTCCAAAAACATCATAAAAATCGGTTTTTCTTCCCTGTAAAAATTTCCATCTTATGTTTGGTTTATCAAAATCAGCTCTAATATAAGCAGGTTGTGAAAACCAATCTGGGTTAAATGCGTAATCGTATTCAACTCTTTGAGTAATATGTGTAGCATTAGGAAAGTGCCCTATCGCACCAGAATGATCAAGGTGTAAGTGGGTTTGTATTACATACTTAACATCTTCTGGATTTGTATTTACAGATTTAACTACTTCCTTACACCATTCTGAAGCTTTCATAACAGGATCATAAGCTTCCACAACATTTCCCCAATGTTTATGTTTATCTAAAGCTGCCTCTATTGGCATTCCTCCATCTATAATAACATCTCCCTTTGGGTGCTTTATTAAAAACCATGGTACAGGAATTTCATATGCTTCTTCACCTTGATTCATCTTTATAAATTTTAATTTAGTTTTTATAGAACCAGTTTGAAACATATAAAGTTTAATTCCATTATTAAACTTTGTTGTTTTTTCAAAAAAATCTTCTGAATTATTATTCATAATTTATTCTACCAGGCAGACTCATATATGTTAAGAGCGTCATTTTCTGTCACTTCTCTTGGGTTATTAACTAATAAACGTGTTTGCTTCATTGCATCAGATGCCATTTTTTTGCATGCTTCTTTTGGAATATTCACTTCTCTTAATTTTTGAGGCAGCCCAATTTTTTCTGATAAAATTTCTAAGCGATCAATAAATTCTTTACATACAGCCTGGCTTCCTTGTTCAATGTTAATATCTGGAAAAACAAACGGTGCTAACTCAGCATAATTTTTAGTTGTTTTGCTATCAGCACTGTTAAATCTTAAGACATATGGAAGAACTAGTGAATTTGATAACCCATGAGAGACATGAAAGGTTCCTCCTATAGGATAGGCAAGAGCATGAACTGCTGCAACTGGTGAATTTGCAAATGATTTTCCAGCTAACATTGCTCCTATTAACATATTGCCTCTGGCCTCTATATTAGACCCATCAAATACAGCTTTCTCTATTGAGCCAGATAAAAGTTTTAGAGCTTCTATTGCTAACATTTTTGAAATTGGATTATTGTTTTTGTTGGCTGAGGTATAGCCCTCTATGGCATGAACCATTGCATCAATTCCTGTTGCCGCAGTTGTGTGTGTCGGTAAACCAATGGTTAAATCAGGGTCTAAAATTGCAATATCAGGTAAAATTATTGCTGAAGAAACACCTTTTTTTTCTTCTTCACCAACTGTGATGATAGATATAGGTGTTACTTCTGATCCAGTTCCAGCAGTAGTTGGTATTAAAACTAATGGTAATCTAGGACCCTTAGCATTAGAAACGCCCCAGGCTTCCTCAAGATCTTCTTCTGAACCTAATATTAAAGAAGTTAATTTAGCAACATCCATTGATGATCCTCCACCAAATCCTATAACGCCTGTAGCATTCATTTTTTTTCCAACTGCAATAGCATTAAAAAGTGTTTTAATAGATGGATCAGCCTCTACATCTTGAAATATTTCAACTATAGAAGAAGATTTCTTTAATTCATTTAGAGTTGGTTCTGTTAACTTTAATGACATCAAATCTTTATCAGTAATAAATAAAATATTTGGTCCTAATTTTTTAGAAATTTCTTCAGCACATGTTTTTGACATACCACTACCAAACCTAATTTCTGAAGTAGTGTTAAATGTAAAGTTATTAAAGCTCATAAAACCTAAACATAATAAATATAAAAGATTATTGAAAATATAGCGATGCCTATTAATATTAAAATCCAACCATAGCCAGTTCCCAAATTATCTAAATAATTTTTTTCTCCCGAAACTTCATCTGGGTGTTTGTGAAGATCGCCAGACTGTATTGGTTTATTTGGCAAAGTTGATAAATCCATTTTACTTGCTAAAAACCAAATCAAACCAATTCCGAAAAACCACCATATTAATTGATAACCCCATAAAGAAGGTATTTTTAAAATCCAAGATTCATACCCTGCGTCTGGGGCTCCAAAAAAATTATTTCCTAGAACTTGTCCGGGTCCAACTCCAAAGAATAACCAAATTAGAGCAATAACATATGCAAATGATTTAAGTTTTGTTCTGCTTGGATGTAGTCCCATATTTTCATCTAAAAAATTATGAAATTTTTGACGATAATCTCTATCATTATCTACTTTTATTATTGATGAGAAAGCAGAAACTGAAAAACATATAAATACGTTAAATAATAAACCCCATACTCCAGAATGAATTGTTAAAGGCCACCTTCCCCAAGGTAGTCTGTTTCCTGAAATTTGCTGTCCAATAGTTTCCGTTAAAATAACAATTATTATTCCAATTATTATTCCTGATATAGCGGCACCTCTTGTTATCCAAGGAAACCAAACAAGACCAAGTAAAACAATTAAAAATTGAAATGCTATAGAAATTGAAATACCACTAAAAATAATCATTGCTGGTTTAGCAAATGTTGCTAAATAAAGTGAAGCTAGAAATATTAACATCATAATTATACGAACTGCTCTACGCTCCTTCTCCCAATTTGTATTTTTATCTACATAAGCTTTATAAAAATCTCTAGTAACTATGCTGCCTGACGTCATTAAAAGAGCGGCTGCTGTAGACTGAAGAGCGGCAATCAATCCAACAGCTAACAAACCGGTTAACCATAAAGCATGGTTATCCATTAAACTTATAATGTGATAAATAATTGATGAATGATCACTATTTAAAATTTCAGGCAAAAGTTTATCAATAAGAAAACCATTGCTATTTATTTCAGTATTAGCTCCTAATAAACTAGCTCCAATTCCTTGAAAAGTTGTAAATATAAATAACAATAAACCAACAACTACTGCTGAACCCCATATTTGATAATAAGAAAAAACTTTTGGGTGTTTAGCTGTGTAACTTAACATTGAAAATGAAGGTGAAAGAATTATTCCCATGAAGGAAATTGTAAATGTGAAAATCATCATAGCAGTCCAAGGACCGCCTACTGCTTCGTTTTTACCTAAACCTGCTACCCATTGTATAACTCCAGGTAATGCAAAATAACCATTGTAATCTCCTCCTCCATATCCATTTGTATTTCCCCAAAAACTAACTTTTGAACTTGCTATTTTTGCTAAAGATTTACCAAAGCTTTCGAAATCTCCTATGAAAGAATAAGTAATTAACCCTAAAATGATAACTGTTAAAAAATAAAGCCAAGATTGAACTACTCCTACGCTAAAAACAGATTTAAAGCCTCCTCTTGTAACATAGAATAGTACAATAGTGGAAATTACCCACATTCCTAATTCTCTAGATACATACTCACCAGTTAATATGTTTACAAGATATCCTGTTGCGCCAAATAAAACTGCAAGTAAAGGTACTGCGAAAAAAAAAGTTACTAAAACAGAGATAATACGAATTGTATCACTCTTATAGTAATCATAATACATTTCACCAGGAGTAATATAACCAAACTTTCTGCTTAACATCCATTGTCTTTTAAAAAAAAATATACTTCCTAAAGGAACGGTTATTGCAATAAAAGCAGTTCCAACATATTGAAAACCATCGTGATAGATAAGACTAGTTTGAGAAATTACAGTTAAACCTGCAAACGTAACTGCCGTTGCAGCAAAGAAGAATACCCAAGATGAAATATTTCTATTTGCTAAATAATAATTTTCTGGATTGTCAGAATTATACCTTGACCCTCTTACTCCCCAAAAAAAACAATAGGCTGCGTATAATAATATGAAGATAAATAACCAAATAGATTTTTCAGACATATTTATTCTTTCAGTTCAACCTCAATAAAAGAATATGGAAAACTATTGTTGTTAAATACATTATGTTTTATTCCTTTTTCTTTATAATAAGCGCCACCTTTTGTTAATTTTGAGATTGTTTCATCATTATTATTATCTATTACTTTTAATTCTCCATCAAGCATTGGTACTACGATATAATTATATTCATGAGTATGATGACCAGTGCTATCTCCCACATCAAAAGACCACTCTGTCACTATAGTCTTATCATTTTCTATAAGGACTTTTGACTTTGCCATATCGTAGATCCTTTTGCTTGATTAAGTACAGCGTCTAGGTGCTGATTCACCTTTTTCTTTTTTAATTCTTTCTGCTTCTTTTTGAGCTTCTTTAATTGATGAGAAAGCTTTGTCTTCAAATATAATAAATGGTTTAGCTCTATCAGCATTCAATTGGGCAACACACCATTCTTTACCAGGCTTAGTACACATCACCATATATGCTCCTGGTATAGGTCCATATTTTCTATTATTTAATGTAAAAAGACTTTTAGCCAATTCATTAAGTTTATCTTCATCTAAATTTCCCAAAGCATTTTTTTCTAAATCATTTGGTGGAGTTTCGTTGTCTGATCCTAAAATACCTTTCCCACCTGTTCCTTCTGGTCTAGTAAATTGATTACTCATTATGGTAATGGCCCATCTTTTAAAAATCCTCTAATTGCATTTTCTAAAATTTTAGAGACATTATTATTGTAATTGTTGTAAGATAAACTTCCACACCAAGAAAGAGATCCAGGTGCAAACAATGCACCATCGTTTGGCGTTTTATAATAAATCATATCTGCTCTAACCATAGGGTTTTCAGTGCCTCCACCATAATACCCTCTAACAGTAAAATGAATCTCTTCATTTACTTGCATCATCAAATTTGTATGATTTTCTGATCTTGCTAATAAATATGCATTATGAGGCGTTCCAAACTCTAGATCATATCTGTCAAGCTCTAACCCGGCTGCGCCTCCTCCAACTAAACCAAAATCTCCAATTACTTCATCGTCTCCAACTCCATCAAAGATCCAAGAACACTCAGGTCTTTTGCTATCAGGTTCTCTCTTATAATATGAAGATACATCAAATCCATAAGCTGTAAAAGTTAACCCACAGACTTTGGATGGAATTCTTCCTCTTGCTCTCCACATTCCACCATACTTACCATCAAATGCATTATTATATTCACCTGGGTTTGCCGTCCAAGCTCTTGTTCCTGCTTCACCTTTTCTAACTTCAATAATATTTGGATTGTCTGGGTGGTATTCACTAATCCAATAAAAACCATCTGAACCTAAATATATCCATCTTCCACCGTTCAATTGATAAGACTCATATGCTGCTAACATTTTTTCTGAACTGTATTCAGGATGTGAACCAGTTAAAACACATTGATATCGATTTAACATATCAACACCTTCAATATGTAAATCTTCATCAGTCACAACATCAAATTCTAGGTTTTTTTCTTCTAGCCAATCAGTTAAGTGAAGGTCAGCATTTAATTGCCATAACGAAGGTGACAACCAATGTCTATATTTCGGTCTCATATTAAGTATTGGTCTTAACCTTGATGATATAGCAACTCCACTACCATCTGAATGTTGAGAATAAGTAGATAATCCATATTCTCTATGTTCATTTAAATATAAATCTGATGCTGACATAACTGGGACTTTACCTGCTAATAATTGTGCAACTACAGAATTTGTTCCTAAGTTATCGTTTGAATAAGCCATATAACTGTTTGAAGGTAATACAAATAAAAGTTTTGAAGTTGTTTTTCCTTTTGGTGGCTTAATAACAAATGGTATAAAATCTTCTGTTTCAGATGAATCTTCACCATTAATTCTTAATCTAGCAGCATATACACCACTTTTTATTAAATCAGGAACTTCATATGTAAAGTCAACTTCCCATCTTGCATCATCAATATCATCATCATGAAAATGTATCGCTCCATACTCTTCTGGTTTGTGATGAAAAACCATTTCATCAGCTGTCCAATTATAACCTGTCATACCTCTACAAGGTAAATTGATTATAAAACCGTTTAGGTGATTTGAGGTAGTATCTACAATATAAGTTGAAGCAATATTAGTAGTTATATTTGCGTGAAAATCCCATGCACCAATTACTTCTGATCTTAGGTCTGATGGACAACCACCATATCCTCTTGCTAAGGATTCAATTTCTGATTTTGATAAAGCTTTTTTACTTAATCTTGGTCTGTCAATCTTACCATTGTAAGTTAAAGTTTGTTCGGGTAATTCAACTGGTTCAATTGCTTCTTTATAATGAGCTCCTTGTATATGTCTTCCAGAACGATCATTAAGAGTACATGCTGCCATTAAAAATGGTGCATCATTTGCTCTTGGTTTTAAATTATTTGTTGCTTCAACAAATGATGTTGTTTCATCTGCAGGGTGAAGTAATGACATACCCAAACCACCATTAGTTGGTGTTACACATGGTTCTTGATATAATTTAACTTTACCTGTTTCAGCATCATAGCTAGCGGCAACTAGATACCAGACTTTTCTCATTAATTTTTTTTCACTAGATAAGTTCATTACTTGTCCAGCTCCATCTCCAATCATTACTGAAAGGCAACCATTTTCATCTACAAAAATACCATAACCACTTTTAGTTTTGTCATTCCATTTTGTTAAAATTCCTTGTCTTCCTTTATCTGGAGTTGTTGGAAATATATATGCCTGCAAAGTAAAACTTGATGTATTTAATCTATCGTCCTGAGGAATAACTACGTAGGATCCGCCATGGATTCTTTGATTTCTACCTTGTAGTGTTTTGTTGCACTGTGCTCCAATTTCTTCTTCTTTATATCCTGGACCTTCAGGATTTGTATCTCCATGAATTAATCTTACAATTTGAACATCATAGTTTTCATTTTTTTCTGCATTAACATAAAACTTAACTTTCTCTCCTGGGAAAGCTGAATATTTATCGCTATATCCTGTAATTCTTAACATTCTAATCTTTCATAAATATTAATCATTCTGCATATCTTTCTAATAGATCTACTACTCTTTTTAAAAAAATAGCATGTTCTGCTGCTTCTTCTGAAGAAAATGAGTCTTCTAAAATTTCAACTGGATCACCTCTTACACCTGTTACTATACCTATTCTATAATCTTCAAAATCTTTTTTGCATACTGTTACATACTTTTTTATATGCATTGGTTGTCGTCTAAGTTTATCTAAAACAATTTGAAGTTCTTTGCTATGCTCCACCATTGGTTGACCTTTATGTGGTTGTGCTGCCTTACCGACTGGACATGCTCTATGCTCTTCTATTAATTTGTTTCTCATTTTTTCGTCTCTTAATAATGGCAATACAAATTTTCTCGTAATATAATCGTCAGTACTCGTATGACCTTGATTTAATTGAACTCCAGTTTTATCTTTTGTCATAAATTACTTATTTGTCCTTTCTTGAATTATTTTTAAAGCTTCAATTAAATAAACTCTAAATAATTCATGATTTTCGCTCATTGGGAAATGACCTATATCAGGCATTTCTATATAAACTCCACCTTTAATTTGTCTTGCTGTATTTTCGGTAGCTTCAGGTGGTGTTAAATAATCATAAGTTCCGGTCATCATAATGACTGGACA
>CABXOW010000018.1 GCA_902513955.1 uncultured Pelagibacteraceae bacterium
ACTATTATTTTTATCTGCTATGATTATTCCATTAATAACAATTATATTTTTATTTAATCTAAGTTAATGAGCTCTTACAAAATTATAGATCATGAATATGACGTTGTAGTCTTAGGTGCTGGAGGATCTGGCCTCAGAGCCGCTGTAGGGTTAAGTGAAGCTGGATTAAAAACTGCATGTATATCAAAAGTTTTTCCAACAAGAAGTCATACATCTGCTGCTCAAGGAGGAATTTCAGCAGCTTTAGGTAATATGGGTGAAGATGATTGGAGATGGCATATGTATGATACTGTAAAAGGTGCTGATTGGTTAGGAGATCAAGATAGTATTGAGTATCTATGTAAAGAAGCTCCAAAAGCAGTAATTGAATTAGAAAAATATGGAGTTCCCTTTAGTCGTACTGAAGAAGGAAAGATTTACCAAAGGCCCTTTGGTGGGATGACAAAAAATTATGGAAACGGAATAGTCCAAAGAACTTGTGCAGCAGCTGACAGAACAGGTCATGCAATATTGCATACTCTTTATGGACAAGCTTTAAAACATAATACTGAATTTTTTATAGAATATTTTGCTTTAGACTTATTAATGAAAGATGGTGAGTGTAAAGGGCTGATTGCTTGGAATTTAAATGATGGAACAATTCATAGATTTAGAGCTCACACAGTTATAATTGCAACAGGAGGTTATGGAAAAGTTTATTATTCAGCAACTTCTGCTCATACTTGTACTGGAGACGGCAATGCAATGGTTTTAAGAGCTGGATTGCCACTACAAGATATGGAGTTTGTTCAATTTCATCCAACAGGAATATATGGTCATGGTACTTTAATAACAGAGGGTGCAAGGGGTGAAGGTGGATATCTTACTAATTCCAAAGGCGAGAGATTTATGGAAAGATACGCTCCAAGTGCAAAGGATTTAGCATCACGAGATGTTGTGAGTAGATCTATGTCAATTGAAATTAATGAAGGAAGAGGTGTTGGAAAAGATCAAGATCATGTTCATTTAAACTTAAGTCATTTAGACAAGGAAATTATAGAAAGTAGGTTACCCGGTATAACTGATGCAGCAAGATTATTTGCAAATGTAGACGTTACTAAAGAGCCAATTCCAGTTGTGCCAACCGTTCATTACAATATGGGTGGTATTCCAACAAACTATAAGGGAGAGGTTTTAACAGTTAATGGCACTGAAAAGACTGTTCCTGGATTAATGGCGATTGGAGAGGCAGCATGTGTTTCAGTTCATGGAGCTAACAGATTAGGGTCTAACTCTTTAATTGATTTAGTTGTTTTTGGAAGAGCAGCAGCAAAAAGAGCTGCAGAACTAGTTAAACCTGGAACACCACATGAAGAAATTAGTGAGAACGAAACTCAAAAATGTATTGATAGATTTGATAAAATCAGAAATGCAGAAGGAGATACTGGAACAGCAGAATTAAGACTAGCGATGCAGAAAACAATGCAATCTAAATGTGCAGTATTTAGAACAGAGAAAACACTCAAAGAAGGAGTTAAAGAAATTAGAAAAACTTACGATGGGTTAGACTCTCTTTCAGTAAAAGATAAATCATTAATATTCAACACTGATTTAGTAGAAACTTTAGAATTTGATAATTTGATTAGACAAGCAGTAGTGACAGTAGATTCTGCTTATAATCGAAAAGAAAGTAGAGGTGCGCATGCTCGAGAAGATTATCCCAAAAGAGATGACGAAAAATTTATGCAGCACACTCTTGCTTGGTGTAATGGCAAAGAGACAAAAATAAGTTATAGAGAAGTTCATAAGTCTACTTTAACAAATGAAGTTCAATATTTTCCACCACAAGAAAGAGTTTATTAATGGTTCAAATTAATTTACCTGAAAATTCTCAAGTCAAAAAAGGTAAGTATTTCAAAGACAAAACTGGTTCTACGAATTTAAGAAAAGTTAATGTTTATAGATGGGATCCTTCAACTGGAGAAAATCCAAGAATAGACACTTATGAAGTTGATATGGATAATTGCCCGTCTAAAGTTTTAGATATTTTAAATAAAATTAAGAATGAAATTGATCCAACAGTTGCTTATAGGAGATCTTGCGCACATGGAGTTTGTGGCTCCTGTGCTATGAACATGGGTGGTAAAAATGGTTTAGCTTGTACAACTTCTCACTCAGAGATTGACGGCGATATAGACATTTATCCATTACCTCATCTAAAAGTTAAAAGGGATTTGATTGGAGATTTGGATGGACTTTATAAACAATACCAATCAATTGAACCTTGGTTAAAAAATAATACAAAATCGAAAACAGCTGAGATTTTTCAATCTAAAGAAGATCGAGCAAAATTGGATGGTGCATATGAGTGTATAATGTGTGCATGCTGCTCAACTTCATGTCCTAGTTATTGGTGGAATGGAGATAAGTATTTAGGTCCAGCAGTTCTTCTTCAGGCTTATAGATGGATCATTGATAGTAGAGATGATGAGAGAAAAGCTAGATTAAAAAAAGTTGCTGATGAACTTAAATTATATAGATGTCATACCATTCTTAATTGTACTAGTGCTTGTCCAAAAGGCTTGAATCCTGCGAAAGCAATAGCAGAAATTAAAAAAATGTTAGCAACAGCTAATGTTTAAATAGACTAATAAGAATTTTTGATCTAAAACACCGTATCCATGAAATTAATAGAACACTATGTAGGCGGAAAAATTATTTCTGGCTCATCTGAAAAGAAAGGTAAAGTTTTTAATCCAGCAACAGGTGAACAAGAGTCTGAAGTTAGATTAGCATCAAAATCAGACTTAGATAAGGCGGTAGAAGTTGCTAAAAAAGCTTTTGAAACATGGTCTTTAAAACCTGCTTTGCAAAGAGCTAGAGTAATGTTCAAGTTTAAAGAGTTAATAGAAAAAAACTCTGATGAACTTACTAAGCTAATTGTATCTGAACATGGAAAAGTTTTTGAAGATGCTCGAGGATCATTAACAAGAGGCCTTGAGGTTGTAGAGTTTGCCTGTGGTATTCCAAATTTATTAAAAGGTGAATTTTCTGAAAATGTTGGAACAAATGTGGATAGTTGGTCTATGAGACAACCTTTAGGAGTTGTCGCTGGAATTACACCATTTAACTTCCCTGCAATGGTGCCAATGTGGATGTTTCCGATAGCTATAGCTTGTGGAAATACTTTTATATTAAAGCCATCTGAAAAAGATCCTTCATGTCCAATGAGATTAGCAGAATTGCTTTCAGAAGCAGGCCTTCCTGAGGGAGTATTTAATATTATAAATGGTGACAAAGAGTCAGTAGATGCAATTCTAGAAAATAAGGATATTAAAGCAGTAAGCTTTGTAGGATCTACGCCGATTGCAAAATATATATATGAAAATTCAGCTAAGAATGAAAAAAGAGTTCAAGCACTAGGTGGAGCTAAAAACCATTTGGTTGTAATGCCTGACTGTGATTTAGATGGAGCAGTTAATGGATTAATGGGTGCAGCATATGGTTCTGCTGGTGAAAGATGTATGGCGCAATCAGTTGCACTTGCAGTAGGAGATATAGGAGATGAATTAGTTTCAAGACTTTCTAAAAAAGCAGAAGCTTTAAAAGTAGGTCCAGGAATGGATAAAAGTTCTGAGATGGGACCTTTAGTTACTAAGGAGCATTTAGAAAAAGTTAAAAGTTATGTTGATTTAGGTGTTGAAGAGGGTGCAAAACTTGTTGTTGATGGAAGAAATTTAAAACTTCAAGGTTATGAAAATGGTTTTTATATAGGTGGATGTCTTTTTGATCATGTTAATAAAGATATGAGAATTTATAATGAAGAAATATTTGGTCCAGTGTTATCAGTTGTCAGAGTAAAAACTTTTGAGGAAGCTGTAAAATTAATTAATGAACATGAATATGGAAATGGAGTTAGCATTTACACAAGAGATGGAGATGCAGGTAGAACTTTTGCAAATAAAATTCAAGTAGGTATGGTGGGTATTAATGTTCCGATTCCAGTACCAATGGCATTTCATAGTTTTGGAGGCTGGAAAAGATCTTTATTTGGAGATAGCGGAATGCATGGAATGGAAGGAATAAAATTTTATACAAAATTAAAAACAGTAACTTCAAGATGGCCATCTGGAATTCGATCGAATGCAGAATTTGTAATGCCAACAATGAAATAATAGGAAATAAATGACAAAAATATCTTTAATTGGCGCAGGCCAAATCGGCGGAACATTAGCACACTTAATTGGAATAAAAGAACTTGTAGATGAAGTAGTATTATTTGATATTGCAAGTGGAATTGCCAAAGGTAAAGCTTTAGATATTGCACAATCGTCTTCAGTAGATGGCTTTAATGTTAAATTTTCAGGCACTGATGATTATAAAGATATAAAAGATTCTGATGTAATTATTATTACTGCTGGAGTTCCAAGAAAACCAGGAATGAGCAGAGATGATTTGTTAGGTATAAATCTAAAGATCATTAAACAAGTAGCTGAAGGAATAAAACAAAATTCTCCAAATGCATTTGTAATATGTATAACCAATCCTTTAGATGTGATGGTTATGGCTTTTCAAAAATTTTCAGGATTACCAGCTAATAAAGTTGTTGGTATGGCTGGAATTTTAGATAGCTCAAGATTTAAATTATTTTTATCTCTAGAATTAAATGTCCCCGTAAAAGAAATAGACGCAATGGTAATGGGTGGACATGGAGACACTATGGTGCCGATGCCAAGATTTACAACAGTTTCAGGAAAGCCTTTGCTTGATTTAGTTAAAGAAGGGAAAATTTCTCAACAAAGATTAGAAGAAATAAACCAAAGAACTAGAGATGGAGGTGCTGAGATAGTAAAATACCTTGAAAAAGGATCTGCATTTTATGCACCTGCAGCTTCTGGAGTTCAGATGGCAGAGGCGTACTTAAATGATGAAAAAAAATTATTACCATGCGCTATTCAATTAAATGGCGAATATGGTGTAAACAATGTTTATGCAGGTGTTCCAGTAATCATTGGAAAAGATGGAGTAGAAAAAATAGAGCAAATTGATCTAGATGATAATGAAAAAAAAGAATTTATGCATTCTATTGATGCAGTTAAAGCTCTATGGGAAGCGGCATCTAAAATAGATACTGATCTTTCTAAGTAATAATGAACATTCACGAGCATCAAGCTAAACAGATTTTAAAGAAATATGGTGCAGCTGTTCCAGAAGGTGTATTTGCTCTTTCTGTTGATGAACTAGTAGAAAAAGCGAAATCATTAAATACAAAAAAATATGTTTTAAAAGCACAAATCCATGCAGGAGGAAGAGGTAAAGCAGGAGGAGTAAAAATTTTAGATACTATTGAAGAATTAAGTGAAGCAGCAAAAAAGCTTATGGGAAAGACTTTGATAACTCATCAGACAGGACCAGAGGGAAGAGAAGTAAAAAGATTATATGTTGAAGAGTCATCAAACATAGACAAAGAATTTTATTTATCTTGTTTGGTTGATAGAGCTAGTTCTAAAATAGCTTTTATATCTAGTGACCAAGGTGGAATGGATATCGAAGAAGTAGCAAGTAGTTCACCTGAAAAAATTATAACAACTAAAGTTGATATAAATAATGAAATTTCTGATAAAGACTGTGATGAAATAATTAAAATCTTCAACTTAAGTGATAGCTCAAAAACGCAAGCAATTTCACTAATAAAATCAATTTATCAAATGTTTATAAACACTGATGCAAATATGGTCGAGGTTAATCCACTAATTTTAACTAAAGAAAAAAAAATTATTTGTTTAGATGCAAAAGTAAATTTTGATTCTAACGCTTTATTTAGACATCCTGAAATTGTTGAACTAAGAGATTTAAATGAAGAAAATCCAACAGAAATAGAAGCAAGCAAACATGATCTAGCTTACATTAAGTTAGATGGAAGCATTGGTTGTATGGTTAATGGAGCAGGATTAGCTATGGCAACTATGGATATAATAAAATTATATGGAAAAGAACCAGCAAATTTTTTAGATGTTGGAGGTGGTGCTTCAAAAGAGAAAGTTTCAGCAGCCTTAAAGATAATTCTGTCAGATAAAAATGTTAAAGGAATATTGGTTAATATTTTTGGAGGAATAATGCGATGCGATATTCTTGCTCAAGGTATAGTAGATGCAGCTAAAGAAATAAATATTAGTGTTCCATTAGTTATTCGACTTGCAGGAACAAATTTCAAAGAAGGAAAAGAAATATTAGATAACTCAGGATTAAAATTAATAGCTGCTGAAAATTTAGATGATGCAGCTAAAAAAATTGTAGATGCAATAAAATAATATGTCAGTTTTAGTGAATAAAGATACAAAAGTAATTTGTCAGGGTTTTACAGGTGCACATGGTACTTTTCATTCTGAACAAGCAATTAAATATGGAACTAATTTAGTTGGTGGTGTAACTCCTAAAAAAGGTGGTCAAAAACATTTAGATAAACCTGTTTTTAATAGCGTTATTGAAGCAAAAAAAAAGTGTTGGCGCAGAAGCATCGATGATTTATGTGCCAGCTAAATTTGCTGCTGCAGCCATTATTGAAGCTATCGATGCATCTGTAGAATTGATTGTTTGCATCACCGAAGGTATCCCAGTTCAGGATATGCTTAAAGTAAGACAAAAATTAAATGGTTCACAAAGTAGGTTGATTGGACCAAATTGCCCAGGAATAATTACTCCAGATGAATGCAAAATTGGAATTATGCCAGGAAATATTCATAAAAGAGGATCAGTTGGAATTGTATCACGATCTGGAACCCTCACTTACGAGGCGGTCGCACAAACAACTGAGAATGGTTTAGGTCAATCAACTTGTATTGGTATTGGAGGTGATCCAATTAATGGAACAAACTTTATCGATTGCTTAGATTTGTTTTTAAATGATGAAGAAACAGAATCTATTTTAATGATAGGAGAAATTGGGGGCACAGCAGAAGAAGAAGCTGCTGAATTTGTTAAAAATCACAAAATCAAAAAACCAATCGTAGGGTTTATTGCTGGAATTACAGCTCCTCCAGGACGTAGAATGGGCCATGCAGGAGCCATTATTTCAGGAGGAAAAGGTGGTGCTGAGGATAAGATTAAGAAAATGGAAGAATCTGGCATTACAGTAGCAAAATCTCCCTCAATAATTGGGAAAACTTTATTTAATAAATTGTCAAATTGAAAAATAATATTAGAGGACTATATTAAATAAATAGATGTCAGCATCAAAAAATCTCGAATACGAAAAAACTTCATTTTTAAACAAATCTAATAGTGCGTTTATTGAGAGAATGTATCTAAAATTTGTTAACAAAGATGCAGATTTACCGAATAGTTGGAAAGATTATTTTAAAGGTATCGGAGATGAGTTAAATATTATTGCAAAAGAAATTAACGGCCCTTCATGGGGCCCAAAAAAAAATACAGTAGATATTGACGAACTTCAAAAAAAAATTGATCAAGAAGATCATAATTCCAATGATGTTGTTTCTAATATAAGTGGTACGCAAGTAAATTCATCTAGATCAAATGAAGATTCTATAAAAGCTGTTTCGATGATCAGATCATACAGGCAACGAGGACATCTTATAGCTAAACTTGACCCACTTGAACTGATGAAATCAGATTATTTAGATGAGCTTCATCCAGAGTCTTTTGGTTTTAAAAAAACTGATTATCAAAAAAATATTTATCTTGGTGGGGTAATCAATAGACAAAATTCAAACATTAAGGAGATATTAGGTTTTTTAAAAAAAACTTATTGTGGACCAATTGGTTATGAATATATGCACATATCTAATCCAACTGAGAGAAAATGGTTTAGAGATAGAATTGAAAAATCAGAAGATAATTTAAATTTTACTAAAAATGGTAAAGAAGCTATTTTAAATAAATTGATTCAATCCGAAGGTTTTGAAAAGTTTCTTCACACAAAATATGTCGGAACTAAAAGATTTGGATTAGATGGGGGAGAAAGTTTAATACCTGCTTTAGAACAAATAATTAAAATTAGTAGTCAGTCTCAAGTTAAAGAAGTTAAGATTGGTATGTCTCATAGAGGTAGATTAAATGTTTTAGCCAACGTATTGCAAAAGTCATATAAAAGAATATTTAATGAATTTGCTGGAGAATTTGGAACTTCATCAGATGAAGGTGCGGGAGACGTCAAATATCATTTAGGTGCTTCATCAAATAGAGAGTTTGATGGAAATTCAGTTCATGTTAGTTTAACTGATAACCCATCACATTTAGAGGCAGTTAATCCAGTTGTGCTTGGTCAAACTAGAGCAAAACAATATTTCCACAAAGACAAAGAGAGAAACAAGGTAATACCAATTTTAATTCATGGTGACGCTGCATTTGCAGGTCAGGGCGTTGTAGCTGAATGTTTTGCAATGTCTGGGCTACCTGGTCATAATACTGGTGGTACGATTCATATAATAGTCAATAATCAGATAGGGTTCACGACTAGCCCAAGATTTGCTAGGTCTTCTCCATACCCTTCTGACATAGCAAAAATGGTTGACGCTCCAATAATTCATGCAAATGGAGATGATCCAGAAGCAGTTGTTTATGCGGCTAGAATAGCAACAGAGTTTAGATTAAAGTTCAATAGAGATGTAGTTATAGATATAATTTGTTACAGAAGGTTTGGTCACAATGAAGGAGATGAACCATCGTTTACTCAACCTTTGATGTATGAAAAAATTAGATCGCATCCCTCAACATCAAAAGTTTATGGGAAAAAACTTGTAGATGAAAACGTTATATCGAGCGAAAGCTTAGATAATTCGATTAAGACTTTTAAAAACTTACTTGATGATCAGTTTAAAAACGCAAAAGATTATAAGCCAAAAATTGCATGGTTTGAAGGCACATGGTCAGCTTACAAGCCAGAAAAAGGAAAAGATAAAAGAGGTGTTACAGGCGCAGATACTAAAAAGCTTTTAGAAATTTCAGAAAAAATAAATGTATCTACAGATGAATTAAATTTACACAAAACAATAGTCAAAATATTAAATAATCGAAAAGAAGCTGTTAAGAGTGGATCCAATATTGATTGGTCAACAGCTGAAGCTTTAGCATTTGGATCTCTATTAGAAGAGGGATATCCAGTAAGATTAGTTGGCCAAGACTCTGGAAGAGGAACTTTTAGTCAAAGACATTCTGTTTTAAGAAATCAAAAAGATAACAGTCGATATGTTCCTTTGAATAATATTTCAAACAATCAAAAACAATTCGAAGTTGTTGATAGCTTTTTATCTGAATTGGCTGTTCTAGGATTCGAGTATGGTTATAGTTTAGTTGAACCTAACACTCTTACTCTATGGGAGGCACAGTTTGGAGATTTTGCAAATGGTGCTCAGATTGTAATTGATCAATTTATTGCATCAGGAGAAAGAAAATGGAGAAGAGCTTCTGGATTAGTAATGTTGTTGCCTCATGGATATGAAGGTCAAGGACCAGAACATTCATCAGCTAGATTAGAAAGATTCTTACAGTTGTGTTCAAACGATAACATGCAAGTTATGAATTGCACAACGCCTGCAAATTATTTTCATGCTCTAAGAAGACAAATGCATAGAGATTTTAGAAAACCTCTAATTATGATGACTCCAAAATCTTTACTTAGAAACAAATATTGTGTTTCAAATTTAGAAGATTTTAGTAAATCAAATTCTTTTCATAGAATACTTTGGGATCATGCAATAGATCCACAAACTAAAGGTTTTATAAAATTAAAAGAAAGTTCTGAAATAAAAAAAGTAATTTTGTGTTCAGGAAAAGTTTATTTTGATTTATTAGAAGCTAGAGAAAAATTAAAAAAAGACGATGTAATTTTGTTTAGAATAGAGCAACTTTATCCATTTCCTGCAAAAACTCTTGTTAAAGAGATTAAACCATATGCAGAGAATGCTAAATTTTTTTGGTGCCAAGAAGAACCTAAAAATATGGGCGCTTGGTTTTCAGTAAGAGATTATATCCAATGGACATTAGACACTATTAAGGCTAATAATAATGAAATTTCTTATATAGGAAGAAGCCCTGATGCAACTCCAGCAACTGGATATGCGAAACGGCATAATTCTCAACAACAAGAAATAATTAATAAGGTATTTGGATAATTATAAATGAGTGAAAAAATTGTAGTTCCTGTTCTTGGTGAAAGTATTACTGAGGCAACAGTAGCAAAATGGTTAAAAAATGCAGGTGATGCTGTTGAAGAAGATGAGCCAATAGTAGAGCTAGAAACAGATAAAGTTAATCTTGAAGTACCATCACCTGTAAAAGGTATTTTAACAGAAATAAATTCAAAAGATGGTTCGGTGGTAGAAGTTGGAGCATTGTTAGGCTCAGTATCTGAGAGTGGATCAGACGGATCAGCTAAAAAACAAGAAATAAAAAAAACAGAACCAGCTCAAAAAGAAGATAACGTAATTAAATTAGATCCATCCAAAAAAGAGCCAAAAATTTTTGAGGAAAAATCTGAAAAAAATGATCAGGAGGAGCCATTAGTTTTAACTGAAGAGGTTATAGAGGAAGAAGCTCCAAAGACCAAAATAGAAAAATCAGAACCTAAAACTAATCCAGAAAGCCAAATACTTTCACCCGCAGTTAGAAAAATTGTCGTAGAAAACAAAATAGATATTAATTCAGTTCAAGGCTCAGGAAAAGATGGAAGAGTTTTAAAAGGCGACTTAATAAGTTTAATGGGAGCTAATCCGCAGCCTTCAGAGAGAAAAGTTAAGTATGGTCAAGAAGAAAGAATTAAAATGACCAGACTAAGACAAACGATAGCTAAGAGATTAAAACAAGCACAAGAAAATGCAGCTTTGTTAACTACCTTCAATGAAGTTGATATGACCAATATTATGGAAATGAGAAAAGAAAATCAGCAAGATTTTCAAAATCGTTATGGAATAAAATTGGGTTTTATGTCCTTTTTTGTTAAAGCATGTGTTGTTGCATTGAAAAATTTCCCAGCAGTAAATGCTGAAATAAATGGTGATGAAATAATTTATAAAAATTATTACAATCTTAGTTTTGCTGTAGGAACTGAAAAAGGTTTGGTTGTACCAGTATTAAGAAATGCTGATGAATTGTCATTTGCTGATATTGAAAAAAATATTAAAGAAATTTCAGAAAAAGCAAGAGATGGAAAATTAACTATTGAAGATCTTCAAGGAGGAACTTTTACAATTAGCAATGGTGGCGTTTATGGATCAATGTTATCAACACCAATTCTAAATCTTCCTCAATCAGGTGTTCTTGGAATGCATAATATTGTTGAAAGACCCGTTGTAGTTGATGGGGAAATAAAAATTAGACCCATTATGTATTTGGCTTTGTCATACGATCACAGAATAATTGATGGCAAAGAGTCAGTTTCATTTTTAAAAATGATTAAAGAAAATTTAGAAGACCCTAGAAGGTTGTTTTTGGATATTTAAATGTCGGAAAAATTTCAAGTAGTAGTAATTGGTGGGGGACCTGGTGGTTATGTTAGTGCAATTAGACTTGCTCAACTTGGACTAAAAACAGCTTGTATTGAATCTAGAGGTTCTCTTGGAGGAACATGTTTAAATGTTGGATGTATACCCTCAAAAAGCTTATTAAATCTATCTGAAGAATTTCATAAAGTTCAAAATTTATCTAGCAAAGGAATTGAAGTCGGTGAGGTTAAGCTAAATCTTGAAAAAATGATGAAAAGTAAAGATAAAGCGGTGACTATACTTACTAAAGGTGTAGAGTTTTTACTGAAAAAAAATAAGGTAACTTATTACAAAGGAACTGGAAGTTTTAAATCTCAAAATGAAATCATAATTAAAGATGATCAAAATAAAAAAACTATCATCGAAGCTGAAAAAACAGTGATAGCAACTGGTTCTGTGCCAGTGTCCTTACCTGGAATAGAAATTGATGAGAAAGTCATTGTATCTTCAACAGGTGCATTGAAATTAAATAAAGTTCCAAAAAAAATGGTTGTTGTTGGTGGTGGTTATATTGGATTAGAAATGAGCTCTGTTTGGTCGAGATTAGGAGCTGAAGTGCAAGTGGTAGAATTTTTAGATCATATTACTCCTGGCATGGATAAAGAAATTTCATCAGAATTTATGAAGATTTTAAAAAAACAAGGCATTAAATTTAACATGCAAAATAAAGTTGAAGCTATTCAAAATAATAAATCAGGAGCAATTGTTTCAACAGTTGATAAAGATGGAAATAAAAATAATTTTGATTGTGACGTCGTTCTTATTTCAGTTGGACGAAAAGCAAACACTAATGGTTTAAACCTAGAAGCTGCTGGAGTTGAATTAGATGAAAGAAAAAGAGTTAAAACAGATAATACTTTTAAAACTAATATTGATAATATTTATGCGATAGGTGATGTTAAAAGTGGACCAATGCTTGCCCATAAAGCAGAAGATGAAGGAATTGCAGTTGCAGAAAATATTGCAGGTCAATCAGGTCATGTTAATTATGATATAATTCCTGGAGTTGTTTATACAACACCTGAAGTTGCATCAATTGGCAAGACAGAAGAACAATTAAAAGAATTAAATACAAAATATAAAATTGGTAAGTTTTCATTCATGGCAAACTCTAGAGCAAAAGCCATTGATGATGCAGAAGGGTTTGTTAAAATTTTAGCAGATGAAACAACAGATAAAGTTTTAGGTGCGCACATAATAGGCCGTCATGCAGGAGAACTTATTGCAGAAATAGGTGTTGCCATGGAATTTGGTGCAAGCTCTGAGGATATTGCAAGAACTTGTCATGCCCACCCAACATTTTCAGAAGCTGTTAAAGAAGCAGCATTATCAGTAGATAAAAGAACAATACACTCATAAAGTCCCATATTATCCTATAAAATCCTAAATACCTTTTAGTACCAAAGACAATAATCAATTATTAAAAAATTACTTAAATTTTTGTAATCGTTGGTATTCCACATTTATTAAAACATTATATTTTTAATTCTTGTTCTTTTCTTGGTCGACTCCAAGAAAAACTCTTGGTCTATTCTTGGTTCATGAGTGTATTGTTGTTTTCTATTACTTCTAGCAGTTAGACACTATGCTTAGTATTTGCTAATCTTAGACTGTGAAAAAAATTAAAATTAGTTTAACCATATCCTTATTATGGATAGTCTTAGTAGGCTACTTAGTATGGGCCAATGGTTTACTTGCTAGAGGAAGTAAAACTTTTAGATGGGATGAATGGATATGGTTTGGCTTAGTTCCAGCAATAATACCTTATATATTTTATTACATATGGAAACCTGAAGTTATTAAAAATTTTTTTAAACAAGAGGATAAAAATAATTAATGAAAATAGAAATTTACACACCTAATCTAAATTTAGTTTATGAGAATAGTATTATTTTTATAAACTATTGTTATCAAAGTGTTCTAAGTTTAGTAGCATATATAAATATTTAATTATTTGATTTTTTTTTATTCATTTTTAATTTTCACATTAGGCGCTTGTCTTGGAAGTTTTGCAAATGTTTGTATTTATCGTTTACCAAAAAATAAACAAATTATAGGTGGTAGATCTTTTTGTCCAAAATGTAAAAAAAAGATTATTTGGTATGATAACTTACCTTTAATTTCTTTTTTGTTTTTAAATGGCAAATGTAGAAAATGTAATAAAGTTATATCTCCAAGATATTTTATAGTTGAATTAATAACTGGTTTTATTTTTTTATTAATTCTTTTAAGTTCAGATAATTTATCTTCTATTATTTTCTTATCTATCTTGAGTTTAATTTTAGTTATAATATTTTTTATTGATTTAGAAAATTTCATTATTCCTAATAGCTTGAATTTTAGTGTTATGGCTTTAGGGTTACTAAAAAATTTTATTCCTAATTTTAACACAAGTTTAATTCATGAAATTAACCAATCAATTATTGGTGGGATAGTTGGATATTTAAGTATTTGGTTAATTATTTTTTTATATAAAACTTTTAAAAAAATAGATGGTATGGGGCTAGGAGATGCAAAGTTAATGGCGGGTATTGGTTTATTATTTGGTTGGCAATCTATACCTTTTGTTCTTTTTGTTTCATCTATTTTAGGTCTAATTTTTGTTGTCCCATCATTAATTAAAAAACAAAAAACTATGCGAACCGAAATTCCTTTTGGACCGTTTATTATTGTTGCCAGTCTAATTTATTTCACTTATGGAGACTTTTTGTACAGCTTAATTTTGGTTTAATTTTTAATTATTAAATAGTATCATTAAAATAATGATTGGTAAGGTTTCTGAACTTGCAAAAACAAATAATAAAATCTCAGATTTTCATTTGAGAGGTGGTTCTGATATTTCATATAGAGTTTTAGGAGATATTGTTATTGAACCCAATAGTCAAATTAATGACAAAGATTTAGAAGAATTGTTAAAGAATAATTGTTCAGAATCAGAAATAAAAAAATTTGAAGTTAAAAATGAGCTTGATACCGCAGTGATGTTAGGTGAGCTAAGATTTAGAGCTAATTTTTATAAAACTTTAAATGGTCTAGCTGCTGTTTTAAGAAGAGTGGAGACAAAAATTCCATTAATGGAAGATTTAAATCTTCCCCAAGTATTGTTCAGTTTATTAGATGCTCATAAAGGTTTGGTATTAGTAACAGGTCCAACAGGATCAGGAAAATCAACTACTTTAGCTGCAATCATTAATCAAATAAACGAGTCTAGACCTGCAAATATTATTACAATTGAAGACCCGGTAGAGTTTATTCACAAAGATAAAAAAAGTATTGTCTCTCAAAGAGAGGTCGGAAAACAAACGGAAAGTTTTTCTCATGCATTAAAAGCAGCACTAAGAGAAGACCCAGATGTAATATTAGTTGGTGAGTTAAGAGATCTTGAAACTATTGGTATGGCATTAACTGCAGCTGAAACAGGTCACTTAGTTTTTGGAACATTACATACGAGCGGTGCACCAAATACTGTAAATAGAATTATCGATGTCTTTCCACCTGAACAACAAGGACAAATCAGAGCTCAATTAGCAGAATCTTTAAATATGGTTGTGACACAAAAATTATTTAAAAAGAAAGATGGTTCAGGAAGAGTGGGGGCATTTGAAGTAATGGTTTGTAATGCCCCTATTAAAAATTTAATTCGTGAAGCAAAAATTCACCAAATTCCAAGTGTCATGCAAACAGGCCAACGCGAAGGAATGATTACGATGGAAAAATCTATCGAAGAATTAATTGGCAGAGGAGATATTTCAAATGCCGAGAAAAATTCTTAAAGGCTTTACTTTAATCGAATTATTAGTTGTTGTTGCAATTATAGGAGTCATATCTGCTATAGGAGTAGTTGCTTATTCAAAATACTCTAGTATGGCTCAAACAAGAGCAATTAAAGCACAAAACAATGAAATTTATAATTTTATTAAAACTGAAACGTCAATTCAGTGTGTAAATTATTCAGACAAGCTGTCTTTAAGTTTTGAAAGATGGGGTCGAACTAATACTAGAACTGCCAAATGTAATTCTAATTGGGGGTCTTGGAATGGTGATTGGGATGTAGTAAGCAAAATGCACCACGCATTTAATCATTATTTTATGATGAGTTTAGATGTACAGTTTAAAAATCCAGTTTCTTCTAAAGTAGGATATACGTCAGCTTGTCCAACAATTACGGATGCAAAAAATATGCTTCCCGGTCAAACTTGTATTAGTTATGAAAGCTTAGGTTCAAGAGTAGTAAGTGGTAATGCATGTTCAAACAAAGGTTTTAACACTTGGCTTTTGATTGTATCAAAACTCCCAAATGATGAATTTTATTTTAATTGTGCAGGTAAAGTTTGGTAATGAAAAATGCTTTTACAATATTAGAACTTCTAGTTGTACTTGCGGTAATTGGAGTATTTTCAGCTATAGCTTACCCCAATATTTCAAATTGGATCACAGATCGTAATGTTAAAAAAGAGGTCTATGAAACTGTTACTTTTATTAAAGAGAGAAAAGCAGAAGTTACCAGTGGAAAGTACGGAATGGTTCAGGTTTTGTTAAATGATCAATTAGAAGTTTTTACAATGAGCCCTGAAAAATTTTCTGATATTTACAAAGATTTTAGTTCTCCGTATCCTTCACATAAACAGAACTATACCTGTGGTTTTTCAGATACCGCAGGATTTACGATAGAGTCCAAGTACTCAAGCCATGATTTTGGCGTAAATGCTTCTAATAGCAATGTTAATGTTTATCCAAGTGCTTATCACAACCCAATGAGAACAGCTATTTGTATAACTAAGGATGGTTCAATAGATTATTATCGTCCAAATCAAAATTTTCAAGTTAATGATAATGCTACAGGTAAAAAGATTGATGCATTTGTATTTTGTTCAAAATCAAACACAAAGGATAGTTGGTGCAACTATAATTCAAACTATGATTTTAGATACATGATTACACTAGATAAATTTCAAAATATTAAAATTTTTAAATATAATAAGAAGAAAAATAAATGGAATAAAATAGATGGATAAATCAAATAAAGGAATTTCAATAATAGAGTCACTGGTTTGTATAGCGATCATTGGTATTGGCTTTATTGCTATCATGCAGCTCTCAGCTTTTTCAATTAATTCAATGGATCGTGCTACTGAAAAAAATAAATTAAATTATTTATCTGAAATGGTTATGGAAGATATGATTGGTGATCCAGATAATGTAACAAATTATGGAAGTTTTAATGAAACGTGTTCTTATTCTGCAAAAGGGGGCTCTAACCTTTATAATAAAATGAAAGATAAATGGAGGAACAAACTTAAAGAGAAAAATCATATTAGAGTTAATAATAAAGATAAAAAAATGCCATGTGATTATTCTGATACCAAAAAAACATTTGTTAACACTGGAACTAACACAACAGGAAGAGTTAATTTTTTAACTGGTAAAGGGAAGAGAAAAAAATACTTGGGAGTAGTAGTTAAATGAAAAATAGAAACTCCGGATTTACTTTAGCAGAAGTTCTAGTCTCTATTGTAATCGGTGTAATTAGTATTGCTGCTGCCTTTACGTCATATAATTATTTTAATAAGTCATATAAATCAATTTCACAAAAAGCTGCAATCAATAGCTCAGCTAGAGAAGCTCTATCAATAATTACAAAAGATCTAAGAAACACAGGATATATGCATGTAGATTTTACAAAGGAGTCTCACCCTGAATGGTATTTAATTGAATTTAATCAGAAGGAACTCGGAAATTTAGACCAGCTTATTGTTTATCAAGGAACTAGCCCAAACTCTTGGATAAGAACAATTTATTCACCAAAAGCTTACGATAATTGTCAGTTCTCAGTTGCTTGGTGCAACAAATATGGAAATGGAATGTACTTGGCGAAAACATTAATTGCAAACCCAACAGGCGGTGGCAGAAAAGTTGTTTATGAAAATATAGAATTTATTCCAAACTTAGTAGATTTTCAGGTTGTGTTTAAAGACAGGGAAGGCAAAGAAGTTTACCCAGTATGCAGCAGTTACTGTAACAGACTTTCAGTTAGTCAGGGGGCTGAAACACCATCAAACAATAAACCTAATAAAGGAACACTAAACATGCCAAAGGTTTATACAGCTGAAATTTATTTAACCATCCAATCAGCCAAAGAAGTTTTTAATTCTAATCAAGCAACCAGAATTATTAATCATGAAAATGGTACTTTTGGCAATACGCAAAACTTTGATGATAAATATTACCGGGAAACTTTTTTTGCAAGTGTTCATACAAGAAATCTAGCAAAGCATGTAGCTATATCAGAACAAACAGGAACAAGTATTGGAGAGTCATCAACCTATAACAAATGAAAAATAAATTTAAAAATAATGAAAAAGGATTTGCTCTTCCACTAGCATTATTATTACTTGTTGTAATGACAATAATGGGAGCAACTTTAGTTAATATCACATCCACGGAACATAACGCTAATACTAATAAAGATAGCAATCAACAAACATTTTATGCTGCTGAAAGTGGAATTTCAATTGCTAAAAGTTGGATGGTTGGAAATATAAGTAAATTCTCTGCTTCTCCACCAAATAACTTAGATGGCAAATTAAGATTTTGTAAAGCTTCTTTTTTTCCAAATTTAAGAAGTTCCAATAATGGATTTCATACTGAGAGAAAATCTCTTAATCAGGTAATAAGCGCATCAGGAGATGAAGCTACTAGGCTTAGTAAATATAGTTTTGAATATTTTATAGCCTATACACCAGATCAAAATGGAAATAATTCATCTGGTAAAAAAAAGTCAGGAACTAATAATATTTTGTACACCATATATTCTTGTGGTTGTAATGCTGCTGCAAATAGTTGTAATGCTCAAAACAATGTTATTGTTCCATTAGAAGCTGTGGTAACTTTGGTGAACTGATGAATAGATTTATAATTTATATATTTGGAATTTTTTTACTGGCTCAATCAAATGCTTTAGCTTGTAATTTTAAAATAGCAAATTTTGGTAGCCCAAAAGAAAATATTAAGATTGAACCTATACAACCAGTTTTAATGCCAGACCGCTTTGGGGGCGAAAGTTTAATTATTCCAATGGAAGATCTTTGTAAAAATGACAAAAGCCTTTATGGAACAGTAGCTATCTATTTATACATTGAAAATAAATTAACTAGAATTCAACTTTATAGACCTAACCTGGATGATAGTAAGCTAATGGATTATGCAATGGGTCGATATGGTTTTTTTAATCTTCCAGAAGGAATGCCAAAGACAAGATGGAGAGGAAGTTATATTTGGGAGTCTGGTAATGATATAATTGAATACATAAGGACAGATATTCATGATGGTTATGCAGAAATAATTGATTTTACGAGTAAACTTTATTCTGCTGGAATGGCAGATTATAATGCAAAGGTGGGGGAATGGTTAGACTCTCAGCAATAATTATTAGTTTATTTTTCGTATTTAGCTCTCAAGTACAAGCTAAAAGTCCACCTCCTGGTACAGGTACATCAGAAATACCAGCCAACATTTTAATCATGTTGGATAACTCAGGTAGTATGAGTGCGAAATTATATAACTCTGTTCAAGTTTATTACCCTCTTGATGTTGCAACAGATAGCTCAGGTAACGTTTACGTAATGGAGTATTACAATAATAGAATTAAAGTTTTTAATAGTTCTGGTGCATATCTTAGAAGTTTTGGTGGTTATGGAACAGGATGTAATCAGTGGAAGTATGCAAGACAATTTGATATTTATGATGATAAAATCTATTTAGCTGACACTTATGGTCATAAAATAAAAGTTATTGATTTAAATGGAAGGTGTTTAGACAATAATACATCAATCTTTAATTATCCACATGCAATAGCAGCTAGTCAGACAAAGGTTTATGTTGGTTTTGCAAGCAGAACAGAAATAAGAAGCTTTTATAGAGATAGAATTCATATTTCAGATAGTTGGTCATCTGGAGGAGTTATTAAGTATCCTTGGGGCATGTCGATAAGTAAAGATCAATCTAAGCTAGTTATTGCAGATTATAGCGCTAATAGAATTATACGATTAGGAATAAAATCAAACAAGATATCTTTTAACCATCATGGTCAATCGTTCAATGCATATTCAAGTGCTAATGGTTATTTTAGACGTC
>CABXOW010000019.1 GCA_902513955.1 uncultured Pelagibacteraceae bacterium
TGGTTTTAAAAGACACAACCTTATTTAACGATCTTGCAAAAAAACTTAGTACATCTTTAGAAATTTCACCAAAAATAGTTGAAATTTTTAAAGATGGACAAAAAAAATACGGTTCGAGAGCTTGGTCTTCAATGATAGTAAAAAGAATGGAAGATTTAAACAAAATAGATTTTAGAGCTAAAGGTTTTCCAGATGAGCTTATAGATAATGAGCCTGAAGAAAAAGGATATGAAATATAATTATTATGTTAAGTTAAAATCAAATGTTAGATAAAAAAAAATTCTATATTAATGGTGAATGGGTAAACCCTCATAAGGAAAATAATTGTGAAGTTATTAACCCATGTAACGAAGATCCATTTGCTGTTATTTCTCTAGGATCAAAAATAGATACTGATCTAGCGGTTAAAGCAGCTAAGACTGCATTTAAAACTTGGAAAGAAACTTCAAAAGAAGAACGTATAAATTATTTAGAAAAATTATTAACAATTTATAAAAAAAGATTTAGAGAAATGTCTGAAGCTATTTCTTTAGAAATGGGTGCTCCAAAAGATTGGTCAACTGAAGCTCAAACTGCATCGGGTCAAACTCACTTGGAAGATTTTATTTTACGTTTAAAAAATTTTAAATTTGATAAACATTTTGATGAAAAATCAAATAACCACATTTATTACGAACCAATTGGAGTTTGTGGATTAATTACTCCTTGGAACTGGCCTATTAATCAAATTGCTCTAAAAGTTGTTCCTGCATTTGCTACAGGTTGTACAATGATTTTAAAACCTTCTGAAATTGCACCAATTTCTGGAATGTTATTTGCAGAAATGATTGATGAAGCTGGTTTTCCTAAAGGAGTTTTTAACTTAGTTAACGGAGATGGCAAAGGTGTTGGAACTGAAATATCTAGTCATCCTGATATTGATATGGTTTCATTTACAGGTTCTACAAGAGCAGGAAGATTAATTTCAAAAAATGCTGCTGAAACAATTAAAAGAGTTTGTCTTGAATTAGGAGGTAAAGGAGGAAACATAGTGTTTGCTGATAGCTATAAAGATGCAGTTAGAGATGGTATCAGAAATGTAATGAGTAACTCAGGTCAATCATGTGATGCACCGACAAGAATGCTTGTTGAAAAATCAATTTATGAAAGAGCTGTTAAAGATGCAGTCGACGAAGCAAATAAAATTCAAGTTGATCAAGCCACAAAAAAAGGTGATCATATTGGTCCAGTAATTTCAAAAACTCAATATGATAAAATCATTAATTTAATTGAAAGTGGAATTTCAGAAGGAGCAACATTAGCAGCTGGTGGACCTGAATTGCCTAATGGTTTGAACAAAGGCTATTTTATTAAACCAACGATATTCACAAATGTCACAAATGAAATGAGAATAGCCAAGGAAGAAATATTTGGTCCAGTTTTGTCAATTATTCCATTTGAGACTGAAGATGAAGCTGTAAATATTGTTAATGATACTTCTTACGGACTTGGAAATTATTTACAAACAGAAGATAGAGAAAAAGCTCATAGAGTTGCAAATAAATTAAGATCAGGATGTGTTTATATTAATGGTAATGCAGCAGATGCAGGAACTCCATTTGGTGGATATAGACAATCAGGAAATGGTCGTGAAGGTGGTGTATGGGGTCTTGAAGAATATCTTGAAGTTAAAACTGTTACAGGCTGGAAATAGTTTATGATTAGTTTTGTAATGGTTGGTACTAACAATCTCGATAAGGCAATTGATTTTTATGACACTCTTCTTAATACAATTGAATTACAAAGAGTTGTTACTAATGAAAAATATGCTGGCTATGCACCAAAAAATAAACCTGATGAAGTTGAATTTTATGTAACCAATCCAGTCAACAAAGAAAAAGCAACCTTTGGAAATGGAACACAAATATCATTTTTAGTTAACTCAAACGAATTAGTGAATAATTTTTATAATACTGGAATAAAACTAGGAGGAAAAGATGAAGGAGCTCCCGGAATTAGATCTGGTGATTATTATTGCTACTTTCGAGATCTTGATGAAAATAAAATTTGTGCTTTTGCTAAATTAAATAATTAGCATGCATTTAATTCACAGAGGAATAGTCAACAAACATTATAAAGAAAACCTTTTAGTCTCATTTAAACAATCATTTAAAAAAGGTTATGGAATTGAAACAGATATACATGCAACAAAAGATAAAAAATTTGTTTGTTTCCATGATTTTACTTTAAAAAGAACTTTTAAAAAAAACTTAAGCATAAAAAATTTAAGTTACTCAAAAATTAAAAAGATTAGCACTAAACTCAAAAAGCCAATTCCACTCTTAAAAGACTTACTTAAATTCTCAAAAAATAGATTTTCACTATTTATAGAAATAAAACCTAGCTTTTCAAAATTTCTTCTAAAAAAACTATTAAAAGAAACATCTAAATTCAAAAAATGTGTATTTATTTCATTTAAACACAAGAATATCTACAATCTATTAAAGATTAAAAGTAATACCAAGGTTGGGTTATCTTTTGCACCACCAATAAGTGTTAGAACGATAATTAAAAAATCAAATAATAAAGATATCAATTGCTTAATATTGGATAAATCTTATCTAAAAAATGAAAATATTCATAATTTAAAAATCGAAAAATATTACTACACAATTAAATCAAAATCTGAATTTAACAAATTTAAAAAAAGTAATAATTTGATATTTGAAAATTTATAAAGTTACTTTTTTAAATAATTTAATCTTCCAATAATTTCATCTCGATCCATGTAATAACCTTGCAAATGTCTGTGTCCTGAATTTGGATCAAATCCCGTTCTTCCATGTAAAAGTCTTCTATTATTAAATGAAAAAATATCGCCCGGTTCTAATCGAAATTTTATTACAAATCTATCATCATGTAAAAGATTTCCAAATCTATGATGAGCCTTGTAAACTTTTTCCATTTCATCAGGATGACAATCTAATGTATCCATGGTAGCAACACTAAATCTTATATCATTATAATCTCCATCTTTAGTTAAAGTTATTGCGGGAGAATAAAAACTTCTATGAGCTTTCTGTGTGTAATCTTTGTCTCTAAATTTAAGCGGCACTGTAACTAAAGTTTCAAAAATTTCTTTTTCATTTTTTCTTAAATAATCAGCAACCATGAAAGCATCTACTGCTGATGAGTTTCCTCCTTCTGCTGCATTAATTAAACAATGAAGAAATTGATAACCTGGAGGGTTTTCAAACCAAGGTAAATCCATGTGATTATTTAAAGCATGAGCTGTGTAAGCAGAATTATTTGGTTTTGGAATATTAACTACCTCAAATGGTGTTTTAAAAAACGTTTCTCTTGTATGGCTTATTCTATTTAAAACTGGAAAAGCCGATTCCTTTTCGGTTGGTGTATGTTTTACAATCGCAATCCCTTTATAATGCAAAAGTTCTAACCATTTTATTAAACCTTCATCGGAGTTAATAATTTCATCGTGTTCTATGCTAACTGACTTTAAATTTTCTTGTAAAGAACAGTCCCACAGTTGATAAGGGGAAATATATTTTTTTTTATTTTTTAATGTATAACAGTTTTCTCTAAGCCATTTAATATCATAACAACTTGTATGATTTCCTTCACTCCACTCTATTTCTAACTTACCTTCTTTATTAACATTGTATTTTTTTGGGTTAATATCTTGAGATACTTTCAAAATATTAAACATTCTATGTCTAGAATCTTTATCATGTGCATTGGGGCAGTTGTCTCTTAACCACATGTAGTTAAAACTACTTTTCTCTCCATCGTTCCATTCAACATTTAATGTTGAACCATTTTTTGAAACTTTAGAAATCTCTATTGGCATTAAATAATTGTTATTTTATTTTATTTTAAATTCAATTCAATTTATAATTGAATTTAAAAATCTTAAAATTTATTTTTTTAAGTATATTGGTGTTTATTTGTCTATTTCAACTTATTAAAGGTTGTTTTTCTTTGTCGTATCAAGTTTAATGCGTCCAGTTTAAACTAAATAATGGAGGGAAATTAAATGAAATTTCTAAGAAACTTAATTCTTTCTTTTGTGTTTGCTGGAGCTATGTCACTAACAACTAGTGCTAATGCTGCATGTAAAGTACATTTGGGAGATTTTGACTGGGATAGTGCTAACATTCATACTGCTATTGCAGGCTATATTATTGAAAAAGGATATGGCTGCGAGGTACAATCAACTAAAGGAAGTACTACACCTATAATGGCAGCTCTTTTCGATCAACAAATCGATATTATTACTGAAGTTTGGAGAGATAACCTTGTTCAGTTGATTGAGGATAATCTAGCTAAAGGAACAATAATTGAGCTTGGAGTTAACACTCCTTCATCTACTCAAGGTTTCTATGTAGACAAACCAACAGCAGATAAATACGGTTTAAAATCTGTTGAAGATATGAAAAAGCCTGAGATAGCAAAATTATTTGCTGATCCAGAAGCGCCTGGAAAAGGTAGAATGACAAGCTGTATTTCTGGTTGGACTTGCTACACTATTAACTTAGTGAAGCACAAAGTTTATGGTCTAGATAAATACTATACTAACTTTGATCCAGGTTCAGGTGGAGCATTAGATGCAGCAATTGCTGGTGGATTTAAAAAAGGAAAACCAGTATTTTCATACTATTGGACACCAACAGGTTTGATGGGCAAAGTAGATTTGGTTAAGTTGGAAGAGCCAGCTTATGACCAAGCTTGCTGGGATGAAATGACTAAAGTTGTTGAAGATATTAAAGCAAATGGTCCAGATGTATATAAAGATACTTGCGCATGCGAATATGTTAATATGTCTTTAACTAAAGCTGCTTCAACTAAATTTGCAAATAATGCTGCAAACAAACCTATTATAGACTTCATCAAAAACTATACTGTACCGACAGCAGTTGTGAATAAATCACTTGCTTTCTATATGGATGAATCTGGTGGAGACATGGAAGAAACAGCTAAAAACTTCTTATCAAACAATAACATGTGGGAGAAGTGGGTACCAAGCGACGTTGCAAAAAAAGTTAAAGCTTCGCTTTAATTTGTAATAGAAATAAATTAATCAACTAAGAGCCCTTTTTTAGGGCTCTTAGTTTTTAAAGAATTAAAAATGCAAAAATATAAAAAAATTTTAAAACCTTTTATTTACTCAGTAGTTTTTATATTTTTTATTATAATCAGCTATCGTTCAGCCAAACCTAGATACAAACCTGAAAATTTTACAGATATATTTAATGATTTTTCATGGCTAGGAAACTGGCCTAAATGGCTCGATTTTCCCTTAATGCAACCTCTTAATAGTGGTTTTGATTGGCTAATAATAGAATACGGATTATTTTTTGAAGGAATAAATAATTTTTTACTTGGACTATACACTACAATGAAAAATTCTTTGGTTGGTTTGCCTTGGCCAATTGTTATTGCTCTAGTTGTTCTTATTACTTATTTTGCGAGTGGAAGAAAAACTAACACCACAGTAATGGTTGCTTTCTGTACTTTTTTTCTAGGTTTTTTAAGTCCAAGATATTGGGATAAATGTATTATGACTACATGTATTGTGGTTATAGGTATGCTTCTTTGTATAGTTGTTGGAATACCAATTGGAATTGCAATGGCTAGAAACAAAAAAGTAAGAAGTGCTTTATTGCCTATACTTGATTTAATGCAAACAATTCCTAGCTTTTGTTATTTAATTCCAGGTATTTTATTATTTGGATTGGGTGCTGTACCAGCTATTATTGCAATTTTTGTTTATGCTGTTCCTCCACTTATTAGATTAACTGATCTTGGTATAAGACTAGTTGATAAAGAGGTAATCGAAGCTTCAGAAGCTTTTGGAGCGAGTAAAAAACAAACACTTTGGGGTGTTCAAATTCCTTTAGCTTTACCCAATATTATGCAAGGAATTAATCAGTGTACCATGATGTCATTAGCTATGGTTGTTATCGCATCAATGATTGGGACTAGAGGGATTGGTGACGAGGTTTTACTTGGACTACAACAGCTTAATGTGGGTATGGCTACTGAAGCTGGTATTGCAATTGTATTGTTAGCAATAATTTTCGATAGAATTACACAATCTTATGGAGAGAAAATTCAAGAAAGAACTCAACAAAAGAAAAAAATATAGAATAATAAATGTCAAAAATAGAAGTTAAAAATGTTTATAAAATATTTGGAGATAGTCCCTCAAAAGTTCTTCCAATGGTTCAAGATGGCGCTAGTAAAGAAGAAATTTTAGAAAAAACAGGTCATACAGTAGGTCTTGATAATGTTTCAATAACTATTGAAGAAGGAGAAACATTTGTATGCATGGGATTGTCAGGCTCAGGTAAATCTACCCTAATACGTCACATAAATCGTTTAATCGACCCTACCTCAGGAGAAATAATGGTGGAGGGTACCAATGTAATGGATTTAGATAAAAAAAATCTAATTGAATTTAGAAGGCATAAAATGAGTATGGTTTTTCAAAGATTTGGGTTATTTCCTCATAAAACAGTTTTAGAAAATGTAGGTTATGGACTTGAAGTACAAGGACAAAAGCCAGAGGAAAGAAATAAAGTTGCTATGGAAAAAATTGAAGCAGTAGGTTTAAATGGTTTCGAACATCAATATCCAAATCAATTATCTGGAGGAATGCAACAAAGAGTTGGTTTAGCTAGGGCTCTTGCAACTAATACCGATATCATGTTAATGGATGAAGCATTTTCTGCACTTGACCCATTGATACGAAGCGATATGCAAAAACAATTAATAGATTTACAAAGTGAATTAAAAAAAACAATAGTGTTTATTACCCATGATTTAGATGAATCTTTAAGATTAGGAGATCATATAGGGATATTAAATGGTGGGAGATTAGTTCAAGTTGGAACACCCATTGATATCATAATGAACCCAGCAGATGATTATGTAAAAGCTTTTGTTAAAGATGTAAATAGAGCAAGAGTAATTAAGGCTAAAATTATCATGATACCTGCTAACAAAACAAATGGAATTGATAAATCTAATTTAATTAAAGTTGGAGAAGATCAATTTTTAGAAGAATTTTTACCACAAGTAGTTTGTAACAATGCGTATTGTGAAGTGGTTGATAAAAGTGGAAATATTAAAGGTTACATAACTAATAAAGAATTACAGTCTTCATTAACAAAATCATAATTAATGGTTAACCAATCATTAAAAAATAAAAAAATCATTATATCAGCAGGAGCATCTGGAATAGGTTTGGCGACAGCAAAAGTTTGTCTTGCTAGAGGAGCTTACGTTTATCTTTGTGATATAGATAGTAAATCTCTTAACAAATTAAATAAACATCCTTTAAGAAATAAAAGATTATTTGCATACCTTTGTGATGCTTCTAATGAATATCATGTTTCAGATTTTTTTGAGAAAGTAAAAAAGAAAACTAAAAAAATTGATGCTTTAATTAATAATGTTGGAATAGCAGGTCCAACGGGATCTCTTGAAAAATTAAAATCTAAAGATTGGGAAAACACTTTACATGTAGATGTTAATAGCCATTTTTATTTTACAAAAAAAGCTATCCCTCTTCTTAAAAAATCTAAAAATGGATCAATTGTAAATATTTCATCAACTGCTGGCATACTTGGTTTTCCACTTCGATCTCCATATGCTGCAAGTAAGTGGGCAATTATCGGTGTTACAAAAACTTTAGCAATGGAGCTTGGTAAATTTAATATTAGAGTTAATGCTGTATGTCCTGGAACAATTAAAGGAGATAGAATGAAAAGAGTTATAAGAGATAAGGCAAAATTTACTAAAGTTTCAACAAAAGCTATAGAGAAAGATTTTGTTTCTATGAGTTCAATGAAACAATGGATCTTAGAGGAAGATATTGGCAAAATGTGCTCTTTTCTAATCTCAGATGACTCAAGTAAGGTTTCTGGACAAATAATTTCTGTAGACGGCCACACAGAAAGAAATGATTAATTTACCTTAATTTTTTTTCGTATTTTTTTCTAAGCTTTTGAAGTTCAACAAGATATTCATCTCTAATATTTGAAATCTTGGTAACTGATTTTCCTTTGGATTGTCTTTTTGTACCTTCAACCAATCTATTAATTAATTTATTTGATAATTTTGGAGCTTTTAATTTTGTCCAAGGTAGTTTTAAAGCAGGCCCAAATTGTTCTAACATATGTCTCATTCCAGCTTTTCCTCCTGCTAAATGAAAAGTTAAAAAAGTTCCCATTAATGACCATCTTAATCCTGGTCCATCTTCAATTGCTCTATCTAAATCTTCTGTGGTTGCATGTCCTTCATTAATTATGTGAAGTCCTTCTCTCCATAAAGCCTCCTGTAATCTATCAGACAAATATCCAGGTAATTCATGTTTAACCATTATTGGATTCATAGATATAGATTTATAAAAATTTTTTGATTTGTTTAAATATTTTTTTGATGTTTTTTTTCCAGGAACAATTTCAACAGCAGGTAATAAATAAACTGGATTAAAAGGATGTCCAATCATTGCTCTTTCAGGATTTTTGCATTTAGAATAAATTCTTGTTGGTAATAGTCCTGAAGAACTTGATGAAATAATTGCATTTGGTTTAGCGTATTTTCCAATAATGCTCATCAACTTAGTTTTTAAAGCATAATTTTCACTTGCACATTCTTGAACAAAATCTGCATTTCTTAAAGCTTCCTCAATAGAAGTAAAATATTTAAAATTTTTAAGGTTAAGTGATTTTTTATTAAAAAGTTTTTTTACATATGGCCAAGTTCTTTTAATCTCAGCAATTAAATTTTTTTTTAATTTAAGATCCTTATCGTATGCATAAACTATTTTATTATGAGCCAAACATCTAATAATCCAACCTGCACCAATTACACCGGTACCTATTACTGCCACTTTATTAATTTTTGTCATTTCAATTTAATAGTTCTTTAATGTTTTTATCTAGTTTTTTTTCAAAATTTTTATCATTTCCGGGATTTGCTGCACAATGTCCAAATGATGAGTCAATTGGTCTTAATGATGAATGAGGAATAAATTTTTTTTCATATTTGTTATCTTCAGTTCTAAAGTAAAGATCTTGATTACAAGGCATCAGAATTGTTTTTGCTCTAATTGATTTAAGTGCTTTGATATAATTATTATTATAAATTGGTCCTTTGCTTATATCGTTAAGTTGCCATGTTTTAAGTTTTGATAATAAATTATTTGCGTCCCAATTTTTAGCATGATCATTCGCCCAATCTTTTAATAATTCTTCTGAATTTTTATAACCAAGTTTTTTATATAATTTTTCTCTATAAAAATTTTGAGAAAAAGCCCAACCCGCATAAACACGTCCAAAAGCTTTTAAACCTTCAATTGGTTGTTTTTTATAATTACCTTTATTCCAATTTTTATCAGCTATAAGTGCAGCTTTAACTCCTTCTAAAAATACATGATTATGGATTGATGTTTTAGATGAAGCACAAAAAGGAAGAATTGCTTTTACCATATTTGGATACTGAGCAGCCCATTGATATGATTGACAACCAGCCATAGACCAACCTGTTACTAGTGCTATTTTTTTTATTTTTAGTTTCTCTGTAATTAATTTATGTTGACAGTAAATGTTATCCCATAATGTTAATGTTGGAAATTTTGAACCAAATTGATTTTTTATAGAATTATTTGGCGATGACGAAAAACCATTTCCAAACATATTTATAGATACAATAAAATATTTATTTGGATTTATAGCTCTATTTTTTCCTATAAATCCCTCATTTCTTATGTGGCTTCCTGTATAAAAAGTTGGAAGAATAATAACATTAGATCCACTTTTATTTAATTTACCGTAAGTTTTATATGCTAGTTCTGCAGAATTTAAAATTTTACCCGATAAAAGCTTAACGTTTCCTAATTTAAACTTCTCATAATTCACCATGAATTAATAAAGTCTTAGGTATTCTTTTACTTCCCAATCAGTAACTGCTTGATGATATCTTTCCCACTCATCATTCTTATAAGCAAGTAAAGATTTTTTCATAACAGATCCTATTACTTCATCAGAAAAATTATCTTTTTTGAGTGCTTCTAAGGCCATTAGTAAATTTCTTGGAAGTCTTTTAATTCCAAGTTTTTTAAATTCACTATCAGTCATATTATAAAGATCTTGATCAGTTGGTTTGCCTGGATGGATTTTCTTTTTAATTCCCTCTACAGCAGCTGAAAGTGTCATTGAAAAAGCTAAATATACATTCATTGTCATATCTGCAGCTCTATTTTCAATACAATATCTATTTTGTGGCAATCTAAACTGAGCAGATCTATTATTATGTCCATAAGTAATATTTGTTGGAGCCCAAGTAACTGTGCCTCCTTCAAATCCTCCTACTCTTGGCACCAATCCGTTATATGAATTTACGGTTGAGCAAGTAATTGAAGTTAATGCTTCTGAATGTTTCATAAGCCCACCAACAGCAAACAAAGATTCTTTAGACCATTTGTTTCCACCGTCAAAAATGTTTTTTCCATTTTTATCAACCATTGAAAAGTTTATGTGAGCTCCAGATCTCCAATCACCTATGGTTGGCTTTGGCATAAATGTGATGAACATATTATGTTTTTTAGCAATTTCTTTTAAAAGAATACGAAGAAAAACTAATCTATCAGCCATCTCCAAAAGATTTGTGTAATGAAAATCTAATTCAAATTGTGAATAAGCACCTTCAGCAACTACATCATGAAGCTTCCATCCTAGTCCATTAAGAATATCTATTAACTCTTTTAAAAAATGCATTGAGTCTAATGAATGCTCAACATCATAACCAAAAGCCTGACGTCTCGGTCTAATTCCTTTTATAGGATCGGTATCAATAGCTTTAATAGGTTGGCCATTTTCATCATATTTCATAGCAATAAATTCAGGTTCTACCCCAGCCATGCCTTCATATCCTGCATCTTGAGCTTTTTGCATGTTACGTTTCAAAGCCTGTCTTGGACAAACGTTATAAGGTTTATCTTCCCAAAAAAGATCTGCAAAAATAATTGCTGTAGATGTGTCCCACGGACAAATATAAACAGAATCTAAATCTGGCAACATTACTTGATCAGAGTCAGCGGGAGTAAGTTCTGGAACAAAAGAGATTGAGTGGACTGCAAATTGAGGTCCTTTTCCTAAACACAAAGGTTCAAAATCAGACATTGGAACTGGTTTTGATTTTGGAATACCGTGGAGATCAATCCAGCTGGATAAAACATATTTTACACCAGCATTTTTTAATTTTTTATGAACAGAGGGTAATTTTTTTCTATTACGTTCAACCGCATCTTTAAAATTTTCATAATAAATTTTTTCTTTTTTACCCATATTGATCTCCTTAAATCTTCTTTATTGTGGCATATCTTCAGGATCTATTCCAGGAACAAATGTAATTCCTGCTTGTTGTTTCCAGTCATGAGGATAAGCAGCATAAAATATTACACATTTCTCATCACACTCATATGCTATATGATTATCTTTAGGTATATAAAGAACGTCTCCAGGGTTACATATGTAAGATTGGCCATCACATGTTAACCTGAAAGTTCCTTCCATACAGTAAATAATTTCATCACAAGTTAAATCCCATGGTACGGACACTTTATTTAAAAAATTTAATCCTCCACACATCGTATTACTGACTTTGCTTGTTACAAATGGTTTAATATAACTTTTACCTGGCTCTAAAGTATGAAGCCTATTTTCTATATCTTTAAACTTATATAGTTGAGGTTTTTTTGACATTCTTATTTCCTTTCGATTTATACTTTTATTGGTTCATTTAATTCAACTTTATATCCATCAGGATCTTCACAGAATGCAATTACTCTAGTTCCATGTTTCATTGGTCCTGGTTTTCGAGTTATATTTACACCTAGTTTTTCAAGATCTTCACAAGCTTTATAAACATCTGGTGTTTCAATACAAACATGTCCCCAGCCATTTCCTTTATCATAGTCTTCTTTTTGATCCCAATTACAAGTTAGTTCAAGACAAGGTGACTCTGTTTCAAGGCCATATCCAATAAATGCATTTGTAAATTTTCCTTCTGGATAATCTGTTTTTCTTAAAACTTTCATTCCCAGAGTTTTGCAGTAAAAATTAAAAGATGCTTCTAAATCCTTAACTCTTATCATTGTATGGGCAAGTCTATATCCTTTAAGATCTATTTCTTTAGACATTTTTTTTCCTTTTTATTGATTTAGAAGATTTCATTGTAGCATCAACTATAAGTTTTTGAAATGCTTGAACACCTTTTTCCCAAACAGGAGATAAAAGACCACCTTCTTTAGATACAGGAGAATGTCTACCTTCTTGAAGTCTTTCACACATTTCGTGATCTTCTTTATGAACACTCCACCATATATTTTTTACCATTTTAATTTCCTCTTCACTCATATCTTTACCATCAGTGGTATAAATTATTCTTTTTTGTAAAGTTATACCTGGGCTTATTGGTACATTTAAATAAACACCCATTTGATTAGGATAGTATGTGCCAATTATAAAGTTTGGAAAAAGAGATAAATATCTAGAAGTTACAGATAAAGCATTACTATTCTTGGTATCCTCTTCATCAACATCAACGCCACTTCCATAACACATTCCATCAACAACTGTATAATGATCTTTTAAAGGTTGGTTGGTGGTAGTTTTATGAACAAATTGAACATGATAAGGCTCTATAAAGTTTTCAATTAGAAATTTCCAATTAGTATTTATTTTTCCAAAATCTAGAGTTGCCGCATATCTTAATTTTGTTAAGTCAATATCTTCAAATTTTTTAATAAGTGGTTTAGCATATTGCTCAAATTTTTTTGCTTTGCCATTAAAATTAATAAAGATCCAATCATGCCAAATATGAATTTTAATTGGTTTCAATCCATGGTCAGAAAAATTAAATCCTTTAGGTTTGTGTTGATTAGTTCCACCTACATGTGGTGCTGCTTTTAATCTTCCTTCTAGATCGTAACTCCATGAATGATAAGGACAGCGAATTATTTTTCCAACATTTTTTTTTTCATCAACAAGCTTTAAACACCGATGGCTACAGACGTTATGAAAGGCAGTTATCTCATTTTTATTATTTCGTAATAGAAGTATGGGTTTATTTGCTATAAAAAGTGGAATTACATCTCCAGGATTTTTAAGCTCATGAGCAAAACCTACAAATAACCAACCATTAGATAAAACTGTTTCACATTCTTTTTTCCAAAAATCTTCATCAACATAAGATTTTGCCGGCAAACCAAATATAGTATTAGAGTTTTTTGATTTTTTAATTTTTACTAAATTTTTTTCTTTTGGCATGAGCTAGTAGAAAAATAAGTTATTTATATTGAAAACCCTATTTTAGAATATTAAGATTTACAATATAATATTTTAAGGGTGTATTTGAATGGGTAACAATAATTTTAAACAAGAAGATTTTAGAGGATACAAACAATCAACAGTACCAAAAATTGATGAAGGCTTAGCTAGAACAAATCCAAAAACACCATGTGGAGAATATCTAAGACGCTATTGGCACCCTGTTGCGTTAACATCTGAGGTAAGTAAAACTCCAAAGGAAATTCGAATACTAGGTGAAGATTTGGTTATATTTATAACCACAAAAGGAAATATTGGTTTAGTACACAAAGCTTGTCCGCATAGAAGAGCATCAATGGCCTATGGCAAAACTGAAGATGAAGGTATTAGATGTTGTTATCATGGTTGGCTTTTTTCCACTAATGGTGAAATACTAGAAACACCTGGTGAAGATCCAGAATCAAAACAAGCTAAAAAATTAAGAGAAACCTTTAAACTTGGAGCATATCCTGTAATAGAATTTAATGGTTTAGTATTTTCATATCTTGGACCAATGGATAAAGTACCTGAATTTCCTCATTATGACTCATTTGATATCCCAGGAAATATATCTAGTCCTTACCGTATAGATTACAATTGTAACTGGATACAAGTGCTTGACGCAATTATGGACCCTCTTCACACTTCCTTTTTACATGGGCAAAGTTCTGGAATTCAATTCTCCGATGGTTTTGCAGAAGTTGGTGAAATAAATTTTTATGAAAGAGGAATTCAATATCTTGGATGCAATACTAGAAGAATTAACGATAATGTCTGGGTCAGAGTAAATGAATTGATATTACCAAATTTTACTCAAGCTGGTGCTGCTTTTGCTGCTGATGGTACAAAAAGTAAATACTTTGGAAGAAGTTCTTTTACAAGGTGGGTTGTGCCTATTGATGATCAACATTGTGTTGCATTAGCTTGGGCTAATTTTGGTGAAAGAGGAGATCCTATTGAATATAATAATCAAGAAGGATTTGAAAGAATTGAGGCTGGTGAAACTTCAAATAGAACAAAAGAAGAAAAACAAAAAAGTCCTGGTGATGCGGAAGCTGTTGAAGGTATGGGATCAATTAGCAGTCATAAAGGTGAACATTTAATGCCAACTGATAAAGGTGTAATGATTTATAGACGCAGAATAAGAAAGCTAATAAAAGAATTAGAAGAAGGTAATGATCCACCTCAACCACAAAAAAATAAAGGAGAAGTAGTCAGAACTAACGGACAAGATACGGTATTAAGAGCGCCAAAAAAGAGTAATAATGATAAAGAATATGTTAGATCAATCTGTCTATCAGTAATGAATATGCAGTTTGATTTAGAAGATATGCCACTAAAAGAACGTGATAATAATATTATAAAAAACCTTCATAAAATGGAAGAAAGAGGAAGTTTTGACTGGAGATAAGAAAATAAAAATTCACATTAAAAATAATCATTGGGCACCAGGTTCATTTCCTACTGATGCTGAGGGCGAAAAAAATTTTACAATTACTAAAGAGCATTTAAATGAAGCTATTAAAAACTATCCAGAAATAAAAGAAAAATTAGAAATATTTGTGGATTGGGATGAAGACAATTTTGAAAAATCAATGTCAAATTCAGATATTTTATTAGCTTGGAACTTTCCTACAAAAAATCTTAAAAAGATTTCACCTAATTTAAAATGGATACATGTTGTTTCGGCAGGAGTAGAGCATTTGTTGCCTTTGGATTGGATGTTTGATGATTTGGTTTTAACAAATAGTAGCGGCGTGCATGCTAAAAAAGCTGGTGAGTATGGATTAATGAGTATTTTAATGTTGCAAAATCATATGACTAAAATTGTTACTAACCAAAAAAAGAAAGAGTTTGTGTCTCTTTTTAGTAACCCTATTGCAGGAAAAACAGTGGTAGTCGTTGGAACAGGTTCGTTAGGATCTTCAATGGCAAAACATATTAAATTATTAGGAGCAAATGTTATTGGGGTAAATAAAAGAGGAAAAAAAGTTGAGGGCTGTAACAAAGTAATCACAATAGATAATATTGATAGTGTTTTGCCTGGTGCTGATTTTTTATATTTAGCAGTTCCAGAAACTCCAGAAACAAAAAATCTTATTAGCAAGGAAAGGCTTGATACGCTTAAACCTACTTGTGGAATAGTAAACGTGGGAAGACAATCGGTAATGGATTATGAGGCTTTATGTGAAAAGTTAGATAAAAATGAAATAGCTGGCGCAATATTAGATGTTTTTACGCACGAACCTCTTGATAAATCTTCAAAACTTTGGGATACACCGAATTTAATTATTACTCCTCATGTGTCATCTGATGATAATGGAAATTATGTTCAATTAACTCTCGATATATTTTTAAAAAATTTAAAACTGTTTTTAGAAAATAAAGAATTATCAAATCAAATTAATAAAAAACTAGGTTATTAAAAAATAATTTCAGACCTACTTTTATTTGTATTAATTGTGTTTAATAAGTTTTAATTTTTCTCTAGTCTCTGCTGGTGTCATAGGTGAATAACCTAGTTCATCTATAATTCTTATAGCCTTCTCAACCAATTGAGCATTAGTTGCAAGTTTACCTTTAGATAAATACAAATTATCTTCTAGTCCAACTCTTGGATTTCCTCCCATTAAAACTGTTTGTGCAACAAACGGCATTTCATTTTTTGAAATTGCAAAGCCAGACCACACACCTTCTTTGGGCATAATATCTTTCATTGCTTGCATTGCTAATGTTGTTGCTGGTGCACCCCATGGTATTCCTAAACACATTTGAAACATTGGTGGATCGCTTAATAACCCTTCTTTATATAGCTGAGCTCCAAACCACATGTTTCCTAAATCAAAAGCTTCTATTTCTGGTTTAACGCCAATTTCTTTTAATTTTTTAGCTGCTTTTCTTAAATCATTTGGAGTATTAACTGTGATAACTGAGCTGTCACCAAAATTTAAAGTACCCGCATCTAATGTACAAATTTCTGGAAGAAATTGTTCGGCATTTGCAATTCTTTCCATGACATTTGCCATATCTGTCATTGGACCAAATTCTAATGGATTTTTACCTTGTCCAATATCTAAATCTCCTCCCATACCAGTAGTTAGATTTACTATTACATCTGTACCACTCGATCTAACTCTATCGACTACTTCTTTATATAATTCTAATCTTCTGCTTGGCGTTCCGTCTTCTTCTCTTACATGAATATGAGCAATAGCGGCTCCAGCTTTTGCAGCTTCTATTGAAGCTGTTGCAATTTGCTCTGGAGTTTTTGGTAAATCGGGATGTTTACTAGCAGTATCACCTGAACCAGTTACTGCACATGATATAAATACTTTGTTGTTCATTTTAATAATAAAAAAATATACTCTAGATTAATAAAAATGAAAATAAATGAATTAAAACAAGATCTAGCTGCAGTATTTAGATGGACTGCGAGACTTAATATGAATGAAGGAATAGCTAATCATTTTAGTGTATGTCTTCCTAATTCTAACGATTTTTATGTTAACGGTTCTGGATTACATTTTAGTTCAATTAAAGCAAGCGATATGGTTTTAGTTGAACAAGACAAAATTGAAGAAATAAAAAAAAAACCTGAACTAGTTGATCCTACTGCACTACATATTCATGGAACAATACATAAAAAAGTTCCTCACGCAAGATGTATACTTCATGTACATTCTAAATATGCTACAGCTCTATCATCTTTAAAAAATCCTATATTGCCTCCAATAGATCAAAATACTATGCGTTTCTATAATAGGGTTTCAATTTATAATGATTTTGGTGGACTAGGATTTGAAAATGAGTCAAATAAAATGGCGTCTGCTATTGGAAATAATCGTTCAATGCTTTTAGCAAACCATGGGATCTTAACTTTAGGACAAACTGTTGCTGAAGCATTTGATGAATTATACTATTTTGAAAAAGCCTGCGAGACATATCTAACAGCTCTTTCCACTAACAAAGAACTAAATATACTAAGCCATGAAGTTGCGGAAAAAACAGCTCAAGAATGGCAAAATTATCCTGTAAATATGGGAGAACAACATTTAAATGAGATAAAAAAAATTCTAGATAAAGAGGACATAAGTTTTAGAGAGTAATATGAAAAAAACTAATAATTATTTTTTTATTTTTAACTACATCACTATATGCAGAAGCAGAAAAAGTTGAACGATTAGGTTTTTACAACATACAAGAACTTCTAGAAGATGATAATTTAACTTATAAAATTATTAAAAGTTGTGTTTCTTTGAACTCTGCAATAACAGAAATAACTAAAGAAGATCACCCAGAATTATCAAAAAGTTTTTTTGCAACAGCAAACTACTTATATCCTTTTGGTATTCTCACTTTGGCAAAGATAAAAAAGTTGAATTATCAAGAAGTTGAAAAAGAATACTTAAATAGTGTAAGTGCTCAAGTATCTGATTATATGGATTTCATGAAAGAGAATGGTGCTGCTAACCAAAGCTTTATTAAAGGAACTTTTATTGGAGATGATCTGAACTTTTGTAACGAAATTAGATCAGCGATAGAAATAACTATCTCAGAAACTAAAAAATTGAAATCAAAAGACTAAACCAAATTATTCAGATTTTTTCTTAAATTTTGGAATTTTAGATTTTTTTTTCTTTTTTTTCTTAAATTTTGGAATTTTAGATTTTTTAGATTCTTTTGAACCTTTTGTTTCTTCAGCTGTAAATTCTTCTAAAGCTGACATAATTTCTTTACACTTTTCTAAATCACAAAAATATGTT
>CABXOW010000020.1 GCA_902513955.1 uncultured Pelagibacteraceae bacterium
ATTTAAAAAAATTTTAGTCAAGATTAGACCAAATGGGATAGAACCCATAAGATAAGAGACAATACCAACAATTATATATTCCATTCTTATATTTTAAATAATTCCTTACCTTTTACAAAAGTATTAGTAACTTTGCCTTGAAGTTTTTTGTCCTCAATTGAAGTATTTTTTGATTTAGAAATTAGATTTTCTTTTTTTACAATCCAGGGTTTGTCTAAATCTACTATACAAAAATCAGCATCGTTACCTATCGAGAGCTTTCCCTTATTGATGCGCAGAATTTTTGCAGGATTACATGTTAAAGCTTGAATTATAGTTTCGAGTTTAACAGAATCGTTGTGATATAATTCTAAAGATAGTGATAATAATGTTTCAATTCCAGAAGCTCCAGTTGCGGCTTGTGAAAAAGTTAATCTTTTAGATTCTTCATCTTCTGGTTTATGATCAGAAACGATTACATCAATAGTTTTATCTTTTAATCCTTGTACTAGGGCTTCTCTATCTGCTTCTGTTCTTAAAGGAGGTGATAATTTTAAGAAAGTTTTGAAATCTCCGATATCATTTTCATTTAATGAAAGATTGTTTATTGATACTCCACATGTAAATTTAACATCATTTTTTCTTTCTTTAATTATTTCAACCGATTTTGCTGATGAGAGTTGAGATATATGGTATCTACATTTAATTTTTTCAAGAAGCGCCAAATCTCTTTCAACTATAATTCTTTCAGCTATTTCAGGAATTCCTGACAATCCAAGTTTAGTAGCAATTATACCAGAATTTATCATTCCATTTTTAGAAAGATGATAATCTTCAGCATGTTGCATTATTAAGCATTCTAAGTCTTTAGCTGAATTCATTATTTTGGACATTAAACTTGTATTCTGGATAGTTTTAACTCCATCTGTAAAAGCAATTATCCCTTTTTTTGCCAATAAACCAAATTCAGTCATATTAGTTCCCTCAATATTTTGTGTTAGTGAAGCACAAGGAAATATATTTATTTTAGATTTGTCTCTACCTCTTCTTTTTAAGAAATCTACAATTGAAACATTGTCTATTATTGGATCGGTATTAGGCATCGTAACAGCAGAAGTTACTCCTCCAGATAATGCAGCGTTACTTAAAGTTTTAAAATTTTCTTTATATTCATAACCTGGCTCACCTACAAAAACTCTCATATCTACTAGTCCTGGAAAGATATACTTACCTTTTAAATCTATAGGTTTTTCTCGTGTAGGTAAATTATTTGTATTAACTTTTTTACCTATTGCTTCTATTTTTCCGTCTTCAGTAACAATTAAACCTCCATTTTCATTTAATGAATTGTGAGGGTCAATAATATTTGCGTTTATAAAGTATTGTTTTTTCATTTATTCACAAAATATTTTTAAACAAGCCATTCTAACAGCTACACCTAGTTCAACTTGTTCTTTTATTACACTTTTATTAATATCATCAGCTAACCTAGTATCAATTTCTATTCCTCTATTCATTGGACCAGGATGCATTATAATTGCATCAGGTTTTGCGAGATCAAGTTTGTCTGGTGTTAAGCCGTAATATTCATAGTATTCTCTATTTGATGAAAGAAATGAACTTGTCATCCTTTCGTTTTGAAGTCTTAACATCATAACTATATCACAATCTTTAAGTCCTTTTTTCATATCGGTAAAAGTATTAACTCCAAATTTTTCAATTTCTTTAGGCATTAAATTTGTTGGTGCAACAATATTCACTTCTGCTCCCAGCATTGTTAACAAATAAATATTTGATCTTGCAACTCTTGAGTGGAGAATGTCTCCACAAATTGCTATTTTCAATCCTTGAATTTTATTCTTTCTATTAATTATAGTTAAAGCATCCAATAATGCTTGAGTAGGGTGTTCTCTTCTACCATCTCCAGCATTTAATACAGTGCAATTAACTTTTTGAGATAACAAATTGCATGCCCCAGAGTCTTGATGTCTAATTACAATTATATCAGGGTGCATAGCATTCAAGGTCATTGCAGTATCTATTAATGTTTCACCTTTTTTAATTGCAGAATTTCCCATGTTCATGGACATAACATCTGCCCCTAAACGTTTGCCTGCTAATTCAAATGAACTTTGTGTTCGCGTAGATGGTTCAAAAAACAGATTAATTTGTGTTTTTCCAGTTAAAACATTTAGTCTTTTATTTTTGCTTTGATTAAGTTTAATAAAATCTTGAGATTCTTCTAAAATTAAATTTACATCATTAATTGATAAATCCTGTATACCCAACAAATGTTTTTGAGAAATTTTAATAGCTTTATTTGATTTAGTTGCCATTAAAATTAACTCTATAGCTATAAAGTGGTGTTATGGCAAGTATTAATTATTTAAAAAATCTATAGCTCCTTGAAGTATAAAAGCAGCGGCATTTTGATCTATATTTTTTTCTCTTTTGCTTACATTAACTTCTAGTTGACTAGATAGATTAAAAGCCCCAACAGTTGAAAGCCTTTCATCCCAAAGACATACGTCGATATTAATTGCCTTATCTATATTATTTGAAACATCATTTACAGATTGAGCCGATCTACCTAATGAACCATCCATATTTATGGGGTTTCCTATTATAATACCTTTAATATTATATTCGTTTATGAGTTTTTTTAATTCTTCAATTAATTCATTAGTATTAGTCTTATTAATTGTTTTAAATGGAGTGGCTACAGATTGTTTTTCATCACAAATGGATACTCCAACTCTTTTTGATCCTAGGTCTAATCCAATTAATCTAGAGTTTTCTGACTGCTTTTTTTTTAAATCTTCAATAGTGATCATATTGTATATTTTTAACTTAAGTGATAGTTTGCGACATATTTAAATACCATATGAGCATTGATCTTAAAACTATAAAGCACATCTCAAAATTATCAAGAATTTCAGTAGATGAACAAAAAGCAAAAAAACTAGCTGGAGATTTGAACTCAATATTTGAATTTATTGAAAAATTAAATGAATTAAATACTGATAAAGTTGAGCCATTAACATCAGTTGCCGAAACTACATTAAAATTTAGATCTGATGAAGTGCAAAGCAAAAATATAAAGGAACAAATTATAAAAAATTCACCAGAAAACAACGATGACTTTTTTGTAGTACCGAAGGTTGTTGAATAATGTCAAATATAACTTCTCTTTCATTAACCTCATTAGTTAACAATATTAAAAATAAAAAATTATCATCTGAGGAAATTACTAAAGCATTTGTAGATCGTTCAGAAAAATCAAAAGAATTAAATTCTTACATTTCAGAAGATTTTTCTAATGCAATCGATAAAGCTAAAAAATTTGACAAAAATCCTAATTTAGATTTAAAATTGCCTGGTATACCCATGGCTGTGAAAGATCTTTTTTGCACTCAAAATATTAAAACTACGGCTGGAAGCAAAATTTTAGAAAATTTTATACCAACTTACGAGTCAACAGTTACACAAAATATTTGGAATGAAGGAGCTATATTGCTTGGTAAACTAAACTGTGATGAATTTGCTATGGGATCATCTAATGAAACAAGTTTTTTTGGGAACGTTTTAAACCCAATAGATAAAGGATTGGTTCCTGGTGGTTCATCTGGTGGTTCAGCTGCTGCTGTATCAGGGCAGCTTACACCTGTTACAATTGGTACGGATACAGGTGGATCTATTAGACAACCAGCTTCATTTACAGGTATAGTAGGTTTAAAACCCACTTATGGGAGCTGTTCTAGATATGGAATTGTTGCTTTTGCATCTTCATTAGATCAAGCAGGACCAATGGCTCAAAACGTTGAAGACTGTGCTTTGCTTCAAGAAGTTATTAGCTCATATGACAAGAAAGACTCTACATCAATAGATTTTAAAAGAAATGAATATAGCAAAGAATTAACTAAAGACATTAAAGGAAAAAAAATAGGTATACCCAAAGAATACAGAATAGATGGAATGCCTAAAGAGATAGAAGATTTATGGCAAAAAGGAATTCAATACGTTAAAGACTGTGGAGCTGAAATAATTGACATTTCTTTACCAAATACTAGTTACGCTTTACCCACTTATTACATAGTTGCACCAGCTGAAGCTTCATCAAATTTAGCTAGATATGATGGTGTAAAGTATGGCTTTAGAGCTAACGGTGAAAATTTAATCGATATGTATGAAAAAACTAGATCTGAAGGATTTGGTGCCGAGGTTCAAAGAAGGATAATGATAGGTACTTACGTTTTGTCTTCAGGTTATTATGATGCTTACTATTTAAAAGCTCAAAAAGTTAGAAAATTAATCAAAAATGATTTTGATGAATCTTATAAAAAGGTAGATGCAATCCTTACTCCATCTACACCTAGCTCAGCTTTTAAAATAGGAGAAAAAAAAGACGATCCAGTTTCCATGTATTTAAATGACATATTTACAGTTCCAGTAAACTTAGCTGGATTACCAGCCATATCCATACCAGCTGGTCATGATGCATCTGGGTATCCTTTAGGATTACAAATCATAGGAAAAGTTTTTAAAGAGCAGGAAATATTAAATATTGCATATGCTATGGAAGAAAAAATAAGTTTTAAAAATAAAATTACAGATTGGTGGATCAAATAATGACCATAGATAAATCTGAGTATTTAATAAAAAGACATAATAAAGTTTATGAAGTTGTTATTGGTTTAGAAGTTCATGCACAAGTTACTTCCAATTCAAAATTATTTTCATCTTCTTCAACAAAATTTGGCGCTGAACCCAATACACAAGTAAGCTTAGTAGATGCAGCTTTTCCAGGTATGTTACCAGTAATTAATGAATTTTGCGTAAAACAGGCAATAAAAACAGGAATAGGGTTAAGAGCTCAAATTAACAAAAGATCTGTGTTTGATAGAAAAAATTACTTTTATGCAGATTTACCTCAGGGTTATCAAATCTCTCAGTTTAAATATCCTATAGTTGGCGAAGGTACAGTTATTCTTGATATGCAAGATGGTCAAAAAGAAGTTGGTATTGAAAGACTTCATTTAGAACAAGATGCTGGAAAAAGTATTCATGATATGGATCCACAGAATACGTTAGTTGATTTAAATAGATCTGGTGTAGCTCTAATGGAAATTGTTAGCAAACCTGATTTAAGAACTCCTAATGAGGTAAGCGTTTATATTAAAAAACTAAGATCTATAATGAGGTATTTAGGTACGTGTGATGGAAATATGCAAGAAGGATCTTTAAGAGCCGATGTAAACGTTTCTGTTAGATTAAAAGATACCAAAAAACTTGGAACACGTTGTGAAATTAAAAATGTAAATTCTATTAAATTTATGCAAATGGCTATTGATTACGAAGCTAATAGACAAGTTGATTTAATTGAAGAAGGAAAATCTATTGATCAAGAAACAAGATTGTTTGATACTAAGAAAAATGAAACAAGATCAATGAGATCCAAAGAAGATGCTCATGATTATAGATATTTTCCAGATCCAGATTTGTTACCATTAGAGGTTAATGATGAATTTATTAATGAATTAAAATTAACTATTCCTGAATTGCCAGATGATAAGAAAAAAAGATTTATTGAAGAATTTAAACTAACTCCTTATGAGGCAACTATATTAGTATCAGATATTGAAACATCAAAATATTTTGAAGAAGTAATAGCAAAAATGGGTAAAAACCAAGACATCAAATTAGCTGTTAATTGGATAACTGGGGAACTATTCGCCGTTTTAAATAATAAAAATCTAGAGATATCCCAAAGCCCCATTAGTGCTAAAAATTTGGCTAAGTTAGTAAATCTAATTAAGAACGGAACAATTTCAGGAAAAATTGGTAAGACAATATTTGAATTAATGATGGATGGAGACAAAGATCCACAAATAATTGTTGAGGAAAAAGGATTAAAACAAGAGAGCGATCCTAAAGCTTTAGAAGCATTAATAGATAAAATAATTAACGAGAATCAGGAAAAAGCTATTGAGTACAAAAATGGAAAAGAAAAATTATTTGGTTTTTTTGTAGGTCAAGCAATGAAAATTTCTGGTGGTAAAGCTAACCCTCAATTAATAAATGAGATATTAAAGAAAAAGCTTTAATAAATGGGTGCAAACCTTGAAATAACAGAAAAATTACAAAATTACATAAATGATTTTGGTTTAAAGTTAAATTCAGTTCAGCAAGAAATAATTAATTACAATAATACATTAGGTGATATCAAAAGGATGCAAATTGATCCATCTCAATGTTATTTTCTACATTTAATCATAAAAATTTCAAATATTAAAAATGTACTAGAAATTGGAACCTTCACAGGGTTAAGTGCTCTTTCAATTTCACTAGCTTTACCTGAAGATGGTAAATTAATAGCACTTGATAAAAATGAAGAAACTAACAAAGTGGCATTAAATTTTTTTAAAAAAGCTAATCAAGATCACAAGATTAAAACAATAATAAAACCAGCTCTTGAAAGCTTAGAAGAACTTAAAAATAATAAATTTGATATGGTTTTTATTGATGCTGATAAAATGAACTATAAAGAGTATTATGAAAAATCATTGAGATTAACCGATAAAGGAGGCTTAATAATTGTTGATAATGTTTTATGGCATGGAGAAGTTGCGGATAAAGAAAATTTAGACAAATATACCGTAAACATCAGAGAATTTAATACTTATATTTCAAATGATAAAAGAGTTGAGCAAATTATAATTCCTTTAGGTGATGGTATGACAGTTTGCAGAGTTTTATAATGCTTAAAGTTTTTGGGTTTTATAAATTTGTCAAAGTTCCATCTTTAAAGAAAAATAAGGATTTTATGCAAAAATTTCTTATCAAAAACAACATTAGAGGAACCATTATTATTGCTAAAGAAGGATTAAATGGAACTATATCTGGTCAAGTTAAAGATATAGAAAAAACAATAAAAAAAATTAAATCACTATTTTCATTTAAGAATTTTGATAATAGTAATAATTCTAAATCTAAATTCCAACCTTTTCATAAACCTAAAGTCAAAATCAAAAAAGAAATTGTTCCAATGAATTTAACTTTAAATTCTAAAGAAAGAAATTTGGAAACACATTTGAATCCAAAAGAATGGAATAAATTAATTAAGAAAAAAGATACATACATCATTGACACAAGAAAACCTTTTGAATATCACGTTGGAACATTTAAAAAATCAGTAAATCCAAATGTAAATAATTTTAGAGATTTTCCTAAATACTTAAATAAACTTAAAAAAGACAAGCCAGTTGCTATGTTTTGTACTGGTGGAATTAGATGTGAAAAGACTTCGGTTTATTTAAAGAAGAAAGGGTTTAAAAATATCTTTCAATTGAATGGTGGTATTTTGAATTATCTTGAAAAGACAAAGATGAAAGAAAGCATGTGGAAAGGAGAGTGCTTTGTTTTTGACAATAGAATCAGTCTTAAACATGGTTTAAAAGTTGGAAGTTATTTCATGTGTAGTGGGTGCAGAAAACCAATTTCACCTAAAGATAAAAAATCAAAAAAATACGAAGAAGGTGTTTCTTGCCCAAATTGTCATGATAATTTAACAGATACACAAAAAGCTAGATTTAGAATGAGACAGAAACAAATAAATCTTGCTAAAAAGAGAGGATCAAAGCATATATTCCAGAAAGAATTTAAATAGAAAATATATTGTCTAAACAAATAAATTTAACAAAAGATCCTATTTGGGATCTATTAAGAAAAGTAACTATACCTGCAAGTGTAGGTTCGTTATTTCAAACATTTTACAATTTAGTAGATACATGGTTTGCTGGTAGAATTTCTGCAGAAGCTATTGGAGCTATAGCCAAATCTTTTCCTATATATTTTGTAATCATTGCTGTAGGTGTGGGCATTGGTGCTGCTACTAATGCTTGTATTGGAAATTTATTAGGTGAGAAAAAAATTAATAAAGCTTCATTGTTCATTGCTCAATCTGTAATATTTGCAATTGTAACTTCAGTTATCGTCACTCTGTTTGGTTTAAATGCTTCCAATTTTCTTTTAGGGATAATGGGATCAGATGCTACTGGTATTGCTTTAACTAGAGAATATTTGGATATCATTTTTTACGGTACCTTTATAGTGATGATACAAATTTCTTTAAACGGTGCCTTAAACGCACAAGGTGATACAAAGAGTTACAGAAACGTATTAATTTTTAGTTTTTTCTTAAATATATTTTTAAATCCATTGTTTATTTGGGGATATGGATTTATCCCTGCTTTTGGAATTTCTGGTTTAGCTATAGCTACTGTTATTTCACAAACTATAGGTACATTTTATTTAGCTTATAAGATTAATTCATGTAAATTACGAAAATACTTACACATACAGTGTTTTATTCCTAAACTAGACATGTTGAGAGAACTATTTTCACAAGCGTTACCAATAATGTTTAGTATGCTGTTTATAGGTGTCGGTATATTTAATATTTTGTATTTTATTGGTCAATTTGGAGAATTAGCTACAGCTGGTTATGGCGCAGCTTTAAGGGTAGAACAAGTTTTTTTATTACCAGTTATTGGCCTTAATACAGCTGTACTTTCGATTGGAGGACAAAACTTTGGAGCAAAAAAATATAATCGTATAAGAGAATTGTATACTAAAGCTCTTTTATTTGGCTCATCTTTTATGGTTGTAGCAGGCATAATATTATTTTTTGGTGCTGAGTTTTTTGTTTCACAATTTACAGATAATAATGAAGCAATCATCCATGGTACTATATATCTCAAAGTTGCAGCTTTGATAGGTCCTATTTATCCAGTATTCTTTATTACAACAGCGGTATTTCAAGCTCTTAAAAAACCAATTTATAGTCTGTATTTAAGTATTCTAAGATTAACTGCATTTCCATTTTTGTCTTTATGGTATGTAATTAACATTAGAGGTGGTGATTATAATGATATATTTTATACAATAATGACAACTAATTGGGTTATGGGTATTGCTCTAATCATCTTCATTGGATATTTCTTAAATAATGTATTTAAGCAAAAGAAAAGCCATTTTAACTATTAGCATCTGTCTAATATTTTTCTTTCTAGCATATAACGACGTTAAATCTGTAGAAGTTAAAGTTATTGATGGTGATACAATCAACTTAAACGGAGAAAAAATTAGATTTGGTGGAATCGATTCTCCAGAAAGTAATTACAGAGGCAAAAAACAAACTTGTATTTTGAATAATGAAGAAGTTTTTTGTGGAAAATTATCTAAAGATAAATTGATCGAAAAAATAGGGAATAATCGAGTAAATTGCAAAATTGAAAAGAAAAAAGATAAGTACAAAAGATTAGTAGGTGAGTGTTTTATAAAAGATGAAAGCTTATCTGTATTTATGGTAAGAAATGGTTACGCATTTGATTGGCCTTATTACTCAAAAGGAAAATTTGCAAAAGATCAAGAATATGCCAAGATGAATAAATTAGGTATTTGGAATATGAAATTTGAGTATCCTTGGGATTGGAAAGATAAAATTAGAAAACAAAAATGAAAAAAAAGATTGATTATTAATCTTTTTTAAGTTTATTTTCTAACTTCCTTACAAAGTAGGAAACAATTAATATTAATACCAAATATTCTAATATTAAAAAAGTATAGATTTCTAAAGGTCTATAAGTTGTAACAACTAATTCGTTAGCTTTTCTAGTTAAGTCGCCAATACCAATTATTGATACTAAAGATGACATTTTTAATACATAAACAAATTGATTTCCTATAGCAGGTAAAATATTTTTTATTGCTTGGGGTAATATCACTAACCTTAATCTTTTAAAAAAATTTAGACCTAATGAGCTACCAGCTTCCCATTGTGCTTTTTTAATTGAATTAATACCTGCTCTAAAAATTTCAGCTTGAAAAGCACTTTCACTTATTGCCAATGCAATTATTCCAGAAACAAATGGACTAAAACTAATACCTGTCATTATTGGTAATCCATAATAAATCCATAAGATTAAAACTAATAGCGGAACCGCTCTTACAATTTCAACATAACCTATATTAATATAGGTTAAAAATTTATTCTTAGCTAAAGAGGGAATAGCAACTATTAAGCCTAATAACATTGATATAATTATTGATACTAACGAGATGTAAATAGTTGTTGTTAATCCACTTAATAAAAATTTTAGATTTGTTAATCCCTCAATATTATTTGGAGAAATAATAAACCATCCCAATTCTTGATCTGAGCAAGAAGAGAGCGGAATAATTAAAAGTAAAAAAAATATATTTTTCACTCTTAAAATTATAAAGAATTAAAAATTAATATCTAACTGATTATAAACTTTTAAGATTATATTTAGCTAATAACTTTTCAAAGAAACCTGAATTTTTTTTCTTTTCAATCCAGCTACTGACATAATTATTCCAAACAGTATCTGTTTTAGGAACCATCATAGCTAGAAAAGCTGGATTTTTTTCGCCATCCTGAACAATTGCTAGTTGAGGGTATTTAATCACTAGCTTATTAGCCTCTGTTGAACTTGTAATATTACCATCTGCTCTACCTGCTAGAACTTCTTGAAAATCTCTAGCTGGTGCTTCAACAGATTTTAAAGTTGAATTTGGAAAAAATTCTTTCGCCTTTTGTTCTTGAGAAGTTCCTAGTGTAGTTGCTATTTTAACATCATTTTTATTTAAAGAATCCCAAGTTGAAAATTTTTTTAAATTCTTTTTAAGAACAAGTGGAACTGTACCATACTTATAATAAGTAGATGTAAAACCAGCTACTTCTGCTCTTTTAGCGGTTTTGGTAACACTTGTTGAAATATCATATCTACCTGAAGTAATACCAGAAACTATTGTCTTCCATTCAGTTGGTACAAAGATAATCTTTACACCCATGTCTTTAGCCAATTCATTCATAACATCAATATCAAAACCTTTATATTTATTAGTAGCTGGATCTTTCATTGTCATTGGATCCCAATCTCCAGTAGTACCAACTTTTAATTCACCAGTTGTCAATATTTGATCTAGTTTTGATTCTGCGCTAACTGATAGCGGTAGTAGTACTATAAGCACAAGTAAGATAATTTTTTTCATAACTTCTTTTACCTATAAAATAATATTAATAACATTATAACCTTGACGCACTATCATTTATCCAAGAGTATAAATGTTCAGAAAATGAACGTCTAACAAATAAATTAACTAAATTTTTATCTTTATGATGAACTATAACATCAATATTATTTAGTAATGTCTGTGTTGTAGACCCTTTTTTTTCTTTAAATTCATTAAAATTAAACGGACTACCAGAAGAAAATAATTCATATATTTTTGTTCCTTCTAATTCTAACATTACAAATTGATCAGTTACATCAACAACAGCACCTAAATTTGTTTTTGAAATACTATTATACAAACTTTCTTCAAGAACATATTTGTTTGTATCTTTTTTAATTATTTCATTTGATACAACCATCCATTCATCAGGGCTTAGCCATATTGATGTAAGTTTAGAACTAGATGAAGATGTATTTGCTTCTGTTGGTAAAATCATATCTAAATGTTTACCAACAATAGTAAAAAATTCTCTTTTTTTTCCTCTTAGATTAAGTTTCATTATAGGAGATAATTCTTTTATAGAAATATCATGGTACTTGATCTGATTATTAATCGATGAATTATAATTAAGCATTTAACCTCTTATTTTCTGTATCAAAAAAAATTGGATTAGCTACCGTTACATTAATATTTTTATCCATCATAGGAATAAATAATTTTTTACCCATCATATTTTTTCCACTTCTTACAACTGCTAGAGCAATAGATTTTTTTAAATTAGGACTATAGTAACTTGAAGTTACATGCCCAAGCATATTAACAGGAGATTGATTTAATTCAGAAACTATTTGAGCTCCTTCTTCTAAAACTATATTTGGATCATCCGTTAAAAGACCAACTAATTGTTTGCGTTCTTCTTTCATTGTATCAGATCTATAAAGTGATCTTTTCCCAATAAAATCATATTTCTTTTTACTTACTATCCAATCCATTTGAAGATCTATAGGAGTCATAGTTCCATCGGTATCTTGACCTACAATAATAAATCCTTTTTCAGCTCGTAGTAAGTGCATAGTTTCAGTTCCATATGGTGTGATATTAAATTCTTTACCAGCTTCCATACATTTTTCCCAAATAGCTTTACCATAATTAGCTTGAACATTGATTTCATAACTATGCTCTCCAGTAAAACTAATTCTCATTATTCTACATTTGATGTTTCCAATTTGAGCATTTTTAAAAGACATATGAGGAAAATTTTCTTCAGATAAATCTAGATCAGGAATTATTTTATTTAATATTTTCTTACTGTTTGGACCACAAATACTAGCAGTTGCATAATGATCAGTAACAGAAGTTAGATAAACATCTAGCTCAGGCCATTCAGTTTGTAGATAATCTTCAAGTTTGCCCAAAACATTAGCGGCACCACCAGTTGTTGTGGTCATTATATAATGATTTTCTCCAAGTCTTGTTGTTACACCATCGTCATAAACCATTCCATCTTCATTGAGCATTAAACCGTATCTACATTTACCTATACCAAGTTTTGACCAAGCGTTTGTATAAACTCTATTTAAAAATTCTGAAGCATCACTACCTTGAATATCTATTTTACCTAGTGTTGAAGCATCTAATATGCCGGCACTTTCTCTTGCAGCTATACTTTCTCTTTGAACAGCTTTATGCATATTTTCATCATTAATAGGGTAGTACCAAGCTCTTTTCCATTGACCCACATTTTCAAATTTAGCTTTATTTTCTATTTGCCAATCGTTCATAGGAGTTCTTCTAAATATATCAAAATATTCTCCAACATTTCGTCCAACGATTGTTCCAAATGTTAATGGTGTGTAAGGAGGTCTAAAGGTTGTGGTTCCAAGTTCACCCATCTTAACACCCGCTGTATCTGCAATTATTCCTAGTGCGTGCATATTACCAAGTTTACCTTGGTCAGTTCCCATACCTGTTGTTGTGTATCTTTTTACATGTTCTATTGATCTAAAACCTTCTCTTAAAGCTAATTTAATATCTTTTGCAGTTGCATCGTTTTGATAATCTACAAATGGTTTAGTTTTTCCTATTGGTTTATCTGATGGTAGTAACCAAATATTTCTTTTTGAATTTTCTTCTTCGCTCTCTACAGTTATATTATCAAAATCTGTTTTCTCAATTTTTAAAAATTGTTTTAAATTAATTGATAAATTGTTAATAATTTCTTTTATTTTAAAATCACCATTACAAGAACCAACACTTAATTGTTCTGATGGATATTTATTTGGTAAAAATACTTTATTGTTTTCATCGAATACTAATTTCCCACCTGATTGTGTAAATAAATGAACAGCTGGAGTCCAACCACCAGTGACACCTAGACAATCACATGAAATATTTATGCTTTTGCCTATCACTGATAATCCATCATTTGACAATTTCATAGCTGATATAGAGCTTAATCTTTTATAGCCTTTAGTATCTACAATTGTATGAGACCAATGAATTGTAATACCTGCATCTTTAACAGCTTTTACAATTTTTGAGTCAGAATTTTCTCTAATATCAATAATTGCCTCAACTTTAATTCCTTTATTGTGCAGGCATAAGACACTTTCGTAAGCACTATCATTATTGGTAAAAAAAACATTTTTTTTACCTGAAATTACTCCATAAAAATCAGCATATTTTTTAACAGCTGAAGAAAGCATGATTCCAGGTCTATCATTATTATTAAAGATAAGTGGTCTTTCCAACGCACCTGTTGCTAGAATTACTTTTTTAGCTCTGATCTTTAAAAGTCTTTGTCTAATTTTACCTTGTTTGTTTTTTTTTTCAAGATGATCAGTTAAATTTTCTCTTGCTAGTAAATAATTGTAACCATGAAATGCAGCCACGCTAGTTCTTGTTTTAATTTCAAGATTTTTTATATTTTTTAATTCTTGAATTTCTTTTTTAACCCAATTAGAAGAACTTTGATTATCAATTTTGTTAAACTTACTGTTTTGATAAATGGTTGCACCACCTAATTCATTTTTTTCATCAACAAGTAAAGTTTTTAAATTATTTTTAGCAGCATTTTTTGCTGCAAGTATTCCTGATATGCCAGCGCCAACCACCAATACATCACAATGTATGTGTCTGTGATCATATATATCTGGATCATTATCTGTTGGAGATTTACCTAATCCAGCTGATTGTCTAATAAAGTATTCATATTTTTCCCAGAAGCTTGCAGGCCACATAAAAGTTTTGTAATAAAATCCAGCTGGTAAAAAAGCAGATATAGCATTATTAATCCCTCCAACGTCAAAATCAACATTGGGCCAACAGTTTTGACTGCTGGCTTCTAGTCCCTCATAAATTTCTATTTCTGTAGCTCTTGCATTTGGCTCTGTTCTGTTTGTTTTGTCATTTAATTGAACAATTGCGTTTGGTTCTTCTGAACCAGCGGTCATTATTCCTCTTGGTCTATGATATTTAAAGCTTCTTCCAACTAAATGTATATTATTAGCGAGTAGGGCCGAAGCTAGAGTGTCACCTTTAAACCCATGGTAAGTTTTTCCATTAAATTTAAAAGAAATTCTAATAGTTTCATCAATAAACTCACTCGATTTAACTCTTAAATTTGTGGACATATTATTCTGAAGGGGGTTTCTCACCCATTTTATAAATTAATTTAATTTCATCATTTGATGTATCTCTAGCCATATTAAACCATTTTCTACATCCATGAGCATGGTTCCATCTTTCAAATTGTACACCTTTGATATTTTTTCTCATGAATAGATATTCTGCCCATTCATCGTCACTTAACTCACTTGGTTGTTTTGGTCTTTCTATATGAGCTTCACCACCAGCTTTAAATTCTTGCTGATCTCTTTCTCCACAATATGGACAATTAATAATAAACATTAATGAGCTACCGCTGCAGCACCGTGTTCATCAACAAGGTCGCCACTTACAAATCTATTCAAATTAAACGCAGCATTCAATTTGTGAGGTTCATCATTAGCAATAGTGTGTGCAAACAAATCTCCTGAACCTGGTGTTGCTTTGAATCCACCAGTTCCCCAACCACAATTAAAATATAATCCTTTTATAGAAGTTTTACTCAATATTGGACTAGCATCTGGACAAATATCTACAATACCTCCCCACTGTCTCAACATTCTCATTCTACTAAAAATTGGATAAAGTTCTAAAATTGCATTCAATGTTCCTTCTACTATTTGGTGGCTTCCTTTTTGAGAATAAGAAATGTAGTCATCTGTTCCTGCACCTATGACTAATTCACCTTTATCTGATTGACTGACATAAGCATGAACTGCATTTGACATTACGACTGTGTCAATTATTGGTTTAACAGGTTCTGAAACTAAAGCTTGTAATGGTTTACTTTCAAGTGGCAATTTTAAGCCAGCCATGTTTGCAATAACACTTGAGTGACCAGCTGCAACAACACCAACTTTTTTTGTTTTAACAAAACCTTTTGTTGTTTCGATACCTTCGACACTGTTTCCAATTCTTTTTATTCCTTTTACTTCACAATTTTGAATTATATCTACTCCCATTTCATCTGCTCCTCTAGCATAACCCCAAGCGACGGCATCATGTCTTGCTGTACCCGCTCTTTGTTGAAGAGTTCCACCTAAAACAGGATATCTAATATCAGGAGAAGTATTAATAATTGGACAAAATTTTTTAACTTCTGTAGTATTTAAATAAACTGCATCTATATTATTTAATCTATTAGCGTGAGTTCTTCTTTTTAAATCTCTAACATCTTGAAGATTGTGAGCAAGATTCATAACTCCTCTTTGACTAAACATAACGTTATAGTTAAGTTCTTGAGATAAACCTTCCCAAATTTTTAATGCATGATCATAAAGACCTGCACTTGCATCCCATAAATAGTTCGATCTAATTATTGTAGTATTTCTTCCAGTATTTCCTCCACCAATCCAACCTTTTTCAACAACAGCAATATTTTTTATGTTGTGTTTTTTTGCTAAATAATAAGCAGTCGCTAATCCATGACCACCACCACCAACTATAACTGCATCATATTCTTTTTTAGGTGTGGGATCTTTCCATGCACGTTGCCAATTCTCATGATATGAGAACGCATTTTTTATTAACGAAAATACAGAATACTTATTTTTCATAATTATCGAATAATTACTTTATAAATATTGAATTTTCAATACAATCACTTAATACACTATGTCATACGGAAGAGTGGGTGAGAGGCTGAAACCAGTCGTTTGCTAAATGACCGTGCGAGGAAACTTGTACCGAGGGTTCGAATCCCTCCTCTTCCGCCATTAAAATAGCGGCTGGTCTTTAAAAAAATCTTTCATTAGGATTGGTTTTCTTTCTACGATATATCTATATACATTGTAATTCTCTAAGACCCGCTGAACATAGTTTCTAGTTTCTCTAAATTTAATCAATTCTATCCAATCAACATAATTAATTTGTTTTTTTTGAGGATTTTTATTAATTTTTTTCCAATACTTAACTCTATTTGGACCAGCATTATAGGCAGCGACAGCAAATGGGTAAGCACCATCATATTGAAGAATTAAACCAGCAATATAATGTGATCCTAAATTAATATTATATTCTGTATCTGTTGTTAATCTTGATTTTGAATAAGAAAGCTTAGCTTGTTTAGAAACTAGTTTTGCTGTGTAAGGCATTAGTTGCATTAACCCTTTTGCTCCTGCATGACTATTTGCACTTAAATCAAATTCACTTTCTTGTCTTATAATAGAGAGGATAAAAGCACTTTCTGGAATTTTTCTACCGTTGATAGTTTTAGGTGTGCTAATTATTGGATAATTAAATTTATTATGAAATCTTTTTTCGTAAGAAGCTATTTTAGATATCTGTATTGCAAAATCATATCTTTCTATACTAGTAGCAAGTTCGGCTGCCAAAACTTCGCTACCTTTATTTATATTGTCATTCGCAAGATGTCTTAGAATAAATTTAGTATATTTATCTTTTTTTAATTCATCCAAGAGATAAACAATTTTTACTAGTTCTTTGTTAAAAAATAAATAACGATACTTTTTATCAACTTCCATATCATTTTTAAGTTCAAATTTTCCATTTGGATTCAATTTTAAAAAAGCTAATTGACCATAATAGGTAGTTAAATATTTTGAAGCTTCTTGATACCACTTATTAGACTGTTCTCGATCTCCTAATTTTTCGTATGCTCTTGCAAGCCAATAAGCTCCTCTTGATGTGCTAATAGGGTAACTTACGTTGTTGTAAAAATTTAGAAAA
>CABXOW010000021.1 GCA_902513955.1 uncultured Pelagibacteraceae bacterium
TGCTAAATCACCAGTATGAAACCAGCCACCAGCCATTGCTTTATCTGTTGCGTCTTTATCTTTTAAGTATCCTTTCATTACTACATTTCCTCTAATCATAATTTCACCAATTGTTTTTCCATCATATGGTACTTCTTTCATAGTTTCAGGATCCATGACTGTAACACCTTCAGTATTTGGGTACCTAACACCTTGTCTTGCTTTAATTTCATTCTGTTTATCTTCATCAAAACTATTCCATTCTTCATTCCAAGCACATTGAGTGACATGACCATAGGTTTCTGTTAGTCCATAAACATGCATTACTTCAAAACCAAGTTCTTTCATTTTCTTAAAAATTATACTGGGTGGGGGAGCTCCTGCCGTTAGCACATAAACCTTATTTTTTAGTTTTTTTCGATCAGCTTCTCGTGCTCCTGTAATCATATTCAATATAATTGGTGCACCACCAAAATGGGTTACATTATACTTATCTATTAACTCAAAAATTTTTTTAACATCTATATTTCTAAGACAAATAGTTCTTCCATTTAACATCGGAACAGTCCAAGGATAACACCAACCATTACAGTGAAACATTGGAACAACTGTCATAAAATTTAACCTATTTGGCATATTCCAAGCAACAGAACTTCCAGTCGACATCAAGTAGGCACCTCTATGATGATAAACAACTCCTTTTGGATTTCCTGTTGTTCCTGAGGTGTAGCTTAAAGATATAGCTTGCCATTCATCTTCTGGCATTTTCCAGTCATAGTTTTCATCACCTGTGTTTAAAAAATCTTCATATTCAAATTCACCAATTTTTTCCAGCTTTGATTGATCTGCATGTTTATCATTTATATCAATGATAATAATTTTTTTATCTATCATGCTTAATGCTTTTTTAACCTCTACATGAAGCTGTCTATCTACAACTAATACTTTAGCTTCACTATGGTCCAAAATATATGCGATAGTGTTTGCATCTAACCTAACATTGATTGTGTTTAGTACACTGCCATTCATTGGAACTGAATAATGTGCCTCAAAAATTTCAGGAGTGTTAAATGCTAAAAATGAAACAGTATCACCTTTTCCAATTCCAATTTTGGATAATGCACTCGCAAATTTTACAGCTCTTTTATATACTTCCGTCCAAGTATATTTTCTATCCTCATAAACTATAGCCTCATAATTAGGATAAACATCTTTAGCTCTTTCTAAAAATGTTAATGGAGTAAGAGAAATATGATTAGCATTATTTTTATCTAAATTTTTATCGTAAATATTCATGATTAATTAAATTTAAAATTCATTATATTTGAACTTCCAGATATTGCAGATTTATAATGGAATTCAGCTCTTGGTAAAACTTTATCAAAATAAAATTTTGCTGTTTTTATTTTATCTTCGTAAAATTCTTTATTAGTCTCATAATCAGAAAAACTTACTTCTAATATCTTAATCCATGAATATGCAATCGATACATAGCCAAGTGTTTTTAAATAATCATTTGCAGCTGCACTAACATCATCTTTTTCAACTTTAGTTTTGTCTTCAATCCAACCCGTAAATTTATGCAAAATATCTAGGTAATAATTTAATTCTTTAGAATATGATTTAACTTTTTCATTATTGCTATCACATTCACTTTTAACCATATCTAAAAACTTTTTAATTATATTTCCATTTTTATTTGAAAGTTTTCTAAAAACTAAATCAGCTGCTTGGACTGAATTTGTCCCCTCATAAATTGGTGTAATTCTATTATCTCTATATAACTGTTCAATTCCTTGATCTTTTGTGTATCCATAGCCTCCATGAATTTGCATGGCATCATTAGTTATTTCCATTGCTAAATCTGTGAATAATGATTTTACAACCGGTGTCATTAAAGACACAAAATCAGATGCTTCTTGTTTAATTTTTTCATCTGGATGATTAAGACTTACTTCTGTTTGTTGTGACAACCAAAAACATAATGCTCTTTCGCCTTCAATAATTGATTTCATATTTAATAAAGATCTTCTGATGTCAGCATGTTCAATTATAAAATCAGCTCCATTAGTAGATTTAGTATTATTTGTTTTGCCTTGTTTTCTCTCCTTGGCATAAGTAAGTGAATTCTGATAAGCTATTTCAGATATTCCTAAACCTTGAATACCTACCAAAATTCTCTCTAAATTCATCATCGTAAACATTTGATTTAAACCTCTATTTTTTGTTCCAATCAAATATCCAGTCGCTTCATCAAAATTTAAAACACAAGTTGCTGAACCTTTAATTCCCATTTTGTGCTCTACTGAACCTGTAGATACGCCATTTCTTGGACCTATAGATCCTTCTTCATTTACTATAAATTTGGGAACAAGAAACAAGCTTATCCCTTTTGTTCCCGAAGGAGAATCTGCTGCTCTAGCTATAACTAAATGTATAATATTTTCTGTGAGATCATGATCTCCTGAAGTAATAAATATTTTTTGTCCACTAATTTTAAAAGTGCCATCCGCTTGTTCTACTGCCTTAGTTTTTAACATTCCCAAATCGGTTCCACAGACTGGTTCAGTTAAACACATTGTTCCACTCCATTTTCCTTCAACCATTTTTGGAAGATATTTATCTTTTGTCTCATCACTTGCATGATGTAGAATGCAATTATATGCACCGATTGTTAATTCACTATAAAGTTTAAAAGAAAGAGAAGTTGAAGATAACATTTCATCAAAAAACGCACTTACCGTTTTAGGCATTCCCTGGCCACCATATTTTGGATCACAAGATAACGATATCCATCCATCTTCAATATATTTATTATAAGCTTCTTTATAACCTGGAGGTGTTCTAACAACACCATTTTCTAGTTTAGCAGGATTTTCATCACCAGCTAATGCAAGAGGTAATATAATATTTTGATTAATTTTTGCGGCCTCTTCTAAAATATCTTTTACTAAATCTAAATTAACTTCGTTATATTTTTCTAAATCATTATAATTTTTATTATCTCTTAATTTTTCAAAGAGAAATAACATATCATCTAGTGGTGCTTTGTAACTTGGCATTTGGGAACCTTAGAATAATTCTAGATTTATTGCAATTTTGAAATTATTGCATCACCCATCTCTGAGGTCGAAATCTCTTTCGTTCCTTCAGATATTATATCTTTTGTTCTTAAGCCATCATTTAATAATTCTTGAACAGCTTTTTCTAGACTATCTGCTTCATTATCAAGGTCTAATGAATATCTTAAAGCCATTGCAAAACTTAAAATTGATGCAATTGGGTTAGCAATACCTTTGCCTGCAATGTCAGGTGCTGAACCATGGATAGGTTCATACATTGCTCTCATTTCTCCATCTTTATTTTTTGCTCCTAGAGAAGCTGACGGAAGAAGTCCTAAGGATCCTGTTAGCATTGAAGCTTGATCTGAAAGCATATCTCCAAATAAATTATCTGTCACTATCACATCAAATTGTTTTGGATTTCTTAAAAGTTGCATTGCACAATTATCAGCAAGCATATGACTTAGTTCTACATCTTTATATTCTTTATCATGAAGCTCTTGAACTTCTTCTTTCCAAAGCTGTCCTGCCTCCATTACATTAGATTTTTCACATGAAGTAACTTTATTAGATCTTTTTTTTGCTAAATCAAAAGCAACTCTAGCAACTCTAGTTATTTCACTAGTGGTGTAAGTATGTGTATTAATTCCTTTTCTTTCACCATTATCTATTGGTTTTATTCCTCTTGGTTCACCAAAGTAAATTCCCCCGGTTAATTCTCTCACTATCATTATATCTAAACCAGACACTATTTCTGGCTTAAGTGTAGAAGCATCTACTAATTGCTCAAAGCAAATCGCAGGTCTTAAATTTGCAAATAATTTAAGTTCTTTTCTAAGTTTTAATAATGCTCTTTCTGGTTTCTTTGAAAAATCTAAATTATCCCATTTGGGACCACCTACAGCACCGAGCATAACTACTTCACTTTCTAAAGCTTTGTAAAACACTTCATCGGTAATTGGTGTTCCATGTTTATCATAAGAACATCCGCCCGCTAGATCTTCATCAATTTCAAAATCTAGTGACTTTTTATCATTAAACCAATTAATAATTTTTTTTACTTCACCAATAACCTCTGGGCCAATACCGTCTCCTGGTAATAAAAGTATTTTTCTTTTTTTTACTTTAATCATTAAAAATCCATGGTTTTGTATTTTTTAAATCATTCTCAAAGCTTTCAATTTTTTCTGATTTTTTTAATGATAGGGCAATATCATCTAATCCTTCAAGTAAGCATTTTTTTTTAAATGCATCTATTTTAAATTTAATTTCATTATTTCCGTAAACAATTTTTTCTTCGTTTAAATCAACAGATATCTCTTCTCTTCTATTCGCATATTCAGATAATTCTTTAATTATTTCTTCCTCAATAATTATTGGTAAAATTCCATTTTTAAAACAATTACTATAAAAAATATCTGCATAGCTTGAACTTATTACGCATGTTATTCCAAAATCTAATAATGCCCAAGGCGCATGCTCTCTAGAGGAACCACATCCAAAATTTTTACCAGCAATTAAAATCTTAGACTCATTATAAGGATTTTGATTTAAAACAAAATCATTGATTTCCTTTCCTTGATCATTGTATCTCATTTCAAAAAATAAATTTTTTCCAAGGCCGGTTCTTTTAATAGTTTTTAAAAATTGTTTTGGAATAATCATATCCGTATCAATATTCACAATAGGTAAATACGCTGGGATACTTTTTAATTTGTTAAATTTTTGCATTTAGTTTTGGTACTTTCTAACATCATCTAAATTTCCAGATATCGCTGCTGCTGCTGCCATTCCTGGGCTAACTAAGTGAGTTCTTCCGCCTCTACCTTGTCTACCTTCAAAATTTCTATTTGAAGTAGAAGCACATCTTTCTTCAGGTTTTAATTTGTCAGCATTCATTGCTAAACACATTGAACATCCTGGTTCTCTCCACTCAAAACCTGAATTTAAAAATATCTTATCTAGTCCTTCTTGCTCTGCTTGTTCTTTAACTAATCCAGAGCCAGGAACAACCATTGCATTTACATTTGAAGATATTTTCTTATCTTTTAAAATTTTTGCTGCTTCTCTCAAGTCTTCTATTCTTCCATTTGTACAACTTCCAATGAATACTTTGTCAATTTTAATATCAGTAGCTGCCATGTCAGGTTTTAAACCCATATATTTTAATGCTCTTTCAATTGAATTTTTCTTATCTTCATCCTTTTCACTTTCGGGATTTGGAATTTTTTCATCAATTGTGATTACATCCTGTGGTGATGTTCCCCAAGTAATCATCGGTAAAATTTCTCCAGCATTCAGATTAAGCTCTTGATCAAAGCTTGCATCCGTATCAGTTTTAAGACTGTTCCAATAATTTAAGGCTTTTTCCCAGCTATCTCCTTTTGGTGACATTGGTTTTCCTTTTAAATAATTAAATATTTTTTCATCTGGTTCAATTAATCCTGCTCTTGCTCCACCTTCAATTGTCATATTGCAAATTGTCATTCTTTGCTCAACACTTAAAGATCTTATTAAATCACCAGCATATTCTATAACAGAGCCTGTTCCTCCTGCTGTTCCGATTTTTCCAATAATTTGAAGTATTACATCTTTAGATGTAACTCCTAAAGGAAGTTGGCCATTAACATTTATTATAAAATTTTTTGCTTTTTTTTGAACTAATGTTTGTGTTGCTAAAACATGCTCTACTTCTGATGTGCCAATACCAAACGCTAAAGACCCAAAAGCGCCGTGTGTTGCAGTGTGACTATCTCCACATACGATCACTGTTCCAGGTTGAGTAAAACCTTGTTCAGGCCCAATAATATGGACTATACCTTGTCTTTTATCGTCCATACCAAAAAGCTGAACACCGAATTCTTTACAGTTATCCTCTAAGGTATCTACTTGAATTTTAGAATCTTGATCTGATATCCCCTTAGTTCTATCAGTTGTTGGAACATTGTGGTCAGCCACCGCTAAAGTTAGGTTAGGATGTCTAACTTTTCTATTTGAGTTTCTCAATCCTTCAAATGCCTGAGGGCTAGTAACCTCATGTACCAAATGCCTATCAACAAATAATAATGCTGTACCATCTTCTTGTTGATCAACCAGGTGATCATTCCAAATTTTATCGTAAAGAGTAGTGGACATTGAAAAAAAAATTATTTTTTTTCTGAAGCGCTTTCTGATTTTTGTTTTTTTTCTGTAACTTCATCTTTTTTTACTTCTGTTACTGGAGCTTCTTCTTTAGGTGCTTCTGTTGCTGATGCTACCTCTGCTACTGAAACTTCTTCTTTAGGTGCTTCTGTTGCTGGTACTACATTTTCTTCTGTAACCGTTTCTGGTTTCACATCAATATCAATCCCAATTTTCTTTCTTATCTTTTCTGCTATTCTTGCTGATTTTCCAGTTCTATCTCTTAAATAATATAACTTAGCTCTTCTAACCTTACCTGATCTAATTACTTTAATTGAATCAATTAATGTTCCATATAAAGGAAAAGTTCTTTCAACACCTTCCCCAAATGAAATTTTTCTTACAGTGAAAGATGAATTTAAATCTCTGCTTTTTTTTGCAATACAGACACCTTCAAAATATTGAATTCTTTCTTTTTTACCTTCTGTAATTCTAACACCAACTTTAACCACATCTCCTGGATAAAATTCTGGAATTTTTTTCTCTGATAGAATTTTTTTTACGTTATGTTGGTTTATTTCTTCAATTGTTTTCATTTTAGTAATTATCAAGTTAATCTTTCTTATATTTTTGCCATAAATCTGGTCTTCGGTCGCGTGTTATAGCCTCAGATTGAGTTAAACGCCAGTGTTTAATTTTGTTGTGATCTCCAGATAATAAGACGTCAGGAACAGCTTTTTCCTCCCAAATTTGAGGTTTTGTATATTGAGGATACTCCAATAAGCCATTTTGAAAGCTCTCATCAACTTTAGAATTTTCGTTGCCTAAAACTCCAGGCAAAAGTCTCAATATACTATCAATAACAACAAAAGCTGCGGTTTCACCTCCGGATAAAACGTAGTCTCCAATACTGACTTCTTCTATATTTCTTGAAGACAACACTCTTTCGTCAACTCCTTCAAAATGTCCACAAATAAAAGATACTGATTTTTCATTTGATAATTCTTGAGCATATTGTTGATCATATTTTTTTCCTTTAGGTGACAAATAAACAATTCTCTCACTTTCATTTTTATTTTGATCTAAAGATTTTGCTAAAACATCTGCTTTTAAAAGCATACCAGAACCACCACCATAAGGAGTATCATCAACTGTTTTATGTTTGTCTTCAGCTGCTTCACGAATGTTTACAACTTTTAAATCCCACAAATCTTTGGATAAAGCTTTCCCATATAAACCTTTGGATAAAGGTCCAGGAAAAACTTCTGGATAAAGTGTAAACACCTTTGCTTTCCACATAAATAAATAACTTTTAAATTATTTTTTTTCCTCTTTAGGAGCTTCTGCTGCTGGTGCTGCCTCTGCTTTAGGAGCTTCCTCTTTAGGAGCTTCCTCTTTAGGAGCTTCTGCTGCTGGTGCTGCCTCTGCTTTAGGAGCTTCTACACCTTCTTTTTTTCTTTCTTTTTTTGGAACTGCTTTTATAGGGTTATTTCCATTAACTGGCATTTCCATTAATTCATTTTCACCCAAAATTCTTGCAACTCTAGTAGTTGGTTGAGCACCTTGACCTAGCCAATATTTAATTCTTTCAGCTTCAAGACCAACTCTTTCCTTTTTATCTTTAGGTAAAAGTGGATTAAAAAATCCAACTTTTTCGATAAATCTTCCATCTCTTGCAAAACGACTATCTGCAACAACAACTTTGTATACTGGACGTTTTTTTGTACCACCTCTTGATAATCTTAATTTTAACATTTATTCTCCTTTTATTATTTTAATTGATTAAATAGCTCTGGCGGTATCCCTTTATCAGACATACCTTTCAGATTTCCTTTTGACATCTTTTTCATCATTTCAGACATCATTTTAAATTGCTTAAGCAATTTATTGATAGTGGCCGGATCTGTGCCAGAGCCATTAGCAATTCTTTTTTTTCTAGAACCATCAATAAGTTTTGGGTTCTCTCTTTCTTTTTTGGTCATTGATAAAATGATAGCTTCATTTTTTGTAATAATGCTCTCATCAATTCCAGCTGAATCCATTTGAGATTTCATTTTTGAAACTCCAGGCATAAAAGACATTATGCCTTCAATACCACCCATTTTTTTCATTTGTCTCAATTGAGTTAAATAATCTTGCATAGAGAACTGGCCTTTTTTTAAATTTTCTTCTGCCTTTTTAATATTCTCTTCACCTAAATCTTGTGCAGCTTTTTCTACAAGAGATACAATGTCTCCCATACCAAGAATTCTGTTGGCTATTCTGTCAGGATGAAATGCCTCGAGATTATCTATCTTCTCACCAATACCTAAAAATTTAATTGGAACATCTGAAACAAACTTCATGCTGACAGCAGCTCCACCTCTTGCATCGCCATCAGCTCTAGTTAAAATTATACCTGAAAGATTTACCGTATTCTTAAATTCTTTTGCTACTGAAGCTGCAACTTGTCCTGTTAAAGAGTCTGCAACTAAAAAAGTTTCTGTGGGATTGATCACACTTTCTATTTGTTTAATTTCACTCATCATTTGTAAGTCAATTTGAGTTCTACCAGCTGTATCAAATAAAATAATCTCAGCTCCATTAAGATTTGCAGCACTTATTGCTCTTCTACAAATATCAGTGGGTTGTTGGCCCTCAATAATAGGAAGTGTTAAAATATTATTTTGTTCTCCTAATGATCTAAGTTGTTCCTGAGCTGCAGGTCTATAAATATCCAAGCTAACCATCATTACTTTTTTCTTTTTATTGGCTTCTAAATACTTAGCTAATTTTGCAGTTGTGGTTGTTTTACCAGAACCCTGAAGTCCAACTAACATTATTGGCACTGGAGGAACCGCATTAAGATTTACATCATTATTAGTTTCACCAAGTAAATTAACCAATTCGTCATAAACAATTTTAACAACCATATCTCCTGGAGAGGTTGATCTAATAATTTCTTGCCCAAGAACTTTTGGTTTAACTTTTTCTATAAAATCTTTAGCAACTTCAAGAGTTACGTCAGCTTCTAATAAAGCCTGTTTAATTCCTGTTAAACCCTCATCTACTTGAGCTTCATCAAGCGAAGGAGCCTTTTTTAAAGAAGAAAAAATTTCTTCAAATTTATTTGTTAAATTTTCAAACATATTTATTACACACAGCAGTAATCGCACTAGTGGGCGAACCCTCGCTGACTAGTGTCGATCTCTTTGTTACCAAAGACACCGCAAAGTTAATGTTTTTGCGGAAACGGCAACAAACTATAATAGAGGTTCAAAAAGTCAATAAATAAGTTAAATATCTATTTATGGATATAAAAGCTTTTAAAATGGATGGTTTAGGCAATGATTTTGTAATCATCGATAATAGACAAAAAATTACTAATCTGAGCAAAGAGCAAATAATTAAAATTTGTGACAGAAAATTTGTAGGTTGTGATCAGTTAATTTTAATAAAAAAAAATGAAACATCGGATGCTTCACTAGAATTTTATAATTCAGACGGAGGTACTTCAGGAGCATGCGGAAACGGCACTAGATGTGTTGCTGATTTATTAGCAAGAGAAAATAACAAAAAATCAATTGTTTTAACTACATTGTCAGGAAACTTAAAATCAGAAATATTAGGAGACAAACTTGTTTCAACAGAAATAGGTGTTGGAAAAACAGAGTGGAATGAAATTCCGTTGTCTAAAAATTTAAATACAAATAACTTAAATATTAAAATTTATGATAAAAACAACAATGAACATGTTGGTGGAATAGCTGTTAATGTTGGAAACCCACATATAATATTTTTTGTTAAAAATAATGAAGATTTTGACCTTAAAAAAATTGGACCTGAAATTGAACATCATGAATTTTTCCCTGAGAAATGTAATGTTACTTTAGCAAAAATTGTAAACAAAGAATTAATTAAAGTTAAAGTTTGGGAGAGAGGTGCTGGTCTTACAAAAGCTTGTGGTACAGCTGCTTGTGCAGCTGCATATGCAGCTAATCAAAACGGATTTACTGGCAATAAAGTAGATATAGAGTTTTCAACTGGTAAATTATCAATTTCTATTGATCCAAATAATAGTATTCACATGAAAGGACCAGTTTCAGATATTAAAAATATTGAAATTAAAATCTAATGGGAATTTTTGATAAATTTAAATCTGGTTTTAAAAAAAGTGCATCTGCTTTCACATCTGGTTTAAAAGATATAGTTGTAAAAAAAGAGATAGATGACAAAACACTCGATAAAATTGAAGAATATTTAATCCAATCAGATGTTGGAGTTGTGGCGGCATCTGAAATTAAAGAGATAATTTCAGATAGTAAAATTGATCCAAACAAAGATATTGCGGAAGAAATAAATACTATTTTAAAGGATTATATTATTTCTTTAATGAAACCACTTGAAAATAATAAATTTTTTGCAAAAAAAGAAAAGATAAATGTAACATTAGTTTCAGGTGTAAATGGAGTGGGAAAGACGACGACTATTGGAAAAATTAGTAAAATTTTAAAAGTTAATGGAAATAAAGTTATGCTTGCTGCTTCAGATACTTTTAGGGCTGCTGCTATAGAACAATTAGAAAATTGGGCAAAAAAAGTTGATGTTGAAATTACAAAGTCTTCTCAAGGATCAGATCCTGCTTCGGTTGCCTATAAAGCTATTGAAGAAGCAATTAATAATAATTTTAATCAAATTTTAATTGATACTGCTGGAAGATTGCAAAATAAAAAAAATTTGATGGAAGAGTATAAAAAAATTGCAAATGTAACAAAAAAAATAGACCCTGATGCACCACATGATGTTATTTTAGTTTTAGATGCAACTTCTGGACAAAATGTAATTAACCAAGTTGAAGAATTTAATAAAATCATCTCAATTACAGGACTTATAATGACAAAATTAGATGGAACAGCAAAAGGTGGTATTCTATTGGCTGTTGCCAAAAAATACAAACTTCCTATTATCGCTTTAGGCTTAGGAGAAAAAGAGGATGACTTACAAGTTTTTGAAGCAGAAAAGTTTGCTGAAGCTTTTACTCAAATTAATTAATTAAAGTGCTCGATATTAAGGGTTTATAAAAACTACATTTATAATTTTCTTTAAACTCATAATGTCCACATTTCTTAGCAATTGATGAAATTATAAAATCAAATTTGCCATTTAATGGGTAAAGTTCTAATTTTCTTTCAACAATATCAAATTTAAAATTTGCATTTAAACTTTTAACAGCACTAATCATTACCAACGTTTTATTATCTTTTAAAAGATAGTATGCAAAATCATCTGGAAATACTGGAAAATTATACTCTTCGATAAAATATTTAGCTCTAGCTGGAAACCACTCATAAGAAATTAATGGTGATGAATTTTTTGTTTTGTAATCATAAATATAAAGATCTTTAGGATAGTCATTTATATAATTGCTTTCTTCTCCTCTTGCTAAAATAGCTTTTTCTCTTGTTTTAAAATAAAGAGCAAAATTTTCATTATGTGAATTCATTTGATCAATATGAAATAAATTATCTACAACTGAGACTTCATCCTTAGCATTCACTAAGTTATTAAGAAATAATAATATTAAAACAAATAAAAAAGTTTTTTTCACATACAAATATTGAAAAAAAATCTTGTATTATATTTGTTTGGAATGTGGCTTAATTTAAACTTTTAATAAATGTCTTTAGTGCCAATACAAGATTTTCATCAAATTCCATCATATGATCATCATATTTTGTAAAATAAGAATATTTTGGTTGATTGGCTATCTCGTAAATTTTTTCACCCATCCAAAAAGGTACTATCTGATCAGTCTCACCATGCATAACTAAAACTGGTATATTAACATTTTTAATTTTTAAATTATTTTTGTACTTGTCTTTTAATATGAGGCTTACAGGTATGTATGGATAAAAATTTTTTGCTGCTTCAATCATTGAAGTAAAGGGTGTCTCCAATATCAATCCTGCAAAATTATTATTTTGTGCTATTTCAGTTGCAATTCCAGTACCAAGCGACTCTCCATAAATAATGATATCTTCTTCGGATAAACCTAAATTCTTTAACCACATAATTGCACTATTTCCATCTATATAAAGCCCTTCCTCAGAAGGTTTACCTTCATTTCCACTAAAACCTCTCCATGCAATAATCAAAAAATTAACATCCATGTCTTTAAAGTGATTTAGTTTATGAATTCTATTTTCTAGTTTTCCTGCATTTCCATGAAAATAAACAATTGTTTTAAGTCTTTTAAGATCCTTTTTATGAAACCATCCTAATAAATCTATATTATCCGAAGTTTTGATTTTAACTTTTTCGACGTTTACTTCTAGCTTGTCACCAAAATAATTATTTTCATCTGGGTGATACATTAAGTTTCGCTGAAATATAAATAACAAAACTAATACTGAAGCGTAAATGACTAATATTCCAATAACAATTTTCAAAAAAAATTCCTATTATTTTGTTTCACATTAAAATTTTATGTTTTTTTATTTATAATTAAAAAAAATATATAAGAAATAAGGCTTAAAATTAAGAAAACAGAAAATGCCGACTTAAAACCTAATATTTCTGAGTAACCAAATTTTTTAACTAAATCAATCACAAAACCCATTAGCCACTGCATTATAAAAGTTCCTAAAAATATTAACAAATTAAATGAGGTAAGAGCTTTACCTGCTAAATAGCTAGGAAATGATAATCCAACGGCTGGCTGAGTAACTGATAAAAAAATCGAAGTCAAAATAAATAACGTAATATAAAGTGCACCAGCTTTTGAACCTAAGATTATAATACTTAACATAACTAAAAAACTAATTGGTAAACCAAGTTTTAGTATTTTTAATGCACTAAATCCAAGATTGGTAATTCTGGGCAAAAAATAACCCCATAAAAAAAATGAAACAAGCATTGTAATATTTATCCAAAATAATCCTGTGGCACTTTCAAGAGGAGTGTAGCCAGCAACTCTTATCATCCAAGGACCTGCCCAAAGAGTCTGGATTGCCATTAATCCTCCATAGTTGAATAAGCCCATTGGAATAACACTTATAAAGAATCTATCTTTCCATACGTCAGCTAGAGAACCAGATTTTGATGAATTTTCTTGTAGTTCGTTTTCTTTTTGATGATCCCATTTAGGAATAAAAGCTAACATTAAAAAAATGCTGATTAATATCAGAATTGCAATTCCACCAAATATCCATCTCCAACCAAAACTTGGCAATAAAAGTTGTACAGGCAATGTTGAAGACAAAAATCCTAATGAAGCAATCATTAACATCCAAGAGTTAGCTCTCTGTTGTTGATTTTCAGCAAACCAAATTCTGTATCCCGTTAATGGTGCCATTAAGCAAGCACTAACTCCAACTCCAATTAAAATTCTAGAAATTAATAAACCTGAAAAACTTTGAGCAAGTGCAAATGATGCAGTTCCTATCAATGCAATTAATAAAAATGACGAGACAATTTTTTTTGGTCCAAACTTATCTAATAAATATCCAAGAGGAATTTGCATACAAGCAAAACCTAAAAAATAGCCACCAGCTAAAAGTCCTAAATCAGCAGCTAATAAATCAAATTCTGAAGTTAAAATTGGAGAAAGAGTCGCTGTAATAGCTCTTAATAAACAAGATAAAAAATATCCAAAGGCAAAAACAAAAAAAACACTAATAGCCTGTCTTTTAGGTAGAATATAATTATCCATTAATTTAGAAATTTAAAGATACATCTCTGTGAACCGAGTTACATCTTGCTACAAATTTAGCTTGTTCTTTTGTTAATTTCGACTGAAGTCTTAATCCAATATTATTTTTAATAACTTCGTTATATTTCATTAATTCTGGTAACAAATTTTTGTTAGCATTATTTCTCCAAGAAACTTCTAAATCAAATAAACTAAATGCTTCTGAACTAGCAGATAACAATTTTTCTTCATCAATTTCATCATTATCTATAATAGATACTAAATCATCTAATTTATTTGCAAACTCTTCTGTACCAGAGATTTCTCCTAATTTTTCAAAAAGATTATCAATGATTGCAATTGAGTTTTCATAATTTTCATTATCTATAGTATTTTTTAATTTCTTAATTTCAGGTGAAAGCTCTTCTAATTTTTTATGTTCTTGAATGAACATCACTATTTGATCTAAATTATCATAAGCTTGATCAACATTTTTTCTATATCTTTTTGTTTTAGTATTTTTAGCTTTAAGTAAAATTTCAAATTCTTTATTTTTTGATGTCCAGTTCTCAGGAATTTGTTTATTTATTTCTTTGATCTCCCGCAATTTTAGATTTTTGCAACATTATCCCCATAAAAATAAATAAAGGTATTGCGATTAAAGTATCTGTTTCTACATCCCAATAGTTACTCCTGAAATTAGTAATACCAGCCGTTAACCATTCTATTGGGCCGTCTGTTGCAAAATAAGCGCTCACATCTCCTTCGAAAAGATATCCAAAAAAAGCCGCAAGACCTATTGAAATAATAGCAGAACCAGGCAATGCAAAAGCAACTGGAAAACCTGATGCCAGTGCTGCTATCATGATTATTACAAGTAGTGATAAAAATAAATGTTCCATGATTTAATTTTTTAAAAGTTTATGGCTACTACTCATAAAATAACTAGTAAATTGAGTTAACATAGTTACGGCAAATACAGCTAGATATATTGCCATTAAATAAAGCAAATATAATCCATTAGAACCTTGCTGCGTAATTTCAAAGGAGAGAACTGGGCCATTAATAATACTCGCTTTACCACTTAATCCTAAAAATATAACAATAAGACAAAGTGGAATTCCTAACAGCAATGACCCCATTGAATTTGTCCAAGCTTTTTTTCTTTCAGAAAAACCAGTATATAAAACATCAACTCGAACATGGCCTTCATGCATTAAAGCATAGGCGCTGGCAAAAAGATAAAGAGCGGAATACCAAAAACGAACTAAATCTCCTTGAAAAGCCTGTTCA
>CABXOW010000022.1 GCA_902513955.1 uncultured Pelagibacteraceae bacterium
GCAGGGATAATTATTGGATTAGTAGAATCTTTGGGCGGGCTATTAATAGACCCATCTTTTAAACTTTTATATGTTTTTGTAATTTATTTATTAGTTGTGATTTATAGACCACAAGGTTTGTTTGGCAGGTATTAATGGATAACAAATTATTAATTGCAAAATCAGAATCTCTTTGGAACACAAACAATAAAGTTATTTTTTTCATTAGTAGTTTAATAATTTTATTATTCGCCTTACCACTTTTTGGATTAAACTCTTTTTATCTTCATCTATTTATAATGATTTTTATGCATGCTGTAATGGCCCAGTCATGGAACGTAATAGCTGGATTTTCTGGTCAAATTAGCTTAGGTCATGGAGCTTTTTTTGGAATAGGAGCTTATGCAACCTCATTTTTTTATATCGAATACGGAATATCTCCCTGGATAAGCATGCCTTTTGGGATTTTAATTTCTGGATTTTTTGCAATTTTAATTGGAATACCAATGTTAAGATTAAGCGGTCATTATTTTGCAATTGCAACTTTATTAATAGGTATAAGTTTTCAAGTTGTTTTTCAGAGATGGGATTTGGTTGGTGCAGCTTCTGGGTTATGGGTGCCAATGACTTCCGAGGACTCGTGGATAGCTTTACAATTTCATAGAAGTAAAGTTCCTTACTATTATATTTTTTTAATATTTTTTATAATTACCTTTTTTATAGTATGGCTCTTAAGTAGATCAAAATTAGGATACAGATTAAGAGCTGTAAGAGATGACCCTCAAGCTGCATTAAGTTTGTGTATCAATGTGTCTAATTATAAAATTATCGCATATGTCATTTCAGCTATGATAATGGCGCCAATGGGAAGCTTGTTTGCACAATATATTTTAATTATAGATCCTGACAGAGTTTTTAATATTGAAATATCAATAATAGTTTTACTAATAACAGTACTAGGTGGGATAGGAAATGTCTGGGGACCAATAATAGGGGCAGCAATTCTTATTCCTATTTCTGAATATTCAAGAATTTATTTAGGAGGAACAGGAGGTGCTGTTGATTTAATTCTCTATGGATTAATTTTGATGATAATTTGTATTTTTAGACCGGATGGTCTTATATCATTTGTGCCAAAAGATATTTTAGAAAGAAAAAAACAAAGATGAAGATATTATCTGTTGAAAATTTAAGTAGATCATTTGGTGGAATTAAAGCAAATGATAATATTTCATTTAAGGTTGATGAGGGAACTATTTTGGGAGTTATTGGCCCAAATGGCGCAGGAAAATCAACTTTATTTGATTTAATCACAGGATATACAAAAGCAGATAATGGAAAAGTAGAATTTTTTAATAAAAATATTTTTGGGCTAAGTCCCGACAAAATAAGCAATCTTGGTGTTGGTAGAACATTTCAAAAATTAAAACCTTTTGCAGACCAAACATTGCTTGAAAATGTAATGATCGGGTCTTTTGTTAAAGAAAAAAATATAAAAAAAGCAAGAAACAAGGCGTTAGAGATTATAGATTTTGTTGATTTAATAGAAAAGCGACATCATTTTGCTAGAGAATTATCAACAGGACAAAGGAAAAGATTGGAAATGGCTCGTGCAATGGCTATTGAACCAAAATTACTTTTGATGGATGAGGTTACAGGGGGAGTCGATCAAAAAACCATACCTGGTTTAGTTGAATTAATTATAAAACTTAAAAAATCAGGCGTAACAATTGTTACAATTGAACATAATATTAATATCATAATGGAAATTTCAGATAATGTTTTAGCTTTAGATCAAGGTAAAAGTATTGCTTTTGGATCACCAAAAGAAATTCAAAATAATAAACAAGTAATAGACTCTTATTTAGGAACATTTGATGCTGCTTGACGTAAAAAATATTGATGTTTTGTATGATGATTTTCAAGTTATCTGGGATGTTTCAATTAATGTAAATAAAGCAGAAATGGTAGCCTTATTAGGACCAAATGGTTCAGGAAAAAGTACAATTTTAAATACTATTAGCAATCTAGTTAATCATAGAAAAGGAAGTATTCATTTTGATGATAATTTAATCTCAAAAATACCAACTTATAAAAGATCAGAATTTGGGATATCGCATGTTCTTGAAAGAAGAAGAGTTTTTCCTCATCTAACTGTTATGCAAAATTTACTACTTGGCGCTTGGCATCCAAAAGCAAAAGAGCAATTGTCTAATTCTTTAAGTAAAATTTATAAAATTTTTCCAAAACTAGAGGCTAGGTCAAACCAGCTTGCACGAACAATGTCAGGTGGTGAACAGCAAATGCTTGCAATTGCGAGAGGAATGATGGGTCTTCCAAAACTTTTAATGGTTGATGAACCTTTTTTAGGTCTTTCACCTATTGTGATGAAAGATTTGATTAAGATTTTCAAAAATATTGTTAGTGAAGGTGTCTCCATTCTTTTTGTTGAACAAAATGTGAGATTAGCTTTAAGCATGGCGGATCGAGGCTATGTTTTAGAAAGTGGCAGATTAGTTGTTTCAGGAAATTCTGAAGATTTAATTAATAGCGATAAAGTTAAAAAAGTTTTTTTAGGAAATTAAATTAAAAAGCTGCCAAATCATCATTTAACTTATCTGTAATAAGCATTTTACCAGGACTATGAGTTATACAAAATTCAGGCTTTGCTTTTTCTAAAATTGACTGAGGAGTAACGCCACAAGCCCAAAAAACTGGTATCTCATTATTTTCTAAGGGCCTAGGAGGATCTCCAAACTCTGGTTTCATTATATCTTTAATTCCAATCTCTTCTGGATTTCCCAAGTGTATAGGAGCTCCATGAACTGCGGGAAATTTTGAACTAATTTCAATAGATCTAATAGCATCTTTTGAAATTAAAGGTCTCATAGAAACGACCATTTTCCCTGAAAATTGACCAGCTGTTTCACAATCTATTGAAGTTTGATACATTGGTACTATCGTATCATTTTGTATATGCTGCATTTGTATTCCAGCTTCAATTAAAGGTAGTTCAAAAGACATTGAACAACCTAAAACAAAAGTTACCAAGTCATCATTCCAATATTTATTTATATCAAAAGGTTCATCAATCAATTCACCTTTTTTCCAAACTCTGTACTGAGGAACATCTGTTCTAATATCAATTTCACCTAAATCTTTTAAATAAGGATCGCCTTTAGCACCAAGACCTATTAATGGACAAGGTTTAGGATTTTTTTGACAAAATGACTCAAAATCAGAAGCATACTTACTTGGAAGTATGCATAGATTTCCTTGAACATATTTATATGCAGTACCCGCTGTTTGTTCTGTATATTTATTTTCTCTTATTATTTTTCTTGCTTCTTTTGGATTTTGAACATCAAGCATAACTATCTTTCATCATTTAAATAAATTTTGTCATTTTGTTTAATGGTTTTAAATCTAAACCATTATCTATCAAATTATCTCTTATAGACTTTGCTGTAGCTAATGAACTTTCGTTATCTCCATGTATACAGACAGAGTCAATTTCACAAGGTATTTTTTTTCCGCTAAAGCAATTAATAGCTTGGTTTTTTACCATGTTTAAAACGTGTTTTTTTGCTTCATCTGGATCTGTAATTAAGGCATTTTGTTTTTTTCTAGAAACAAGGTTGCCATCATCCTCGTAATTACGATCGGCAAATATCTCGCATGCTATTTTCATATTTAGTTTTTTTGAAGCTTCTTCCATTTTTGATCCAGTTGGAACTAGATAAATTAGATCTTTACTAATTTCATTTATTGCTGAAGCTAAAGTAGTTGCTAATTCAATATCTTCGCATGCCATATTGTTTAGTGCACCGTGTGGTTTAATATGAGTTACATTTAGTCCATGTTGGATCGAAATTTTCTGTAAAATATCATACTGTTCAAAAATTAATTTTTTAATTTCAGAATTAGTTAAGTTCATTCTTTCTCTTCCAAAATTTTCAGGATCATTAAAAGATGGGTGAGCACCTATGCTTACACCATTTTTTTTTGAAATTTGAACAACATCGTGCATTGTTGCAATATCACCAGCGTGGTAGCCACAAGCAACATTGGCTGAATTCACTATTTCTAGTAAATCTGGATCATACTTGTTAGAATGATGTTTCGATTTTTCACCTAAATCACAATTTATATTAATTTCCATAGTCTTAATTGTTGAAGTATAACATGGCATGATAAAAAATATATCTAATCTTGGTGATGCAGCTCTTTATTGCGATTTTGGTATTGAAGTTAATAAACAAATTAACTCTGATGTAATTAAATACTTTAATGCTATCAAAGATAAAAATATTAAAGGAATTAATAACCTGACGCCTTCATATAATAAGCTAATTATTTCTTATGACCTCAAAGTAACAAATTCTAAAGAAATTAAAGATAAGATTGAAAGTCTTGATATAAGAGAAACACAAAAGATAGCTAACAAGAAGTTAGAAATACCAGTTTGTTGTGATGATTCATTTTCCTTAGACATGGAAAGATTGAAAAAAAAATTAAATTTAACTAGAGAAAAAATTATAGGTAATTTTTTTAATAAAGAATATTTCTGTTACATGACAGGTTTTATAGCAGGAATGCCTTTCTTAGGTGATTTAGATGAAAATATGAGAGTTCAAAGATTAGAAACTCCAAGAGTAAAAGTCCCAAAAGGATCTGTTGGAATAACCGAACAATTTGCAGATATTTATACTTTTGAAAGTCCTGGAGGGTGGAACATTATTGGCAATACACCTTTAGAAGTATTTGACAGTTCTAAAGAAAAAGAACCCAACTTAATTAATCCTGGAGACACAGTTATCTTTAAACAAATAACATTAGATGAATACAAGAATTATAATGAGTAATAATCATTTTGAAATAATAAGAGCTGGTATTAATACAACTTTTCAAGATAAAGGAAGAGATAATTTGTACCACATAGGTATTCCTTTTAGCGGAGCTATGGATAATAGAAATTACTTATTAGCAAACAAGCTAGCTGGTAATAAATTGGATTTACCAGTCATAGAGTTTGCATATCAAGGTCCTCTATTAAGATATAATGGAGAAAAAATTAATATTGTAATTACAGGAGATGTTATTTTTGAATTAAGGAAAAAAGATAATAAAATTAAGGGAAATTGTTATGAAAGTTATCAACTAGAAAATGGAGACGAGATTGATATTTTATCAACAAATAAATCTGTTTATGGTTATTTAGCAATTAGCGGTGAGTTTGAAGTAAAATTGCAATGGGGAAGTTGTTCAATAAACACAAAAGCTAACATAGGTTCTAACAATGGCAAAAAATTAGATAACGGTCAAAAAATAAATATTTCTAAAATAAATTTAAAACAAGAAAAAAAGAAAACTAATTATTTTAATTCAAAAGTAGAAAATATAAGAGTAATTAAAGGAACTAATTTTAACTATTTTTCTGAAGACGGAAAAAAAAATATTTTCGAAAAGGAATTTATTGTTTCAAAATTATCTGACAGAATGGGTATGAGGTTAGAAGGTCCCAAAATAGAAAATATTGTTAATACGAATATTAAGTCAGAGGGTTTATTGAAAGGCGTGATCCAGGTTCCAGCAGATGGCAACCCAATAATTATGCTTTCAGATCATGGGACTATAGGCGGTTATCCAAAAATAGGAGTTGTCGCTAGTGTTGATTACGATAGATTAGTTCAATTATCACCTGGCTCAAAAATAAAATTTAAAGAAATTGAATTATCTGATGCAGAAACTTTGTTTAAGTTGTATGAGATGGAAACTCAAAATTTAATCTCACAAATAAAATGAACATAATTCAAAAATTACCAGGCCCATTTTTGGTATTTTTAGGTGCATTTATTTTAAGTTTTGGAGGATTAATAGTTAAGTCTTTTGAAGGAGCCACACTATGGCAAATATTGTTTTGGAGACAATTATTTTTTGTTGTTTTGGTTAGTATTTTTTTATTATTAACTTATAAAAAAAAAGTATTTATGGCATTATATGAATCTGGATTACCAGGTTTCTTCGGAGGTATAATACTTGGATGTGGTTTTAGTGCCTATGTTTTTGCAATGTACAAAACAACAGTTGCTAATGCTAATTTTATTATTCAAACTCAAGCAATTTTTTTAGCAATTTTTGGTTATTTATTTTTAAAAGAAAAGATAACTAAATTAACATTAGTTTCTATAATTTTTGCAATTATCGGAATAATACTAATGGTAGGTAATTCTTTATCACCAGGGCAATTATCTGGAAATCTAGTAGCTTTTATAATGCCAAGCTCTTTTGCAGTTTTAATAATAATAGTAAGAAAATATCCAAATGTAGATATGTTACCATTACAACTTTTTGCTGGGATAGTGGCAATGTTAATAGGTTATTTTGTTTCTACAAAAATAAGTATATCTATAAATGATATCTTTTTAGCTTTTATTGCTGGTTTTTTTCAAGTTGGACTTGGTTTTGTTTTTATAACTATAGGAGCAAAAAAAACTTTGTCAGCAACGGTAGGAATTTTGATGATGACCGAAGCAGTCTTTGGTCCTTTTTGGGCATGGATGTTTTTAGAAGAAATTCCTCAATTTATTGAATTAATAGGTGGTTCAATTATAATTATTGCAGTTTTAATTCAAATTTTAGCTTTGTTAGAAAAAGCAAAAAAAAAGTAAAATAATTTAATTATCTATGATATAAATTTCTCACGGGAGAGACTACTTAAGTGTAGCACCGAAGGAGCAACCACCCAGGAAACTCTCAGGTAAAAAGGACCGTAACATATTAACTCTGGAAAGAGATTAAGTTCTCGCCGAAGGAGCAAAACTCTCAGGCAAATATACAGATGGGTATAAAAAAGAGTTAGTATGGAAATTAAAAGAACATCATTAAATAGACTTCATCAAGAGCACAAAGCTAAATTTGTAGAATTTGCTGGTTATGAGATGCCAATACAATATAGCAAAGGTATTGTTGAAGAGCATAAATTTACAAGATCAAATTCAGGAATTTTTGACGTATCTCATATGGGACAGTTATTTATTTATGGTGATGATGCGCTAACAGAAGATTTAGAAAAAATTTTTCCACTAGATTTAAAAAACTTGAAATTAAATTCATCAAAATATAGTTTTTTAATGAATGAAGATGCTGGAATTTATGATGATCTGATAATTACCAAGATAGAAAAAGGCTATCTAATAATTTTAAATGCAGCTTGTAAAGATAATGATTTTAAAATTCTATCTAATCTTCTTAAGGATAAATATAAAATGAATTTAGATGAAGAAAAATCACTAATTGCGATTCAAGGACCTAAGTCTGCAGATATTTTAGACTCAATTTTAAGCGGAGTAAGTCAGCTAAATTTTATGAATGGAAATTGGTTTGAATTTAAAAATCAAAAAGTATTTATAACTAGATCAGGTTATACCGGAGAAGACGGGTTTGAGGCATCAATTCCTAACGAATTTGCTGAAGAATTTACAAAAAAACTAATTGAAAATGGAGCTCTACTTATAGGACTTGGAGCAAGGGATACTTTAAGGTTAGAGGCTGGATTATGTTTATATGGTCACGAGTTGGGAATCGATAAAACTCCAATAGAAGCAAACCTTAAGTGGGCGATTTCTAAAGAAAGAATAGTAAATGGTGGGTTTATAGGTTCAGATAAAATTATAAACCAAATAAAAGAAGGTACCAATCAAATAAGAGTAGGCATCAAACCGGAAGGAAGATTGATTGCAAGGGAAAAAACAAAAGTTTTTAATGAATCCGAATTAGTTATAGGTGAAATTACAAGTGGTACCTTTGGACCAAGCGTAAGCGGACCTGTTGCTATGGGTTATGTTGAAAAAGAATTTTCTAAAAAAGATACAAAAGTTTTTCTTGAAGTAAGAGGAAAAAAACATCCAGCAAATATTTGTGGATTACCATTTTATAAAAAAAGTTATGTGAAAGGAGCAACTAAATGAGTGACGTTAAATACTCTAAAGAGCATGAGTGGATTAAAATAGAAGGTGATATAGGTACAATTGGTATCACTAAGCATGCAACTGAAATGTTGGGAGATATTGTTTTTGTAGAATTGCCAGATGTAGGTACTTCTGTTGAAAAAGATGGAAATGCTGGCGTAGTTGAATCCACTAAGGCTGCAAGTGATGTTTTTACACCTATATCAGGTGAGGTAATGGAAAATAATCAATTAATTGTTGAAGATCCTGGAAAAATTAATTCAGATCCTGAAAATGAAGCTTGGTTTTTTAAATTGAAGATTAAAGATAAAAATGAACTAGATAGTTTAATGAACAAAGATGAATACGATAAATTTGCAAATGAAAGTGATAGTTAAATGTTAAAAAATGCTCAAAAAGATTTTATTCAAAGACATATAGGCCCTTCTATTGAAGAACAAAATATTATGCTCAAAGAGTTGGGATATAAAAATCTAGATGAGCTGATAAAAAATACTGTACCAGAAAAAATTTTATTCAAAGATGATCTAGGTATAGGTGAACCAAATTCTGAATATAAAGCACTCAGAAAATTAAAGAATATTTCTAAAAAAAATAAAGTTTATTCGAGCTTTATAGGAATGGGGTATTATGGAACCTATACTCCTTACGTTATATTAAGAAATATATTAGAAAATCCAGGATGGTATACTTCTTACACGCCATATCAGCCTGAAGTTGCTCAAGGTAGACTTGAGATGTTAATGAATTTTCAACAAATGATTATTGATTTTACAGGAATGGATATTGCTAATGCTTCACTTTTAGACGAAGGAACAGCTGCAGCTGAAGCTATGGGATTAAGTTATAGAATTTCTAAGACTAACTCAAATAAAGTTTTTGTATCTAAAAACTGTCACCCACAAACAATTGAAGTAATCAAAACTAGAGCAGAACCTTTGGGTATAGATATAATTGTTGGTAACGAAGATATTGATATAAAAGACGAGATTATCTGCGGAATAATTAGTTATCCTGGTACTTTAGGAGACATTAAAGATCCTAGTGAGGCTATAAGCAAAATACACAAAAAGAATGGTAAGGCAGTATTAGTTTGTGATTTACTCGCTCTTGCAAAATTAAAAACACCTGCAGAATTAGGAGCAGATATTGCTGTAGGAAGCTCACAAAGATTTGGTATACCAATGGGATACGGCGGACCACACGCAGCATTTTTTGCAACAAAAGATGAATACAAAAGATCTATGCCAGGTAGAATAGTTGGAGTTTCAGTAGATAGACATGGAAAAAAAGCTTATAGATTAGCACTTCAAACTAGAGAACAGCACATAAGAAGAGATAAAGCGACAAGTAATATTTGTACAGCTCAAGCTTTGTTAGCAATAGTTTCTGCAGCCTATGCTGTTTATCATGGACCTAAAGGAATTAAAAAAATTTCAGAAAGTGTTTCACAATTAACAAAAAATTTTGCAGATAAATTGAAGCAATCTGGATATGAACTTTATTCAGATCATTTTTTTGACACTGTAACTGTAAAAACTCTAGATAAGACTGATAAGATTTATAAAAATGCTTTAGATGAAGGTGTTAACATTAGAAAAGTAAATTCAGAAATGCTTGCAGTTTCTTTTGATGAGAGAAAAAATCTTTATAGAGCAAATCAGTTACTTAAAATTTTTAATTGTTCTGAAACAATTAAAGAGTCTATGAACGAGAGCTTATCGAATATTCCAAAAAAATTGTTAAGAAGTTCGACCTATTTAGATCATCCAGTTTTTAATAGTTATCATTCAGAAACTGAAATGCTTAGATATTTAAAAAAGCTAGAAGATGCTGACATTGCTTTAAATAGATCAATGATAGCTTTAGGTTCTTGTACAATGAAGCTGAATGCTGTATCTGAGATGATACCAGTTACCTGGAAAGAGTTTTCACAGCCACACCCTTTTTCTCCAGTAGAGCAAGTAGATGGTTATAGAGAACTGTTTACTGATTTAAAAAATTGGCTTAGATCAATTACAGGTTTTTCAGGCGTATCACTACAACCAAACGCCGGTGCTCAAGGTGAGTTCGCTGGGTTGATGGTAATACGTAAATTTCATGAAAAAAATAATGAAGCTAATCGTAATGTTTGTTTAATTCCAAGTTCTGCTCACGGTACTAATCCTGCTAGTGCACAGATGGTTGGTATGAAAGTCGTTGTGATTAAATGTGATGAATATGGAAACGTTGACTTTGAAGATTTAAAGAAAAAAGCTCAAGAACATAAAGATAATTTATCAGCATTAATGGTTACATATCCTTCAACACACGGTGTTTTTGAAGAAAAAATAACTGATATTTGTAAACTTATTCATGATCATGGTGGACAAGTTTATATGGATGGTGCAAACTTAAATGCTTTAGTAGGAATTGCAAAACCAGGAAAATTTGGTCCAGATGTTTGTCATATAAATTTACATAAAACATTTTGTATTCCACATGGTGGCGGTGGACCAGGTATGGGGCCTATAGCTTGCAAGAAACATTTAGAAACTTTCTTACCAAAACACTCGGTAATTAAAGATTGTGGACCTGCAACAGGAATTGGTGCTGTTTCAGCTGCCCCTTGGGGAAGTTCAAGTATCTTATCAATTTCATGGATGTATATAAAAATGATGGGCTCTGAAGGTTTAAAGAAAGCATCACAAGTAGCTATATTAAATGCAAATTATATTGCCCATAAATTAAAAGACTCATTTCCTATTTTATATAAGGGAAAAAATGGAAATGTAGCACATGAATGTATTATTGATATTAGAAAAATAAAGGCTGATACAGACATAACAGAGGAAGACATAGCTAAACGTTTAATAGATTTTGGTTATCACGCACCTACAATGTCTTGGCCAGTGGCAGGTACAATGATGATAGAACCAACCGAAAGTGAAAATTTAAGTGAAATAAATAGATTTTGTTTAACTCTTCAAAAAATTAAACAAGAAATCGAAAAAATTCATTCAGGCAAATATGATAAATTAGATAATCCAGTTAAGAATGCGCCACATACTCACATTGAATTAGCATCTAACAAATGGGAACATAAATATGAAAGAGAGGAAGCAGCTTATCCATCTGAATTTTTAAAGACAACCAAGTATTGGCCACCGGTTGGAAGAGTAGATAACGTTTATGGAGATAAAAACCTATTTTGTACATGTCCATCAATGGATGAGTATGAAGACTCTGCTGCTTAAAAATTGTTAAATGAGAATTGCAGTAGTAGGATCAGGTATCTCAGGATTAAGTTCAGCTTATTATTTATCTAAAAAACATAAAGTTGATTTATTTGAAAAGGAAGATCGGTTTGGTGGACATTCTTATACTTTAGATGTTGAGTATAGTGATAAAGAAAAAGTTGCAGTTGATATTGGTTTTATGGTTTTTAATAAAATCACATACCCAAATTTAATTAATTTTTTTAAAGAGAATGAAATTGAAATTGAAAAAAGTGACATGTCATTTTCAGTTAATGTTAAAGAAACTAATATTGAATATTGTGGCAAAGGTTTAAAAGGTATTTTTTCAAATAGGCTAAATTTATTTAATTATAAATTTGTTAAAATGTTTTTTGAAATTATTAATTTTTATAAAAGATGTGAAAATTTAGAACCCAATACATTGGACGACAACATTACACTTGGAGAATATTTAAAAAAAATTAAAAAAACTAATTACTTTATAGATTACCATATAATACCAATGGTTTCAGCGATATGGTCAATGCCACCTTATGAGGCATCACAGATGCCATTTACATTTTTTTTAAATTTTTTCAAAAATCATGGATTGTTTAAAATTAAAAATAGACCTCAATGGTTTACAGTCTCTAATAGAAGTAAAATTTATGTAAATAAAATTTTATCAAATATTAGTGGTGAATATTATAAGAATTATGAAATTAACAAGATTATAAGAGATAATAATGGTGTAAAAGTTTATTATGGATCAGATAATGAATTTTTTAATTATGATAAAGTTGTTCTTGCATCACATGCTGATGAAAGTTTAAAAATTATCTCAGATGCCACTAATCAAGAGAAACAAATCTTAAATAACTTTAAATATAGAAAAAATACTGCAGTAATTCATTCTGATGAAAATTCAATGCCAAAAAATAAAAAAGTTTGGTGTTCCTGGAATTCATCTTTAAATCCACATAATAAAAAAGATTCATCAGTTACTTATTGGTTAAATCAATTGCAAAATTTAAAGATCAAAAAAAATATTTTTTTGACAATTAACCCTTTTTTTAAAATCGATCATAATAAAATTTATAATGAAATTGATTTTACACATCCGTATTATGATGAAAATGCTTTGAAAAATCAGTCAAAATTAAGATCTATTCAGAATGTTAATAATACTTTGTTTGCAGGAAGTTATTTTGGTTATGGATTTCATGAAGATGGAATAAAATCATCAATTGAAATGTTGAAAACTATAAATGACTAATTCTTGTATTTATAACGGGACAGTAATTCATAAACGATTTAAGCCAAAAGAGCATTTTTTTAAATATAAAGTATTTTCTCTATTAATTGATCTTTCAGAAATGAAAGTCCTTGATAAAAAAATAAGTTTTTTCTCATTAAATAAATTTAATTTAATTAGTTTTTATGAAAAAGATCATGGTGGTCGTGGTGGATTATCATTAATTGACTGGGTTAACCTTAATTTAAGAAAAAACAACATAAGCTCAGAAAATATAAAAATAAAACTCTTATGTTACCCAAGAATATTAGGGTATGTATTTAATCCATTGAGTATTTTTTTTGTATATGACGAAAATGAAAAATTAATATCTATTTTATATGAAGTTAAGAATACATTTGGTGAACAACATACTTACGTATTTAGAATAGAAAATGAAAACAATTTAATTCAAAATAATTGTTCTAAAAAA
>CABXOW010000023.1 GCA_902513955.1 uncultured Pelagibacteraceae bacterium
ATCTTTGTCGTTTTTAATTTTTAGTAAAATTTCTGCAGAAGAGTCTATTCGGCCTTTTTTTCTTCTCCATTTTAAACGATCATAATTCAATCCTGCATCATTTTTAAATTTTTGAGGTACATTTTTTATTGCCTGATCAACTCCGTAGCCCTTGCTAATTAATATTTGTCTCGCTGTATATAAAAGCTCATAATCATTCGGAAGATATCTTGTTAATCTTTTAAGATCCCAGTATTTACCATTCCAGGCAAGATAATCAGCTCTCTTAATATAATCTTCTGTATTTAAATATTTTTTGAATTTCTTTCTAAAAAACTTTAATTCATTCTTAGATAGTTTTGCAGTAACCCATCCTTCTTTAATTAGTTTTGTACCTTTTGTTATATCACCAACTAAAACTAAACTTTCACCGAGAATCATTTTTCCATAACCACTTTGAGGTTTTTCTTGATTGAACCAGTTAATTATTTTTTTTGGAGATATACTTGCCGTTGACAACTTATGTTCAGCAATAAATCTTAACTTATCAATTTGAGGATATTTACTATTACGATTTATAAAAACTTTATAGTCATAAAAAGAAGCCTGATTGCCTGGTGTTGATAGGTGTCTCCATTGGATAAAATTATATATTGATTTATCTTTAGCTTTTTTTGCGATTTTTAAAGATGACGACCATCTACTTTTTTGCATCTCAGAAATTGCTTTTCTTGCAATATTGAAATCTTTTTTACTGTAATATTTAGATATTTTAACACTTCTTGACTTAGTTAAACCAACTATAGAAGGTTTTTTTTTAGGAATTTTAAAAGATAATTTTTTGTCTTTATTAATTTTTTTAATTTCTACAATTTTCTTTTCTTCAATTTTAATATTTTTAATTTTGTTTGGTTTTTTTAGAGGTTTTAAAATGTTTTTAGATACTTTGTCCTCTATTTCTTTAACTGTAAGTGATGGTTTTTTTACAGGAATTATTAAAGCTGTTTCAGCTAACACATAACCAAAATTCATTGAGATTGATATCAGCAAACTAAGAAATAATAATTTTTTAAGCATAATGTTTTAGTATATGAATCTATAAATTATGTTATAAGTATTTATGTTCAAAGGATCAAATGTTGCTTTAATTACACCATTTAAAAATAATGGTCTTGACGAGGAAGCTTACATAAAGTTAATTCATTTTCATATGGATAACGGCACTAGTGGCCTAGTACCTGCTGGTACAACAGGCGAGTCGCCAACACTAAGTCATAAAGAACACCAAAGAGTTATTGATTTATGCATAAAAGAAAGTAATGGAAAATTACCTGTTATTGCCGGAACCGGTTCTAACTCAACAGAAGAAGCTATTTCATTAACTTCTCATGCTGAAAAGGCAGGTGCAAATGGTGCTTTAATTGTTACACCTTACTACAATAAACCAACTCAAGAAGGTCTTTATCAACATTATAAAGCTATTAATGATAAATGTGGAATTCCAATTATAATCTACAATATTCCAGGTAGGTCAGTAATTGATATGACAGTTGACACTATGGCAAGACTATTTGAATTAAAAAATATTGTAGGTGTAAAAGACGCTACTGGTGACCTTGGTAGAGTTAATCAACAATTATCTAAAATGGGAAATGAGTTTATTCAATTAACTGGTAATGATGATAATGCTTTTGAATTCAATAAAAGAGGGGGAGTTGGAACCATCAGTGTAACAGCAAATATTGCCCCTAAACTTTGTTCTGAATTTCAAAAACTTTCAGTTTCAAATAACCAAAATGAAATCAATGAGGCTAAGAAATTAGATAAAATATTACAACCAGTTCATAGTGCAATGTTTGTTGAAAGCAACCCTAGTCCAGTCAAATACGCTGCAAAACTTTTGAAGTTATGCGATGATGCTGTAAGGTTGCCTTTAGTTAGAACTTCTGAAAAAGCTAAACCTATAATTCAAAAAGCTTTAGAGTCAGCAAAATTGATTTAATGAACAAAAAAACCAATCCTGGTTTAAAAATTATTTGTTTAAATAGAAAAGCAAGTTTCAATTATTTTTTTGTAGATCTTTTGGAAGCTGGAATTGTTTTAAAAGGGTCTGAAATAAAATCTATAAGAGATGGCAAAGTTAATATAGCTGACTCTTATGCTGTAGAAAAAAATGGTGAATTAATACTAATTAACTCACATATATCGGCCTACAAACAGGCAAGTTATTCAAATCATAATCCAACTGATGAAAGAAAACTTTTGTTAAATAAAAAAGAAATAAATAAATTAATTGGCAAAATGCAAAGAGATGGATTTACTATCGTACCTACCAAAATGTATTTTAAAAAAGGAAAAGCCAAAGTTGAATTAGCTGTTGCCAAAGGAAAAAAACAATTCGATAAAAGAGCCGCTAAAAAGAATAGAGATTGGAACCGTGATAAAGCAAGATATATTAGAAAATCAAGTTAAAAATATTTTCTTAGGAATTGGTTCAAATTTAGGAAATAGAATAATAAATATTGAAAAAGCAAAATCACATTTATTGGAAAATGGTATAAATTTTATTTCTGTATCAAATTATTATGAAACTCCTTCATGGCCAGATCCAAAAAAACCAAAATTCTATAATATTGTTTTAAAAGTTACATGTGAACAAAGACCTTTAGAATTATTAAATTTATGTAAAATTATAGAAACTAAGTTAGGAAGAAAGAAATCTTCTAAAAATTCACCAAGAGTTTGCGACATTGATTTAATTGATTTTGGAGGCTTGATTTTAAATAAAGAATTAAAGCTACCTCACACTAGAATGCATAAAAGAAATTTCGTATTATTCCCTCTGTTTGAGATCGAAAAAGATTGGTTTCATCCCATTAAAAAAACTAATATAAAAAAGTTAATTTTATCCTTATCAAATAAAGATATTAGATCTATTAAAAAAATTTGAATTAATGTTATAATAAAAAATGCTTAATTCCAGTGAATTAATAAATAAGGTCAAAGTTTATAACAAGTTTCTTAATCCAGAAAGATTAGATAAAGCTTTTAATTTTGCTATTAGAGCACATCAAAATCAAAAGAGAGCATCAGGAGATCCTTATTCTGTTCATCCTATAGAGGTTGCTAATATTCTAACTGAACTTAAACTTGATAGCGCGACAATAACCACTGGTTTACTCCATGATACAATAGAAGATACATTTGCTACTTATGAAACCATTAAAAGTGAATTTGGCGATGAAGTTGCTGAATTAGTTGATGGAGTTACAAAAATTTCTGTATTTGAAAACACTGCGGGATCAAATTCAAAAGTAGAAAATTTTAGAAAATTAATTTTAGCTACATCAAAAGACATTAGAGTTTTATTGGTAAAAATTGCTGATCGTCTTCACAACATGAGAACTATTAAAGCTATTTCTAAAAAAGAAAAAAGAGAAAGAATAGCACAAGAAACTATGGAAATTTATGCACCCTTAGCAGAAAGAATGGGAATGCATAGAATTAGAGATGAACTTGAAGATTTATCTTTTGAAATTTTAAATAACGAAGCTAGAGAATTAATCAAAAATAAATTAGATGAAATTAAATCAGACAAAAAAGATCTTTTTGAGTCACTTTCTTTTGAATTAAGTGAGATTTTAAATGATAATCATATCAATGCTGAAATACATGGTCGTGAAAAAACTCCTTTTTCCATTTGGCGCAAAGTTCAAAAAAAAAGAATTTCACTAGAGCAAATCACAGATATAGTTGGATTTAGAATTACACTTTTAACAGTAGATGAATGCTATAAAACTCTTGGTATATTTCATAAAAAATGGAACTGTATTCCTGGTAAGTTTAAAGACTATATTTCTTCACCTAAAATTAATGGCTATAAATCACTACATACATCTGTAATTGGCTCGAATAAAAAACCGATTGAAATTCAAATTAGAACACATGAAATGCATGAATTTGCTGAAAGAGGAGTTGCATCTCACTGGAAATATAAATCTTCAGAAAAATTTAATTCTTTAAGTTGGAAAGAATATGATTGGTTAAAAGATCTAGTTGAAATTATCGAAAAAAACGAAAACCCTGAACATTCCTATGAGTATACAAAACTTCAAATGTTCCAAGAAAATGTATTTTGTTTTACTCCAAAAGGGTCTGTTATAAAATTGCCAAAAGACGCAACACCAATAGATTTTGCTTATGCGGTACATACAAAAATAGGTAACACAGCAATAGGATGTGAAATTAATGGAAATAAGTCTGAATTACAGGAATTATTAAGAAATGGAGACAGGGTAAATATAATCACATCAAAAAATCAATCTCCATCATTACACTGGATACCAACTACAAAAACAGGAAAAGCAAGAGCAGCAATTAGAAGATATTGGCATGATAAAGGAGAACAAAAAGAGGAGAAAATAAAGAAATATAATACTACTTTGTGGATTTCATTACCCGATCAACCTGGCCAGTTAGGTGATATAAGTTCTTTAATAGGTAGCCATAAACTCAATATTTCAAATGTTGAGATGGTTGGTAAAAATCCAAAATATATTAACTTTAAATTTAAGTTAATAATAACGAACTTAAAAAACTTCACAAATTTTATTGCAGAGCTTAAACAAAAAGGTATAAAATTTAAGATAATTAGACACGAAGATAAAAGAAATGCTTTCACTCAAAAAATCCTTAAATATTTTAAAAAAGACTAATGCTCTTTTAGAAGGGCATTTTATATTATCTTCAGGCTTACATTCTTCAAAATATATACAATGCGCTAAACTTCTGAGCTTTCCTTACTTAGCAGAACAAATTTGCAAATCATTAGCCGGTAAAATTAAAAAAAAATATAAGAATATTGATTTGATCTTAGCACCAGCTATGGGAGGTATAATTATTGGTTATGAAATAGGTAAACTTTTAAAAAAAGAAACAATTTTTTGTGAACGAGTTAATGGAAAATTTAAATTGAGAAGAGGATTTAGCATAAAAAAAGGTGCAAGAGTTTTAATTATAGAAGATGTAATAACGACAGGAAAATCAAGTCTAGAATGCGTTAAGTTAATAAAAAAAGCAAATGCTAAGCTTTTAGGTTTTGCTTCTATAATAGATAGATCTACTAAAAATTCACTAAAAATTAAAACAGGAATTATATCTCATCTTAAAATCGAAGTACCAACATTCAGTAAAAAACAATTGCCACAAAAACTTAAATCAATTTCAGTTACAACCCCAGGAAGTAGATTTATTAAGTGAAAAGATTAGGTGTAAATATTGATCATGTAGCTACTTTAAGAAATGCTAGAGGTGAAAATCATCCTGATCCATATCATGCAGCTTTACATGTTGTTAAAAAGGGAGCTGACTCAGTAACCATTCATTTAAGAGAAGATAGAAGACATATTAATTATCTAGACACAAAAAAAATTTGTAAATTAAATAAAGTTTTAGTTAATCTTGAAATTTCAATCAATAATAAGATTGTTAATAATGCTCTTAAAATCAAACCTAATTATGTTTGTATTGTACCTGAAAATCGTAAAGAGGTAACTACAGAGGGTGGGCTAAACATAATTAAAAATAAAAATAAATTAAGTAAAATAATTAAAAGATTTAAAAAAAAAAAAATTCGAACTAGTTTATTCATAAATCCATCTTTAAAAGATATTAAATTATCCAAGGAGTTAAAAGTTGATTGTGTTGAAATTCATACCGGTAAATTATCAAATTTAGTTAAGTTGAAAAAAAAATATACTACTGAATTAAATAGAATTAAAAAATGCTCCATATTAGCAAAAAAACTTAAAATTGAAGTACATGCTGGTCATGGTCTTGATTATAAAACAACTAAAATATTAAACAAAATAAAAGAAATTGAAGAATTTAATATTGGTCATTTTATAATTGGAGAGTCAATATTTATTGGTCTATCAAATGTAATTAAAAAATTTAAAAAAATTATTAAAAATTAAATCATGAAAATTCTAGGTATTGGTGTAGATATAATCGAAAATAAAAGAATTAAAAATTCAATCAAAAACCATAAATTTAAAAATAGAATTTATAGTTCTAAAGAACTTAAATTATCATCTTCTTCAAAAAACAAAATTGGATATTTTTCTAAAAGATTTGCTGCAAAAGAAGCTTTTGTGAAAGCTTTGGGAACTGGGTTTAGAAATAATTTAAACTTCAAAGACATAGAAGTAATAAATGATAAACTTGGTAAACCTTATTATACTAAGACTAATAAAATCAATCAAATAGTTAAAAAAAAATTTAAAGTTAAAAATTTTAATTTTTTTTTATCAATTTCTGATGAAAAAGAATATTCAACGGCTTTTACTATAATTCAATCAATATGAAATTAGACAAAAATTTTTTTACAGAAAATATAAAAACTCTTTTTTATGCTTTAGTTATTGCTGTTATAATTAGATCTTTTTTCATACAGCCATTTTATATCCCATCTTCGTCAATGGAGCCTACTTTACTTGTAGGAGATAGACTTTTTGTAACAAAGTATTCTTATGGTTATAGCAAACACTCTTTTCCTTTTAGTCCGCCAATTTTAAAACAAAGAGTTTTTTTTAATAACCCAAGTAGAGGTGATGTAGTAGTTTTTAAAACTCCTGTAGATAACAGAACAGATTATATCAAGAGATTAATAGGAGTTCCTGGTGATAGAATTCAGTTTATAGATGCTAATTTATATTTGAATAACAGTGAGATATTTAAATCAAAAATTAAAAATAAAACAAAAATTTACTGTGGAAATAGATCGATAGACGTCTACAGATTTGAAGAAAAACTATCTAATGAAAAAAAATTTCACACAGTTTATTCAAAAGACTTCACTTATCAAAACTCAGATGCATTTATAGTTCCAGAGGATCATTATTTTTTTTTAGGTGACAACAGAGATTGTTCTAAGGATAGCAGATTTTTATCAAGTGTTGGATATGTGCATAAAGATAATCTTGTCGGTAAAGCTCAATTTATTTTTTTTTCACATGATAAAAAGATAGGTAGCATCTTTGCTTTTTGGAAATGGCATAAATCAATTAGATTTAATAGAACTTTTGATAGAATTAATTAATGAAAATTAACTATAAAGATTTACAAAAAATAATTAATGTTAAGTTCAAAAATTTAGATTTATTAATTCAATCACTTACTCATAAAAGTTTTGATACAAATAAAAATAACGAAAAAATTGAATTTTTAGGTGATAGAGTACTTGGATTAATTATAGCTAAAAAACTTTTAGAAATATATCCAGATGAAAAAGAGGGAATACTTGATAAAAAATTTGCTTCACTTGTTAATAAAAAAACTTGTCTAGAAATTGCAAAAAAAATTAATTTAGAAAAATATATTTTAACCCTTAATCCAAATAATAAAAAAATAAGAATCGAAGACAAAATTATATCTGATAGTTGTGAGGCATTAATTGGTGCAATATATCTTGATAAAGGCCTGACTTTAACTGAAAAAGTAATCTTAGATTTATGGAAAAATGAAATAAAGAAGAGTGTCGTTACCCAGATTGATGCTAAAACAAAATTACAAGAATTAGCATTAAAAAATTTTAAAAAACTACCAATCTATAAACTCATCTCTAACACCGGACCTCGTCATAAACCTTCATTTAGAGTTGGAGTTAAACTTCCAAATACAAAATATTTTTTTGGTTTGGGCAAATCAAAAAAAAATGCTGAACAAAATGCTGCAATTCAATGTCTAAAAAGTATAAAATAATAACTGTATGAACTGGATTGATGAAGGTTTTTTAATTAGTAAAAATAGATATAACGAAAATTCTTTAATAGCTGAAATATATACTAAAGATCGAGGAAAGATTTCTGGTATAATTTTTGGAGGCACTTCTAAAAAAATAAAAAATTATTTGCAAATTGGTAATAGATTACATGTAAATTATAGTTCTAAAAGTGATAATAGTATTGGTTATTTTAAGGTAGAAATTTTAAATGCATATAGCCCTTTATATTTCGATCATAAACAAAAATTGTCTTGTATAACTTCAGCAACTAATTTGATTAAAATTCTTACTGCAGATTCACAATCAAATACTAAAGTTTATAAAATAATTGAAAATCTCTTTTTAATTTTAAATGATAAAGATTGGTTAAAAAAATATATTTTCTGGGAATTAGATTTACTAAAGGTTCTTGGTTATGACCTTGTGCTTGAAAATTTAGTTAAAAAAGAGACCATTGAAAACAAAACTGTTTATTATGCCACCTCATCAACTGAAAAAAAATATGTTCCTAATTTTTTAATTGATAAAAATATAGAAGTAAGTGACTTAAAAACTTTATTGAATGGATTAAAATTAGTTGGTGACTATCTAGATAAAACAATATTAAAGCCAAATAATTTGAACTATCCTAATAGTAGACTATTATTTATCAATTCTTTGAAATAATTATTTCAAGATTTTATCAATTCTATCTGCATAGTAACTAACAATAGCATTAGCACCAGCTCTTTTAAAAGCCATTAAGCTTTCAACAACAGCATCATCATTGACTAACTTTTTTTGTATGCCATTAGAAATTAAACTGTATTCACCTGAAACTTGATAAGCAAATACAGGTATCTTAAATTTCTCTTTTACTGATTTGATAATATCTAAATAGGGCATTGCTGGTTTTACCATCACCATATCCGCACCTTCCTTAATATCTAAAGCAACCTCTCTTAAAGCTTCATCACAATTTCTAAAATCCATCTGGTATGTTTTTTTGTCACCTTTTAATGATCCTTTAGATCCCACTGCATCTCTAAATGGACCGTAAAAACTTGAAGCATATTTTGCTGAATAGGATAGTATTTGAACATTTTGATAATTTGAATTATCTAAAGCTTTTCTTATTTTTCCTATTCTCCCATCCATCATGTCAGATGGTGCTAATACATCACAACCCATTTCTGCCTGTAATAAAGATTGATTTATTAAAATTTCTATTGTTTCATCATTTATAATTTGATTTGATCTTATTAAGCCATCATGACCATGAGACGTATAAGGGTCTAAAGCTACGTCACACATAATACCTATTTGATTTTTATATTTTTTTTTAATTTCAATTATTGCTCTACATACTAAATTTTTTTCGTTGAGAGACTCTGAACCTATTTCATTTTTTAAACTATTTTTAGTTTTAGGGAAAAGAGCCACCATTGGTATTTGATTTCTTATTGCTTTATCTATTATTTGAGACAACCTATTAATTGTATATCTATATACACCTGGCATAGAGTTAATCGATTCTTTTTTGTTAGACCCATCGATTAAAAATATAGGTAAAATAAAGTCACTTGGACTAAGAGTATTTTCTTGTATTAATTTTCTTGACCAAGAATACTTTCTATTGCGTCTAAGTCTTAAACTAGGGTATTTACCTGTAATCATGTTTTAATTTTCTTTAAATGTGCGACAAATGTAATATACAAATATAACTTAAAAAGAGTATTAAACAATTATTAAGGGTAAAAAAATATACATAATGACGCTAAATTTTCAAGATTTTCAAAAACAAGATATTAAATTCGACATCATAGAATTACAAAAAGCATACAATGAGATTATCAAGATCAAAAACTTTGATGTACCAGAAGGCATTACTAACTTTGGAGCTATTTCACTAACCCAAATTCCAGGTGACCCTGAATCTATCAAAGGACATAAAGCAAGAGGTGTTTTTTGGACTTACCCAGATTCTTCAGGCAAAGAAGAAATAAGAGATGAAAAAATTAATGAAGCTGCTTATTCAGAATTTATTGAAGATTATAAAAACACATATTTTAAAGAAGTTTTTGATGTATTGTCATCAAAATATAAATTAGGAAGGGTTAGAATTTTATTAAAACAACCAAGATCAACATTAAGTTGGCACAGAGACCCAGAACCTCGTTTACACATTCCAATAATCACAAATCCTGGATGTCATATGGTTATAGATAATGTATCTAAACATTTACCTGCTGATGGATCTGTTTGGATTACAAATAACACTAAATATCATAACGCGTTTAACGGAGGTGAAGAAAATAGAATTCACTTAGTTGCATGTGTGTTAGATCATAAATTTAATTAATTTGAAAAAAATATTTATTTCATCAGATCACGCAGGGTATAAATTAAAAGAAGCAATTAAATCTCACTTATTAAAAAAAAAATTATCTTTTGAAGATATGGGTCCTTATAGCGATGATAGAGTTGATTATCCTGATTATGCACATAAAGTAGCCAAAAGAGTTAAGATTAGCAAAAATAATGTTGGTATTTTAGTGTGTGGCTCAGGTATGGGAATGAATATTACGGCAAATAGACATAAAAAAATTCGTGCAGCACAATGTTTTAATTTAAAATCAGCAAAATTATCAAGATTGCATAATGATGCAAATATCATTACATTAGGTTCTAGATTGTTGTCTACAAAAATTGCTTTAAAATGTGTTACAGCATTTTTAGAAACTGAATTTGAAGGTGGAAGACACTCAAAAAGAATAAAGAAAATATAATTATTAATGTCTAGTGAAAAAAATTATTTAAACGATAGTTACAAAAGTTTTTTTGAAGATAGCTTGGCAAAAAAAGATCCTGAGCTTCATAAAGCTATTAGAGATGAACTAATCAGACAACAACAACATATTGAATTAATAGCTTCAGAAAATATAGTGTCTCAATCAGTATTAGAGGCCCAAGGTTCTGTATTAACAAATAAATATGCAGAAGGTTATCCGGGAAAAAGATATTATAATGGATGCGAACATGTTGATGTTGCTGAAAGCTTAGCAATTGAAAGATTAAAAAAATTATTTAATTGTAAATTTGCAAACGCTCAACCTCATTCTGGAGCACAAGCAAATGGAGCAGTATTTTTAGCTTTATTAAATCCAGGAGACACATTCATGGGAATGAGTTTAAATTCTGGTGGTCACATAACTCATGGATTAAAAATTTCAATGTCAGGTAAATGGTTTAATGCTATAGGTTATGATGTAGACAAAGAATCTGAACTTATTGATTACGATAATGTTGAAAGATTAGCTTTGGAGCATAAGCCAAAACTAATAATAGCTGGTGGTAGTGCTTATTCAAGAGTAATTGATTTTAAAAGATTTAGAGAAATTGCTGATAAGGTAGATGCATACTTGATGGTTGATATGGCTCATTTTTCAGGTTTGGTTGCTGGTCAAGGTTATCCTAATCCTTGCGAACATGCTCATGTAGTTACT
>CABXOW010000024.1 GCA_902513955.1 uncultured Pelagibacteraceae bacterium
TACAGCAATGGATTGTGTAAGAACTTCGATAAGGCAAAAAGCAATATCAGTTAAATGTTTGTATAGAAGAGACAAAGAAAATATGCCTGGATCAGCAAGAGAAGTAGCTAATGCTGAAGAAGAAGGAGTAGAATTTGTTTGGTTATCAAGTCCAAAAGAATTTAAGGGTATAAATAAAGTTGAAAGATTAATAGTTGACCAAATTAAATTAGGTGAACCTGATGAAAGTGGTAGAAGACGACCTGAAGTTCAGCAAGGGTCAGATTACGAAGTTAAAGCTGACATGGTAATTAAAGCACTTGGTTTTGATCCAGAAGATATACCAAAATTATTTGATGCTAATGAATTACAAGTTACTAAATGGGGAACTATAAAAGTAGATTTCGATACAATGGAAACTAATTTAAAAGGTGTTTTTGCTGCGGGTGATATTGTGAGGGGTGCTTCATTAGTCGTTTGGGCTATTAAAGATGGAAGAGACGCAGCTTCAGCAATAAAAACTCATCTTGAAAACAATAAAATTAAAACTTCACAAGTTGCTTAATGAAAAACTATAAAAAAAATTTAAAATTACTTGAAAAAAATCATGTTTATTCAACAGAAATGGAACATGATGCTTGTGGAGTAGGTGTTATTGCTTCTACTGAGGGAAAAAAGTCCAGGAAGATAGTTGAGTACGGTATAGAGGCTCTTAAGGCTGTATGGCATAGAGGTGCGGTAGATGCAGATGGTAAAACAGGTGATGGAGCTGGGATCCATGTAGAAATTCCAAAGGATTTTTTCATAGAAAAAATTGAAGTAACTGGTCACGATTATGATAATTCTGAAATTTGTGTAGGCATGATTTTTTTACCCAGAAATGATTATGCTGCCCAAGAGAGTTGTAAAACAATTGTTGAAAGTGAACTTACCAAGAATAATTTTAGTATTTATGGCTGGAGACAAGTGCCAGTTAATCCAAAAGTTTTAGGTGATAAAGCTTTACAAACTATGCCAGAAATTATCCAAGTTCTTTTTAGATCTAATGATCTTAATTTACTTGATAAAAAATTAGAGAGAAAAATTTATGAAACTAGAAAAAGAATTGAAAACAAAGCTTTTCAATTATCCTTAAATAATTTTTATGTTTGTTCCATAAGCTCTAAGTCAATAATATATAAAGGACTTTACTTAGCTGAGGCAATATCAGATTTTTACTTAGATTTAAAAGATGAAAGATTTGTTTCAAGATACGCAATATTTCATCAAAGATTTTCAACTAATACAGCCCCTAGCTGGAGTCTTGCTCAACCATTTAGAGCTATAGCACATAATGGTGAAATAAATACTTATAAAGGAAATAAAAATTGGATGAAAGTTCACGAACAAGAAATGAGCAGTCCACTTTTTGATGATATAGAGAATTTAAAACCTGTTATACAAAAAGGTGTTTCCGACTCAGCAGCACTTGATAATGTTTTTGAATTATTAAACAAATCTGGACAACCTGCGCCTCTTGCTAAACTTATGTTGGTACCTGATGCTTGGTCTAAAAAAAACAAGACATTACCTAAAAATCAGCAAAAATTATTTAATTTTTTAAATAGTATAATGGAGCCATGGGATGGTCCCGCAGCAATTGCAGCAACAGATAACGAGTGGATTATTGCAGCAAACGACAGAAATGGATTAAGACCACTTAGATATGCAATCACAAAAGATAAATTGCTTTTTGCTGGATCTGAAACTGGAATGATTGAATTAAATGAAAAAAAGATATTATCTAAAGGAAGATTAGGTCCTGGTGAAATTATAGGTGTTAGAATTGAAAAAGGTAAGATCTTTTTTAATGATGATATAAAAGATTATTTAGCAAAAGAGTTTAAACATTTTAATTCTCAAATTATAGATTTAGATGAAAAGTTATTAATTTTTAATGAAAAAAATAATTTTGAAGGAGAGGATCTTCGTAGAAGACAATATACTTTTGGAATCAGTTTAGAGGATCTTGAACTAATATTACATCCTATGGTAGAAGAAGCTAAAGAGGCAATTGGATCAATGGGAGATGATACACCTTTGGCTGTGTTGTCAGACAAATATAGACCTTTATATCATTTCTTTAGACAGAATTTTAGCCAAGTAACAAATCCACCAATAGACTCTTTAAGAGAAAATAAAGTAATGAGTTTAAAAACAAGATTTGGAAATTTAGGAAATATATTAGATTTTGACACACTAACAAAAGAGAATATTTATGTTTTAAATAGTCCAATCTTATCTAATTCACAACTAAACAAATTTATAAATTTTTTTGGAAAAAATTCTGTCGTTATAGATTGTACTTTTTCAAAAGATGAAAATTTATCAGCTGCTATAGAAAGGATTCAAAAAAAGTCTGAAATAGCTGTCAGACAAGGAGTAACACAGTTAATACTTAGTGATAAAAATTTATCTAATGAAAATTTGCCTGTTCCAATGCTTTTATGTGTTGGTGCAATTAATACTTTTTTAATAAGCAAAAAACTTAGAGGTTATGTTTCAATAAATGTGCAATCAGGCGAAGCAATGGATACTCATTCTTTTGCAACTTTATTAGGTGTAGGCGCAACCACAGTAAACCCATATTTAGCTTTTGATAGTCTGTATCAAAGACATAGTAAGAAATTGTTTGGGCAGTTCAGTTTTGATGATTGTGTTAAGAGATATATTAAGTCAGTCAATGCTGGTCTTCTTAAAATAATGTCAAAAATGGGTATATCAGTATTAAGTTCATACAGAGGTGGATGTAACTTTGAAACTGTAGGTTTAAGCAGAACTATAGTGAATGATTATTTTCCAGGGATTACTTCAAAGATTTCTGGAATAGGTTTAACAGGAATCGAAAAAAAAATTCGAGAAATACATAAGGAAGCGTTTGAGAATACAGAAACGGTTTTACCTATTGGAGGAATTTATAGATATAGAAAAAATGGAGAAACTCATCAATATCAAGGGAAATTAATACATTTATTGCAAAGTGCTGTCGGATCCAATTCTTACGAGGCTTATAAAAGATATGCTGAAGGCATTTATAATTTACCACCAATAAATTTGAGAGATTTAATAAATTTTAGAAAAAAAAAATTAGGTCCTTCAATTAATCTCTCCGAAGTTGAGCCAATAGAAAAAATTCTTAAAAGATTTGGAAGTGGAAGTATGTCTCATGGAGCTTTATCAAAAGAGGCTCATGAGACGCTAGCAATTGGAATGAATAGAATTAAAGGTGCTTCTTGTAGTGGTGAAGGTGGGGAAGATGAAAAAAGATTTAAAGTTTTGGATAGTGGAGATAGTGCAAATTCAAGAGTAAAACAGATAGCATCTGCAAGATTTGGAGTAACTATAAATTATCTAAATAATTGTAATGAAATTGAGATCAAGATTGCTCAAGGTGCTAAACCAGGGGAAGGTGGTCAGTTACCAGGATTTAAAGTTACAGATGAAATTGCAAAATTAAGATATTCAACTCCTGGAGTTACTCTTATTTCTCCTCCTCCTCATCATGATATTTATTCTATAGAAGATTTGGCTCAATTAATTTATGATTTAAAACAAACAAACCCAAATGCTCGAATAGGTGTAAAGTTAGTTGCGTCTTCAGGAGTTGGAACAATAGCAGCTGGAGTAGCAAAAGCTGAGGCAGATATAATTTTAATCTCAGGTCATAATGGTGGGACTGGGGCAACACCACAAACTAGTGTAAAATACGTTGGTATTCCTTGGGAAATGGGTCTGACCGAGGCTAATCAAGTACTAACATTAAATAATCTTAGACACAAAGTTACTTTGAGAACTGATGGTGGAATTAAAACGGGAAGAGATGTTGTAATAGCTGCAATGATGGGTGCAGAAGAATATGGAGTAGCTACAACAGCTTTAGTTGCTATGGGATGTATAATGGTAAGACAATGTCATTCAAATACTTGTCCAGTAGGGGTATGTACACAAGATGAAAAGTTAAGAGAAAAGTTTACAGGTACACCTGACAAAATTGTAAATTTGTTCACTTTTATTGCATCAGAGGTAAGAGAAATTTTATCTGAACTTGGTTTTAAATCTTTAAATGAAATTATTGGAAGAACAGATTTATTAATGCAAGTTAACAAAGCCTCTCCAAATCTAGATGATTTAGATTTAAATCCACTTTTTGTTCAAGCAGATCCAGGTAATAACAAAAGATATTGCGAGAATTCATCGATTAATAAAGTACCTGATACTTTAGACCAAGAAATTTGGCCAGAAATTGAAAAATCTTTAGATAATTCAAAAAAAATTAAAAAAGAATTTTTGATTAAAAATACAAACAGGGCTGTTGGTACAAGAATTTCGCACCACTTATATATGAAATATGGATATGAAAAATTAAATAAAAATTTTTTAGAGTTGAACTTTAGAGGTTCAGCTGGCCAATCCTTTGGGGCTTTTACATCAAAAGGTTTAAAACTTGTACTCAAAGGTGATGCAAATGATTATGTTGGTAAAGGTTTGTCAGGTGCAACAATTTCAATAAAACTTTTAGATGAAAGTAATTTAATATCAAATGAAAATACAATTATAGGTAATACAGTTCTTTATGGAGCAACTTCAGGCAAACTTTTTGCTGCAGGTCAAGCAGGAGATAGATTTGCTGTTAGAAACTCTGGTGCCACCGCAGTAATAGAGGGATGTGACTCTAATGGTTGTGAATATATGACGGGAGGAACAGTTATAATTTTAGGAAATGTAGGAGATAATTTTGCAGCAGGTATGACGGGTGGAATGGCATTTATTTATGATAAAGATCAAGATTTTGAAAAAAAAGTTAACCCAGAGTCTGTTGTCTGGCAAAATGTAGAAACTGATTATTGGAAAAAATTTCTTAAAGATTTAATTTTAGAACATTTTGAAGAAACTAAGTCTGATTTATCTGAAAAAATAATCAAAAATTTCGAGGAAGAGCTGGTTAAATTTGTTCAAGTTTGTCCAAAAGAAATGTTAGATAAATTAAAAAATCCGATAACATTAAATCCTATTGTTAAAGAAGTGAGTTAAATAATAAGTTTAAGTTCCCTTAAAATTATTTTCAATTTATTTGGTTTAGATAAACTATGATCACCATTTTTAATTACTAATAATTTTTTTTTAGCATTTTTAAAAATTTTTAAAACTTTTCTAGAATAAGAAACAGGCACAACTTCATCTTTTTGGCCGTGAATCATTGTAACTTTAATTTTTGAGTCAATTTTTTTGTTAAATACTTTGTTTTTTCTGCCATCTTTTATTAATTGTAAAGTTATAGGATACTCATAATTTCCGTGTTTAAGAAAATAAATACCTTTTTTTATAGTTTTGGCTTTCATCTTTCTGGTGAATTTTTTCCACATTAAATTTTCTAAAAATTCAGGTGCAGAACCAATACCCAAAAATCCACTTATTTGATTTTTAAATTGTTTAAATTGTTTTAATGCAATCCACGCCCCCATACTTGAGCCAATTAATATAAATTTATTTTTTTTTACTATTTTATTAATTAAAATTGATGTTTCGTTACTCCATTTAGTGATATTGCCTTTTGTAAATACACCTGATGATTTGCCATGCCCAGAATATTCTAAAGCTAAAAAACTTAATTTATTTTTTTTTGTAAAATTTAAAAAAGCTTTGGGTTTTTCTCCTTCTAGATCAGACATAAAACCATGTAAAAAAACAACAAAAGAGGAGTCTTTATTAATTTTTGAAATATATCTAATTTTCTTATTTTTTGTGATTTTATGATATCTGAAATTAGCCATAATGATTTATATGATTCGTCTAATAATATATAATTATACCAGATGACATCTAATTTGAAAGTTTTGCAGGTAATACCAAAATTAGGCTATGGTGGAGCAGAAACAGGATGTTATGATATTGCACATTACTTAACTGAAAATAATTGTGAGTCATTCATAGTTACTAGCGGAGGTAAATTATTAAAATTTGTAGATAAAAAAAAAGTTAAAGTTATTAGGTTGCCTGTCCATAGTAAAAATCCTTTATTAATACTTTTAAATTCTATAGCCTTAATAGGAATTATTTTGTTTAATAATATTTCAATTGTCCATGCGAGAAGTAGAGCGCCTGCTTGGTCTTGTTTGTTAGCAACCAAGCTCACTGGTAGAAAATTTGTTACGACTTTTCATGGAACTTATAATTTTAATAATAAATTTAAAAAATTTTATAATTCAGTGATGGTAAGATCTAACTTAATAATTGCAGGATCTAATTTTATATTTTCCCATATTAAAGAAAACTACATAAATTATCTTGATGCTAAAAAAAAACTTAGAGTAATCTTTAGAGGAATTAATGTTGATTATTTTGATCCAACTACCAAATTAGATAGTGATGAAAAAAAACTATTAACAGAATGGCAAATAGAGAAAGATAAAAAGATAATTCTTTTGCCTGGAAGACTAACAGGATGGAAAGGACAAGAAGTTTTTATAGAAGCAATTAATTTAGTTAATATTGAACTTGGTTATGAGTCTTTTTACGCCGTGATACTTGGAAGCGATCAAGGTAGGGATCTGTATAAAAAAAAACTTATCAGACTTACGGAGCAGCATAGATTAGTAAATCAGGTAAAATTTATTAATCATTGTAAAGATATGGCTTTAGCATACAAAGTTTCTGATATTGTAGTGTCAGCATCAATTGAACCAGAGGCCTTTGGAAGAGTTGCTGTGGAAGCTCAATCAATGGAAAAACCAGTAATAGCAAGTGATATAGGGGGATCTAACGAAACAGTAATTAATGAAAAAACTGGTTTTTTATTTGAGTCAGGAGATGCAAAATCACTAAGTCAAAAAATTTTAAAATTACTTAATTTAGATGAAACATCATTAAAATCAGTTGGAGTTGAAGGAAGAAAAAATATTATTCAAAAATTTAATGTTGAAAAAATGTGCTTTTCTACTTATTCAGAGTATAAAAGAATATTAAATTAAATGCCTATAATTACACTACCAGATGGAAATAATTTAACATTTTCAGACAAAGTTACAGGTCTAGATGTAGCTGAAAAAATTAGTAAATCACTTGCCAAGCAAGCTATGGTTATAAGCGTAGATGGTGATTTAAAAGATTTAGATTTCTTAATAAAAAAAGATTGTTCTATTAAAATTTTTACTTCAAAAAATCCTGAAGGATTAGAAACTATAAGGCACGATACAGCACATATATTAGCTATGGCTGTTCAAGAACTATTTCCTGGAACACAAGTAACTATTGGACCAGTTATTGAAAACGGTTTTTACTATGATTTTGCAAGAAAAGAACCTTTTACCGAGGATGATTTAAAAAAAATTGAAAATAAGATGAAAGAAATTGTGGATAGAAATGAAATCACAAAAAGAGAAGTTTGGGAGAGAAATAAAGCTATTACACATTTTAAAGAAAAGGGAGAAACTTACAAAGCGGAATTAATCGAAGCAATTCCAGAAAATGAAGATGTATCGATTTATTTTCATGGTGACTGGCACGATCTTTGTAGAGGACCACATCTTTCTTCAACAGGTAAAATTGGAAAATTCTTTAAACTTACTAAAGTTTCAGGAGCTTATTGGAGAGGGGACTCTAATAATGAAATGTTGCAAAGAATATATGGTACAAGCTGGGCAACCCAAAAAGATTTAGATGAACATTTAAAAAGAATAGAAGAAGCTGAAAAAAGAGATCATCGAAAACTTGGAAAAGAAATGGATCTATTTCATTTTAGAGAAGAAAGTCCAGGCTCAGTATTCTGGCACGAGAAAGGTTGGGCTTTATTTCAAAAATTAATTAATTATATGAGAGGCAGACAAGATGCTGCTGGTTATAAAGAAGTTAATACACCAGAGATACTAGATAGGCAATTGTGGGAAAAATCTGGTCATTGGGAAAAATATGGTGAAAATATGTACACATCAGAAACTCCAGACGAAAAAGTATTTGCGATTAAACCCATGAACTGCCCTGGTCATATTCAGGTATTCAATCAAGGTCTAAAAAGTTATAGAGACCTTCCTTTACGTATAACCGAATTTGGAAAAGTACATCGTTATGAACCGTCAGGTGCTTTACATGGTCTATTAAGAGTAAGAGCTTTCACACAAGATGATGCTCATATATTTTGTTCCGAGGATCAAATTACAAGTGAATGTTTAGAAGTAACTAATTTGATTTTAGATATTTATAAAGATTTAGGTTTTGAAAATGTAATTCTTAAATATGCAGATAGACCAGAAGTAAGAGTTGGCGAAGATGATGTTTGGGATAAAGCAGAAGCTTCTTTACTTGAAGCAGTCAAAGCATCTAAGTTAGAATATAGTATTAATAAGGGTGAAGGTGCATTTTATGGTCCAAAAATTGAATTTGTATTAAGAGATGCGATTGGAAGAGATTGGCAGTGTGGAACTTTGCAAGTTGATTTAAATTTACCAGGAAGATTAGATGCCTCTTATGTTGATAAAGATGGATCTAAAAAAGTTCCAGTTATGCTTCATCGAGCTTTATTTGGTTCGCTAGAAAGATTTATTGGAATTTTAATTGAAAACTATGCTGGAAAGTTTCCTTTTTGGATATCTCCTTTGCAAACTATGGTGATACCTATTTCAGAGGAATTTAATGACTATGCAGTTAAAGTATCAAAAAAAATAAAAGATGTAGGCATTAGTTCGGCAGTAGATTTAAAAAATAATAATTTAAATTATAAAATTAGAGATCATTCTCTAGCAAAAATACCGGTTTTGTTAATTTGTGGTAAAAAAGAAGTTGACTCCAATTCAGTAACTATTAGAAGATTAAACTCTAATAAACAAGAAAATATGGATATAGACCAATTTTTAAAAACATTCTCTGCTTTAAATAAAGCATCATCAAACTAAGTGGCAGATTTCAAACAAAACTATTTTCAAAGAAGAACTAAAGATCGAGGGCCGAGATATAACAATAGAATTTCTTCTCCAGATGTTCAAGTTATAGCAAGTGATGGTGAAAATCTTGGTGTGATGAATACCAATGAGGCAATCTCAATGGCAAAAAATCAAGGATTAGATTTAATAGAGATAGCAGCTAACGCAAACCCGCCTGTTTGTAAAATTATGGATATGGGTAAATTTAAATATGATGCCCAAAAGAAAGCAAATATCGCCAAGAAAAAACAAAAAATTATTTTATTAAAAGAAATTAAAATGAGACCTGTTACTGAAACTCATGATTATGATTTTAAGGTTAAAAATGCAAAAAAATTTATAGCTAAAGGGGATAAAGTAAAATTTACTGTCAGATTTAAAGGTCGTGAATTACAACATTCTCATTTAGGAAAAGAATTAATGGATAAGATAAAAGAGGACATGAAGGATATTGGCAAGGTAGAATTGCATCCTAAGTTTGATGGTAAACAAATGATTATGGTAATTCAGCCTTTATAGGCCTTAATATAGGTTGTAAATTTATATCAATCTTTGTATAACACCGCAGAATTATGCCAAAATTAAAAACAAAAAGCTCAGCAAAAAAAAGATTTAAGATATCAGCAAAGGGTAAAGTAATTACAGCCCAAGCCGGTAA
>CABXOW010000025.1 GCA_902513955.1 uncultured Pelagibacteraceae bacterium
TATTTTTGGGTTTTAGTGTTTATCTTTAACTTAATGGGTTTCATAATTTTTTAACACTTTTTTAACAACCTTACTTTTTGACATTTTATCACATTTAATTTCATATAATGCTTTAGAGTAAATGTTAGATCGTTTTTTTATTAAATCAATCAATTCATTCTCTGTTGCATTAAAAGCAAGTGGTCTTTTTTTACTATTTTTAATTCTATTTAACAATGTATCATTATCCCAATTTAACCAAAAAGAGATATGGTTTTTAAGTATTTCTTTTCTAATAACTCTGTTTACAAATGCTCCTCCGCCAAGAGAAATTACGGTTGAATTAATCTTTAGTATTTTTAGAGTTATTTTTTCTTCAAATTTTCTAAAATAATCTTCACCTTTTGTTTCAAATATTTTTGATATGGATAAGCCCAATTCTTTTTCAATTTCCTTATCTACATCTATGAAATCTAATTTTAATTTTTTTGCTACAAGTGAACCAATAGAAGTCTTTCCTGATCCCATCATACCTAAAAAAACAAGATTTTCTTTTGATTCCATAAGTTTCTTTATTGAAAAAACACAAATATGTCTTAATTTGAAATTAACTAAAGTTATATGCAATTTAATAAAAATACAAGTTCTGGCAAAACCAATATCATTGCTATAGTTGTCAAATCTATAATTGGCCTTGTAGTTATTTTTGGACTTGTTTTTTTCATAAATCAAGTCGATTTTCCAGCTCCAAAAAAAGAAATAGAAAAAATTATTCCAAATGAAAATTTTAAAATTGTTAAATAAGAAAAATTTATCAATTATAATTGTTTCTTTATTATTGTCATTCCCCACAATTGCAGAGGAAAAACCTGTAGATATTTGGAATATAGATAAAGAAGAATCCGAAACCATTTCAGAAGAAAATTTGTCAGTCGAAAAAAATGAAGAAATATCTCAAAACAGCATTTATAAAATGCAATCAGAAAAAAAAGAAGATTCTATAAAATTAGATCAAGACCTAACATCAAAAACAATTAGAATTGCAGGATTATATGATCCACAGGATTATGGACTAAGTATTAGTATGTGGTCAAATTCTGATGGCTTAACATTAAAAAAGCTTTTTAAAAATATAGAAAAATACAATCTTTCAAAAGATGCGTCTGAAATTCTAAATATTTCGTTATTAACAAATGCTTATTATCCAGACCAAAATATTACAGATGTAGAATTTTTAAAATTTAAAACTAAATGGCTAATCAAAAACTCTGACTTAGAATTGATCGAAAAATATCTTATTAAGAATCAAATCACTAATTTGCACCCTGAACTAATGAGGTATGCGGTTGATAAATATTTATCTCAATCAGATATTAAGAGGTCATGTGAGATTTTTTCTAAAATTAAAGAACCCTTAGAAAATGAATATTTATCAAAATTTAATTTGTATTGTTTAATTAATTATGGAAAAAATGAGGAGGCTCAATTAATTTTAGACTTAAAAAAAGAATTAGGTTTCAATGATGAGTATTTTGAAAATAAAATAAATTATTTATTTGGATACATTGATGAAGCTAACAAAGAAATTTCTGAGAATTCTATCTTAGATTTTCATTTAGCTCATAGAACAAACCCTGAATTTAAGTTTGAACCAAATAAAGATACTCCAAAGTTAATTTGGAAGTATTTATCCAATTTATTATATCGAATTCAAGATGTAGAGATTACAGATATAGATAAAATTTCAACTATTGAAAAAGCCACTCATGATAAAAATTATTCAGAAGAAGAGTTATTTGAGTTTTATAAGCGATTTCAATTTAATATAAATCAGCTTTTAAATACAAAAGAGTCATACAAATCTCTATCATCCATTGAAGGTAAAGCTTTGGTCTATCAAAGATTACTTTTAACAGAAGAACCAAAACTAAAACTGGAATTAATGAAAATTCTAAAAGATATCTTTAAGTCTGAGGGTATTGAGGATGCTTTTGATGTTGAACTTAGAAAATTCTTAAAACAAATTGATGAAACAGATGTGCCATCAAATTTCACTACTTTTTATAATCAGTATTTAAAAAATGATGAAATTATTAATAAAAAAATTAAATATAATAATAAAATATTACATCAATCTAAGCTGGTAAATTATTTTAGCGGTGATTATGCAAAATCAAAAATTGAAGAAGATCTTGATAAGTTTTTAAAAAAAATAAAAAAAAATAAAAAATATGTTTTATCAAAAAAAGATATAATTTTTCTAGAAGCTTTAAAATCTGATGGAATTAAGATTTCAAAAAAATATGAAAATCTCTATAAAGTTAACAAATCAGAGATGCCCTCAGATATTCAGAAAATGGTTGATAATAAAGAAATTGGGGCAGCATTACTTAGAATTATAGAGGTTATTGGTTCAGAGAAAATTGAGGATATAGATGATGATACAGTTTATTTTATAATCAATACACTGAACCAATTAAATACTGACTTAATTAGGAATAAACTTTTATTAAAAGTTCTTCCTTTAAAAGTTTAGAAATTATAATAAAATAATTCATAATGACTGTTAAAACTATAATCACTGAGCCAAATAAATTGCTAAGACAGATTTCAAAGCCTGTTCGAAATGTTGGTAAAGAAGAACAACAACTAATGAATGATATGCTGGATACAATGTATGATGCTAATGGTATAGGCCTTGCAGCGATTCAAATTGGTATCCCTAAGAGAATTATAGTAATGGATATAGCTAAAGATGTAAAAAAAGAACCCAGATATTTTGTTAATCCAGTTATTTTGAACAAAGATTCAATTAAGAATACACATGAAGAAGGATGTTTGTCAGTGCCAGAACAATTTGCAGAAATAGATAGACCAAGTAAATGTGAGGTAGAGTATCTTGATTACAATGGAAAAAAACAATTATTAAAAGCTGATGGGCTACTTGCAACATGCATTCAGCATGAAATAGATCATTTAGAGGGAATATTATTTATTGATTATCTTTCAAAATTAAAAAAATCCATGATTAGAAAAAAACTATCTAAATTAAAATCAAATACTGCAGTCCTTTAATTGATGGTAAAAAAGATTGTTTTTATGGGCACGCCAATGTTTGCTGTACCCATTTTGAAATCATTGTATCAAAATGGTTATCCTATATCAGACGTTTACACGCAACCTCCTCAAAAATCACAACGGGGACAAAAAATAAATAAATCACCCATACAAGGGATTGCTGAAACTTTAAATTTGGATTTTAGAACTCCAAAATATTTAAAAAACAACAATGAGGAATATGAATATTTTAAAAATATAGATGCTGATCTTGCAATAGTTGTTGCTTATGGACAAATCATTCCAAAAGAATTTCTAAGTTTAACTAAAAAAGGATTTATTAATATTCATGCATCTCTTTTGCCAAAATGGAGAGGAGCAGCACCTATACAAAGATCTATAATGAATCTTGATAAAGAGACAGGATTTAGTGTCATGAAAATAGCAGAACAGCTTGATACAGGTCCAGTATGTAATACTTATAAAATAAATTTAGAAGATAATTTAAACGCCAGTGATATTGCAGATAAATTATCTTTAATAGCAGCTGAAAAAATATTAGATAATGTTGATAATATTTTGGAAGATAAAGCAAAATTTATTGATCAAGATCATTCAAAAGCTACATATGCGTTTAAAATTAAAAAAGCTGAGGGCGAAATCAATTGGAATGATGAGGCAAAAATTATTATTGGAAAAATAAATGGTTTATACCCTGTGCCAGGTGCTTATTTTATTTATAAGGGAGAAAGATACAAAATTTTAAAAGCAGAAATTGGTAATGGGATTGGAAAGCCGGGTGAGATTGTTTCTGACTATTTAGAGGTTGTTTGTGGCGATAAGCAAACAATAAAGATTAAAGAGATCCAAAGACAGGGGAAAAAGCCTCAAAATATTGGTGAATTTATGCTTGGGTCTCAAATAAAAAAAGGTTCTGTCATTTAAATGACCAGATACCAACTGATTATTGAATATGTAGGTACAAATTTTAGGGGGTGGCAAATTCAAAAAAAAGGATCAACTATTCAAGGACTTGTTCAAGAAAAACTTACAAAACTTTTAAAAGAAAAGATAATTTTAAATGGTTCAGGCAGAACAGACACAGGTGTACATGCGATTGAACAATCAGCTCACTTTGATTGTAAGAATGAGATTTCAGATTTGATAAAATTTTTAAAGTCAATTAATCATTTTTTAAATAACCAAGGTATTGCAATAACTAAAATTAAAAAAAGGAACAATAAATTTCACTCAAGATTTTCTGCAAAACAAAGAGTTTATAAATACATAATTTTTAATCAGATAAGTGCTCCAGTAATTGAAAAAAAAAGAGGATGGCATGTAAGAAAACCATTGGATTTAGATTTAATTAAAAAAGGAGCTAAGAGATTAGTTGGAACTCACGATTATTCTACTTTTAGATCTTCAAGTTGTCATGCAAAAAGTCCTATTAAAACAATTAAATCAGTGAATGTTAGGTTGTCAAAAAACAAAATAGAAATAGAATTTAAATCACAATCTTTTTTACAACAACAGGTAAGATCTATGGTTGGTTGTTTAAAATATTTAGGTGAAAAAAAATGGGATTTAAAAAAATTTGACAAAGCATTTAAATCAAAAAAAAGAATATTATGTGCACCACCAGCACCACCTGAGGGACTTTTTTTAGTGAGAGTTATTTACTAATTTTTTTTTGTTACTCATTGAAAATTTTTTATTTATTCGCCATCTAGACTCTGCTCTTACAATATAACCACAACAATTTTTTGACTTACATTTACATGGAAATTGTTTGTAATTTTCATCATAACCAAACCCATAATCACAAGTAAATTCTTCACCTTTTTTAATATCCTGGATGGCTTTAACCCAAATTTTAAGTCCTTTACCATCATAATCACAATTATTATTGCATGAATGATTAATTAACCCTGCTTTATTCCAAGGAAAATCTCCATCAAGATCATATCTTTTATTTATGGTAAATAAATAAATTGGTTTTCCATTATCATATTTATCTGAATCTTCAGTTTGTTTCTTAGTAATTAATTTTCCGATATAATCTATTATTTTTGTTCCTTCTTTGATGTCTCTTGTAGCGTAAAGTCCTCTACCTTTTTTATCAATTACAGATTTTCTAATTTTGTAAATTTTCATAAAGTTTTATTTAGAGAGTTATAAAGAATTATCAATTAAATTCTATCAGAGCATCCACATGTCTTTGAGTGCTTTGCTGAAGAGCTTTAAGATCATAACCTCCTTCAAGGATTGAAACTACATTTCCATTACAAAATGATTTGGAAATTTTCAATGTTCTTTTTGTTAACTTATAAAAATCTTCTTCATTAAGCCTTAGTTGTGCTAAAGGGTCATCAATATGAGCATCAAAACCCGCAGAAAATAATAAAAATTCAGGTTTAAATTCTTTCAATTTTTTTAAAACATGTTCGTATGCATTTAGATATTCTTCAGCAGATGTTCCAGCTTCAAGTGGAATGTTAAAGATATTATTAAACTTTCCTTTTTCTTTTTCTGAACCTGAACCAGGATAGTAAGGATATTGATGAGTTGAAATATATAGCACTTTTTCATTATCATAGAAAATATCCTGTGTTCCATTTCCATGATGAACATCAAAATCAATAATAGCAACTTTACTATAGTTATATTTTTCAATTAGATAATTAGCACCAACAGCAACATTGTTATATATACAAAATCCCATTGCTTTCCCTTTTTCTGCATGATGACCTGGCGGTCTAACAGCACAAAATGCATTTTTAAATTCTTTATTTTGAACACCATCTATGGCTGTAATAATAGAACCTACGGCATCTTTTGTTGCTTCTTTGCTTCCAGGTGAAACAACTGTGTCTCCATCAAGAAAAGCTAAACCATTTTCTGGAAATGATTTACTTACTAGATCTATATATTCAGAAGAATGTGTATTAATTAAAAAAGATTGATCAAATTTAGCTGGTTTTTTCCAAATCAATTCTTTGTTATCTATTTTCTTAAAGTTATCAATAACAGCTGTTACCCTATCAATCTTTTCTGGATGTCCTTCACCTGTGTTATGATTTTGATAAGTATCAGAGGTAACTAGACCAGTTTTCACTTAAAGTAATTCTTTAAAATATTTGAGTAAATTAAAGTTAATTTTTTTAAATCTGAAATTGATGTTCTTTCATTGATTTGGTGAATGCTATTATTTTTTAAACCTAGCTCTAGTCTTGGTATTGACCCTAAAAAACGACTATCACTTGTTCCACCTCTACAATTTAATTTTGCTGAAATTCCAGTAACTTTTTTTACAACTTTTTTTACCATAAGAATTTCTTTGTTTGGCTTAGTATAAAAAGCCTCACCACTTACTTTATATTCTATTTTAGTTTTACATTTTTCTTTTTTTGCAACTGCATTAATTATTTTATTTAGTTTCTTCTTTAAAGAAGATGATTTGTATTTAGAGTTGAATCTTACATTAAATTTTGCATTAGCTGACTGAGGCACTACATTTTCAGATAAATTATCAACATTCATTTTTGTAAATTCTAGATTAGATGGTGGCATGTATTTAGTACCATTATCTAAAGGAGAACTTTTTAATTTTGCTATTATTTTAGCTAAAGCTGTACACGGATTAATATAAGAACCATAAAATGCTGAGTGTCCACTTTTTCCATAAACAGTTATAATTCCATTCATAGAGCCTCTTCTTCCAATTCTTATTTCATCTCCAACTGATTTATTTGAAGATGGCTCACCTACTATTGAAAAATCTATTTTTTCACCTTTTTTTCTTAGATATTTCATAACTGAAGGACATCCGTAGCCTGTTGTTTCCTCGTCTGCTGAAATGATGATTGAGATAGATCCTTTAAATGTATTATTTTTTATAAAATTACTTACTGCACTTATCCAACAA
>CABXOW010000026.1 GCA_902513955.1 uncultured Pelagibacteraceae bacterium
CCTAAAAGAAAAATAGCAGCCAACAAACCTGTTGGCGGTATACCCATCGTAACAATAGGAAGAACTTTATAAAGTGGATTGTTTTTTAAAACATAATAGAAGCAACCATAAGTAATTGGTTGCATAATGAAGCCGATATAAATTGCAATAATCCAATGATCAATTTTTGCATTTTTTAAATAACCAATTGTATTTCCGTCAATTATAGCAGAGAGCATTACTAAAATTGGTCCAGAGAATAAAGCTAACCATGCAACTAACGCCAAAGGATTTATTTCTTTACTTAGTGGTTTAACAATTACTTGTCCAAGAGCCCATACAGCAGATCCTAATATTGTAAGACCTATTCCAATAAATTTTCCATCTAAATTTGGAGATCCAGTTAAAATATAAACACCAACAAAGGCAATGGCTATTCCTATTAAAGCTCTTATAGTTGGTTTTTCTTTAAGCATGAAGTAAGCAAAAATAACTCCAAAAGGAACTTCTGTTTGAACTAACAGCACAGCTGAAGATGCATCAATTAAATCTAATCCTGAATATGTAATGCTGTACTGTAAGGTATTAGCTATGAAGGATGCTATAAATATTTTTTTTAGATAACCTCTAGGTACTGGAAACCACCAAATTAATATTGAGGCAGCAAATATAAATCTTATACCCATTAAAAGAATAGGAGGAAAAGATTCAAATGCAGGTTTAGCAATTACAAAGCCAAAGCCCAAAAATATAGGTACTAAGGATGCAGCGAAAGTATCTTTTAAATTCATGCCGTTATTTTTAATAGTAATGATTATTAAAGAATTTGTGATATATTCACTTTTTAAAATATGAATTCAACAAAAATAGATCCCAAATACATAAGCAAATCAAACCCAAGAGTTGGTCTTATTGCGCTTGCAAGTGACTTTATGATTGAAAGAGATTTTATTAATGTAATTAAAGATAGGGAAATAGACTTCTTTGTGAACCGTATTGAATGCTACAATCCTCTTACAAAAGAAAATTTGATCAAAATGTCAAATAAGATAACTGAGGTAACTAAAGATATTTTACCCGATCAAGATATTGATTGTGTTGTTTATGGTTGCACATCAGGCACAATAGCAGCAGGTTATGAATCTATTGAGGAAAAAGTAAAAGCTGCGAAACCTATGGCAGAAGTGACAACTCCAAGCACAGCTGCGATAAAGGCATTAAAGAAATTAAATATAAATAAGATAAGTCTGTTTACACCTTATAGTAAAAAATTAAATGATGAAGTTTTAGATTATTTTAAAACTGAAGGTTTTGAAATTACGTCAAATTCATACTTTGATATAGAAGCTGATTATGACATTGGAAAAGTAGATCAGAGTTATTTATATAAAGTTTTATCTGAAATTGATTTAAATGGAGCTGAAGCTTTATTTGTTTCTTGCACGGCTTTACCTGTTTTACCAATTATTGATAAGTTAGAAAAAAATTTGAATATTCCAGTACTATCTAGTAATCAAGCATTGATTTGGGATACTCTTGTTAAAATAAATAAAAATAATTCAATAGAAGGATTTGGAAAATTGTTTAAAAATTAATTTTATGGATTTTGCAAAAGAAGAATATCAAAGTAGACTAAAGAAAGTTCAGAAAATGATGCAAGAAAAAGGCATCGAATTATTAATCTCACATGATACTAATAATTTAAATTATTTAACGGGATATGATGCTTGGTCATTTTATTATGCTCAATGTGCGATAGTTCATGTTAATGCTGATGAACCTTTGTGCTTTGTAAGAGCACAAGATGCAGGTGGAGCATATATTAGAACATATTTAAAAGATGAAAATATTATTGTTTATGATGAAAATTATATTCATACATGGCCAAAACATCCTTATGATTATCTAGTAGAAATAATAAAAGAAAGAAAGTGGGATAAACTTTCAATCGGTGTAGAAATGGATGCACATTATTACACTGCTTTTTGTCACGAAAAAATTAAACAAGGTCTTCCAAATGCTAGAATTGTAGACAGTGATAGACTTGTTAATTGGGCAAGATTAGTAAAATCAGATGCAGAAATTGGATACATGAAATCTGCAGCCTTAATTTCTCAAAAAGGAATGAAAACTGCAATGGAAGTAATTAATCCTGGTGTTAGACAGTGTGATGCAGTTGGAGAAATTCAAAAATCACTTTTTTACGGAACAGAAGAATTTGGTGGTGAGTATGCTAGTATTGCAACTTTACTTCCAACAGGAAAAGGGACTTCAGCCTCACATTTAACTGCAACACAAGATAAATTTGTAGAAGGAGAGGCAACTATTATTGAATTATCTGGAGTTTATAAAAGATATCATGCACCGATGGCTAGGACAGTATTATTAGGTAAACCTGATCAGGTAAAAATTGATACAATGAAAAAAACAATAGAAGCTCTTGAAACCGGTATAAGTGCAGTAAAGCCAGGAAATACAGCAAATGACGTTGCTCAAGCTTTTTGGAAAATATTAGATAAATACGGTATCGATAAAAAATCAAGAACTGGTTATTCAATAGGAATTGGTTATCCACCAGATTGGGGAGAGCATACACTTAATATATATAAAGGAGACATGACAGTTTTAGAACCCAATGTTTGCTTTCATATGATAGCAGTGATGCAGTTTGGTGATTGGGGTGTTGAAGCATCTGAAGCTATTAGAGTTACAGAGAATGGCAGTGAATTATTTTGTAATATGAGTAAAGAATTATATATAAAATAAATTACTTGATTATCAATCTAACAAATGTTTTAAAGTAGCATGGGTAATGATCACTTTGTAAGATTTGAAAATGTTGACAAAAGTTATGACGGTAAACTCCTTGTCGTAAAAGGGTTGAATCTAGATATAGCTGAAGGTGAATTTGTAACAATGCTTGGACCATCTGGTTCTGGTAAAACAACTTGTTTAATGATGTTAGCTGGATTTGAAACGGCAACTAATGGACAAATTTATTTAGATAACAATGTTATCTCAGATATTCCTCCACATAAAAGAGGAATTGGAATGGTATTCCAAAACTATGCTTTATTTCCTCACATGACAGTTTATGAAAATTTAGCATTTCCTTTAAGAGTTAGAAAAATTCCAAAAGACGAAGCAGATAAAAAAGTTGATAAAGCATTATCTATGGTATCACTTCAAGGCTTTGAAGCTAGAATGCCAATGCAATTATCAGGAGGTCAACAACAAAGAGTAGCTGTTGCAAGATCTCTAGTGTTTGATCCTAAGCTTGTACTTATGGATGAACCATTAGGAGCATTAGATAAAAATTTAAGAGAAAGTATGCAGTATGAAATTAAACATATTCATGAAAGTATTGGTGTAACAGTTGTGTACGTTACTCATGATCAAACTGAAGCTTTGACGATGTCAAATAGAATTGCAGTTTTTAATGATGGAAAAGTTCAACAACTTTCTAGTCCTAATGAGTTATATGAAAAACCAGTTAATTCATTTGTTGCTGAATTTATCGGAGAAAATAATACTTTTGCCGGTGAAGTAATAGATGTCTCAGGTGATAAATGTAAAGTGAAATTAAATTCTGGATCCGAGATATTAGCTAATCCAATTGTTGCAAAAACAAAAGGAGAAAAAACCACAGTATCTTTAAGACCCGAAAGGGCATTGATTGATCCAGAAACTAAAATGGATAATAATCACAAAGGTAAAATTGAAGAGGTTATTTACCACGGAGATCACACAAGATTAAGATTAGATTTGTTAGGTAATAAAGAATTTATTTTAAAAGTTCCTAACAGTTCAAACAGAATGGATATTAAAGAAGGTAAAGAAATTAATATCGGCTGGAATAGTGTCGACTGCAGAGCCTTAGATCCAAAATAATTATTATATAATTTTCATTAAAATAGTAATCAAATTAGCAAGAATAAGCTGTTGACTAAGCTAGTCTATATTGTTTTACTTTCACTTTATAAAAACTAAACGTTAACGTTAAATAGGAGAATAAATGAAAAAATTAAGTAAATTATTACTTGCCCTTTCTTTTGTACTTTCTGTAACAACTTCAGCATTTGCAGTAACTGTAGTGTCTTGGGGTGGAGCTTACACAGAGTCACAAAAACTGGGTTACGGTGATCCTACAGCTAAAAAATTAGGAATACCTGTTGATTGGGTAGACTACACTGGTGGATTATCAGAAATTAAAGCTCAAAAAGAAGCTGGAGCAATTACTTGGGACATCATTGATGTGTACGCTAAAGACACAATCATTGGATGTGACGAAGGAATTTTTGTTGAATTCGATTTTGATAAAGATTTTGCACCTGCTCCAGATGGAACACCTGCAAGTCAAGACTTCTTTACAGGCATGCCTTCAAAATGTGCAGTTGGAAACATTCTGTACTCATGGAACTATGCTTATAATGATGCAACAATCGGAAGTAAAAAGCCAACTAAACTAAAAGACTTTTTTGATACTAAAAAGTTTCCTGGTAAGAGAGCTATTTACAAAAACGCTATGTCAAACTTAGAGATAGCTATCACTGCTGATGGTGTAAACCCTGGTAAAGGTTCTGACTTAACTTATAGAAAACTTGAAGCAGACGGTGGTATTGATAGAGCTATGAACAAGCTTAAAGCACTTTGTACAGATCCAAATGGTGGATGTGTATTCTGGAATGCTGGAGCTCAACCACCAGAACTATTAGCTAACGGTGAAGTAGTAATGGCTACAGGTTGGAATGGTAGATTCTTCAATGCACAAATGGAAGGAACTCCACTTGTACAAGTATGGGACGGACAAATTCTTGACTATGAATATTTTGCAATGGTTAAGGGTGGACCTGGTCATGCTGACGGTAGTGCTATGAAAGTACTTAGAGAAATGACTAGCTCAGAAGGTTTAGCTGGTAGTGCTAAGTATATTGCATATGCACCTTGGAGAAAATCTTCAATTGCTGTTATGGAAGCTGGAGAGCCTTGGTTCAAAGATGGTAAGACTAACATGGTACCACATATGCCAACAGCTCCTGCTAACACAAAAAGATACATCCTAATGAACCCTGATTTCTGGGCAGATAACCAAGATGAAATCGGTGAAAAATGGGAAGCTATGAAAGCTGGTCTATAATTTAGTTTTATAGAATAGTTTTTTATACTATATTAAAAGGGCAGTTATTTATAACTGCCCTTTTTTATTATGAGCCAAGAAAAAATTTTATCATCTGACGGGATACCTTTAGAAAAAAGCCTTAAAATAGCTGAAAGAAAAAATAAAATAAAAGCAGTTTTGCTAGTAGCTCCATTATTTTTCTTTATTTTAATTGTTTACGTTTTTCCAATTGGTGACATGTTGTTTAGAAGTGTTGATGATCGAATGATTACTAAAATGCTACCTAAAACATTTAACGCCATGGAAGACTGGGATGGTAAAGATTTACCCGAAGAGAAAGTTTATAAGGGTCTTTATGATGATTTAACTTATTTAAAGAAAAACAAGATACATGGAAAAATTATAGCAAGACTAAATTATGAAAAATCTGGATTTAGTAGTTTAATTAAAAAAACTGTAAGAAAATTAAAAAAATTTGAAG
>CABXOW010000027.1 GCA_902513955.1 uncultured Pelagibacteraceae bacterium
ATAAATTATGAGTAAATTCAACGAATTACCCTTAAGAACTGGGGTAGGAATAGTTTTGTTAAACAATGACAATAAAGTTTTTGTTGCAAGAAGAATAGATAATGCAAAAAAATTTTGGCAAATGCCTCAAGGTGGAGTTGATGAAGGTGAAGATTTTCTAAAAGCAGCTTATAGAGAACTAGAAGAAGAAACTAGTGTTAAAAGTGTAGAATTAATAAAAGAATTCGATGGCACAATTACCTATGAGCTTCCTGATCGTTTATTAGGTATTATCTGGAAGGGTAAATATAAAGGCCAAAAACAAAAATGGTTTTTAATGAAATTTACTGGAGATGAAAAAGAGATTAATATTAAAACTAAAAATCCAGAATTTTTAGATTGGAAATGGATAGACCTTGATATGATCACTGAAGTTGTAGTAGACTTTAAACTACATGTTTACAAAGAGCTTAAAGAAAAAGTTAAAAAAATTATTAATTAAGAGATCTTAATACTTCGATTTTTTGATCAACTAAGTATCTAGATTGATCATTTATTTCAGGATTACTCGCTTCTTCTTCAGCTAATTTAAGTAAATCTTGCTGTTTAGATTTATCTAAATCTGTAAGATTAAATATTGAGCTAGTTAGAATTGATAAATTATTATTTTTAAATTCAACAATTCCATCCTCAACATAATAGTTTTCATCACCTGATTTTGATAAAATCTTTATAATACCTGGTTTTAAAAATGAGATAATAGAAATATGATCTTTAAGTATTCCCATCTCTCCTTCAAAAGCAGGCACAACAACTTCGGAAACATCTTCTTTAACTAGAAAAGATCTTTCTGGATTTACTATTTCAACCTTAAACTCTTCACTCATTAAGCGGCAGCTTCCTTAGTCATTTTTTCAGCTTTTTCTATTGCTTCTTCTATAGTCCCAACCATATAAAAGGCTGCTTCTGGAAGATGATCATAATCACCCTTACAAATAGCGGCAAAGCCTTTTATTGTTGAATCTAAATCAACTAATTTACCTGGAGACCCAGTAAACACTTCTGCAACAAAAAATGGTTGAGATAAAAATCTCTGTATTTTTCTTGCTCTAGCTACAACTAATTTATCGTCTTCAGATAATTCATCCATACCTAAAATAGCTATGATATCTTGTAGTGATTTATAAGTTTGTAAGATTTTTTGAACTTCTCTAGCAACTCTATAATGTTCATCACCCACTATTCTAGGGTCCAGAATTCTTGAAGTAGAATCAAGTGGGTCAACTGCAGGATAAATACCAATTTCTGCAATTTGTCTTGACAGAACCGTAGTTGCATCCAAGTGAGCAAATGAAGTTGCTGGTGCAGGGTCAGTTAAGTCATCGGCTGGCACATAAATTGCCTGTACCGATGTAATTGATCCTTTATTGGTTGTAGTAATTCTTTCTTGAAGGTTACCCATATCAGTTGCAAGTGTAGGCTGATAACCAACGGCTGATGGTATTCTTCCTAATAGTGCTGATACCTCAGAACCTGCTTGTGTAAATCTAAAAATGTTATCTACGAAAAAAAGAACGTCTTGACCTTCTTGATCTCTAAAATATTCAGCTACAGTTAATCCTGTAAGAGCAACTCTAGCTCTTGCTCCAGGGGGCTCATTCATTTGTCCATAAACTAATGCAGCTTTAGATCCATCTCCATCTTTTTTAATAACACCTGAGTCTATCATCTCATGGTATAAATCATTTCCTTCTCTAGTTCTTTCTCCAACTCCTGCAAAAACTGAAAAACCTCCATGAGCTTTTGCAATGTTGTTAATTAATTCCATAATCAAAACTGTTTTTCCAACTCCAGCTCCACCAAATAGACCAATTTTTCCACCTTTTGCATATGGTGCCAATAAATCAACTACTTTAATTCCTGTAACTAAAATTTCAGTCTCTGTAGATTGATCACTAAATTCAGGAGCTGCTCTGTGAATTGGCCACTTTTCTTTTGTTTTAACTTCACCTTTTTCATCGATAGGTTCACCAATAACATTTATAATTCTTCCTAAGGTTTCTGGTCCAACAGGAACTTGAATAGGTGCTTTAGTATTTATGACCTCATCACCTCTCTTTAATCCTTCGGTAGCGTCCATTGCAATTGTTCTAACAGTAGATTCTCCTAAATGTTGAGCAACTTCTAAAACTAGTCTGTTGTCTCCATTTTTACACTCTAATGCCGATAAAATTTCTGGAAGATCTTCGTCAAATTTTACGTCTACTACTGCTCCAATGATCTGTGTGATTTTTCCTTTGCTCATAATTATAAACTCTCTGCTCCTGATATGATTTCTATTAGTTCTTTAGTAATTGCTGCCTGACGACTTCTATTATACTCAATAGTAAGCTTGTCAACCATTTCACCTGCGTTTCGGGTTGCATTATCCATTGCACTCATTCTTGAGCCCTGTTCACTAGCTGAATTCTCTAACATCGCTTTAAATATTTGTGTTGAAATATTTTTTGGCAATAAATTGCTTAAAATCTCATCTTCATCTGGTTCAAACTCGTAACTATCTTCAGATTTATCTTCCTCTGAGTTTTCAACATTTAAAGGAATTATTTGCTGTGCTTGAGGAATTTGCGTAATTACATTTTTAAATTGGTTATAAAAAATAGTACAAACATCAAACTCCTCAGCTCCAAATTTTTCAATTACCATTTTGCCAACTTTTTCAGCATCAAAATAATTAGCATGTTTTGATTCTTTAAATGAAATATTTACAATTATCTTATCATCATAAGCTCTTTTAAGTTGGTCGTTACCTTTAGAACCTACAGTAATGATCTTTAAATCTTTTCCATCTTCTGCAAGTTTTGCAAAGTAGCTCTTGGCTTTTTTAATTATATTTGAATTAAAACCACCACATAAACCTCTATCAGATGTCATCACAACACAAAGGTGCACTTTATCATTACCTGATCCAGATAATAATTTTGGAGCATTTTCTTTGTCCGAAATCCCACTAGAAAGATTTAGAATTATATTATTCATTTTTTCTGAATAAGGTCTTCCCTTCTCAGCACTTTCTTGGGCTTTTCTAAGTTTTGCTGCTGCTACCATCTTCATAGCTTTTGTAATTTTCTGTGTAGACTTTACACTAGCTATTCTTTTTTTAAGGTCGTCTAAACTTGCCATAATAAATTAAGATTTAAAGTTTTCCTTTAACTGAGTAATTACTTTAATTAGTAATTTTTCTTTATCGTCTTCAAGTTTACCTGAGCTTTGAATTGAATCAATTATTTCAGGTTTATCAGACTTACACTTTTCAATGATTTTATTTTCAAATTCAGCAATATCTTTTAATTCAATATCATCTAAATATCCCTTTACTCCACAGAAGACGGAAATAACTTGTTCAGCTACTGTCATTGGTGAGTATTGTTTTTGTTTAAGAAGTTCAGTTAATTTTGATCCTCTATTTAAAAGCTGCTGTGTTGATGCATCTAAATCAGAACCAAATTGTGCAAAAGCAGCCATCTCTCTGTACTGTGCTAATTCTAGTTTCATTGATCCAGAAACTTTTTTCATCGCTTTTGTTTGTGCTGAAGAACCAACCCTAGAAACAGATAAACCTACATTAATAGCTGGTCTGATCCCTTGGTTAAAAAGTTCAGTTTCTAAGAAAATTTGACCATCAGTAATTGAAATTACGTTAGTTGGAATAAAAGCTGATACGTCACCACCTTGTGTTTCAATAATTGGAAGTGCTGTTAAAGAACCTCCACCATGCTCATCACTTAACTTAGCCGCTCTTTCTAATAATCTACTATGTAGATAGAATACATCACCAGGGTAAGCTTCACGTCCTGGAGGTCTTCTTAACAATAGAGACATTTGTCTATAAGCAACAGCCTGCTTAGATAAATCGTCATATATAATTAATCCATGCATTCCGTTATCTCTGAAATATTCACCCATTGTACACCCTGTGTAAGGCGCTAAAAACTGAAGTGGTGCTGAGTCAGATGCTGTTGCAGCAACGATTGTAGTGTACTCCATTGCTCCAGCTTCTTCTAATGTTTTTTGAATTTGTCTTACTGTTGATCTTTTTTGACCAATAGCAACATAAATACAATAAAGTTTTTGTTTCTCATCACCAGACTCATTAATTTTCTTTTGGTTTATGATTGCATCAATTGCAACTGCAGTTTTACCTGTTTGTCTGTCACCAATAATTAATTCACGCTGACCTCTTCCAATAGGAACCAAACTATCAATAGATTTTAGACCAGTTTGCATAGGTTCACTGACTGACTGTCTAGGAATAATTCCTGGCGCTTTAACTTCAACTCTACTTTTTTTAACACTTTTATCTAAAGGTCCTTTACCATCAATTGGATTTCCCAATCCATCAACAACTCTACCTAATAATTCTTTTCCAACTGGAGTGTCAACAATGTTACCAGTTCTTTTAACTGTATCACCTTCTTTAATATTTCTATCATCTCCAAAAATTACAACACCAACATTTTCACTTTCAAGGTTTAAAGCCATACCTTTAGAGCCATCAGCAAATTCTACCATCTCTCCAGCTTGAACATTATCAAGACCATAAATTCTAGCAATACCATCTCCTACTGATAATACTTGCCCAACTTCGGTTACTTCTGCTTTATCACCAAAATTTTTGATTTGCTCTTTTAGTATCTTTGTTACTTCTGAAGGATTTATTTCCATTTATGCCTCTATCATTCTGTTTTCGATTTGTTGTAATTTATTTTTAATTGAGGTGTCCACCATAGTACTTCCAACCTGTACTACTAAGCCTCCTATTAAACTTTCATCATGTTTGTAGTTTAATTTTATTTTTGAGCTAAAATTTTTAGTAAGCTCCTCTGTAATTTTAGAAATTTCATCACTAGATAATTCTTTAGCAGATTTTAATTCTGCTTTTAATTCTCCTCTTTTTTTTGAACAAGTTTCAATAAAACTCTTTAAAATTTGTTCAACATAAAAAAATCGTCTTTTAGCAACTAAAAAACTTAAGAAATTTTTTAATAAAATTTCAAATTTATTATTTTCTGAAATAATATTTATAACTTTTAAAAGATCTTCCTGGCTACTTGTTGGGTCTTTAATTAAATTTGAAAAATCTTTACTTGATGAAATCAAATTTAAGATAGATGAGGATTGATCTTCTACTTGCAAAAGAACATTGTTTTCGCTTGCAAGTTCATACATAGCTAAAGAATATCTTTCA
>CABXOW010000028.1 GCA_902513955.1 uncultured Pelagibacteraceae bacterium
TAGAACTAAAACAATTCCTACTACTGTAATAATTGCTAAAAGAATATTTACAGATTTTAAATATTTTTTTGTTTCGATTTTAATCTCTTTCTTTGAAAATGCTCCTGCCCCAAAAGATATGACTAGAAAAAAAATGAATACTAGAACGAGTATTGTTATTAAAATTCCGAATTTACCAAGCATAAAACCCTAATTACATTAGTTTATTTACTTTAAATTTATGACATTTTGTCCTAGGTATTTATACTATTAATAAACTATATAGATAGCCATGCATCCAGGTATAATATTTTTTTTAGTGGTCTTAGGATCTTTACTTTTTCATATCTTTACACCATGGTATTGGACTGACATTGCTTCAAATTGGGTAGGAATGGATAATACAATTACACTTACTTTTTGGGTAGGTGGTGGTGTTTTTATAGCCGTATGTCTTTTTATGGTTTACTGCGTAGTTAAGTTTTCTTACAAAAAAGATAGAAGAGCAGAATATAAACCAGACGATAAAAAATTAGAAAAAATACTTACAGTGGCGACAACTTTAGGTGTAGCTGCGCTTTTAGCACCAGGACTTATTATTTGGAATCAATATGTTACTGTTCCAAAAAATGCGCTTGAGATTGATGTGATGGCTTGGCAATGGGGATGGCAATATAGACTACCTGGTGAAGATGGAAAATTAGGAACTACTCAAATAGTTAACATAAATGACAATAACCCTTTTGGAATTAATCTAGATGATCCTTATGGAAAAGACGATGTGTTGATACAAAGTGACTTGATAAATTTAGAAACTAACCAACCAGTGAAAATATTATTAAGGTCAGTTGATGTGCTTCATAACTGGTATGTTCCTCAGTTTAGAGCAAAAATGGATGCAGTTCCAGGAATTGTAACTTACTATTGGTTTGAACCAAATAAAATTGGAGAATATGAAGTCTTATGTGCAGAATATTGTGGTGTTGGACACTATGCGATGAGAGGTGGTGTTGAAGTTCAAAGCACAGAAGATTACAATCAATGGATTTCTGAACAAGAAACTTTTAAAGATTATATTGCTAAACAGGAAAATGTAGAATTAGAAAATAAAAAAATAGTTAAAAATAATAATTTTCTTTTAAATAAAGAAATATATAAAGAAGAATAATTTATGTCTGACGAATACGAAAATAAAACAGGTTATCAAGCTCAATCTTCAGAAACCATTTCTTCTGGTGGAGGCGGAGGTTCAGGAACAGTACCAGATGCGGACCATGTAAGACCAGCAGAAATACCAGAACAAGATTTATATCATGGACATAGTTTTATTACTAAATGGATTTTTTGTCAGGATGCAAAAGTTATTGGAGTTCAATATTTTCTTTTAGCAACTTTTACAGGAATTATTGGTCTAATTCTTTCTTGGTTAATGCGTTTACAATTAGGCTTTCCTGAGGCAGCAGGGTTTATGACTGCAGAACATTATTATCAGTTTGTTACTATGCATGGAATGATAATGGTTGTTTATTTTTTAACAGCACTTTTTCTTGGAGGCTTTGGTAATTACCTAATTCCTTTAATGGTAGGATCTAGAGATATGGTTTTTCCTTATCTTAATATGGTAAGTTTTTGGTCTTTTTTTGTTGCAGTTGGAGTTTTATTAGCAAGCTTTTTTGTACCAGGTGGACCAACAGGAGCTGGTTGGACACTTTACCCACCTCAAGCAATTTTAGAAGGAACACCAGGTTCAGGTATGGGAATACTACTAATGTGTATATCTTTAATATTATTTGTTGCAGGATTTACTATGGGTGGACTAAATTATTTGATTACTATTCTACAAGCTCGTACTAGAGGTATGACATTAATGAGAATGCCTCTAACAGTTTGGGGTATTTTTACAGCAACTATTTTGGCAATGTTAGCTTTTCCTGCATTATTAGTAGGCGGACTAATGATGACTTTAGACAATGTGCTTGGAACAAGTTTTTTTATGCCAACGATATTAAAAGCTGGTGAAGTTTTAGAGTATGGCGGAGGAAGTCCTATTCTTTTTCAACATTTATTTTGGTTTTTTGGGCATCCAGAAGTTTATATAGTTGCTCTTCCAGCATTTGGAATAGTTTCAGATTTAATTTCTGTTCATGCAAGAAAAAACATATTTGGATATAGAATGATGGTTTGGGCCATTGTTGGTATAGGAGGACTAAGCTTTTTTGTATGGGCACACCATATGTATGTTAGTGGAATGAATCCTTGGTTTGGTTTCTTTTTTGCAACTACAACACTTATCATAGCAATTCCAACTGCAATGAAAGTTTATAATTGGATTTTAACTCTTTGGAGAGGAAACATTAGACTTAACGTTGTAATGTTATGGTGTCTTGGTTTTATAGTTACCTTTGTAAATGGAGGTATTACAGGACTTTTTTTAGGAAATGTTACTGTAGATGTTCCTTTGTCAGACACTTACTTTGTAATTGCTCATTTTCATATGGTGATGGGTATAGCACCACTTATGGTAATTATGGGCGCTGTTTATCATTGGTTTCCTTTAGTGGCTGGAAGATTTTTAGATGAAAAATTAGGCAAATGGCATTTCTGGCTTACTTTTTTAGGAGCTTATTCAATTTATTTCCCAATGCACTATTTAGGATTTATCGGAGTACCTAGAAGATATTTTGAAATGTATGATAGTCCATATGTAACTTCTGCTGTAGGAATGAATGAATTTATAAGTGTGGCAGCTTTTATAGTAGGTGCTGCACAATTAATATTGATTTATAATATTATAAGAACTTTAAAAATAGGAAAACCTGCTGGACACAATCCTTGGCAAGCAAATTCACTTGAGTGGCTTACTCCTTCAGTTCCACCTGAACACGGTAATTGGGGTGAAAAACTCCCTGTAGTTCATAGATGGCCTTATGATTTTAGTGTCCCTGGAGCAAAAGAAGATTTTATTACTCAAACTACACCACCAAGCGAAGTTGCTGAAACTGAGGTAGAAAAAACATAACTATGTCTGATCCAAAAATAGAAGGCTACGAATTTAAACCTGGCTTTAAAGGAATGGCACAGGACACAGGTTCTGATCAAACCATGTTTAAAGGTGTACATTGGGGCAAAGCAATGATGTGGATTTTTTTATTGAGTGATACTTTTATATTTAGTTGTTTTTTAATTTCATACATGAAGGGTAGAGGATCAACTTTAATAGATTGGCCAAATACAAGTGAGGTTTTCTCACTACATGTAGGTAGTACACCAGTTCCATTATTGTTAATTGCGATTATGACATTCGTTTTAATTACAAGCAGTGGAACAATGGCTCTTGCAGTAAAATATGGTTATGAAAAAAATAGAAAGATGTGTGGTTGGTTAATATTAGCCACAGCAATTGGTGGACTTACTTTTGTTGGAATGCAAGCTTTTGAATGGTCTAAATTAATTCATGAAGGAGTAAGACCTTGGGAAAATCCTTTTGGCGCAAAACAATTTGGATCATTTTTCTTCATGATAACTGGATTTCATGGCACCCATGTTTCTATAGGTGTGATTTTCTTATTTATCTATGCGTACAAAACTTTTAAAGGTCATTATGATGAAGAAAAAAGAGGCTGGTTTACTACAATGAAAGGTGATTATGTTGAAATTGAAATTCTAGGACTATACTGGCACTTTGTAGATTTAGTATGGGTATTTATTTTTGCATTTTTTTATTTATGGTAAGATTTAAATTATGAGTAGTATGAGCGAAAAAGAACAATCAACAACACATAAAATAGGAATATATTTGTGGATATGGGGCTTATTATTTGTTTTAAGTTTTTTTTCATACATGGTGGATTGGTATCAATTTCAAGGTTTGCTTAGATGGTCTTTGATTTTATTATTTATGTTTTTAAAAGCAGGACTTATTATGGCTTTTTTCATGCATTTATTTTGGGAACGTTATGCATTAGTTAACGTTCTTTTGTGGCCAATGACAGCAATAGGGTGTTTTGTATTTCTTATGGTTGCAGAGTTTCAATACACTGTATTTACAAGACTTTTTTATTTTGTTGTAGGGGGACAATAATTTATGACAGGATATACAATATTAGGTGGATTTTTAATATTTTTTTTATTTTTTATTTACATAACTTGGTTTGGTTTTTTAATAAAAGTTGAAAATGATAAAAATAGTGAAGAATCAAAAATCAAAATAAACCCATATGATAATTTACCTCTTAGTAGAAAGTTTATTGATAAAAAGAATGAACAAATAGGATTTTTTGATTTAGGTAACCATATTCTTATTATTGGAATGATACTTTTTATAATATTTGTAGTAACAAACGTAAGTTAATTTTGTCCAATATAATCAGAAAAAGAACCGCTTCTACTTTAGTCCTAGATTCAGGAACTTTTATTAAATCTTTATATTTATTGATGAAACCAAGAGTTATGTCTCTTGTCATATTTACTTGCGCTGTAGGATTATTAACTTCTCCCAATCAAATTCCTTTATTTGATTCTTTGATTTGTATTTTCTTTGTAACTATAGGTGCTGGCGCAGCGGGAACGTTAAATATGTGGTATGAAGCAGATCTTGATAGTTTAATGACCAGGACGTGTCTTAGACCAATTCCAACAGGAAAAATTAACAAAGATCATGCCTTAATATTTGGAATAGTCTTATCAATAATTTCAATTATTGGACTCTATTATTTTTCAAATATTTTATCTGCCACACTGTTATTTATAACAATTGCATTTTATCTTTTTGTTTATACTATTTGGTTAAAAAGAAAGACACCTCAAAATATTGTTATTGGAGGAGCTTCAGGTGCTCTACCCCCGGTTATAGGCTGGACGATTGCAACAAATTCTTTAAGTCTTGAACCAATTACATTTTTTTTAATTATATTTTTTTGGACTCCGTCCCATTTTTGGGCATTAAGTCTTTATAAAGCCAAAGATTATGCAAAAGCAAAAATTCCAATGTTGCCAAATACAAATGGAATAGAAGAGACAAAGAAAAATATCTTTGTTTATTCATTGTTTATGCTACCAATAATTATAATTC
>CABXOW010000029.1 GCA_902513955.1 uncultured Pelagibacteraceae bacterium
TAAAATTTTTACTTTTACCAACACCTGGCGCAATTGATGATAAATATGAAGGAAATTTATCATTATAAAGTCCTTTTTCCTTTAAATTAAAGTTGTAAGGCTCTTTATCAAAATGAGTATAGCAGAATAAACCAATAGTCTCCAAATCTCCCCATCTATTTTTATAATGACCTCCAAATTTATTAAGCTCTTTTTGATACTCTTCCCATGGTTTTTTTTTAAATTCTAAAATATTGTACAAATTACAGTTACCCGCTGTCCAATAAAGATTGTGCATCATTAGCTCATTATTTTCGTGAACTGCTTCTCTTAAAGTCAAATTTTTTGGAGTATAATTAAATTTTTTAAGATAACTCTTGTAAAAATCCCATAATCCTAAACGTGTATCTCTAACTCTGTGATCATACCTATTGTACATATAAGCTGTTGCTATTGGATTATCTTTGAGAACATCAAAAAAATCAAAATCAATCTTACCTTTAAAATAAGAGTCATCATCTATTCTCATTAGATAGTCATATTTTTCTAACTCTTTAACCAGACATCCAACTTCACCATATGAAGTTAGATTTAACCAAAACCTCTCCCCATGCAAATAACCTAATCTTTTTTTACTAAAATATTTTTTTACGTAGGGATTTTCTATTTTATTATAAAACAATTCTTTTTCATCTATATGATTTGGTACTTTATAATCTATTTGATGAAAAAAAATTGTTTTAGAAATAGTATTTTTAATTTTTTTAATAAATTCTTCAGAATAAATATTATCAAAATAATGTATAAATACTGGATAATCATACTTATGATTCCAATTTTTATATAAATTGAGTAAACATTGTTCTAAAATAAGAACTCTGGATGATAACAAGTAAATAGCTGCATTATGTTTCATAAATTTTTAATTAATAGTAAAAATAAAAAAAATACTAATAAACAAAACTGAATTGAAAATTTATTATGTTTTTTTTTATCTTAAATTTAATTATTATTTTTAAACCAATCGATATATGATTTAACACCTTCTTCTATTGAAACATTAATTTCCCAACCTAGGTCTTTTTTCATTTTTTGGTTAGATATTTCAATACTGTCAGTTTTAAGCTCACCAGCCCTAGTTTCATCTATTATGTATTCTACTTTCACATCTTTAATATTTAAGGAAACTAAATCAGCTAATTCTTTAATTGTTACATCTTTATCACCCTCAAGGTTATAAATTTGATTGTCTGCTTTCGAATCTAGCGCTAATAAATGGCCCTGAGCTAAATCCTTAACATTGATAAACCTTCTTCTTGCACTGCCGTCTCCATTTATTACTATAGGTTTGTTTGATAAAGCATTTTCTGTAAATGCTCTTAAAACTAATCCTGGCCACATTCTGGGTCCATAAGGAATGCCATAACGTAAAATAGTAAAATTAAGATTCTTTAATGATTTAAAATCCTGACATAAAAATTCTGAACAAAGTTTCGAGGTCGTATAAAAATGTCCACCACAAGTTGGTAAGATATTGCTTTCTTCATCAAGAATAATATTTCCATTTTCTTTTTTGGAATTATTTTTATCTGCAGCATTATAAACCCAAACGGTACTTGCTAATATTACTTTTTTTATGTTTGCATTTGCGCATGCATTTAAGATTGATGCTGTTCCAGCAACATTATTGATCATTGTTTCTTGAACATTCTCTAGAGATCTTCTGGCATTAGCTATTGCTGCAATATGATAAACATATTCAATTTTATTTTCTTTTAAAAATTTTTCAACATTAGCAGAGTCATTAATGTCTATATCTTGGTAAGCATCAGCAAAATTAGAATTTGTTCGATCAATATTAAAAACTTTATGATTGGCCTCTTTTAAAGTTTCAACAATATGGCTTCCTATAAATCCCGATCCACCTGTTACTAAAATATTGCTCATATTAAATTATTTAAAATTTTTACTGTTTGTTCAATCTCTTCTTTAGCCAAATTTGGATAGATTGGTAGACATATATGTCTTACACATATCTCTTCTGCAACTGGAAAGGATTTTCCATTCAAATGTTCTTTCATGACTGGTTGCAAATGGATTGGTTGATCATAAACTCCTCCGGGCAAACCTAAGCCTTGATTTTTACAATTTTCTTTGAACTCTTTTTTATTTAATTCTTTTGGTAAATAAACAATGTATTTATACCAACCCGACTTACCCTCTGGTAATATTTTTTCATATTTATCCGAGAGGTTTGCTGAATAATAATCAGCAATTTTTTCTCTTTTTGCTAGAAAATCTGAAACTTCACTTATGTGTGAATTACCGACAGATGCTGTTAAATTGCTCATTCTAAAATTATTTGAAAAAGCTGTGTGAACTGACTCCCATTGAGATTTTTTTCCGTAATCTCTCATTGAAAAACATTTTTTGGATAAATCTTCATCATTCGTCAGAACCATACCTCCTTCTCCAGATGTGAAAGTTTTTGTAGAAAAAAAAGAATATGCCGCTCCAATTCCAAATTCACCTGAATGCTTGTTATCAAATGTTGAGCCATGTGCATGCGCCGCATCCTCAATCAAATAAATTTTCTTTTCATCACAAAATTTTTTAATTTCTTCTATTTCACTAGTTATTATTCCACCAATGTGAACTAAACAAACTGCACCAGTATTTTCATTATAATTTTTTTTAATATTTTCTAAATCTAGACACATATTTTTATAAGAAACATCGGCTAAAACTGGTTTTGCTCCAGCAGACATTGCTGAGTTATAAGTTGCAATAAATGTATTGGTCGGAACAATTACCTCTTTACCTTTTAAATCTAAAGACCTGAATAAAACTTCTAGAGCTGCTCCACCACTTGAAACTGCTACACCATATTTGCAATTATTTAATTTACTCCAATTTTGTTCAAATGATTGAACATATTTTCCAGCAGCAAGTTGGCCACTATCCAATATATCTTTAACATCTTCTAAAATTTTATTTTTTTGTTTATCAGTGAAGTGAATCTTAAGTCCTTTAATTTCCATGAATGAGCGTTTAATAGCATTTTATAAAAATGTAAAGGAATAAATTGGAAAAATTTTTTTTAATTACAAACTTAAAATAAGATATTTTGTTTTACTATTTTAATTTTTTTAAAATTAAATCTTCTACTTCTGTAAAGACAAAATGACCTATAAATATATGTGCTTCTTGAATTCTTGCTGTATTTTTACTATTTACAATTACTTTATAATCACAAAGCTTATTTGCTTTACCACCTTTGTTACCCAAAAATCCAATTGTGGTTATCTTGTTTTTTTTTGCTTGCTTTAACACTTTGATTATATTTTTTGAATTTCCCGAGGTAGAAATCGTCAATAAAATATCATTTTTTTTAGAGAGCGCCATAAATGGTCTTAAAAAAACGTCATCAAATTTATAATCATTTCCACACGCTGTTAGAGTGGATGTGTCTGTTGAAAGGCTAATTGCTGGAATAGGACGTCTATTAACATTTGGCCTAAGTCTTATTAAAAATTCTGCAGCTAAATGCTGTGCATCTGCCGCAGAGCCTCCATTTCCACATAATAAAATTTTTCCACCTAGATTTAATTTTTTATTAATCAATTTTATTATTTTATTTAGATTTGTTGCTTGATCATGCAACTTTGAAAATATCGCATTGTGTTCTGAAATGTTTTTAAATAAAGAATTGTTCATAAAATAGTGCTATAGTTTATTTTATTAATTTTTAATGTGAGCTCTTAATTTTTTTGCAATTGGTATCTCTTCCTCCAATATATTTCCAAGCATCTCATGACCTAAAGCCACATACATCTTATCAATTGTCTCTGTAAGATTTTTCATTCCTTTCGGCTCTAAGGAAGCTGCCTGATCACTACCATACATTGTTCTATCAATTGTAATATGTCTTTCTAAAGAACTTATACCAAGCATAAAAGCAGCCAGTGAAACTGCAACACCATTTTCATGTCCGCTATAGCCAACTTTACATTTATATTTATTTTTTAATGCATTAATGGTCAATAAATTTGCATCTTCAACTTTCATTGGATAAGTAGATACACAATGCATTAATTCAAAACTACAATTATTCTTTTTAAATATCTCTACTGCATTAGAAATATTTTCCTCAGAAGACATCCCTGTAGATATAAAAGTATGTTTTTTTCTTTTAGATACCTCTTCTAAAAAATTTAAATCAACTATCATTGCAGACGCAACCTTATTAAATTCAAAATTAAATTTATCTAAAAAATTTAAACTATTGATATCCCACGCTGATGCAAACCAACCAATTTTTTTTAATCTACAATATTTATCAATTTCTAAATATTCGTTTTCTGAAAATTCTAGGCCTTCTTTTTGTTGTCTTTGTGTATTGCCCCATGGACTTTCACGTTTTGAGCTGAGTAATTCTTCTGAATAAACAAGGTTGATATCTCTTTTTTGAAACTTCACTATATCAAAATTGGCATCAACAGCTGTATCAATCATTTCTTTAGCTAAAGATAGATCTCCATTATGGTTAATTCCAATCTCAGCTATTAAAATTGGTTTTTTAATCATTCATCACAATTATATCATATTATAACAAAAAAAAAGTATTATTTTAATTTACAATATTAATAAATAAATTTTTTGGACAACTTTTAAAAATATTTTTTTTTATAAAAATATGAAAATTTATTTTAGGAAAACATTTAACTAATCTAACAAAATTTTTTTTAAGCTTAAATTTAGCATGAATTAATTGCTTGTAATGATATTTGTCAGCTTTTTTTACCTCTTCTTTTATACTTTTAGAAATATAACTATCAAAATAAAAATTAAACCCAAAAAGATAGATATTTTTAATGTTTGATAAATTTGCAGCATAACAAATACACATTAGTCCAGCGTTATTTAGCCACCAAAATTTTAATAATTTATCTGGTAAATAAGAAAAC
>CABXOW010000030.1 GCA_902513955.1 uncultured Pelagibacteraceae bacterium
GTATAATGATGGTTTTAATAATTCTAGTAGGAATTTTTCAATCATGGAATATAGCCTTATCAATATTTAATATGTGCTTAATTTCTGCAGTGATGACAATGGGAGCTAATATTCAATGGGGTTATGCTGGGTTAATTAACTTTGGAATTATGGGATACACTGCTCTTGGGGGGTTGGCAGCAGTTTTAATATCTGTTGATCCTATTCAAGAAGCCTGGCGTGCAGGAGGTTTTGATATATTAATGTGCTTATGGCTAATTATAGCAATGGTTTTAGTTATTCGTTTCATTTTAAAAAATTTTGAAAAATCAAAATTAAGAACTTATGGAATTGCTGCAATTATTGTTGCTGGAATTATAATTATTAGAATAACTGCTGAACCAGGAATTGAAGCTATTGAAGCAGTTAATCCTGCTAAAACAGGTTTTTTGGGAGGTTTAGGGTTGCCAATTATTTTTTCATGGGTAGTCGGAGCTTTCTTTGCAGCAGGTTTAGCTTTTGTAGTTGGAAAAGTTGCCTTAGGACTTAGGGCTGACTATTTAGCGATTGCAACACTGCTTATTTCCGAAATTGTTATTGCAATAATTAAACATGAAGATTGGTTAACAAGAGGTGTTAAAAATGTAATTGGCCTTAAGAGACCTGCACCATACGAAGTGGATCTTCAAACAACAGATTGGTTTATTAATTTAGTCGAAAAATTTAATTCAGGAAAATTAGCTTTAATTACAAATATCGCAGATCGTCAAGCTGCTCTTAATCAATTAGTGATAGAAGGATCAACTGTATTTGTTAAACTTTGTTACTCAGGATTGTTTTTAGTTGTTGTTATAATACTTTTAATCTTAACTCAAAAAGCACTTTATTCTCCATGGGGAAGAATGATGAGAGCAATTAGAGATAATGAAGAAGCTGCAAATGCAATGGGTAAAAATGTTGTTAAACAACATTTATTAATATTTATTTTAGGATCTGCAATTGTTGGAATAGCGGGAGCTATGTTAGTTACGCAAGATGGTTTGTTTACACCAGGAAGCTACAGACCCATGAGATACACGTTTCTTATTTGGGTAATGGTAATTGTAGGAGGTAGTGGAAATAATTTTGGCGCTATACTCGGTGGATTTGCTGTATGGTTTTTATGGATAGAAGCTGCACCAATAGCAATGTTTTTAATTAATTTTTTTACAGTAAATATGTCAGAAACAAACGTGTTAAAAATTCATTTAATTGAAAGTGTTCCTTACTTTAGATATTTAATGATGGGTCTTGGATTGTTATTAATAATGAGATATCGACCAAAAGGTATACTTCCAGAGAAAATAGAAATAAAATAATTTAAATATGAAATATATTATTCTAGGTGCTGCAATTGCTTGGGCCATGTACATGGCAGATAAGTACATGTTTTAATGAATAAAAATCTTTGGCTGCTTATTTTAAGTCAGATTTTTGCATTTACAGCTGCACCTGTCACAGTTTTTTTAAGTGGTATTATTGGATCTCAATTTAGCCCTATAAAATCTTTAGCAACTTTACCCATGGCACTCTCAATAGTTGGGATTGCAATTTTTGCAATTTTTGCCGCAAAATTAATGAGTATAATAGGTCGTAGGTCAGGGTTTATTTTTGCATCAGTTGGAACCTCTATAGCATCTTTGTTGGCAGCCTATTCAATAATTATTGAAAGTTTTATATTATTTAATCTAGGTTGTTTTTTAATTGGAGGGGGAGTAGCATTCAGTCATCAATATAGATTTGCAGCAGTTGAAACGGTAGATAAAGAAATGGCACCAAAAGCCATATCTATAATATTATTAGCAGGAATAGGCTCGGCTTTTATTGGACCAAATTTAGCCAATATTTCAAAGGAAATTATTCCTCAGCATTTATATGCCGGTTCATATATTGCTCTTGCAGCTTTGACGCTTACATCAACTATCTTTTTATTTTTTTATAAAGATAGTCATAAAAAAAATAATATTATTAAAAAAAGTACAAGAAGTTATTTTGAATTAATTTCACAACCTAGATTCTTGCAAGCTTTAATAGCTTCTGCATTTGCCTATGCCGTAATGTCATTTTTGATGACAGCTACTCCAATTAGCATGCATGTAATGGAAAAAATAAGTTTGGCTAAAACAGGTTTTGTAATCCAATTTCATATTGCAGCAATGTTTTTGCCATCTCTGATCACAGGAAATTTAATAAAAAAGTTTGGTCACAGTAAAATTATGCACGCAGGTGTTGCACTATTTTCAATAACAATTTTAATAAGCTTATTTGAACAAAATTTTTTAAATTATTTAATAGCTTTAATTTTTTTAGGACTAGGTTGGAATTTTTTATTTATATCAGGAACTAGTTTATTAGTTTTATCCTATAAAGAAGAAGAAAAGTTCAAAGCTCAGGGGTTTAATGATCTCATTGTTTATTCTGTTCAAGCAATAGCCAGTCTGTCAGCTGGAATATTTATTAGTTTAACTAGTTGGAAAACAATGAATTTAGTTTGCATCATTTTTCTAATAATTATTGTGATGTCAACTTTGAGAGCTGATTTTAAGGGAAGTAGATAAGTGGATTTGTTATCTTATTTTAATTTAAGTTTGTCTGAATTTTCATTAATAATATTTACAGTATTTATAGCTTCAATAATTAGAGGTTTTAATGGATTTGGATTTTCAGCCACATGTATTTCAGGATTTTCTTTTATTTTGCCTGCAATTGAAATAGTTCCAATTATATTAATACTAGAGGTTTTCATAAGTATTTTTATGATCCCTTACATTTGGAATAAAATTGATTGGAATTTTGTTTTTAAAATTTTATTAGGAATAGTAATCGGATCACCAATTGGCTTATATTTATTAAAATATCTTTCACCTCAAACTACTCATTTATATGTTTGTGTAATAATAATTTTTTTTTCTATTTTATTGATGAGAGGTTACTCAAATAAAAGAATTGATAAAAATGGACCTAAAATCTTCACTGGATTAGTTTCTGGAACATTAAATGGATTGACAACATTAGGCGGTATGCCTGTTGCACTATTTTTATTGGTGACAAGTATTCAGCCAGCTGTAATAAGAGGATCCCTAGCAGCACTATTTTTTTTAACTGATGTTTATGCGTTTATTCTAAGTTTTTTTGGAGGAATTGTAGACATGATTACAATTTATAGAACAATCCCATTAATTATAATTTTGCCAATAGGGGTTTATATTGGTGATAAATTTTTTGTTAAAAGCAAAGAAGCATTTTATAGAAAAGTAGTTTTCTATTTTTTGATTATTATTTCAATAGTCGGTATTTTAAGAATTTTAAGTAGTATTTAGATATAAAAAAACCCCAGTAATTTTCATCACTGGGGTTTTAAATTAGATATTAACTATCTTTGTTTTTTTGTTTTAAATTTTCCGCCTTTAATTTCTTGCTCTAAGAAAGAACCTTCAGCTTCACCAACGCTAGTAAAATTTACTCCAGTTGCACCTTCGTAATTTACTTTTTTGCCTTTGGCTAATAGATCTAATCCTTTTTTAAGCTCACCTGGATAAATTTTAGTTCCAGGAGCGTTAGCAACGCCCATTACATTTTTTGCAATAGAAGCTCTGTCAGCTGAGTTACCAGCTTGCATTGCTAAAACTATTAAAGCAGCTGCATCGTAAGATTCACCAGTGTATGGACCAGAAGAGTCAATACCACCAGCTTTTGCTACGCCAGCAAATACTCCAGCACCTTTTCCAGTTGATCCAGGCATAGTTCCAAAAGATTTACTTAAACCATCTCCAAATGCATCAACAAGTGATTGACCAATCATACCATCTGATAAAACAAAAGTATCAAAAGCACCTGAATCTAATGCTGCTTGAATCATACCTTTTCCACCTTGGTCAAGATATCCGATTACAGCCATAGCATCACCACCAGCAGAAGCTAGTGTTGCAACTTCAGAAGAGTAGTCAGCTTTACCATCTTCATGAGCAGTAACAGCTGTAACTTTTATACCATGAGCTTTAGCTGCAGCTTCGTAAACATCAGCCAAGCCTTTTCCGTAGTCATTATTAGTATAAGTAATAGCTACACTTTTAACTTTTCTATCTTTAGTTACGTCAGCTAAAATTTGTCCACCTCTAGCATCAGAAGGAGCTGTTCTAAAAAAGAACCCTTTGTCATCTAGAGTTGTTAATCCTGGTGAAGTTGCTGAAGGTGAAATCATAACTACACCATTTGGTACAGCAACGTTTGATGCGATAGCACCTGTTACACCTGAACAGTCAGCTCCCATAATAGCAGCAACACCTTGTGAAATCATTCCTTCAGCTGCTGCTGTTGCTGCTGCTGCGTCAACACAAGTTGAGTCACCTTCAATTACTGTTATTTTTTCTCCACCTAATAAAGAACCTGAACTAGAAGCTTCTGCGAAAGCTAGTTTAGCCGAGTCTCTCATTGCTGGTGTTAGAGATTCAATAGGACCTGTAAATCCTAAAATAATTCCCATTTTGATTTCTGCAAATGAACTTGTCGTAAAAGTTGAAACAAGTATAAATGCAGCGATAAATAGTTTTTTCATTATCTTCCTCTTTTATTGTTAACAATTTATAAAAAGATAATTAAATGATGATTATTCAAACAATTCAATGAAAAATTACTTAGTTTTTTGAAGCAAATATATTGAAGTTATTACAATTATACCCCCAAATATTGTAATTATTGAGGGAACCTCTCCAAAAATAAAAAAAGTTAATATCAATCCAAAAACAGGGAATAAAGAATAAA
>CABXOW010000031.1 GCA_902513955.1 uncultured Pelagibacteraceae bacterium
TTAGTAAATTTTACATCTAAATCTTTTATGTATCTGGAAAAAACTTGAGATAATCCATAGAAAAAAGCCATTCCAAAAACTAAAAATGTGCCAATGATTTCATCTAAAATATTTGGATCAAATGCTATCAATAATATTCCTAAGAAAGATGAAAAAATAAAAAACCATTTTTTATTACTGATACTTTCTTTAAGAAATAAAGAGCTTATTAAAATTGCAAAGGGTATTGAAAGTTGAGCACCAATTGTAATAGGTGCTAATAAAGTTACCGCATTTATAGATAAATATAAAAACATATTCACCCCAGCACCCATACAAATTGAAAAACCAATGAGGGGTAATATATATTTTTTTTTAGGAATATTTATTTTACAAAAAGGTAACAAACATAAAAAAACAAATCCCATTCTTAATGCTCCAAAAAAAATAGGGTTCATTGATGCATTTAAACCAAATTTACCAAGAGGATATGCGCTTCCAAGAAAAAACATTACCAAAACAATTAAAGCTGTATGTTTTGGAGACAAAATATTATCTAATTGAAAAAGGATCTAATGATGGCTCATCTGAAGTATAGAACCAAGTTGTTTTAACTCTTGTATAATCTTTTATAGAATCGATCCCTGCTTCTTTGCCATAACCACTATCTTTAATACCTCCAAAGGGAGCAGATGGAGAAATTAATCTGTAAGTATTTACAAAAGTTATCCCTGCTCGTATTGCTTTAGAAACTCTCATTCCTCGTGAAAGATTGCTAGTATAAACTCCAGAAGACAATCCATATTGATTATCATTCATTTTATTTATTACTTCTTCTTCAGTATCAAATTTCATTACAGATAGAACTGGTCCAAATAATTCATTTTCTGCGACAGGTAAATTATGGTTATCACATTCTATAATCGTTGCTGGAAAATAATATCCTTTGTTAGAAAAAGAATCTCGTTTACCTCCACATTTTATTTTTCCACCTTGATCAATTGTTGCTTTAATGTTTTTTTCGATTGTTTCTAGTTGTTTAAAACTACTCAATGGTCCCATTTCAGTTTCAGAGTCCATTGGAGCTCCAATTTTTATTTTAGATGCACGTTTTGAAAGTTTATCTAAAAATTCATCATAAATACCTTTTTGAATATAAAGTCTTGAGCCTGCTATGCAGCTTTGACCACTTGCACCAAATATTCCAGCTGTAATACCGTTTATTGCATTTTCTTGTTCAGCATCATCAAATACAGCAACAGGACTTTTTCCACCTAATTCTAAACTTACTTCAGATAAATTGTCTGCTGAATTTCTAATTATGTGTCTTGCTGTTTCAGGTCCACCAGTAAAAGCAATTTTTTCAACTAAGTTATGAGTTGTTAGTGTTTTTCCACATGGATCACCAAAACCAGTAATAACATTTACTACTCCTTTTGGAATTCCAGTTTTTTCAATAAGTTTTGCAAATTCAAACATTACAGCTGGCGCAAGTTCAGAAGATTTAATTACTACTGTGTTACCCATAGCAAGGGCAGGAGCTAATTTTGTTGCTGTTAAAAACATTTGTGAATTCCAAGGAATGATTGCTGCAATTACACCGATTGGTATCCTTGTAGTTATTGCTTGAATATTTGGTTTATCAATTGGTAGAACTGTTCCTTCCACTTTATCAGCAAGACCAGCGTAATAATCATAATACTCGGCAATATAAATTGCCTGTTTTTTTGTTTCTCTAAAAAGTTTTCCAGTATCGATAGTTTCAATTTCACCCAGCATTTCAGCGTTTTGTCTCAACTGATCTCCTATAGCTCTTAGGAATTTTGCTCTTTCTCTTGGAAGCAATTTAGGCCATTCACCTTCAAAAGCTTTTTGTGCTGCATTTACGGCTTTATCTACATCTTTAGCACTTGCCTCTGGAACAACTGCCCAGGGTTCATTATTTTCAGGATTCACTGTTTCAAAAGTTTTTTTATTTTCTGAGTCTACCCACTCACCATTGATGAACATTTTATATTGTTTTAGTTTACTCATTTTTATCTACAAAATTTTTGATCGCTAAATTTACATCATCTGCACATTCAATACCACAAAGATGTTTGCCACCTTTAACAATCTTTAATTCACTATTCTTAATTATTTTGTTTAATTCTTGAGACATTTCTATTGTAGAACCAATATCATGCTCACCAGTCATTATTAAGGTTTTGCTTTGGATCTTTTTAAAGTCTTCGTCATTTTTATGTTTAACAAATAACTCATAAACTCTCAAAAAATTAGCCATATTATTTGCAGATAAAATTGAACTAATTTTTTTATAAGTATCAGGATTATTTTCTAAATATCTATCAGTGAACCATCTTTTTAACGCCTGTCTTGAGAGTTTTAACTCTTTTTTAGCTTGATTAAATCTTTCATCAACAATTTTTTGTTGTTGATCTGATCTTTTATAAATTGAACCTAAAAGGACTAATGATTGTAGTCGGTCATTAAATCTAGTTGCGAAATTTCTAGCAATTAAAGATCCAATTGAAAAACCAACTAAATGAATTTTATCAATTTTAAGTTCATTTATTAATTCAATCAGTTGTTCTGAAAAATCATTAAAACTTATATCTTGTTTTGTTAAAGATGACTTTCCATGACCAAGAATATCGTATGAAAGGGTAGAATAATTTTTAAAAAAATCTAATTGAGGTTGCCAAATTTCATTATTTAAACCAACTCCATGAACAAAAACTATAGGAGCTGGTTGTGCTTTTTTATTAAAGAAATAAAATGTACCTGATGCAGTAATTCCGGTTGTCATCAAGTTTTACTTGGGTTCTATACCCATTTCTTTCATATCTTGATATCTATCACCAGTTCTTGCGTGAGCTCTTCCACTTGAAGCACCACCAATAGCGATAACAATTTCATCCTCGAATGGAGCATCATGAATTGTGAATTCATGAGTTAAATAATAAGGTCTTAAACCTGAGTCTGTTTTATGCATCATTGGAATTGAAATTTTTGATCCTGCTGGACCTCTAGTGTTTGTAAAACTCAAATAAGAAGTTCCACCAACTGCATCTCTAAATTTATTTCCAAATCTTAATGTATGTATAAAAGCCGAGGCATGCTCAATTTCTCCATTTAGACCGACTACACCAGCCTTACCATATGCTAAAATTTTTTCAGGAGATCCAATTTCTTTAATTAGTTCGGGAACCAATAAATCACCTAGTTTAGGCGCCAAGTCTAAAATTGTAGGAGTCAAATTTTCAACAAAACCTTGTCCGTGCCAAGGATTTTTAAAAATCGCAGCAACTGAAACTAACAAAACTGGTTCTTTAGCTTCTTTGCCCCCTTCAATAAAAGTTTTATCAACAAATTTTGTAAATTTTCTTAAATTAATATCCATAATTTTCTATTTCGTTACTTTTGCTAAAACTAACCAAGCGTTTACTCCTTTGCTTGCAATATAATTTGATTTAAAGAACTCAATTATTTTCCAAGAATTCTTATCTTCTAATTCTTTGATCTTTTTGTCAAATCCATATTCTTCATAAATACCAATGTTAATTGTAAAACAAATTAATGATCCAGTTTTACAAATTCTTATCATCTCATCTAATGCGGGAGGGTTAACATGACCAAATGTAAAAGTACCAACACATGTTATTCCTTCATAAGCATCATCTTTCATATCTACTTTTTTATTAAGATCAATCTTGAATAAATTTTGATAAATATTCTCTGGTACTAAATCTAGCATTTTCTGTGAAAAATCAGCTCCATCAAAGTTTTTAAAACCGTTTTTTTTGAGTTCAATACCTACTAGGCCAGTTCCGCAACCAGCATCTAGAATTTTTATATTTTTATCAGGAGCATGTTTTTTAAAAAGATCTACAGTTTCTTGAGGTCCAGAATATTCCCAATCAACCATATCCTTGCTATACTTGTTTTCAACAGTCCATTCATCATAATAATCTTCAACTTCTTTACCTGCTTTTAATTTATAAATTGGAATTTTATTACCGATATCTTTTTGTGACATTTATTTTTGCCTGTGTTTAAAACTATCTCTTCTAAAACTATATAATGCGTTAGGGTCAACATCAACATCAACTACCACAGGTTTATTATATTTAATTGCTGCTCTGACAGCTTCATTAATCTCAGAAATTTTTTTAACCTTAAAACCTTTTGCCCCATATAATTCTGCAACTTTATCAAATGAAGGGCTGGTAATATCTGCTCCCAAATATCTTTTTCCAAAAAAATCTTTTTGATAAGCTTTTTCAGCTCCCCAACTTTGATTATTCATTACGATAGTTGTTGTATTTATACCATATTCAACTGCCGTACTTAATTCAGAAATAGTCATACCAAAACCACCATCACCCATTAGACTAACGACAGTTTTTTTTGGTTTTGCAATTTTAACTCCAAGACCGCAAGCAAATGAAAAACCAACCAAACCAAAGTCTAAAGGTGTAAATAAAGATGGTGGATTGTAATATTCTAGAGCATCTGTTGCTTGCAAACAAAGCGTTCCTGCATCTAGAGTTATAGCCGTATCTCTTGGCAATGCTTTTCTTAATTGTTTAAATAATCCTTTTGGTTGAATAGGAAAGTTTTTTCCAAGATTATC
>CABXOW010000032.1 GCA_902513955.1 uncultured Pelagibacteraceae bacterium
ATAAAAATTTGATATACCAGAGGGAATTTTGTTTCTAATAATTTGTCCATAAGAGTAAAAATCATATTCATTATTTGTTGAGTTGATTATTCTTTGTTTAATTGTAAATAAAAATTTGTCATCTAAAGATATTTCTTTTTCAAAAGTAATTCCTTGATCATTAGTCCATGATAATTTAACAGGAGATTGATTAGTTAATTTATTATTTTTTGATACAGACCAAATAGTGTTTGAATTAGGAATATCAATATTTTTATTAGTAGTTATAAATCCACTTTCTATTAAGTATCCATCTTTTGTATTTCTTGGTGCTAATAGTTTGACTTTTTCCTTACTATCTAAAGTCACATTATATTCTTTAAAAGTTAGGTCATCGATTACAGCACCTTTTAAAGATATGCTACCAACAACACTTTGATTCTCAAATTGAACTCTTTCACTTTGGCCTAGAGCCTCTTCTCTTGAAATTTCTGTTACATTTTCCTTTTGATCTAAACTTGGAGTATCAATGTTTTGTTCAGTTTTATTTTTTTCTGCTAACTGTTCTTTAGTAATAGGTGGCGGCGCGAAAAAAAGTGAGTAGAGAATAATAACAGCAGCTGATAATGAAATGGCTGCAATAACGTTTTTAGTATCCATTATTTTTTAGCCTTCATTTCTTTTTTAACAGGATCAAACCCATCACCACCTCCTAAAAACTTTATAGGGTGACATGATAAAATTCTTTTTAAGCTCATAAAACTTCCTTTGGCTAAACCAAATTTTTTTAAAGCCTCTATACTATATTCAGAACAAGTTGGTAAGTATCTACAGGATTGACCAAGTAATGGACTAATAAGAAATTTATAACCCTTAATAAATTTAATTAAAATATTTGTTAAAATGTTCATTATTTAATTTTTTCTAAATCCTGAAATAGAGTTTCTTTTATATTTTTGTACTCATTGTTTAGCATAGTTGACTTAGCAATAACAAGATATGAATAGCTAAATTTTAATGTTACTTTTTTAACTGCTTCATTAACAATATTTCTTAATCTACGTTTAATTTTATTTCTTTTTACTGCATTCCCAATTTTCTTTTTGGTTACAAAACTAATATTTAGTTTGTTATTATTTTTATTGGCCAGATTACCAAAAAAAATTGTAACATATTTGTTAGATATCTTTTTTTGCTTTAGTAGATTTTTGAATTCTTCGTTTTTTGAAAGAGCAAGTATTTTGCTTTTCATTTTTCTAGACTGATACAGTTAAAGATTTTCTTCCTTTTGCTCTTCGTCTAGCTAAAAGTTTTTGTCCACCCTTAGTCTTCATTTTTGATCTAAAACCATGTTTTCTGGCTCGTTTAACGTTAGATGGTTGATATGTTCGCTTCATAAAATGTGGTTAAAATTTATTAATTTTCGCCCTTTATAGTAACTAAATATATAAATAGCAAATAGAAGATTATAGAATAAGCATTGTATTTAATGGAAAAAGCTAAAAAAATTAAATTATTTATAGGTTTATTTTATCTTACATCTATTTGTTTATTTTTATATTTTTTCTTTTCAAAATTTAGCCTTCAGGAATTAACGTCCTATGATTTTATTAGAGAAAACAAATCTTATTTTTTTGAACTTAAAAAAACGAATTTATTTTTATTATCAGTAATTTTTTTAGGGCTTACAATATTATGGGTATTTCCATTTTTAGGATTTGGATCACCAGTTGCATTAATAGGAGGATTTATTTTTGGAAAATGGATTGGAACAATACTTGTTATTTTTGGATTAAGTATTGGTGCAACTTTTATATATTTATTTGGTAATTATTTTTTAAAAGAATTAATTAGAGAAAAATTTTCAAATAAATTTAAAAACCTTGAACAAAAATTTCAAAAATCTGAATTTATTTATTTGTTAATATATCGCTTTATAGGGGGAATACCTTGGCAGTTAAGTTGTCTTTTGCCAACCCTTTTTAATGTAAAAGTGAATAATTTTTTCTTTGCAACTTTAATTGGAATTATACCTCAAATATTTTTAACTGTTTCTATCGGTAACGGTTTGGAAAAGGTTATTGATCAGAATTCAAAAGTTCCTGGAATAACTGATATTATTTTTTCAGCAGATATCTATTTACCAATTCTAGCTTTTTTTGGGTTAATTTTATTATCAATTTTTTTAAGAAAATTTTTCTATAAAAATTAATTATGGTGCTCCGACCCTGTACTGACCAGGGAGCTAATCATTACCAATGACTTGATTTTCCATTAATCTACCGGAGCTTATCGACAATTTGTATTTTATTCACAATAAAGCATTTTTTTCAAAATATTGCCTTAATTATTTGATGAATATGCTTTATATTTGCGTGAGGAAAATTTTATGGGAATTCATTACGATTATAAATCTACTAAAGGAAATAAGCTTATGGAGAAGCAAGCTAAAAGAGAGAAGAAGCTTGCAGAAAAAAAAGCTAAACGTTTAGCAAAAGAAGGCCCAAAAGAAGAGGAAGTTAAACCTAAAACATTAGATGCCTCAAAGCCAATTACATTAGACTTCCTTACTAATCCAGATAAAGAATGAATTCTAAAGAAAAAAATGAGCGTTTAAGCTTAGCTCTTAGAAAAAATTTAAAGAAACGAAAACTTTTTCAAAAAAAAAATAAGAAGAAAACTAAATAATGTCAGTTCTTTCAGATAAGTGGATTAGAAAAATGTCAAAAGAAGAAGGCATGATTTCTCCATTTGAGGAAAAACAAGTTAGAGGGGATAGTATTTCTTATGGACTATCATCATTTGGTTATGATGCTAGAGTTTCTGATGAATTTAAGATTTTTACTAATGTTAATTCAGAAATAGTTGATCCAAAAAATTTTAAACCAACAAACTTTGTTACAAAAAAAGTATCAGAATGTATTATTCCACCTAATTCATTTGTTTTAGCAAGAACAGTCGAAAAATTCAAAATTCCAGACGATGTGTTAGTTATTTGCCTTGGTAAGTCTACTTATGCTAGATGTGGAATTATTGTAAATGTTACGCCTTTAGAACCGGGCTGGGAAGGGTATGTTACACTTGAATTTTCAAATACAACACCTCTACCAGCAAAAATATATGCAAATGAAGGTGTTGCACAATTTATCTTTTTAAAGGGAAATGAAAAACCAGAAGTGACATACGCCGATCGTGATGGCAAGTATATGGGTCAAACTGGGGTAACGTTACCTAAAGTTTAGTTATGCAAAAACTAGAAGTCTTTGGAGCAAATAAGCTCAAAGGACAAATAAAAATATCAGGTTCAAAAAATGCATCTCTACCAATTTTAGCTGCAACTTTATTATCAAGAAAAAAAGTTTATCTAAAAAATTTACCTAGAGTAAAAGATATTGAGACAATGGTTAGTTTGTTGCAATCATTAGGTTCTAAAATTAAGCTCAACAAAAATAACTTGGTTATTAATAACATAAAACAAAGTAAAAGTTTTGCATCTTATAGTTTGGTCAAAACTATGAGAGCAGGAATTTTAGTTCTTGGGGCTTTGTTGGCTAAATTTGGTAAAGCAAAAGTATCCCTTCCAGGAGGTTGTGCAATTGGCACAAGACCTGTCGATATACATTTAGATGCTTTATCAAAGCTAGGAGTTAAATATAAAATCATTCAAGGGTACGTTCACGCTACTGCACCCAAAGGATTAATAGGAAGTAAAATTCGATTTTCAAAAATATCAGTTGGTGCTACTGAAAATTTAATAATTGCAGCAAGTTTTGCAAAAGGAACAACTGTTTTAAGTAATTGTGCAATTGAACCTGAAATAAAAGATTTAGTTAATTTTTTAAAAAATATGGGATGTAATATTAAATGGATTAGTAAGCGTTCAGTTAAAATTGAAGGAGTATCAAAGGTTAAAGAAATTACTTACTCTGTAATGTTTGACAGAATTGAAGCAGGAACTTATTTGGTTGCAGCAGCTGCGACAGAAGGAAATTTAAAGATAAAAAGTATAGTCCCAAAAATTATCCAAACAGAAATTAATACCTTAAAAAAAATAGGTGCAAAAATAAAAGTTAAAAAAGATGAAGTACATATTATGGGTAATAAAAAAATTAAAAGTATTAATATCAAAACAGCTCCATACCCAGGTTTTCCAACTGATTTACAAGCTCAAATGATGGTATTGTTATGTAAAGCAAATAAACAGTCTGTGATTAAAGAAGATATTTTTGAGAACAGATTTATGCATGTTGCTGAATTAAATCGAATGGGTGCCAAAATTTCAACTAATGGTAATAAAGCAAAAGTTACTGGTAACATTAATTTTGCATCAGCTGAATTGATGGCAACTGACTTAAGAGCTTCTGTTTC
>CABXOW010000033.1 GCA_902513955.1 uncultured Pelagibacteraceae bacterium
TTTTTTTTTACAATTACAATTAACTCATTTATATTCATAAATCAGATCTATTATATATCATGAAAAATATTTGTGACTGGAATAATTGTAACGAAATTGGTGAATATAAAGCGCCAGTTGAAAAAGATAATAGCAAAAAATACAGGATGCTTTGCTTAGAACATGTTAAAGAATTTAATAAAAATTGGAATTATTTTTCAGGCATGAACGATGATCAGGTTTTAGATTTTTTAAAGTCAGACATGATTTGGCATAAACCAACTCAAAGTTTTAGTTCTTCAGACAATTTCTTTAAAGTTCTTTGGAACAACACTTTAAGAGATGAATTAGATAAAGACAAAATTAACGGTGATTATGATCATATGCGTCAATTTAAATTTAACCACAAGGATATCAAAGCCTTTGGAATATTGGGAGTTTCTGTTGGATTAAAATGGAAAAGAGTCCAGGATAAGTTCAAATTGCTTGTTAAAAAATATCACCCAGATATAAATGCTGGAAATAAAAAATATGAAGAAAAACTTAAATTAATAACTTTAGCTTATACACAACTTAAAAATACTTATAGAGAAAAAATTGACACCTAACCTTGATATTCAACCAGATATAAAAGTTTCATTAAAACAAACTTTTGGGATCGATTCTGAAATGGAAGTAGAGGCATTTTCCAAAAAAAACGAATATGTTCCTGAAATAGATAAAAGTTACAAATTTGATAGAGATACTACGTTAGCAATAATTTCTGGTTTTGCCTACAACAAAAGAGTTTTAGTTCAAGGATATCATGGCACTGGAAAATCAACTCATATAGAACAAATTGCGGCTAGATTAAACTGGCCATGTATACGAGTAAATTTAGATAGCCATGTAAGTAGAATTGATTTGATAGGAAAAGATGCAATTGTTCTTAAAGATGGAAAACAAGTCACTCAATTTAACGAAGGTATTTTGCCGTGGTCGATACAAAATCCAGTAGCGCTTGTTTTTGATGAGTATGATGCTGGTAGACCAGATGTAATGTTCGTTATTCAAAGAGTGTTGGAAGCTGAAGGTAGCTTTACTCTTCTTGATAAAAATAAAGTAATTAAACAAAACAAATTTTTTAGATTATTTGCTACATCAAATACTGTAGGACTAGGAGACACCACAGGTCTTTATCATGGAACCCAACAAATAAATCAAGGACAGATGGATAGGTGGAATATAGTTACTACACTAAACTATCTAAGTCTTGAAAGAGAATTGGATATAGTTTTATCAAAAAATAAAAATCTTAATAATACTAAAGGTAAAGAAAAAGTTGCCAATATGATAAAAGTAGCCTCATTAACAAGAAAAGGATTTATTGCAGGTGACATATCAACAGTGATGAGCCCTAGAACAGTAATGCATTGGGCAGAAAACTCAGAAATTTTTAAAGATACAGGTTATGCTTTTAGAGTAACTTTTCTTAACAAATGTGACGAAATTGAAAAAAATACTATCGCAGAATATTATCAAAGATGCTTTGGTGAAGAACTACCAGAGTCCTTGATGAATATTCAGATTTAAATGAGTGATAAGATATCTAATTTAAAAGAAAAATTTAGACTTGCATTAACTTCAACGGCAAAAGTAATTTCAGATGATTTTGATTTAATAAGAAAATCATTAGAAAATGATAAAAAAAAAGATTTCAATGTAATTGAAATTGAAATTGATAATGTAACAAAGCCTAGTGATTTTATTAAATTGCGTGCCGAATCAGACTCTGCTGCTTTAAAAAAAAAATTTTCTAATGATGTTGTTTATAGAAAAAATCTTCCATCTAATACTTCGTCAAGATCGCTCTATAATATAGCTGAGAAAATAAGATATGAAGTACTGGGTGGTAAAATGCTCAAAGGTATCGAAAAAAATTTTAAACAAAATTATTCAAATATAATTAATACTAAAAGGAAAGATAAATTAAAAACAAAAGAAGATGTGCCTGTAACAGAAGCATTTGAACTATATATGCTTAAAAACTTTCATCAAATAGAGTTAAATCCTCTAACAACAAAAATATTAAATTTTTGGGAAAAAGACTTTGAACAATCAATAGAAAAACATAAAAAATTTTTACAAGAAAATTTAGAAAATCAAGAGAATTACAGTACCAGATTTTCGCAAATTTTAGAGGAAATGGATATTTTTCAGAGTGAAGAAGATGATGAAAAAAAAGAAGAAAATCAAGATCAAGGCCAAGACAATCCATCAAACGACAATCAGGACAAAGATAAAGAAGACAATAAGGATGAAAATAATGATCAAGAAACACAAGCGATTTTGGATGCTGATTATAATGTCGATGAATTTAATCTTGATGAACTACTTTCAGATACGGAATCAGAAGAGCAAAACTCAGAACAAATAGTTCAAAAAAATCTTGATAATATTAATTTAGATTACAGAATTTTTACAACTCAATATGATGAAATAACAAAAGCTGAAAAATTAGAAAATACAGACGAAGCAGCAAAACTTCGAAGAACACTAGATCAGCAATTAGTTGGGTTTCAAGATGTAATAACTAAACTTGCAAATAAACTTCAAAGACAGCTACTTGCAAAGCAAAACAGAGCTTGGGATTTTGATTTAGAAGAAGGGTTACTTGATAGTTCGAAATTACCAAGAATTATTATGGATCCATATAATTCATTATCATTTAAAAAAGAAAAGGATTTAGATTTTAAGGACACAATTGTTACTTTGCTAATAGATAATTCAGGTTCAATGAGAGGAAGACCTATTACTATAGCCGCAATATGCGCAGACATACTGTCCAGAACTTTAGAAAGATGCTCAGTGAAAGTTGAAATTTTAGGGTTCACAACTAAAAATTGGAAAGGTGGACAAAGTAGAGAACTTTGGAATAAAAATTCAAAACCTAAAACTCCTGGTAGATTAAATGATTTAAGACATATAATTTATAAAGGAGCTGATACTCACTGGAGACAAGCTAAAAATAATTTAGGGCTAATGTTAAAAGAAGGTTTATTAAAAGAGAATATTGATGGAGAAGCTATTTCTTGGGCGTTCAATAGAATAAAAAAAAGAAAAGAGGAAAGAAAAATTATGATGGTGATTTCCGATGGTGCACCAGTAGATGATTCAACACTTTCAGTAAATTCAGGTGATTTTTTAGAAAAACATCTAAAAAAAATGGTAAAATTTATTGAAAACAAAACTGAAATTGAAGTTTTAGCAATTGGAATTGGTCATGACGTTTCAAGATATTACGACAAGGCAATCAAAATTACTGATGTAAACGAATTAGGAGATGTTATGATATCTCAATTAAGTTCTTTG
>CABXOW010000034.1 GCA_902513955.1 uncultured Pelagibacteraceae bacterium
AATTATTTTCAGAATCATATGGACTTTCTTCTAAAACAGTAGCGTCATACATTTCACCTAAAATATCAACTTGTAATTTGTCACCTACGTTAGCATGCTCTGGTTTAACCATAGCTAGTGCTATTGATTTATCTAATCTAAAACAAAATTCACCGCCTGTAGCTCTTCCAACAACTTTATTATCCTTGTAAATTGGATTGTTTCCTAAAACATCAGCATCTTTAGTATTGTGAATTTCAAGAGTTATTAGCTTGTTATCAAAGCCTTTCTCTCTCCATTTATTAAGAGCTTCTAATCCTATGAAACTTCCTTTGTTAGGATGTATAAATCTATCTAAACCAGACTCATAAGGTGAATATTCAATTGAAAGCTCTGTACCTACAAGCTTATATGATTTTTCTAATCTTAAGCTATTCATAGCTCTTATTCCAAAAGGTTTAATATTTAAATCTTTTCCAGCTTTCATTAATTTATCAAAAATATGATTTTGGTATTCAATTGGGTGATGAAGCTCCCAGCCTAATTCACCTACAAAGTTAACTCTCATAGCATTAACTGGTGCGTATCCAATATTTACTTCTTGAGCTGTTAACCATTTAAAATTTTCATTTGAAAAATCATCGGTAGATACTTTTTGTAGTAATTCTCTTGATTTAGGACCAGCAACAACAAGTACACCCGTACTATTTGTTAGATCTTCAAATATAACTCCTTCATTTGGCATCCATTTTTTAATCCAGTCATGATCTAATCGTAAGTTTGCCCCAGCTGAAACTAAATAAAAGCTATCTTCAGCCTCTCTCATAATTGTAAATTCTGAGTGAACGCCACCTTTAGTATTTAGTGCATGACACAAACCAATTCTTCCAATTTTTTTTGGAAGTTTGTTTGCAACTAAATGATCTAAAAATTCTTCAGCTTTTGGACCTTTTATTCTACATTTTGCAAATGCTGTCATATCTAAAAGACCAACGTTATCTTTTACGTTTTGACATTCTTTCTTAATAGCATCAAACCATTTTGATCTTCTAAAAGACCAGTCATCTTTTTGCTCCATGCCATCTGTTGCAAAAAAATTAGGTCTCTCCCAACCAAATTTTTGCCCAAATACTGCGCCTAAATCTCTCATTCTTTCATAGCAAGGTGATGTTTTTAATGGTCTCGCAGCTGGTCTTTCTTCATCAGGATAATGAGTGATAAATACATGGCTATAAGCCTCTTCGTTTTTAGCTTTTAAATAAGATTTAGTTGCGTAATCACCATAACGTCTAGGTTCAACACCAAGCATATCAATTGTTGGTTCACCATCAATTATCCATTCAGCTAATTGCCATCCTGCTCCACCTGCTGCAGTAATTCCAAAACTATGTCCTTCATTAATCCAAAAGTTTTTTAATCCCCATGCAGGTCCAACTATTGGATTACCATCTGGTGTATAACAAATTGCTCCGTTATAAACTTTTTTAACTCCAACTTCTCCAAATGCAGGAACACGGTGTATAGCACCTTCAATGTGTGGTGCTAATCTATCTAAATCTTCTTGAAACAATTCGTACTCAGAATCTTTTGACGGTCCATTTACATAACAAGCAGGTGCACCATCTTCATATGGTCCTAAAATTAATCCACCAGCTTCTTCTCTCATATACCATCTGTTATCACTATCTCTCAGCACTCCCATTTCTGGTAAGCCATCTTTTTTTCTTTTTTGAATTTCAGGATGTGGTTCTGTTACAATGTATTGATGTTCAACTGGAATAACTGGGATATCTAATCCAACCATTTTTCCAGTTTGTCTTGCAAAATTTCCTGAACAAGAAATAACGTGCTCACACTCTATTGATCCTTTGTCTGTTTCAACAATCCAACCATCTTTAGTTTGTTTCATAGAAAGTACACTTGTGTTTCTATAAATTTCTGCACCCATATTTCTTGCGCCAGTTGCCATTGCTTGAGTTAAATCAGCAGGCTGAATATAACCATCTTCTGGGTGTTGGATAGCACCGACTAAATCATCAGTATGACATAAAGGCCAAATTTCTTTTACTTGATCAGGTGTTAAAAATTTTACATCAACACCAATAGTTTGAGCAACACCTGCGTATTGATGGTATTCATCCATTCTATCCTTGGTACTTGCTAAACGAATATTTGATACAACACTAAAGCCAACATTTTTTCCAGTTTCTTTCTCTAATTTTTTATAAAGATCCACAGCATATTTATGAAGTTGTCCTACCGAATAACTCATATTAAATAATGGTAACAACCCTGCGGCATGCCATGTCGATCCTGAAGTTAATTCTTTTCGTTCTACTAGAACAACATCTGACCAACCTTTTTTTGCTAAATGATAAAGGGCACTAACCCCTACTACTCCGCCACCAACTACTACAACTTTAGTTTTTGTTTTCATTCGCGATTCCTACTAAATTTTTTGAAATAACGAAACAAAATTGTATATGTGGATAATTAAATTGAACTGCCAAGTGAGATTGGATTTGACACCATTGTAGTCAGCCAACAATCCTTCAAGATCCCATCAAGAGTGTACTTTTCGACCTGCCAATTGAACTTATGATAAATTTTATTTTTGTCTAAAATTATCACTTCAAATTGAGCCCATTTGTCACTACTTCCAAGCTCTGTAATAGTATGACTGAGGTGATCTAACATCATTTGGTAGGAATCTCCCTTTATCATCCTTTTAAAATTGGGTAAAGGACCAGTTACTTTTTTATTGTTTGGATGAGCAAAATTCCAGGTTTGCTCTATACCGCTATCTTTGAATTCTAGATCATTTTTTTTAAGCGCATTAAGCTGAATCTTGACTACTTCAGATGGTCTAATATCACTATTAGGTTTTAGAATTTCTGCAATTGATGCTGATAATAATGATGATGTAATAATTAGAACTTTAAACGTTATTAGCAGTTTTTTTAACATCATCTAAAAATTTTTTCCTTTTTGTTTCACTAACAAATGGTACTGCAAAATATCTTCTATAAACAATGTTATATATGCCACACATATGAAATACTGCTCTTTTTAACCTTCTAATAGGAAGGTTTAAAAAAAAAATTGTAATTGCTAATCTTG
>CABXOW010000035.1 GCA_902513955.1 uncultured Pelagibacteraceae bacterium
CAAAACATAAGGCATTTATACAAATAGCAATTTCATACATAAAGATATCATTTGCAGCAAAATAAAAGTCAATTACTCCAGACAATTTATTTTTATTAAAAAAAATATTATCTATAAACAAATCACCATGTATTATTCCTTGAGGAAGTTTTGAGGGCCAATTTTTTTTAATTTCTTTTAAATTATTTGTTAAAAATTTTTGCAAGTTAGAAAATTTTTTTGATTTAAATTTTATACTTTTTAATAATGGTCCTAACTCCTTTATACCCATTGAATTTTTTCTTGATATTTTAGTTTTTTTAGTAATTTCATGGATATTTGCAATTACTTTGCCTACTTCATAACAATTATTTAAATTCAATTTAATTTTATCTTTTCCTTTTATAAAGGAAACGATGCATGCTTTTTTATTTCTCAATTTTATTAAGTGTGTACCATTTTTACTTTTTAACGGTTTTGGACATTTAATATTAGAGTTTTTCAGTATTTCCATTAGTTTCATAAAGAAAGGTATTTCTTTGTTTGAAACTCTTTTTTCAAAAATTGTTAAAATAAACTTATTTTTTTTCGTTTTTAATAAATAGTTTGTATTTTCAATTCCTTTTTTAATACCTTTGAAATGAGTAATTCTTTCCATATCAAACTGATCATTGATTGAATTAATTTCTTTCTTGTTGATCTTTGTATAAACAGCCATTTAATTTAATTTTTTTGGGATTTTAAATACTACTTCTTCTTTAATTATTTCTACTTCATCTATCTTAATAGTAAATCTATTTTTTAAATCGTTGATAAAATTATCCACTAATATTTCAGGGGCCGAAGCTCCTGATGAAATACCAATTGTATTTGAGTTTTCAATTTTATCATAAGGTATTTCACTTTCTGAATGGATTAACATCGAATTTTCACAGCCAGATTTTTTGGCAACTTCCACAAGTCTAACTGAGTTTGAAGAATTTCTACTACCTATTACAAAAAACATATCACAATTTTTAGCTATATTTTTAACAGCCATTTGTCTATTGGTTGTAGCGTAACAAATATCTTCTTTTTGAGGTTCTCGTATATTCTCAAACCTACTTTTCAAAATTTTAATAATATCTTTTGTGTCGTCCACGGATAGAGTTGTCTGGGTAACAAATGCAATTTTTTTATCATTTTTATTATTATAATTTTTTGCTTCTTCTTCATTTTGTATAAGATCAATTGATCCTTCAGGTAATTGACCCATAGTACCTATAACTTCAGGGTGATTTTTATGACCAATTAAAATTATATGGTACCCAGTTTTATTTAAATTTTCAGCTTCTCTATGTACTTTAGAAACCAACGGACATGTTGCGTCCACATAAGTCATGTTATAATTTTTAGCATCCTCTGGTATTTTTTTTGGTACTCCATGGGCCGAAAAAATAACTGGTCTTGATTTATCTTTTATTTCTTCAAGCTCTTCAACAAAAACAGCCCCTTTTTTTCTTAAATCATCAACAACAAATTTATTGTGAACTATTTCGTGCCGCACATAAACTGGTGCACCATATTTTTGAATTGATTTTTCTACAATTTCTATAGCTCTTTCAACACCAGCACAAAAACCACGAGGAGCTGAAAGCAAAATGTTAATTTCTTTATTTTTCATATTTTTCTAATAAATATTCAAGCAATATATGTGGAAAGGTCAAAGACGCCAAACCTATAAATATTACTTTTAGAATAGAACTGTTTAAATCATAAATATTTTTTAAAAAAAATAAACTTATTAAGCACAGAATAGCTGTAAGAATTGTAAGGGGTAGTGCTTTTTTAAAAAATTTACTTAAACCACTATTAAAATCGAAATTATCTATTTCATATATCAAAGAAATACTATGTCTGACAGAATGTAAGAAACAAAAATAAAATGTAAATGCTACTAACGGCGAAAGATAATAATTTAATATAATAATTGAAAAAAAATCCAAAAAAATAACAAATTTTTTAATTTCAAATTCTTTTATAAATAGCAAAACACTTGATAAAGTGCTTAAAACAATTCCAATTAAAAGGATCTTATTAGTTTCTATGTAATCTAAGATTATATAAAAGGTTTCTTCCTCAATTAATAAAAATTTATATATTATTACTGTTTCGTCGAAGTGAAAAAACATAGGAGCCAGAATGATTAGAGATCCTTTAAAAAAGTATAAAAATTGATTTGTTATAGTGTCTTTTTTTATTAAAAATTGAGTATCCTCTTTACCAAAATGATATGAGGCTACGATTAAAAAAAGAAATAGAGATATTGCTGGTATCAATACCCAGATAATGATTATAAAAATGGCAAGCAATATATATGCCATATAAAAAAACAAAATTTTTTTGATATCAAAAATTTTTAAAAGCCTTTTACCTTTAATATGATCAAGAGATCCATGAGATACTCCAATAATTAAAATAAGGAATAAACAAATTATAGGAGAAATTGAAAAATTTTTAGCTTTAAAAATTATTAAAGAAAAAATGTTGCAAAATAAAAAAAAAATAAAAGAATGATTTAAGTTTATTTTTTTTATTTTATTTATCATATTAAAAAAGCTGTCTTAAAAATTTTAATTTTGGCATTTTAGAAACAATTAAAAGATCTTCCAGTACATTACTTTTGTTAGATAAAAAATTGATTACAACTTTAGGAGTGCAACCAAACATTTTAAGAAAAATTTGACCCATATCTTTTGGATTTTTTTTTAATACTTTAAGAAAGATATTATCTAAAAATTGATATTTTTTATTCAGTGTAAACAAATTAGTATTTTGAATATTATCTAAATTTTTTCTTATATATTTAGAATGTTCTTGAATATTAAGAAACGTATACCCCGTACTTAATCTGGTCATACCACCTGCGGTTCCAATATTAATTTGGTTATGCTTTTTAATATTTTCTATATTAAATAAAGGTATTGCACCGACCTCTTTAAAGTTAATTTTAAAATCTTTTATCTTTAAATTGTTTCTAATATAGTTATTTAGTTGTTCATCATAATCTTGAAGAGATAAGTTTTTGAGAT
>CABXOW010000036.1 GCA_902513955.1 uncultured Pelagibacteraceae bacterium
GGCATCTTTAAAAAAATTCCCGAGTTTTAATTCTTCTATTGATGAAATTGAAACAGGAAAAATGACATTAAAAAAATATTTCCACATTGGAATTGCTGTTGATACACCTAATGGTTTAATGGTTCCTAAAATTAGAAATGCTAATAACAAAAAAATTTCACTTCTTAGCAAAGAATTAAAAGAAGTAAGTGAACTATGTCAAAATCTTAAAATTGATAAAAAAGAATTATTTGGAGGTTCTATGACTATTACAAGTTTAGGTGGAATAGGAGGATCATTTTTTACTCCAATTATAAATTATCCAGAAGTTGCAATCTTAGGAGTAGGTAAATCTCATAAAAAACAAATATTCATTAATGGAAAATTTCAAACAAGAATAATGTTGCCAATATCTTTATCTTATGATCATAGAATTATTGATGGAGCTGAGGCTGCAAGATTTAATAATGATTTAAAAGAAAATTTAGGCAAAAATTTTGCCTATAAACTAGCTGTTTAATATAAGTCATGTCAAAAACTACATCATTATTAAGTGCTTTATTGTGTACTTTTATCTGGGGTACAACGTTTATTGCTCAAGATACGGGCATGGATAACATAGGTCCATTCACATTTAATGCGGTAAGATTTTTTATAGGGTTCTTAGCAATCACACCACTTGTTTTGTTATTTGAATTAAAAAAATTTAAATCAGAGTTTAGATCAGACGTTAAAACCTTTATTACTCTCTCATTTTTGATTGGTTTATCTTTGTTTTTAGGTTCAGCTTTGCAACAAGTGGCACTCCTTTATACAGATGTTGCAAATGCAGCATTTTTTACAATTTTTTATGTTCCAATGGTTCCAATCATTATTTTTATTTTTAAAAGAACATCAATTCATTGGAGTGTTTGGCCTTCTGTAGTTTTATGTTTAATTGGAGGATATTTATTAACAAACTTTTACGATGCAATAGTAAGACTTGGAGACAGTTTGGTTATTCTTGGTGCTTTATTTTGGAGCACTCACATAATCTTTACTGGAATAATTGTCAAAAAATATGATCTTCCTTTAACACTAGGTGCTTTACAAACTCTAATCGTAGCTTTTTTATCTTTTGTAATAGGAACTATTTATGAGGAGTTTATTTATATTGATATTATGAAAGAAATAAATTCTATTTTATATGCTGGTATTTTATCAGGAGGTTTTGCATTTGTTTTACAAATATATGCTCAAAAAAATATAACCCCTGCTCCCGCAGCAATAATCTTTTCTTTAGAAGGTGTGTTTGCAACTATTGCAGCCTGGTATATCTTAAATCAAATTTTAGATATTAATAATTTGCTTGGATGCTTTTTTATTCTATGTGGTGTTTTGTTATCTCAACTATTACCTTTGGTTAAAAAAAAATATTCTTAATAAATTAAAGCAAATAAAATTAATGCTATTATAATTCTATAAATTACGAAGGCATTCATGGAGAATTTATTAATATAAATTAAAAAAAATTTTACCGTTACAAAAGAAAAAATAAATGATGCAGATATTGCAATCATTACCAAATAATTAAAACTAATTGATTGAGTAAACATATCTTTTAATCCTAAAAAACTAGCTCCAGCCAAAGCAGGGATTGAAAGTAAAAATGATATTTTTCCAGAATCTAATCTATTAAATCTTAAAATCCTTGCAGCTGTAATTGTTATACCTGCTCTACTAACTCCTGGTACTAATGAAAGAATTTGAAATAAACTTATAAAAAGAATTGATTTAATATTTAAATTTGAAGAAATTTTTTTATCAAAACTATTTTTATCCGCTATATATAAAATAATTCCAAAAATTAAAGTTGTCCATGCAATAACTTTTATATTTCGTAAATTATAAATAATACCCGTAGAATATAAAACATATCCAACAATGATTAATGGAATTGACCCAACTATAATAAGACTCAATAGTCTTTTATTATCCTTAACATTTAATAAATCTTCTCTGAAATAATAAATAATAGCAAATAATGATCCCAAGTGGAGACTAATATCTATTAATAAAGAACTAGATTTGAATTCATATAAACTTGAAATCAATATGAGATGTGCTGATGAGCTTATTGGTAAGAATTCAGAAATACCTTGAATAGCCGAAAGTATTAAAACTTCTATAATGTTTTGAAACATTTTATCTAACTAGCTTAAAAAAAATCCATTTAAAACAATTCGATTTAAGCATATTAGTTATGCAATAATTAGAAATCCTTTAATTTCCTATCTTATAGTGTTTTTAAAGGTCATAATAGCTGACCTATTTTAAGCTTTAATTAATAAAAACAAGGTATAATTTGCCTTAACTTATTTATTTTATGACTGATAAAATGCTTAAATTTGTAAAGATAGGTCAACAAACTCCATCTAAAAGAGGGACAGAAGTAAGAAAAAAAGACTTCAATGAAATATATGATGAATTTATTGGTGATAAAGCAAAAGAACAATCTAGCAGATGTTCTCAGTGTGGAGTTCCATTTTGCCAAATACATTGTCCTTTAAGTAATAACATTCCTGATTGGCTTAAATTGACTGCAGAGGGAAGGTTAAAAGAGGCTTATGAGCTATCTCAAAGCACCAATAACATGCCAGAAGTGTGTGGAAGAATTTGTCCACAAGACAGATTATGTGAAGGTAACTGTGTAATTGAACAATCAGGTCATGGAACTGTAACCATCGGTTCAATGGAAAAATATATCACTGATAACGCATGGGAACAAGGTTGGGTAAAACCTATTAATGTTTTAAATGAAAAAAACCAAAGTGTTGGAATAATTGGCGCTGGACCAGCAGGATTAACTGCAGCAGAACAACTAAGAAAAAATGGTTACAAAATTACAGTTTACGACAGATATGATAGAGCTGGTGGTTTATTAATCTATGGCATTCCAAATTTTAAATTAGAAAAGGATGTAGTTGAGAGAAGAACAAGGCTTTTAAAAGATGGGGGAATAGAATTCGTTCAAAATTTTGAAGTTGGCAAAGATACAACTTTAGATCAGTTAAGAAAAAAA
>CABXOW010000037.1 GCA_902513955.1 uncultured Pelagibacteraceae bacterium
ATTGATTGTTTTTGCATTAATTTTATTTTTACATTTTTTTTTAAACTTCAAAAAAACTGAATTCGCTGCTGCAACACTAATTTGTTGTCCAATAATACTCTTACATAAAGAAAAAAAAACATCTTTTCTGGAAGTTAAAACAGTTTCAGAGGGCGATTTATATTTTTTGATTAAAGAAGCCATAACTTTATCCTTTTTTGATAAATATCTTTTTGCTGTATTCCAATATGCTGGTGTTTTACTCATGTCTAGCAACTGATACACGTTTCTTTAAAGTTATTTCTCTTTTAAATATTATAAATGAAGAAAAAATTACTAGTGAAGCTCCCATTAAAGTTTTTACAGTAGGTATTTCATCCCAAATTAAATAGCCAAAAATTATTGCAAAAATTAAAGCAAGGTATTTAAGTGGTGATACTAAGCTTACTTCAGATAATTTATAAGATTGGGATAACCATAAGTTTGCGAGTCCTCCCAATATTCCTATCATAGATAATAAAAATAAATCTTTAAAGCTTGGCATAATCCAACTTTGATAAAAAGTAAAAAAACTTAAAAGCATTATTGAAAATGAAAAGAAAAAACTTATTAGCCAAACTGGTTCCGTAGAAGATAGTTTTCTGATAGCAATTGCGACATATGATAAGCCTAAACAAAAAACTATTGGATAAATATAATAAAAATTTAATGAACTAAATCCTGGTTCTGAAATAATAATAATTCCTACAAAGCCAACCAAAACCGCTAACCACCTGTAGAAGCCTACTTTTTCATTTAATAAAAAAATTGAAAAGATTGTTGTAAATATAGGTGCGGCAAATGAAATACTTACTACTGTTGCCAAAGGTAAATTCCTTAAAGCAATAAATATTGATATTAGAGCTATTAATCCAGCTAAGCACCTTTTAAAGTGCAAAAAAGGTCTACTGGTTTTATAAAAATTAATAAATCTATCTTTTGGAATAAGAAATAGTATAGGAATTATTCCACAAAAACCCCTAAAAAATAAAACCTGTCCGATTGGGTAAGCATCTGACCATTTGACTATCACATCCATTAAGGAAAATGCACATACTGAAATGAACATGTAAAAAAAGCCTAATTGATTTTTTGATAACATGTGATTAACTTTAAATTAATTAAGTTAATTATCAATGGAAATAGCAATTTTAGGATTGGGATGTTTTTGGGGACCAGAAATTAAGTTTAGTAAACTTGATGGAGTTATTAAAACTGAGGTTGGCTATTGTGGAGGCAATAATTCTAAGACTAATTATAAAGAAGTATGTTCAGGCACAACAAATCATGCAGAAGTAGTTAAATTAGATTTTGACCCTAAAGTTATATCTTATGAAAAAGTTATTGAATACTTTTTTGAAATTCATGATCCAACTACTTTAAATTCTCAAGGGCCTGATTTTGGAACCCAATACAGAAGTGAAATATTTTATTTAAATGATCAACAAAAAAATATTGCTGAAAAATTGATTGAAAAAGAAAATATTAAATTGTCAGGGAAAGTTGTAACAAAAATTTCTTTAACTAAAAATTATTGTCCAGCTGAGGAATATCATCAAAAATATTTAGAAAAAAGATAAAATGTCTTTAGTAGATACGAACTGGTTAGAAAATAATATTGATAAAGTAAAAATTATTGATTGTTCATGGCATATGCCGCAAACAAAAAGAAATGGTTTTGAAGAGTATAGTAAAGAGCATATACTAAATGCAATTTTTTTTGATTTAGATAAAAATTCAAAGTTAGATACAGACTTACCACATATGTTGATCGACATTAAATCTTGGAAAAAAATAATTAGTAAAATGGGTATAGAAAATAGTGATCGAATAGTAGTTTATGACAACTCTGATGTTATCAGCTCTTGTAGATGTTGGTATAATTTAATTTATTTTGGTCATGACCCAAAACTGGTTCATGTACTAGACGGAGGATTAAAAAAATGGAAAAAAGAAAATAAAATTACAAATAATGAAAATGTGATCACTAAAACTTCTAATTATTCTTGCAAAGAAAATATAGAACTTGTTAAAAATAAAAAACAGATAGATAAGAATATTAATATAAATGATTTTGATGTTGTTGACGCAAGAAGCAGAGATAGATTTGAAGGCAAAGTTGCTGAACCAAGAAAAGGTTTAAGAAGTGGATCAATACAAAATTCTTTTTGCTTGCCCTTTTCAGAACTAATTAATGAAGATCATACATTTATTAGCAAAGATAAAATCTTAAAAAAATTTGATTCAATTAAACTTGACCATGGTAAAAATGTAGTATTTTCATGTGGTTCGGGAGTTACTGCGAGTGTATTGGCGCTAGCTTATTCTCTAATAAATGCTAAATATATGCCCACAATATACGATGGCTCTTGGGCTGAGTATGGAAAGAATTAGAAATGAAAACATCTACAAAAATCACAAGTATAGTAATTATATTCTTCCTAATTATCGCAACCATAATCATTGGAAGAACAATGATTGGAAGTCACTTTAAAAAAAAATTTAGTAAAAGACCGCCTCCAGGAATAATAGTAACTACAACACAAGAGAGAAT
>CABXOW010000038.1 GCA_902513955.1 uncultured Pelagibacteraceae bacterium
GTCAACTCTTAGTGGTTGGATTTTTTTTAATGAAGTACCTAAAATAAATACTATGATTGGAATGTGTTTAATAGTTGGTGGTGGAATATATATATTTATACGTGAAAAAGTTCAGGAACAATCTATCGCAACTGAAAAACCTTTAAGATAAATGTCAAAAAATTTATTGAATATCAAAGATAAGAGTAATAATATTTCTTTATAAAGCGATACATAACTCATCGTTAAATCCAATGCGAAAGCGGGATCGGTCGTCTTTTTTTAAATTAAAAAATTTAAAGGAGGAAACATGAAATTTGGATATTTTTGTAATACCACTAATTGGACTCACAAGCCCTATCACGAACTATTAGACGAAACTAGAGAGATCACAAAATATTGTGATCAGAATAAGTGGAATTCAATTTGGTTCACAGAACATCATTTTAATCATGAGGGAATGGAGTCTTGCACTAACCCTTTAATGATGGGCACTGATGCTGCTGCAAGAACTAATCAAATTAGAATTGGTCAAGCTTGCAATGTAATTACTTTTCATAACCCTATACAAATGGCTGAAGATGTAGCTCTTTTAGATCAATTATCAAAAGGTAGAGTTGAAGTTGGTATTGGTAGAGGAATTTATGGAAGAGAAGCCGTTAACCTAAATATTGAAGCTGATATGAAAGATCAGGCTAAAAACTTTAGACTATTTGAAGAAACTTTAACTATTTTAAAAAAAGCGTGGAAAGAAAAATTTTTTGACCATAAAGGTGAATTTTACACATATCCTTCACCTGACTATGTGTGGCAACATGATATGAGTAAACCAAGTGAAGAATTTATGGATATGAAAACTAATGTAATGAAAAAAATTAGTGTTCTACCTCAGCCATATCAAAAACCTTATCCACCAATTCATCAAGTTGTGGATGGTATTAGGTCTATCGAATGGGCTGCACAACAAGGTTTAAACATCATTATGTGGATACCAACAGTTAAAGCATTAAAAATTAAATTCGAAGCTTTCAAAAATTCAAAATCTGAAGCCGAAAAAAGAAATGTACCTATGGGTGAAGGAATTTCACTTGTAAGAGATATGTTTGTTGCTGACACTATGGAAGAAGCTAAAGAAAAAGCTGGAGAGCATATGGTAAATTATATGAGATGGGTATGTCATTGGCGAGGTTTAGGAAATCATATGGATCCAGGTGAAGAGCTTCCTGAAACAAAAGGTAAATTAGATTTACTAAATTATGAATTTTTACATAATAGAAATATGCTATTTGGAACTCCTGAATACGTAATTGATAAAATTCATGAATTGAAATCTGAGCTTAACTTACAAAACTTGCAAGTTTGGTCAAACTTTCCTGGAGTAAAACATGAAGACTGTATGAAAAGTATTAAACTTTTTACTGAAAAAGTTATGCCTCACTTCCAAGATGATATAGATACTGAAATCAAAAAAAGTTTCGTGATCAAATCACGTAAAAAAATATCTGGTGGCCAGGCTGCCGTTCAATCTTTAAAAAAAGAAAAAGTTGAACATGTCTTTGGTCTTATTGGTTCAGCTACAATGGAAATGTTTGATGCTCTTTATCATGAAAAAAAAATCAAATTTATTGGTGTAAGAGATGAAAGAACTGGTACGCATATGGCTGACGGTTACGCGAGGGCATCTAATAAACCTGGTGTTATCATAGCTGGGCAAAATGGTCCTGGCGCTACTAATTTAGTAACAGGTGTCGCTCAAGCAAAAGCTGCTTTTTCACCAGTTGTTGCTATCGCTGGATCTTATTCAACAAAAGATAAAATGGAGGATGCATTTCAAGGTCTTGACCAACAATCTTTATTTACACCTATTACAAAAAAAACTTGGACAGTTAAAAATTCAAAAATTATACCAAACGTAATTAGTGATGCTTTTAGCCTAGCAATGAAACCTAGGAGAGGACCCGTTTGTATTAATTTGCCTAGAAATATTTTAGCAGCTACAAATAATTATAATATAAATACAAAAAAGCCTTCATATGCTAGCGAAAGTAATCTTAAGGGTAAAAATGATAAAATAAAAAAAGCAGCTAAAATTATAGATCAAGCAAAGCAATTTGTAATCATTGCTGGTGGAGGGATAAAATATGCGGCCAAATATAAAGAAGTTATTAAACTTGCTGAATTATTAAATGTACCAATAGTAACAGCTGCAGGCCATGGTGATGCTATTCCATTTAATCATAAATTAAATGCTGGTCAAATGGGTCCTCGTGGAAATCCAGTTGCATCAAGACTTATTAAAGAAGCAGATGTTATTTTAGCTATCGGAACTAGATTAGGTTTTAACTCTACTTTCTACTCGTATGATAACATAAATAAAAAAG